>NZ_LR134376.1:3037500-3775000 GCF_900637545.1 Aeromonas encheleia
AGTTCACTTTGTTATCAAAGCAGTTCTTATAACGCTGAAGCAATTTTATAAATGCCTCAGCCGCAATATCCTGAGCTTTTTGTGAAAAAACCACTCTGCCAACCACAAATATATTAAAAGTGTTGCTTTTAATTGTACAGCTAGAAGTGCATTCTATTTCATTAACCCTCTCAGGCGTAATGAAGTTCCTACAAATATTTACAACTGCGGTTTTATTATAACAAAGCAATTGATCCTTAAACACATCGGAAATAGTTATATAGTTACTGCACATTTTGTAATAAAATTTAGAGATGAGTTCTCGAATATAAGAAAACTTTAATTTTAGTCGAATGGCTGAATGTGCAAAGGGAACGTATGACACCAACGGTATATTTAATATCCAGCTCCAAAAAATAAAATCCGCCCCTAGTTCAATACTTCCTTGAATCAAGTAAACATTTCTATCACTTGAAAAAAACGCAGCACGCTGAAGAACATCAATCACAGTGATTGAATTTTTTACATGTAATAAATGCGTTACGGGTTTCATTTTTGAGGTGTATCCAACAAACTCCTCATAATTAATATTTGCTTTAAGCAAAGCATTCTTTAGTGAGATATTCTCTTTGTTGATGTAAGCTAAAACCGAAACAGAGTGGCACGTCTTTAAACTATTTATAATTTCCATAGCCATTATTTCATGGCCACCAAAGTAAACAGAAGGAAAAACAAAAGCAATTTTTTTGCTCATGACAACACTCTCGCTCGGAGTAGCTTAGCTGGAGCACCAACCACTATCTGATTATCAAGAACATCATGTGTTACAACAGAACCCGCAGCAATGACACACCCTGAGCCAATCGTCACTCCTGGCAATATAATACTACCAGCACCAATCCATGTATTATCACCTATTGAGACATTCCGTTTAACATTATCCCATTCATGCTCTATCATATTCCCCCCTAAATCTACCACATGGTTTGATGCAACAATGGTGACAAATTGAGCAATCATACAGTGTTTTCCAATATAAATATCCCCTCCCGCGGCACGAATATTAGTGTATTCATTGATTGATGTTCCTTCCCCAATCCGTAGTGACGAAGTAATACCATTCGCAGACTTTTCATCCGAAACAATAATAAGAGAACCATGACCAATACAAACTTTTGGTTCAAGCGTTAACTTATACCATGAGTCGACTTGAATGATTGCTGATGATGAGCAATGACATTTAAGCTCGAAAATTTTCGCCCTTAAGATCGCCGCTTTAAAATATTTAATTAGGGGTATAACAACCTGAGCTATAATGTATATAGATCTTGACATCAATAAAGAAACACTCTTCATATTAAAATGCCCTCAACCTATGAAACCATGACTTTACTTTAAGTATTGAACGTCTAAAAATAAACCTATGCTCTCTGCGATTATCATTGATAAATGTAAGCCACTCATGTGTTTGAAGCCCTTTTTTCCGAGCAATAGCTTCTGTATCAGTATTGGAATGTCGTCTATATAAAAAACCTGGCTGTTCAATATACACAAAGTCACCCGCAGATTTTTTTAAAATATCAAACGCAAACTGCAGATCACTTAGCCAGCTAAATTTAGCTTGAAACCGAACATCCCTAATAGCAATAACTCGAAGCATGGTATTGCTTGGCCCACCCAACAAATTTTGAGCCTTTTCCATACTTTTAAACATTATGGTCTCAGGGTTTACTCTGAGGACCTCTTTTCCTGCTTCCTTCAAAAACGAATAGTGGATTCCACTATTAAGATCTTCATTTGTGATCATCATAGAACAGGAGGCGATATCAACCCTATCATCGTTAGATAATATCTCGACCTGCCGATTTATTATATTAGGTAGCAAAACATCATCAGATGATAATATTTTCAGAAAATCATAGCCAAACTCTATTGCGTATTCTATGCATAAATTATGATTAGGGATAGCCCCCACATTAATATCATTGCAAATTAATGATACAGATTCATATTTACTTGCAATAGTTCTTATCACATTAACACTATCATCTGTGGATGCATTATCAAACACAACTACATCAATATTAAACCCAACTGAGAGCTGCTGATTCAACACACTAAAAATAGCATCTTTGATAAAAGGTGCATTATTGAAGTTCGGTATCGCAATCAATATTTTTTTCATTTTAAAACTACACCTTGACGATATCTAATAAAAATAAACAATACCCAAGGGAACGATATGAATGTTGTCACTATGCAATAATATAATATTGTCATGCTATCGCTATGCAGGCTGCCAATAAATACCAGCGATGATGTAACAATACCAGAAATCAGTGAGCACTTAACTAATGGCTCCTCTTTAAATGCTCGCATGTATAGTGCCATACAGAAAATCAAGTGGTTTATAATTGTCACGAAAGATAACATAGCAATAATGCCTAGTGATGGCAAACGCTGTACTAGTGGAATTTCATACGCCCCTAATAGAATAACAAAAAAATCAAACAACATAACTACAATCAAATTTACTAGAGAAGACCTGAAAACTAGCGCTCGAAAAATTTCATTAACGGTAGAAAAATCTTTTTGGGCGATCAATCGACTCATTGTAGGTATTTTGGCATTAACCCAACTCATTGAAATTGACAACATTGTGGAATAAATAGTCAATGCAAGGCCGACTTTCCCCGCAATGTCAGCTCCTTGATTTTTGAACAAAAAGGGGTTGAACAACTGAAAAATAAGATATCCACTAAACCAACTAATTGCTAACTTTGATTGCAAAGGCCGAATATCACGCCACCAAGACACTTTATCAGAAATAAAATTGTGACTATGTCGATATTTATAAAAAGCATCAGGATATGATAAAGAACGGAAAGTTCTAATTACCCAAAAGGTGCTAATTAAGGCAGCAATCCCACTAACGAAAGGTAGAGAATAAAGCCCACAATTAAAGAACAACGCTAATATAAATAAAGTATACCCAACTACAGATTGAATTAAACGTATTTTGGCAACTCTGGCAACATAACCGAATCCTTCCATAACTGAAAGATATGGGCTAAGAAAAAGACACACTGCCGTGAAAAAAGTTACAAGCCCCCATACAGGCAACCATTTATAAAAACCTAGTGCACTACCCCAAAAAAACATTACTCCAAGAGAGAACACAACTATAAAAAAAATGGATGCGATATTTATATACCATTTTGGAATTGCTTCAATCAACGAACTAACTTTATATAAAGATTTAAAGTTTCCATCTAGCGCCAAATTATTACACATCTTAATGTGTGCCATTTCATGGCTTATTGTCTGTGTTATTACAAAGTTAAATCCGAGTTCAAAAAACACTTGTAACGCAATAAGGCTAGAGATCGTAAAATAATACCCTTGTTCATCAGGGGAAAGATAAGTTGGTATGATGAACAGTAAGATGCCTCCAGCTAAAATGGTCCACACTCGGTATAATAATGTCACTCCGATATCTATATCTACACCCATTCTATTTAGAAGTTTCATCACAAACCCAGTGTTATAATGTAGTGAATTGTTAACAATAAAAGCACATCATGATTAACTGTATTTAAATACACCCTATGAGGTCATACTTGACTGTACAGTTTTTCTATACAACCCTATAATTCCTGACAAAACCACTTACTCTAAATAAGCGTTATTCACAGACACAATCTTTTACTTGATAAATGCTGACATGCCCAGATTGCAGTAGAGCGAACATTGATATAATTCAGATAGTGGCAATGCTGAAAATGGCCTAAGAGATATCCTCTATCTTGAATCACAACAAATGAAATGACACTTGGGCTACGCCAATACAGTCAGATATAAATAACTTAACAGCTCAATTTAATATGGGAGTACAAAAACTTTTCATAAAAAGTATCGGTTAACATGGCGTGACTCCGAAATAATAATATCAGGATAAACGCATACGAACTTTATTCGTATCCTTACATCAATACTACACTCAGAAAGATAACTTAATACAGAACATATGCTACACAAGAATATTTACTGTTTTGATAATACGTATGCGTAAAAATGTAAAAATGTAAAAATGTAAAAAGTGGTATCACTAGGCACCTAGAATTGCAGATACTTCCATTACTATATTTTCTAAAGATGTATACTTAGGTATGAATCCAAATTCAGCTAATTTATTATTTTTGCTAAAATAGTTAACTTTGTTCCCAGTGGCACAAATTACATCAGGATTGTCTAAAATACAATATTGCAATCCAAACCTGCTTTTCATTTCTGCAAGCAGGTGGAATTTATCTATTTCACCTGCAGAATAGCAGTCTACAGCCAAATTCATTTTTGGAGATGATAATATACAATCGATTATCTGCTTGAAATCCTCCGGATGTAAATAGTCTCTGACCATAACCTCTGCGCTAACTTCACATTTTTTATTGTTTTGTATTGCTCTTATCAAGTCAGATAAAAAAAATCTAGTTGACAGGTCTTGATTTCGGCTGAAAAAGCTAAAAACCCTGACGTCAACAATTGACATATTGTATAAATCTCTGTGCTTTACTTCAGTAATAAATTTTGCGAGACTATATTTTTCGCTATTGACACTAGAGTTTATATTGAAGGTTGCCATTTTACTTGGTGTTGCCGGTTTAGAAAAATCATGACCGTAAACAGCACCACTACTTAAGAATAAGTATTTACAGCTTGGTCTATCTTTTAAGTACTTGATGACTAAATCATCATAAAACGATGTTATTGATAATATACTGTCTCCCATTTTTTTGGCCTTTGCGGGGTCTCCCACACCAATGAAATTAATAATTGCATCATAATCACCATCCACAGGAAATAGTTTTAAATCTAGTGGAAATAAATCTATTCCTGCATGATTTATATCATAAAGAAATTTATTAACTTTTTCTATATCCCTTGCATAGAGATGGACTTCATGGTTTATTCCACAGATAACCCACTGCCTTAGTAATTCTTGGGCAATAAAACTTGTCGCACCCATTATAGCTATTTTCATCATTAACCTTTTAATGGAAATTGTTTGTCAATCGGCTGACCAAATGCAAGACGGGGACGACACTCTCTCGCATCACTCATCAGCACTTCTATCAACATGGGCTCGGGATGAGAGGCAAACCTGAGAAGCAATGACTCGAACTCAGCAATATTTGAGGTAGAGAATGAGAGGATATTATAAGCCCGCCCAAGGCTACAGAATGAAGAGCTATAACCATTCCAGTATGTTGATTCATTTCTGCCATCAAAATACATTTCTTGGAATGCTCGCACCATGCCCAACGATTCATTATTAAAAACAATCGTCAATACTGGTAGCCGTTCACGAGCAATAATATCCAGCTCTTGGATATTAAGTTGTGCGCCACCATCACCAGTCAAGACAACAACAGGATCTTTGGTCGCATAAGCCACACCAATGGCTGTCGGAATGGCAAAGCCCATTGCACCCAAGCCACCGGAATGGTGAATTGCCTGCCCTTGGTTCAATAGTATTGAATGAGCAGCCCACATCTGATTGTTACCGACATCGGCAACATAATGAACAGGAATAGACTTGAAACTTTCTTCCAGTTTTTTACAAATATCAAATGGGCTCATACTCCAGTCTTGATACTCATCAACATAATTATCAGACCAGTGCTTATGCAACTCTGATGTCCACCCCTCGGTCATAACAAGACCATTGGCAAGCTCATCGTCATAACAGGAGAAAAATTTCTCACAGTCTGCATTTACATCCAGATCAGCTTTAATTCTATTAGCAAGTTGGGCTGCATCTATATCAATCTGGATAATGTCTGCATTACGGGCAAAATCATTCGTATCTGCCCCAGTTTGACGAACATCCATTCTACTGCCCAAAACAACTAACAAATCACAATTTTGAATAGCGTAATTCGCCGTTCGAGTGCCGTAGCTACCGATCAGACCATAATAACTTTGAAGTGATTGGCATTTCTCGCTGCCTTTCAGGCTAGCGACATGGGGTATGCCCATGCGGGCTATTTTTTGTTGCCAAAGAGAAAAATTGTCAGCATTCACCGCACCACCACCGATCAAAAACAGCGGCTTTTTTGCTTGCGCGAGCCGTTGAAAAACAGAAGAAAAATTCGCGGTGTTCGAAGTCACAGCACTGGGTTCTGGCGATGACTGCTTCAAATAGTCGAGAACATCATCTGGCAACTCAGCACGCTGTAAATCCATCGGTATATCTAATAAGACAGGTCCAGGGCGGCCACTTTTAGCAATATTGATTGCTTCCTGCAATTTTGGAATTAATTCATCCTTAGTCTTAATTTGATAAGAAAATTTAGTAATACTTTTTACTATGCTGATAATATCCAGTTCTTGGAAACCTTGCTGCCTAATCGCTCTATCTTGCTTTAACTCATAGGTGTTCACTTGCCCGGTAAGAAAAATACAGGGGTAGCTATCCAACCAGCAATCTGCAATTCCCGTTACTAGATTTGTTGCACCTGGCCCGCTAGTGCCTAAAGCCAGTCCAATCTGTTTGTTATTACTTGCCCGAGCAACACCCCCCGCAGCGAATGCAGCAGCTTGTTCATGATGAAGTGAGATCAGTTTCGTTTTGCCAATTTGATTAATGCTGTCAACCAAATGAGCAATCATGCCACCAATCAGCTCAAAGCCGTGAGTGACATTATTAGCGCCCAGTACATGAGCCACCGCATCAGATGCTTTCATCAACAAACCTCAATGTAAAATAGGAGCCAACTATTGTTGGCTCACTGAATTATCTTTTGTTCAAAAAATTTAGAAACTAACGCCAAAGAACTCTTCAAACTTGGCAATCACGTAATCCAAATGATCATGAGCCAAGCCTGGGTAGATACCGATCCAGAAAGTCTGATTCATCACACGGTCAGTGTTGGTCAGCTCACCAACAACACGATATTCACGACCAGCGAAATACGGCTGACGAGTCAGGTTCCCAGCGAACAGCAGGCGAGTACCCACCTTGGCCTCGTCAAGGAACTTGACCAGCTCAAGACGACTGACACCTGCAGTTTCCTTCAGCGTTATCGGGAAACCAAACCAGGACGGTTCAGAGTTTTCGGTGGCTTCCGGCAGTTCGAGGAAATCGACACAGTTGGCCAAGCCCGCCTTCAGGTATGCGAAGTTAGCTTTGCGCTGCTCGACGAACTCTTCTACACGCTCCAACTGGGCCAGACCACAGGCCGCCTGCATGTCAGTGATCTTGAGGTTGTACCCCAGGTGGGAGTAGGTGTACTTGTGGTCATAGCCTTCCGGCAGGGAGCCAAGCTGTTGACTGAAACGCTTGCCACAGGTGTTGTCGCAACCCGGTGCGCAGTAGCAATCACGACCCCAGTCACGGAAGGATTCGATAATCTTCTTCAGTTCGCTGGACTTGGTGAACACGGCCCCACCCTCACCCATGGTGATATGGTGCGCCGGGTAGAAGCTGACGGTGCCGATATCACCAAAAGTACCGACCATTTTGCCATCGTAACGGGTACCTAGGGCATCACAGCAATCTTCGATCAACCAGAGGTTGTACTTGTCGGCGATGCGACGCACCTCGGCCAGATTGAACGGGTTACCCAGAGTATGGGCGACCATGATGGCTTTGGTTTTATCCGTTACGGCGGCCTCGATCAGAGTGGGATCGATATTATAAGTCGGGATATCTACATCCACGAATACCGGGATCAGGCCATTCTGGATGGTCGGATTGACCGTGGTCGGGAAGCCGGCCGCAACGGTGATCACTTCATCACCCGGTTTGAGTGCACGTTCACCCAGCTTGTGGGAAGTCAGCGCCGTCAGGGCCAGCAGGTTGGCGGAAGAGCCTGACGTGGTGGTCAACACATGGGGTACGCCGATGTATTCACCCAGCTTCTTCTCGAAAGCATCGTTGAAACGACCGGTGGTCAACCAGCCATCCAGCGAAGCCTCAACCATCAGCTGCAGTTCACGGGCACCGATCACCTTGCCAGACGGCGGGACGACGCTACTACCCGCCACGAACGGCTTGGGTGCCATCGCCTGCTCGGCATACTGAGCTACCAGTTGGGAAATTTGTTCACGCAGAGCTTGTGCACTCATTTATCTCTTCCTGTTAAAAGTCTTGCCAATGCCTGGTTTCGACATCTGTTTCGACAATGGGTTGTGGTTCGTTGATCGAAGGGGCCGGATGTTACCTAGCTAATGCTATTTAGCCAACGGGAAAACCACCAGACCCGTTGGTATCAGTGGGCTGCCATATAGTCGCGGATCTCGTGCAGGGTAACCTCACGCATATCTTCACCGGCCAGCCAGGCCTTGTGCCACTTGATGATGCGATCCAGAGTGGTGACAAGATCCCAACGCGGTTGCCAGCCCATCCGCAGCTTGGCTTTGGAGCAATCGAGCTTGAGGTAATGAGCTTCGTGAGGATGATCGGCACCATCGAGTTGCCAGCTGGCGTTGCCGCCCCACAACTGCACCATCTTCTCGACAATAAACTGCACCGGCTGAGCATCGTTGTCGTTGGGCCCGAAGTTCCACCCTTCTGCATAGGCACAGCCATCGCGATAGAGATGCTGTGCAACCAGCAAATAGCCTGACAAGGGTTCGAGCACATGCTGCCACGGTCGGATTGAATGAGGATTGCGAATAACCACCGGCTGGTCGTTCTGGAAGGAGCGCAAGATATCCGGGATCAAACGATCTTTGGCCCAATCCCCGCCGCCAATCACATTGCCAGCGCGTACCGATGCCAAGGCCACGCCATGGCGTGCATAATCCTTCGGATTAAAGAAAGAGCTACGGTACGCAGAGGCGATCAACTCCGCACAGCCCTTGCTGTTGGAATAGGGATCATAACCCCCCATGGCCTCATCTTCACGATACCCCCACACCCATTCGCGGTTTTCATAACACTTGTCGCTGGTGATATTGACTACCGCCTTGACGCCACCGACCGCCTTGATGGCTTCAAGCACATAGACGGTACCCATGACATTGGTGGAATAAGTCTCGATAGGATCGTCATAGGAGAGTCGTACCAACGGTTGGGCAGCCATATGAAATACGATCTCGGGTTTGAAGTCGGTCATGGCTTCTCGCAGATGGAAGAAGTCACGAATATCGCCATCTTCCGACAACAACCCCTGCCGAACCTTGGCCACGTCGAAGAGGCTGGGTTCAGTGGGAGCAGGAAGAGAGTAGCCACGCACTATGGCTCCCATTTCCTCCAGCCACAGCGCCAGCCAGCCACCTTTAAAACCGGAGTGGCCGGTCATAAAGACCCGCTTATTTTTCCAGAAATCAGGATCGATCACGCTCATTACTCCCATACCTTCCAGGGGGCCTTGCCTTTTTCCCAAAGCCCTTCCAGATAGTGCTTATCACGCAGGGTATCCATCGGCTGCCAGAATCCACCGTGCTCAAATGCCATTAGCTCATTTTGTTCAGCAAGGCTCATTAGCGGCTCTTGCTCCCAAGTGGTCGCATCATTGTCTATCAAGTCGATCACCTTGGGACTTAATACAAAGAAGCCGCCATTGATCAAGGCACCATCACCTCTTGGTTTTTCTTTGAAGGAGAGGATCTGATTATTCTGGATATCCAGCGCACCGAAGCGACCTGGGGGATACGTTGCCGTAAGTGTCGCCAATTTTCCGTGGCTCATATGAAAGTCGATACTCGCCCTGATATCGACATCTGACACACCGTCCCCATAAGTAAACAGGAATGCTTCATCATCTTTCACATACTCAGCAACACGCTTAAGACGGCCACCCGTCATGGATGCATCCCCAGTATCAACCAGAGTCACATTCCATGGCTCTGCACGTTTCTCATGCACTTCCATCCGGTTTTCGGCCATATGAAAAGTGACATCAGACATATGAAGAAAATAGTTAGCGAAATATTCCTTGATGACATATCCCTTGTAACCACAGCAGATGATGAAGTCATTGATACCGTGTGCAGAATACATCTTCATAATGTGCCAGAGGATCGGCTTGCCCCCGATCTCGACCATCGGCTTAGGTTTTACAATAGTTTCTTCACTTAGACGGGTGCCCAGGCCACCGGCAAGAATTACCGCTTTCATGTTTTCTCCCACTTATTTTGATACCGTAAAGGCATCAGAAAAAAATTGTTTTTCCGAAAGTCCAACTTTGACGAAATCTTCTTTCGCGGCCGCGATCATCTGAGGTGAACCGCAGGCATAAACACAGTAATCAGATAGACTACCAAAATCTTGCAATACTGCTTGATGGACAAGTCCAGTGCGTCCACTCCAGCCTGAATCGCTACCAGAAACAACCGGAATGAAGGTAATATTTTCATGCTTATTTTCCCACTCGGAAGGAAGCTTAGAATAGAAGTCCTGAGATTTACTCATGCCCCAATAGATATTAATTTTTCGTGCTGAATTGCTATTTATGAGGGCCTCTACCATAGACTTAACCGGAGCGAATCCGGTACCACCAGCCAAGAAAATAATGGGGCGATTATCCTCTCTGATGAAAAAGGTACCAATAGGGCCATCTATTCTCATCAGAGAATCTAGCTTGACGCCAGCACAAAGCAATTTACTCATTGCACCATCGGGAACAAGGCGAATATGGAGTTCAATTCCATCTTTACTGTTGGCATTGGCGATGGAGTAGCTTCTGGTGATTCCTTGATAGCTAAGGTTGATATACTGTCCAGGTAAATAATCAAAGCCCGCAGCAGGAGGAAGTCTGAACTTTAAGATCAGAAATTCATTATCAATCTCTGCCAATGTCACTTTACATGGCACGGTTTTACGAGAGAGGCAAGCCAGTTCGGGGTAGTATTCAGCTTCAATAATTAACTCTGCACAGGCACTCTTGCATTGACATGTCAAAAAATTCTGCCCTGCAGAGAATACATTACCTTGCTCATTAATCACTTTACCTTCTATGAGCTTTGACTCACACAGTCCACAAGAACCATTTTTACAACTATGTTCCAGTATGACTCCAGCACGAATTGCTGACTCCAGAATCGTTGCATTCTCAATTGCATGAAAATTAATATCTGATGGTTTTATTCTAATAATCGGTGTCATAAATCACTCAAAACAAACAGCATCTTGTAAACAGATACCTTGCAAATCTTTAGAGGATAATTGTGGTTCAAATTCAAACGGCCATTCAATCGCAATATCTGTATCGTCCCACGTTATGCAGGCCTCACATTGAGGGGCATAATATTCTGTCGTCTTGTATAGAAACTCGGCTGTCTCACTTAACGTAACAAAACCATGAGCAAATCCTTCCGGAATCCATAATTGGCGCTTGTTCTCGGCTGACAAATGCACTCCAACCCACTGACCAAAAGTGGGGGAGCTTTTGCGAATATCGACCGCGACGTCAAATACCTCACCAGCGACACAACGCACCAGCTTGCATTGCGCGTGGGGCGGTAACTGATAGTGCAAGCCGCGCAATACCCCTCTGGATGACTTGGAGTGGTTATCCTGCACAAATGTCACTTGATGGCCAATCGCTGCTTCAAATTGCTGGTGGTTGAAACTCTCAAAGAAAAAACCACGTTCATCACCAAATACTTTTGGCTCAAAGATAAGGACTTCAGGTATCGCTGTCTTGATTACATTCATCTTTAATATCCAAATCGAATTTATATAGTATTGTGGGAGGGAACCTCCTCTCAATATCACATCAGGCTTTGGCAACCATTTTAAGTAGATATTGACCGTACGCATTTTTGATCAGCGGGGCGGCTAATTTCCTCACCTGATCTGCATCGATGAATTTTTGGCGATACGCAATCTCTTCCGGACAGGCCACTTTCAACCCCTGGCGAGTCTCGATGGTCTGAATAAAGTTACTCGCCTCAATCAGGCTCTCATGGGTGCCGGTATCAAGCCAGGCATAACCACGGCCCATCATGGCCACCGACAGATTACCCTGCTCAAGGTAGATGCGGTTGACGTCGGTGATCTCCAGCTCGCCGCGGGGGGATGGCGTCAGGCTCTTGGCAATCTCCACCACGCTGTTGTCATAAAAATAGAGACCCGTTACCGCGTAGTTGCTCTTGGGCTCCAGCGGCTTCTCTTCCAGCGAGATGGCCGTCCCCTTGCTGTCAAACTCCACCACCCCGTAGCGCTCCGGGTCATGAACGTGATAGGCAAAGACGGTGGCACCATTTGGTTGGGCGGCAGCGGCTTCCAAGTGCTTTTGTAGGTCGTGGCCGTAGAAGATATTGTCGCCCAGCACCAGCGCACAGGGATCTGAGCCGATGAACTCTTCCCCCAGAATAAAGGCTTGTGCCAACCCGTCCGGACTTGGCTGCACCTTGTACTGCAAGTTCAGGCCCCACTGGCTGCCATCACCCAGCAACTGTTCAAAACGGGGGGTATCTTGCGGTGTGCTGATGATCAAGATATCGCGGATCCCCGCCAGCATCAGGGTGCTCAGCGGGTAATAGATCATCGGTTTGTCATAGATAGGCAGCAGCTGCTTGCTGACGGCCATGGTGACGGGATAGAGACGGGTGCCAGAGCCTCCGGCCAGAATAATGCCTTTACGTTTAGTCATGATGTTTAATTTCTTATATTTGAATTACGCAACCATCAAAAAGAGTGTGCCTAATAGCTACTCTTGTTGTGTTTTATCCCTGTTGGCGAGAGGTGTATATTCCCATGCCACTCACCCTCTTCTTTACTTGTTACTTGCCGAGGATCTCGGTCAGCATCCGATCGACGCCTACGCTCCAGTCCGGCAACACCAGATCGAAGGTGCGCTGGAACTTGGTGGTATCGAGCCGTGAGTTATGGGGGCGCTTGGCGGGCGTCGGGAAGGCGCTGGTCGGCACGGCATTGACCTGAGTCACGGCCAACTCGACACCGGCTTTCCGCGCTTTGGCGAAGACTCGCTGGGAATAATCAAACCAGGTGGTGGTACCGGAGGCGATCAGATGATAGAGGCCCGCCACCTCGGGTTTGCCTTGTGCCGTGCGGATTGCATGGGCCGTGCAGTCGGCCAGCAACTCCGCACCGGTCGGTGCACCGAATTGGTCGTTGATGACCGACATCTCGCTGCGCTCCTTGCCAACTCGCAGCATGGTCTTGGCGAAGTTGGCACCGCGGGCGGCATAGACCCAGCTGGTGCGGAAGATGAGGTGGCGGGCACACAGTGCTGCTGCATGCTCACCCGCCAGCTTGGTCTCGCCATAGACGTTGAGCGGCGCTGTCTGGTCGCTCTCGACCCAGGGGCGCTCGCCACTGCCATCGAACACGTAGTCGGTGGAGTAATGCACCAGCCAAGCGCCCAAGGCCTCTGCCTCTGTGGCAATCGCCTCGACACTGGTGGCATTGAGCAGCTCGGCAAATTCCCGTTCGCTCTCGGCCTTGTCGACCGCGGTGTGAGCCGCGGCATTGACAATTACATCCGGCTTGAGCAAGCGTACCGTCTCGGCCACCCCGGCCGGGTTGCTGAAATCACCGGAGTAGTCGGTGGAGTCAAAATCAACGGCGGTAATGCGCCCCAGTGGCGCCAAGGCGCGCTGCAGCTCCCATCCCACCTGGCCGTTTTTGCCAAACAGCAAAATATGCATCAGGCACGCTCCCCGTAGTTCTGTTCAATCCAGGATTGATAGGCACCGCTCTTGACGTTGCTGACCCACTGCTGGTTACCCAGATACCACTGCACCGTCTTGCGAATGCCGGACTCGAAGGTCTCTTGCGGTTGCCAATCAAGCTCGCGACTCATCTTGCTGGCATCGATGGCATAGCGGCGGTCGTGACCGGGACGGTCTGTGACATAGGTAATTTGATCGCGATAAGAGCCCGCCTTGGGCACCATCTCATCGAGCAGATCGCAGATGGTGTGCACCACCTCCAGGTTCTGCTTCTCGTTGTGGCCACCGATATTGTAGGTCTCACCCATCACACCCGTGGTGACCACGGCATAGAGAGCCCGCGCATGATCTTCCACATAGAGCCAGTCACGGATCTGGTCGCCCTTGCCATACACCGGCAGCGGCTTGCCATCCAACGCGTTCAAGATCACCAGCGGGATCAGCTTCTCGGGGAAGTGATAGGGGCCGTAGTTGTTGGAGCAGTTGGTGACCACGGTCGGCAGACCGTAAGTCCGGCGCCAGGCGCGCACCAGATGGTCGCTGGAGGCCTTGGAGGCAGAATAGGGGCTGCTGGGGGCATAGGGGGTGGTTTCGGTAAAGAGCGGCAGCACCTCGCCGGTATGCACCTCATCCGGGTGGGGCAAGTCCCCATATACCTCATCGGTGGAGATATGGTGGAAGCGGAAAGCGCTCTTGCGACTCTCATCCAGACCGTTCCAGTAAGCACGGGCCGCTTCCAGTAACACATAGGTGCCGACGATATTGGTCTCGATAAAATCGGCGGGCCCGGTGATGGAGCGATCGACGTGACTCTCGGCAGCCAAGTGCATCACGGCATCGGGTTGATGCGCGGCAAACACCCGGTCCAGCTCGGCGCGGTTGCAGATATCCACCTGCTCGAAGGCATAGCTATCACTGGTCGAAACTTCGGCCAAGGACTCCAGATTGCCCGCATAGGTGAGTTTATCGAGGTTGACGACGGCATCCTGCGTATCACGGATGATGTGGCGAACAACGGCAGAACCGATAAAGCCGGCGCCACCAGTCACAAGGATTTTCATATAGATTAGTGCTCTCGCAAGATAATTAAATTGAACGAAGAGAATGAGACATGATAGGGGGAGTGGATGATGATCATACCGCTGTGATGGCATAGAAAATCGGTAAAAGGAAACCAGATAACGCTCTTATCCTGACCGCGACGTTGGCTACCGCCCCTGAGTTTCAGCTCCCAGCATGCTGCCTTTAACCTGATTGCGCGCGCTGTTGGTCATCATATCCTCCAGCTTCTTGTCTTGATTGATGCTTAGCAATGATTCCCTATCACCTTACGCATCGGAAAATGCAGGATGCGTGCACTACTCACATCTAGGCCAGATAGGGCCATCAACCCGATTTAACCTCGGATTCTACCTCGTTTTCCCCAAGAATGAACAGTCAAAACATAGGAGGCCGACAACCCAAGAATGTACGAAAAGAGGCATCATACGAACACCTGTAGGAGCAGGTTCAACTTGTACACCCACTAACAATTACACAATGTGTCTGTATAACCATACGAAAAACACCAATTTTTCAACTTGTTAAGATCTTATCTTTGCTGTTGGAAGATGAACTAGGAGGCTACTCACCCACAAGTTTTCACCACCTCATCCACCCATCAACCACCGACCTTCCGGCAATTGGCCACCACTTTCATAGTCAGGGAGTGACGCATCCTCTAAAGGGTTATGTGATTCAGTCCCGATACAGGGGTGACTGGTTAGGATCCGCATTGACTCTCCTTCCTATACACCCTCTAATTGACAGCCTGGACCCTCATAATCATGCATCTTATGAAAATTCTATTGGTCGAAGACGACAAGCTGCTCAATCACCATCTTACTACGCTGTTGACCGAGGCCCAGAATCAGGTCCACAGCACCGACAGCGCCCAGATTGCGCTGCATTATGCTCGCGACTATCCCATCGATGTGGCCATCATCGATCTCGGCCTGCCGGACATGGACGGTCTGCAACTCATCAGCCAGTTGAGGGAGCAACAGATCCCCTTCCCCATCATCGTCTTGACTGCCCGTGGCAACTGGCAGGACAAGGTAGAGGGGCTGGAGGCTGGTGCCGATGATTATCTGGTCAAGCCGTTCCAGAAAGACGAGCTGCTGGCCCGTCTCAACGCCCTGGTGCGCCGCAGCGCCGGCTTCATTTCCCCCAGGGTGAAGGCGGGTGAATACGAGCTTGATCTGTCTCGCAAGGAGCTGAGCATCGCTGGGGAAGTCACTGTGCTGACCAGCTTCGAGTACCTGATCCTGGAGTACCTGATGCGCAATGCCCGCCAGGTGGTTTCCAAGCAGCAGTTGCTGGATCAGCTCTACGGCGATGGTGAAGGGGACCCGAATACCATAGAGGTCATGGTAAGCCGGCTGCGCAAGAAGCTGGATCCGGAAGGAACAGTCTCCCCCATCTCCACCATCCGGCGTCAAGGCTATATCTTTAACCTTTCATGCAGTTGAGCGCCGCATCTTGCCGCCCTCTCCGCCAATGAGCGCCCTATGTATCTGATCAGCCGATCCCTCCACATCAAGCTGATGATGAGTGCCATGCTGGTCATCGCTATCATCATGTCCTTCTCGGTCTATATCCTCTACCTCGGTCACACCGAGGAGCAGGCCCAGAAGGCCAGCACCCGCATGCAGGAGAATCTCTCCAAGCTGTTCTCCTCCAAGCAACCGGATCCCCGTGCCATCACGGATCTCGGCAACATCACCCCGGATGCCATCGACCCCAACCTCGATACCCTCATCTGCCGGGCCGATGGGGAACTGAGCTGGTCCAGCCTGCATATACCTGAGGTGATCTCGGTCAAGAAGACCATCTGTCAGGATCTGATGAAACACCTGGGTGGGTTGGATCAGGACTACTTCTTCAAGCTCCATACCATCAAGAATGGCGAGAGCTACTTCATCTACAGTCTGCGCTTCCTGCGCAATCATGGTAAGGGCCCCACCACCTACTACGTGGTAATGGTCGATTCCGCCAAACGCTATCTGGCCCAGACTCAGGCCTATCTCTACCAATGCATCCGCCAGGCGCTGCTCTCCTACTGCCTGCTCGGTGCCTTGCTGCTGCTCACCAGCTTCTGGAGCCTCTCCTCCCTGCGCACCATGGCGCGGCAGATAGACGAGATCCGGGCCGGCAAGCGGGAGGCACTCTCCAGCGACTACGAACGGGAGCTGCAGCCCCTGACCGAATCGGTCAACCAACTGCTGGAAAACGAACGCCAGCAGACCCAGCGCTACCAGCATGCCCTGAACGATCTGGCTCACAGCCTGAAGACACGGCTGGCACTCATCCAGATCACGGCCCAGGAGCTCAAGCTCGGCCACGACATCCATGACAACATCAACGAACAGATCACCACCATGGATCAGATCATCCAGTACCAGCTGCGCCGCGCCGTCACCGGCCGCAAGCGCCTTGCCAGCAAGGGCACCGAGCCGGTACCGCTCATCGAGAAGCTGCTGGCCAGCCTCTCCAAGGTCTATCGCCACAAGAAGCTGCAAACCAGCTTCCAGTTCGATGACGACGTCTTCTTCAGCGGTGAGCAGGGCGATCTGATGGAGTTGATGGGCAACCTGCTCGACAACGCCTGCAAGTTTGCCATCAGCGAGATCCGGGTGCAGGTGCGTCGCCAGGAAAACAACCTGCTCATCGTGGTGGAAGACGACGGCCCCGGCATCGATCCCGGCAAGTCACAGCAGATCTTCCAGCGCGGGGTGCGGGCCGACAGCTCCTGTGGCCAGGGCATCGGCCTCGCGGTGGTGACCGAGATAGTGCACAGCTACGGCGGCAAGATCCGGGTGGACGAGTCACCGCTCGGCGGCGCCAGATTCCACATGACGCTTCCCTGATACCGCAGGGGCCCAAGGCATGGGCTATGGATCAGTCCATGGCCCATGCCGGCCCGTCTAAGCGCGAAAGCGTATCTCTCATCGAGCTACATCAGAAAGCTCATCTGCGCCGTGGCGTGACTCAACATCAGCGACTATCGCACGGCTGTTATCGGTCGACTGCCATCCCCCTCTTCCGGCCTCAACAACTGCTGCTTCTGCTCACAAGGGCCAGCACCAGCCGCACCGCCCCATAACTCTCAGACCATCGATTCCCGTATCGATCAGACCCGCCTTCTGGCCAGCAACCTCGCCAGCAGTGCAAGGCCGGCAAAACCGCCCTAGCCAGCCGTACCATGGCCGAACTGGCACGGCTTGCAGGATGAAGTGACCACTGAGTCGCTCGCCCTGTGATGGCGGGAGAATGGCGGCTAGGCAAAGAAATTCGAGGCGAACAGGCATAAAAAAACCGGCCGCGAGGGCCGGTGAAACAGTTCAGGCTTGTCAGGTGACAAACGCACCCAGCGGGTGAGAGCTGGTTTCAATTCCTTATGAAGACCCGCCCTCTTGAGTACGTGGGATCACTCTACACCAGGGTCACTGAATCAAGGCTGAACCATGGTGAAATCGTTTTCTTGGCCTGTTTCAGAGCCAGATCCCGAGGGACTGGCGCAGATAGGCGCCGGCGCCGAGCAGACCCGGCCCCTCGTGGGTGATGAGGAAAACAGGAATGTCTTTCAGATAGGGTTTGAAGCGTCCTTTATCTTCGAATGACACTCTGAAA
The DNA here is from genome assembly GCF_900637545.1 of Aeromonas encheleia. Lineage (NCBI taxonomy): Bacteria > Pseudomonadati > Pseudomonadota > Gammaproteobacteria > Aeromonadales > Aeromonadaceae > Aeromonas > Aeromonas encheleia. Next base: position 3,055,798 of record NZ_LR134376.1, read on the forward strand.
CCAGAGCCGAGGAAGAACTCCTGGAAGCGGGGCACTATGCCGCCGGCGATATAGACGCCGCCGAAGGTGCCCAGGTTGAGCGCCAGATTGCCGGCAAAGCGCCCCATCAGCACGCAGAACAGGCTCAGGGTGCGGCGACAGTCGAGGCAGGAGCCCGCCAACGCCCGCTCGGTGATGTCTTTGGGCAGCAGCGCCTCGGGCTCACGGCCATCGGACTTCACCAGGCCGCGGTAGATGTTGACGAGGCCGGGACCGGAGAGCAGCCGCTCGGCCGAGACGTGGCCGAGCTCCGCGCGCATCACCTGCAGCACCGCATCCTCTTCCTCGCTGTTGGCAGCGAAATCCACATGACCGCCCTCCCCCGGCAGGCTGAGCCACCGCTCGCCGGCCTGCACCAGGTGCGCGACCCCCAGGCCTGTGCCTGCGCCATAGATGGCGATGGGCTTGCCGGCCACCGGTGCCGCCCCCCCCAGCTGGATGCGATCGGCCTCCGTCAGCACGGGCACCGCCATGGAGACGGCGGTAAAGTCGTTGATGACCTGCAGCCGGGTCAGGCCGAGATTGGCCTGCATCTCGCTGATGGAGAACTCCCAGCTGTGGTTGGTCATGGCGACCCAGTCGCCGTTGATCGGGCAGGCAATGGCGATACAGGCCTCGCCAACCTTGGCGGAATGCTCTGTCAGATAGAGGCGCACCACGGCCTCCAGGCTGGGATGAGCCAGGCCGGAATAGGTCTTTGCTTGGGAAATGACACCGGTTGCCAGCTCACAGAGGGCCAGCCGGGCGTTGGTGCCGCCGACGTCGCCGACCAGCGCATGGGTATGCTGCATAACAAACTCCTTCGTTACCGACTCGGGGCGGCCCTTACCGTCCCGACATTGTTATTTGGCTGCGATTCTACCCGAGCCCTCCCCCGGGCGGCGCCTTTGATGAATGCATCTGTGCACTCGCTCACAGTGTTGTTGCTTTGCAACATTTGTAAGCGTTTTCAGGGGCTGAATGAAAGTTTGTAACCCAAAATACGAAATAATTAGACATGAGTCATACTTTACAGGGCCGAGATTAGTTTCGGTAAGAGCTTGTCTTGTATAGTCATCGGGTCGATAGGAAAGCTGCTTGACCGTGAATTTAGTGCATAGACACTGAAGTTAAATTACAAAAATGCCTGGTGGTAATGATGAATACCCTCGATAAGATCACTAACAACTTAGAAAGTTTCAGTAAATCAGAGCGTAAGGTAGCGGAGGTGATTCTGGCATCGCCCCAGACCGCCATCCACTCCAGTATTGCCACCCTGGCCAAGATGGCTGATGTCAGTGAGCCGACCGTCAACCGCTTCTGTCGTCGCCTCGATACCAAGGGTTTCCCCGATTTCAAACTGCACCTGGCCCAGAGCCTGGCCAACGGCACGCCTTATGTGAATCGCCATGTCGAGGCGGAAGACGGGCCCGATACCTACACCGCCAAGATCTTCGAGTCCACCATGGCCTGCCTCGATGCCGCCAAGAACAGTCTGGACATCTCCGCCATCAATCGCTGCGTCGATATCCTTACCCAGTCCAAGAAGATCAGCTTCTTCGGCCTCGGTGCCTCCTCGGCCGTGGCGCGGGATGCCCAGAACAAGTTCTTCCGCTTCAACATCCCGGTGGTGAGCTTCGAGGACATCGTCATGATGCGCATGAGCTGCATCAACAGCAGCGAAGGGGATGTGGTGGTGCTGATCTCCCACACCGGCCGCACCAAGGCGCTGGTGGAGATCGCGGCCCTGGCCCGTGAAAACGACGCCACCGTGATCGGCATGACCGCCAAGGATTCCCCGCTGGCGCGCGAGTGCAATCTGGTGCTCTCCATGGATGTGCCGGAAGACACCGACGTCTACATGCCGATGGCCTCCCGCATCGCCCAGCTGGCGTTGGTAGATGTATTGGCGACCGGTTTTACCCTGCGCCGTGGCATGAAATTTCGCGAAAACCTGAAGAAAGTCAAAGAAGGTTTGCGCGAATCCCGCTTCGATACCCCGCACAATTCCTGAAGGTTCGGGGGCCCGTCCCCCGGCTGTCTATGCCATTCAGCTTGGTGTAGTATTGTAATTTAATAACATAAGGCCACTCAGATGGCCTGCAAGCGGGCGCCATGCCATGTGCTTGACGGGGCAGTATTTCAAGTCATATCAACTTCACATTGGAGTCTTTCATGCCAAGACGTACAAAGATTGTAACCACACTCGGTCCGGCGACCGATCGCGACGGCATCCTCGAGGGGATCATCCGCGCCGGTGCCGACATGGTGCGGATGAATTTCTCTCACGGCACTCCTGAAGATCATATCCTGCGCGCCACCCAGGTGCGTGAAATCGCCGCCAAGCTCGGCCGCCACGTCGCCATCATGGGCGATCTGCAAGGCCCCAAGATCCGCGTCTCTACCTTCAAGGATGGCAAGATTTACTTGGCCATCGGTGACAAGTTCGTGCTCGATGCCGCGCTCGGCAAGGGCGAAGGCTGCCAGGAGCAGGTCGGCATCGACTACAAGAGCCTGCCAAACGACGTGGTCCCGGGCGACATCCTGTTGCTGGATGACGGCCGGGTACAGCTGAGAGTCGAACAGGTCGAAGGCACCCGCATTCACACCGCGGTGACCGTGGCTGGCCCCCTCTCCAACAACAAGGGCATCAACAAGAAAGGCGGCGGTCTCTCCGCCCCGGCCCTGACCGAGAAGGATAAGGAAGACATCAAGACCGCGGCCCGCATGAACGTGGATTACCTGGCTGTCTCCTTCCCCCGTAACGGCGACGACCTGCGTTACGCCCGCGAACTGGCCCGCGAGGCCGGCTCCAACGCCAAGATAGTGGCCAAGGTCGAGCGCGCCGAAACCGTCGCCACCGACGAGGCGATGGAAGACATCATCCTCGGCTCCGACGCCGTCATGGTGGCCCGTGGCGATCTCGGCGTCGAGATCGGTGATCCCGAACTGGTGGGCGTGCAGAAGAAGCTGATCCGTCACTCCCGTCGCCTGAACCGGGTGGTGATCACCGCGACCCAGATGATGGAGTCCATGATCAATGCCCCGCTGCCGACCCGTGCCGAGGTCATGGACGTGGCCAACGCCGTGCTGGACGGCACCGATGCGGTGATGCTCTCAGCCGAGACCGCCGCCGGTCAGTTCCCCATCGAGACGGTGACCTCCATGGCCAGCGTCTGCGTGGGCGCCGAGAAGCACCCGAGCCTGAACGTCTCCAACCACCGCATGAGCTACACCTTCACCTCGGTAGAAGAAGCCGTGGCCATGTCCACCATGTATGCCGCCAACCACCTGGAAGGGGTCAAGGCGATCGTGGCACTGACCGAGTCCGGCACTACCCCGCTGCTGATGTCCCGCATCAGCTCAGGCCTGCCGATCTTCGCCATGTCTCCCCACAACAAGACCCTGGCCTGGACCAACCTCTACCGTGGCGTCACACCCGTGCTGTTTGACGGCGACGAGAGCAAGCCGGTCTATGAGGTGTGCCGCGAGGCACTGGATGCCCTCAAGGCCAAGGGCCTGGTCCAGAGCGGTGACATGGTGCTGCTGACTCACGGCGACAAGATGGAAACCGTGGGCAGTACCAACACCTGCAAGGTGATGATGGTCGAGTAACTCGCCCGTCAACAAAAACGGCTCCCGCGGGAGCCGTTTTTCATGGGGCCATGGCCGGATCAGCCGCGAAACAGCTCCACCTTGTCGCCGTCCTGCAGGCTGCCGGCGCCGCGCACCACCACCCTGTCCCCCTGCTTGAGCGCGCCGCTCACTGCCACCTGCTGGCTGTCGCCAAACAGCACAGTCACCGGTACCCGGTTCACCTTCAGCTCCTTGCCGCTCTGCTCCACCCTATAAACCACGCTGCCCTCGGTGTTGAGCACCAGCGCATCCCGTGGCAGCAACATGGTCTGCTGCTGCCCGAGCGGCAGCGCCACCCGCACCGGCGAGCCGATGATGAACTGACCCGGCTCGGGCTTGAGGCGCAACTCGATGAGGCGGGACTTGGGGTCTGCGCTCGCCGCACGCTGATAGTAGACCGCATGGCTGCTGAGCTGATCGCCCTCGACCCGCAGCCGGGCCTGGGCTGGCAGCTGCCCGGCCCAGATGATGGGCGCCCGCAGCCGGATGTCCGGTTGATCCGGGTTGACCAGCTCCAGCGCCCGCTCGCCCGCATCCACGTGTTCCCCCGGCTGGATAAAGTGATCGTTCACAACTCCGTCGAACGGGGCGAAGATGTGGGTCCTGCGCAGCTGCTCCTCGATCTGGCGCACCTGCACCCGGGCCAGCCGCTCGGCCAGCTCGGCCTGCTCCACATCATAGCGCGCCTTGTCATGCTGGCTGAGGGAGGCGTTGTTCTGCTGGCGCAGCCGATCCAGGCGCTGGAACTCGGCGCGGGCGTAGCGCACATTGCTGTCCCACTTGGCCTGCTCGGCCTGGGACTGCTCCAATGAGAGCCGCAGCGCCGCACTGTCGAGGCGCAGCAACTCATCCCCCGCCTTGACCCGGCTGCCGAACTCGGCGATCCACTCCACCCGCCCGCTCACCTCGGCGCTGAGCGCCGCCTGCTGACGGCTCGCCACGGTGCCGCTGACCCAGATGCTGGCCGCCGCGTCCCCCTGGGTCACGTCCGCCAGGGTCACCATCTTGGCCTGGCTCGGCAGGCTCAACCCCAGCACGCCGACCAGCACCATCCTTGTCATCACTCGTTTCATATGAGCTCCTTGCTCAGGCCCGCTGCCGGAGGGCGTGCGGCACGTCGACCTGCTCACCCAGCCGCAGGAAGGCGGGTAACAGGATCAGGGTAAACAGGGTGCTGCAGCTCATGCCGCCGACGATGACGGTGGCCAGCCCCCGATAGATCTCGCTGCCCTCGCTCGGGCTCAGCATCAGCGGCAACATGCCGAAGATGCTGGTCAGGCTGGTCATGGCGATGGGCCGCATCCGGCTCTGCAGCGCATCAGCCACCGCCGACTGACGATTCATGCCCTCCCTCTCGGCCATCCGGGTCTGATGTACCAGCAGGATGGCGTTGTTGACCACCAGCCCCAGCAGGATGACGAAGCCGATGATGGTCAAGAGATCCATCGGCAAGGGCACCAGCAGGCCGCTCAGGTGCAGCGCCAGCACCCCGCCGACGGTGGCGAGCGGCAGGGTCAGCAGCACCAGGATGGCATCCTTGAGGGAGGCGAAGACCCCCCACAGCAGGATCAGCAGTATCATGATGGCGAACAGGAAGATGCCGCCGAGGTTGTCCAGCGCCTGCTGCAGGCTGTCGGCGTTGCCCGCGACCTGCAGCTCGCCCCCCGCCGGCAACAACGGCCGGATGGCGGCGAAGCTCTTGGTCTGCAGGGTGTCGAGCACCTGTTCCATGCTCATGCCGGCCGGTGGCTCTATCAACAGCTGGATGCTGCGCCGGCCATCGGCCCGGAAGATGCTGGCCGGCCCCAGGCTGTGCTCCACCCGCAGCAGCTCGCCGAGCGGCACTATGCGACCGGACGGGGTGGCCAGCGGCACGGCCTTGAGCTCATCCGGGTTGGCCGAGCTCTGCCCCATCAGCAGGATGTCGAGCCGGTCCTCGCCGTCGAAATATTCGCCGACCCGCAGGCCATCGCCGAAGGTCTGGATGATGGTCGGCATGGGGGTACGATCCCAGCCCACCTCGGCGAGGCGCCGATCCTGCGGCACCAGCCGCAGCTCGGGGGCGGTGAAGTCGAGCCCGGGCTCCGGCCTGATCTGGGCCCCCGGCAAGTCGCGCTGCACTATGGCCATGCTCTCGCGGGCCGCCTGGTAGAGCTCGGGCAGGGTCCCGCCCTGGATCAGCAGGGAGATGCTGTTCTCGCTGTCGAAGCCGCCAAACAGCGAGCCCTGGCCACCGAACGCCTTGGTATCCGGGATATTGGCCAGCAAGTCGTCCATCAGCAGGCGCTCCAGCTCCTTGATCCTGGCCTCATCCCTGGGGCGCACCCCGATCTGGGCACCGCCCGGATAGCGCAAAATGTAGTAGTTCTTGAGGGCGGGCTCCTTTTCTCCCTTCATGTAGGGCGCGAGCCGGGCTATCAGGGTGTCGATCACCTCCTCGCGCTGGGCCTTGAGATTGACGCCCGGGGTGAAGGTCATCCACACATCGATGGCATCCCGCTTCACGTCCGGCAGATAGTTCATCTTGGGCAGCAGCAGCCAGCTCGCCAGCACGGGTCCGCTCATCATCAGGGTGATGATGGCCCAGCGTCTGGGGGCCGTGTTGGTCCAGCGGATCACCCGCTGGGTGGTACGCCGCCACAAACCATCGTAGGGATCGAGCAGCCGCTCGCGCCCCATCCAGCGCGCCGCCACCGCTGGCAATACGGTCACCGCCACCAGCATGGAGACGGTCACGGCGCAGGCGATGGTGAGCGCGAGATCCGCAAACAGTTGCCCCTCCACGTCGTTGAGCAGCAGCACCGGCAGGAAGATGGCGACCGTGGTCAGGGTCGAGGCCACCAGCGCGGTCCACACCTGCTGGGTACCCGCCAGCGCCGCCTCGGCCTTGCTCAGATCCCCCCGCTCATGGCGCCGATAGATGCTCTCCAGCACCACTATGGCCGCATCCAGCACCATGCCGACCGCGAAGGCGATGCCCGCCAGCGAGATGATGTTGAGGGTCCTGTCCAGAATCTTGAGCAGACAGAAGGTGAGCATGATGCTGATGGGGATGGCGAGCGCTATCATCAGGGTCGCCTTCAGCTGGCGCAGGAAGAGCCAGAGGATGGCGCAGGAGAGCAGCACGCCGAGCCCCAGGTTGGCGGTCACCATGCCCACCGCCCGGTTGATGTAGAGGGAGGCATCGAACGACTGCTCCATGTGCAGCCCGACCGGCTCCAGCACGTCGCGATTGAGCTCGCCGACCTTGGCCTTTATCCCCTCCAGCGCCGCCAGCGCATTGGCCCCGCTCTCCTTGAAGATCTGCGCCGCGATGGCGGTGTTGCCATTCTGGATGCGCAGCACCGGGTTCTCCTCCCGGGCCAGCCGGATTTCGGCCACGTCCCTCAGATAGATGGGCAGGCCATCGCGCCAGTCCACCACCTTGTCACCCAGGGTCGCCACGTCATAGCGACCGGCGAAGCGCAGCTTGTACTCCCAGCGCCCGATGTCGAGGGTGCCGGCCGACACATCCCAGCCGGTGCTGGCCCGGCTGGCGAGCACGGGGATCTCCACCCCCAGCTCGGCGGCGCGATAGGGGTCGAAGCGGATCTGGATCTGGCGCTCGTTGATCCCCTCCACCTCCACGGTCGACACCCCGGGGATCCGCTCCAGCTCGGGCTTGACCCGCGCCTCGATCAGCGCCTGATGATCATCTATCTCCCCCTTGGCCCCCGGCAGCTGCTGGATGAAGAAGAAGGTGAGGGTGTCGTTGCTGCTGTAGTTGTTGACGTAGGGGCCATCGATGCGGTCCGGCAGGCCGGAGACCCGGTTCAGGCGCGAGATGACGTCGAGCTGGGCCCGCTGCATATCGGTGCCGAGCGCAAATGCCATGTTGATCTCGGTGAAACCGGGGTAGCTGTTGCTGCCGAGGCTCATCAGCCCCTGCACCCCCTGCATCTCCTGCTCGATGGGGTCGGTTATCTCAGACTCCATCTCCTGGGGCGAGGCCGAGCGCCAGCTCACCGAGATGTTGAGGTGGGGACGTTCTATGTCGGGGAACAGCTGGACCGACAGCCCCCGGATGCTGAGCAGGCCCAGCAAGAAAACAAGCACGACCGAGACCACCACCCAGATGGGGCGTTCGATCGCCGTTTTGGCGAGGTTCATTCACTCTTCCTGAGTTGTTGTTATCGGCCATTCCGCTGGCCTGGCTTCCTGCCCCAAGGGTGGGGGCCATTGCATTAAACTGGAATTAATCGATATTGTAAATGCTTGGTTAACAAACGAAAAAACCGGCCACTTGGGCCGGTTTTCGGTTCGGGTTCAGACTCAGGCGGCGTGCACCACCGGGGCCGGTTGAGACAGTCCTTCCAGCTCGCCCGGGGCGAAGTTGTCAACCTGGATCGCCTCGTAGCGCAGGGCGTCGGCGGCCAGCAGCTTGTCGGCCTCCTCCTGGCTCAGGATGGACTGGGACAGGGCGGCAGCCACCAGCTCAGGCAGCGCCATCTTGCGTGGCAGCCTGCCCTCTTTCTGGGCCTGCACCAGCTTCTTCTCGATGGGCTGTACCGACACCATGGCCAGGAAGGCACGCTCCATCTGGCCGACCGGATCCGACTCCTCCTTGCCCACGTAGCAGAGCGCGGTCAGACGGTCGCGGAACTCGCCCGGCTTCATCATGGCCGAGCAGATGGCGTGGCAACGATCGTCGGCCGGCATCTGGTAACCGACGCCGAACGGGAACACCACCCGCTTGAGCACGGCCCCCACCACCTTGTTCGGGAAGTTCTGGAAGAAGCCCTCGAACGCCTTGCCGATCAGATAGAGGTTGCGCTCCACCGCATACTGCACGAACGGCAGATCCGAGACCATACGGCCCTGATCCTCGTAGTGCTTGAGGGTGGAAGAGGCCAGATAGAGGTGGCTCAGCACGTCACCCAGGCGGGCGGAGATCATCTCCTTGCGCTTGAGATCGCCCCCCAGCATCAGCATGGATACGTCGGCGCAGAGCGCCAGCCCCTTACTCATGCGGGACAGCTGCTTGTAGTAGCGGGCGGTCTCTCCCCCCACCGGGGCGCCGTTGAACTGGCCCAGGGTCAGCCCCTGGAACAGGGCGCCGAAGAAGTTGCCGGCACCGAACGCCACGTGCTTCATCAGCAGGCCGTCGAACTTCTCGAGGCCGCGCTCCACGTCGGTGTCGGCCGCCGCTTCCAGCTCGGCAAACACGTAGGGATGGCAACGGGTCGCCCCCTGGCCGAAGATCATCAGGTTGCGGGTCAGGATGTTGGCCCCCTCCACCGTGATGGCCACCGGAATGCCCATGTAGGCGTAGCCGGTGTAGTTCTTCGGACCCAGCTGGATGGCGCGCCCGGCGTGGATGTCCATGGAGTCATCCATGATCTGGCGCGCCATTTCGGTCATGTGGTACTTGGAGATGGCGGTGACGATGGCCGGTGCCTGGCCCAAGTCCAGCGAGCCTGCGGTCATGCGACGGGCCCCTTCCAGCTGATAGGTCAGGCCGCCGATGCGGGCCAGCGCCTCCTGCACCCCCTCGAACTTGCCGATGGACATGCCGAACTGCTTGCGCACATAGGAGTAGGCGCTCACGGTGCGGCTCGCCATGTGACCACAGGCGGTACCGAGCGCAGGCAGCGAGATGCCGCGGCCGGCGGAGAGGCATTCGACCAGCATGCGCCAGCCGCGACCGGCGTATTCCGGGCCGCCGATGATCCAGTCGAGCGGGATGAACACATCCTTGCCGAAGGTCGGGCCATTCAGGAACGCCAGCCCCATGGGATAGTGGCGATCGCCGACCCGCACACCCGGGTGGCTGGTCGGGATCAGGGCACAGGTGATGCCGAGCTCTTCCTTGCCACCCAGCAGTTTTTCCGGGTCATACAGCTTGAACGCCAGCCCCAGCACGGTGGCGCGCGGCGCCAGGGTGATGTAACGCTTGTTCCAGTTCAGGCGGATGCCGAGCACTTCCTCACCCTTGTACAGCCCCTTGCAGACGATCCCCTTGTCCGGGATGGCGCCCGCATCGGAGCCCGCTTCCGGGCCGGTCAGGGCGAAACAGGGCACCTCTTTGCCATTGGCCAGCCCCGGCAGCCAGAAATCCTTCTGGGCCTGGGTGCCGTAGTGCATCAGCAGCTCGCCCGGGCCGAGGGAGTTCGGCACCATGACGGTGACCGCCACGCTCAGGCTCTTGGTGGCGATGCGGGTGACTATGGTGGAGTTGGCGATGGCGGAGAACTCACGGCCACCGTAAGATTTCGGGATGATCAGGGCGAAGAAGCCTTCCTTCTTCAGATAATCCCAGACCTGCTCCGGCAACTCCTTGGTCTCGTTGACGATCTTGAAGTCGTCCACCATGGCGAGCAGGGTCTCGACCTGATGGTCGATGAAGGCCTGCTCCTCGGCGCTCAGCTCGGCCTTGCCGTAGCCGTGCAGCTTCTTCCAGTCGGGGTTGCCGCGGAACAGCTCGCCATCCCACCAGACGGAGCCGGCTTCCATGGCCTCCCGCTCGGTGGCCGACAGGGGCGGCAGTATCTTCTTGAAGACGCCGAACACGGGACGGGTCACCACCTTTTTACGGATGGCGGGCACGCCGAGCACAACGGCTATCGCCAGCACCAGCAGGATAAGCAATGTGATCATACTCAAGTTCCTTCTATTTCACTGTTTCCGTTGATTTATTGTTAGCTGTTACACGGCCAGGGATAGCCTGGTCGACTCCACGGGCGCCCCGACACCGGACGCCAGGTAAGGAATAACGTTGCGCACCAGCCCTTCCACATCGAGCTGCTGACCGAAGTCGGCCTGAGCGATGTCGCGCAGGGCATCGGCGGAGGCCATGGTGAACACGACCGTGCCCAGGGTGAAGTGCAGGCGCCAGAACAGATCCGCCGGCGACAGCGCCGGATTGGCCTTGGAAATCGCCTGGGTGATCCGCTGCAGGGTCGCGCCATAGTGGGTAGTGATGAAGCGACGCAGGTGACCCTGGCTGTCGATGTAGCCACGGCCCAGCAGTTGCATGAAGATGGCGGGACCATTGGCACGCACCGCCACCAGCTTCATCAGGGGCTCGACAAAGCTCTCGAACACCTGCAGCAGGGTCAGCTGCTCCTGCGCCATCAGGGTATGCAGGCGCGCATCCAGCTCCGGCATGAACAGGCTCAGATAGCGATCGAGCACCGCCTGGATCAGCTCCTTCTTGGAGCCAAAGTGGTAGTTGACCGACGCCAGGTTGACGTCGGCTTCGCTGGTGATCAGACGCAGGGAGGTATCGGCGAACCCCCGTTCGGCGAACAACACCTCGGCGGCATCGAGAATACGGTTTTTGGTATCGATTTTGCTCACTGGACACCTCACTTAAACGAATGTTTAAAAAGTACGTTTCATGCACATCCATGTCAAGAGAATGTGAACAGGCGTTAGCGAAATGTTTTAATCAAAAAAGGGAGAACAGGGTGGGAACTTAGCTGACCAACGGGACTCTATATCTATGCCACTGCAATTAAACATTAAGTCTCGCCCAACCTGCGCCATGCTCGTTGGGCCTTTTTTTATACGGCTTTTATCCGGCAAGGCACGATGGCGGCCCTTCGGTGAAAAATCGGGCAAAAAAAACCGTCGCAGGGGCGACGGTGGGGAAAAGAGAGCCAAACCATCCTGATCCGGCTCATCGATGGGTGTTCAGGCTTGCATCGATGGCTCCATCCTGACAGGCAAAGATGGTCAGACTTTGTCAGTCTCGCCGTAATTTGTGACAAAGTATGGCAGGCCACCACATGGCCCGACTCCGCTAATCTTGCTATGCTGACGCCTCATGCCAGAGGGGAGATAAGATGAAGTACCAGGTCGATACCCACACGCACACCGTCGCCAGCACCCACGCCTACAGCACCATTCATGACTACCTGCCCATCGCCAAGGCGAAGGGGATCAAGCTGTTTGCCACCACGGATCACGGCCCGGATATGGCCGACGCCCCCCACTTCTGGCACTTCGTCAACCTGCATGTGTTGCCCAGGGTGGTCGACGGGGTCGGCATCCTGCGCGGCATCGAAGCCAACATCAAGAACATCGACGGCGAGATCGACTTCCCCGAGCGCTACGAGTCGCGGCTCGACATGATCATGGCCGGTTTCCATGAGCCGGTGTTTCCCCCCTGCGATCAGGCCACCCACACCCAGGCCATGATCAACGCCATCAAGAGTGGCCGGGTCGACATGATAAGCCACCCCGGCAACCCTGCCTTCCCCATCGACATCCAGGCGGTGGTCAAGGCAGCGGCCGAATATCGGGTAGCGCTGGAGCTCAACAACTCCTCATTCATCCACTCCCGCCCCGGCAGCGAAGGCAACTGCCGCGCCATCGTCGAGGCGGCGCGCGATCTGGGCGCCTATCTCACCTTTGGTTCCGACTCCCACGTGGCCTTCAGCCTGGGGGATTTTGAACACTGTCAGCGACTGGTCAACGAGGCCGGCTTCCCCGAGGAGCGGATCCTGGCGCGTTCCCCTCGCGCCCTGCTCGAGTTTCTCGAGAGCCGTGGCCGCGCCCATATCCCGGAGTTTGTGGATCTCTGAAGAGCGCCTGTAACTCCATGAGCTGACACATGAAATTGATTCAGGCTCATTGACTTGCCAGGACATTTTCGGGAATCTAACGACAGGCCGGTATAGCTCAGTTGGTAGAGCAGCGCATTCGTAATGCGAAGGTCGGGGGTTCGACTCCTCTTACCGGCACCAGATACAACAAGGCCCGCAGCGATGCGGGCCTTGTTAATTTCATGCCTGGGGTTACATGTCGGGTAAGGCAATAGCCCCGTTGATCCACTACAAGCCGTCGAATTGAACCAGCAGGAAACTATCAACGCTTGGCCCGGGACTACTCGTACCGGGTGTGGGAGGTCAGTTCCAGCAGCGTTGGTTATCCGAAATTCGGGATGGGTCGAAATGGCCGTCGTTCTTAGGGCCTCAACTGACTGGATCTTTTAATTGGCATTTGCGCTCGGATGGCCTTGAACCGGTACTGACGACGGAAGGCCGCAGTCACCGGGTACATGGCCCACTACGCAAACCCCACTTCCTACTCCACACCACCGGCATCAATAAAAAACCAAAACACCGTTACAGAAGAAAAGCTGGCCACATATCGTAATGGGTTTTTATATGTGCCTTAACGAACCGACAGCCCTCCGTATACCCCTCATAGTCTCCGTATTTGCAGAAACCTCGATTGCAAGAGAGCCCATCCCAGACCCATCCATGATGCCTTGACAGGTAAATCATGAGCCTTCATGCCTCTTCAGCGAGCTGCAGACAGTGGAGCAAGCATGCATATTTCAAACCGGGAACAGAGCGAATTGATGTCTCATCATGGCCCATCATCGAGGGCAAGCCGATGAGTAGCTGGCACACCAGGCTGTTTGGCCATCAAGCGCCTTGGCAAAATGACGTGCCCATCCGGGAAGAGCTGTTCGGTATCGAGCGGTTGGAACTTCATGCCATGACGTTGGCAGCGGCGCAAGCTGTCACGACCCAGCCCATTGCGGTGCAACCGCTACATCGCCGTTTGAAAGAAAATGAGAGGGTCTTGCTCACCGCCTACCGAGCCAGCGCGGCCGAGCTGGAGCAGGGGCGCGAACTGACTCATGCGGCTGAGTGGTTCCTCGATAATTATCATCTGGTCGAAACCCAGATCCAGGAGATCCGCAGCAGTCTTCCCGCCGCTTACTACCGCCAACTGCCAAAGCTGGCGGAGGGGCCACTGGCCGGTTACCCCAGGGTCTTCGGGATTGGATTTGACCCCATAGATCCAGACACTTTTTCCCGCTTAGGGTTGTGATACCCGACTGCGCAGAAATTCCCGGGGTGAACGGTATCCCAAGGCGCTGTGCGGGTGGTGCTCGTTATAATGCTCAAACGCGATGGCCAAATTGCCTACCGCTGTTCGGCTATCTGGTTTCGGCATCATCTCGATATAGTCTCGCTTCATCGTCTTCACGAAACTCTCCGCTATACCGTTGCTCTGTGGGCTTCTCACCGCAGTCGTTCTGGGCTCCAAGCCGATTTCTCGTGCAAACGCGCGAGTCTCATGGGCTCGATACGCCGAACCATTATCAGTCAGCCACTCCACCGGTGATGCCGGCAACACATCCCCGAAGCGACGTTCGACAGACCTCAGCATGACATCTTGCACCGTGTCACTGTCGTAACCCCCAGTACTGGCAGCCCAGTCCAAGGTTTCCCTGTCACAGCAGTCCATGGCGAACGTGACACGTAGTTTCTCACCGTTATCGCAGCGAAACTCGAAGCCATCTGAGCACCAACGTCGATTGCTCTCTTTGACGGCAACACGCCCCTTATGTGCCTGCTGGGTCAATGATGCTGCCGGTTTTCTTTCGAGCAGCAGGCCATGATCGCGCATGACGCGATATACCCGCTTGGCGTTTACCACAGGCTGTCGTGTTGCCTCTGACTGACGCCGTAACAGCGCCCAGACTCGGCGATAGCCATAGGAGGGAAGCTCTGCCATCGCCTCCATGATCCGGCCAAGTAAGGCAGCATCATCACGCTGGCGATGATGACGACCATCTTGCCAACCCGGTTTTCGATGAACACGAACGGATAGCTGCGCACGCGATACATTAAGGGCCTGGCTCACAGCACTTAATCGTCGTCCCCCGGCAACAAGGGCGCATGCGCAATCCATTTTTTTGCTCGGCCATACTCCACGGCTTCTTTGAGGATCTCGTTCTCCATGGTCTTCTTCCCGAGCAGACGCTGGAGCTCTCGGATCTGCTTGATGGCAGCAGCCAACTCTGAGGCTGGAACAACATCCTCACCGGCGGTGATCGCCGTGAGAGAGCCTTCCTGGAATTGTTTGCGCCATTTGAAAAGCTGGTTGGCGTTGACGTCGTGCAAGCGAGCAACATGAGAGACGGTCATCCCGGGCTCAAAGGTCTGCTGCACAATGGTGATTTTTTCTTGCGGAGTCCGGCGTCGACGGCGCTCGGCTCCTGTTAACACTTCGACCATCTTCTCGTTGCGACTAGTACTGAACATAGTTCCAAGACTACCTCTTAAGTTAAGAGGGGCGAAGTGTCAGGATCCTCCAGGGGCCAATCTAGACAACGGGTACGATCAATGTGTCGCCCTTGCGTATGAACTTGAACAGTTCGGCGAACTCTGGACGCAGTATGAATCGCCGCCACTTTCCTGCCAGGACTGTTTGACCAATCCAATTAACCGCTCGCCCTCTCGCTGGCGCGTAGGTCAATTGAATCTACAGTGGCCTCCTTTAAGATATTTCTCTCTTCGGTACCTTGACGCAGTTCGGCTTTATAGCCGACGAATTGCAGCTTGCAGCTTGCAGCTTGCAGCGCAGACTCTTCATGTCGCGGCTCTGGGGAACTCCCATATTACTTGAGCCCAGCATACCCCCTACGGCAAAAGACCCGCGGGTACGGAAAACATCCACCACCAGCGACCACGCTCGGTGGTCTGCTTGACGGACTCGCTCTTGAATATTTCTGGATAACGCTGACGGGTCATAACCCCCCCAATAGTCACCTCATTTTAAGGCATTGGAGTGTCTAGAGAACTGGGGGAAATTCAGGGAGCAATTCACTTTTTCATGCTTTGGTGAAGCTCAGAACAAAATGGCGTCGACGCCAAAAACGTTCGAATAACTCCGCGCATCCGCATAATAAAAGAGGGCGGTAGCCCTCTTTTATTTACTTAGACAAACAGACTACCTCCCCGGACAGGAATGCTTTCCTCCGGAGCCTGCAATAAAGGAAGCAGCGCGTGGTACCCGCCATGCAACAGATCGCAGGCGGACTGACACGCCGATTGCTCCGCCTGTTCATCCAAGGCATACCACAGCAGCAGCTGGCCCTGACCATCGACGGTCAGTCTGGCCGGTTGCAATGTAGAGAGTGGACTGTTGACCTGCAACAGCAGCAGCATGACACCGACGAGCATCTTGGAGGGAAGCGGTGCCAGCGGCAGTGCCAGCACATATTGCCCGCCAATCTTCTCGAGCCATAACTCTGGTGCGTCCTCAAACCGGATTAAGCGGCTCTCACCCGCCGCAGGCAAGGTCAGTCCTGACGCACTCAACCAATCGGCCAGCATGCTCACTCCTTCATCATCCAGGATCGGGCCTGGGTAACAGTGGTGGATGAGAGAGGCTTGCTCCAGGGTTTGTTGCGGGCCCCATAGTTGTCGGCCAGCTCCCCCAGGGCCGCATTGACTTCGGCCGGTGCAATGGCGTCGATGAGGGCGTGTTCGGTTTTGCGCAGCAGCGCAACATTGGCGTCTGGCTGGCCAGGACGGAACAAGGAAGGATAAATCACCTCCTGAATGATGTTGTGGGCCACCGTCGCCACCTCACGACGTTTGGCCTCTTCCTTGCCCTGATCCAGCACAGTGAAACGCCCGGTCGGACTCGGGGTATCGAGCAGCCGTGCCAGCGCAGGGTTGTCCCCTTGGTTAAACTTAGTGGCAAGCCAGTCCCGCCGGGCCGGTGAATCTACCAGCTCACCAAGCTGCCCAAGAGCCTGGGCCAGGGAGCCCGACAGCTCGAGTCGGACCGACGGGTCCTGACTCAGAACCGATGCCACGACGACGGAGAGCTGCTCCTGAGCGGCCTGACGAAAATGAGCCGTCGCCTGCACCTCGGGGGAGCTCTCCCGGGCCACCGCAGCAAAATCCCGCTCGGAGAGCGCCAACAGGGCCGATTCCAGATCCTGGAACTGGTAAGCCTTGCGGTCGCTTGCTCTGACGTCCAGATGTTGTCCCACCGCCTCGGCCAGCTTCTCCTGCAGATGCTGCTTGTCGGCATCGCTCATGGTGAAGTTGAGTGTGCCGCTCAAGGTCCCGGTGAAGTCGCCGTGCTCGCTCTTGAGAGGCACTGTCACCATCTGATCGGCAAACGCATCCAGCCCCCTGGTTTGCAGCGCAGAACGGGCGCCGACCGGCGCACCAACCACCCAGTCCGCCACCGCCCCCTTGAGAGTACCGCGATCGGCCGCTTTGCCGCTGTCACCCTCGAACTTGAGGATCAGGTTATCGTGCTCGGAGATGGTCGCCCCCCTGGCCTCGGGATGGATGAGTTCGGGCACCGGGACATTGAGCATGACGCCGCCATCTTGCAGTGACAGCCGGTCGCCCTGCGCCAGGAAAGGCTGGTGTTGCTCCTCTGGACGACTGAAGACGATCGGGAACGAGCCGGAGATATGGGCGGCGCGAGCAATCTCCATGTCCGGCGTCAGGCTGGCGTTGAACAGGATCATCTGGGGACGGCCATCGAACATGCCGGTACCCGTGATATTCAGCTCCTTGATGGCCGGGATGTGGCGGCTAAGCCGGGCCAGATCGCCGAAGGTCACACCGCCCCCCTGTTCGAGGCGCTGCCGAATGCTTGCAATTTCGGGTCGGCTGGCCAGCTCAGGATGCGCCTTCAATTGCGCCAGTACAGAGCGACCCGACTCCTGCTTGAGCGTCTTTTCAAGCGGGACTGCCTCCGATTTCAGGCGCGGCAAGATGTTGCTCAGCAGTTGTACGAAGCTGCCCAGCTTGCCGAGCTTGAGCTTTTCGAGCACGCCGGCGATCGTCTTGCCACTCTCCCCGCTCATGTGCTGCGCCAGATTGATACTTTTCACCGGCGAATCGAGCAGACAGATGAAGTCCATCTTGTCGGACAGGGCCTTGAACTCGCTGGCATTCATGCCTGCAGCAAGCAGGGCTGCCGTGATGGCCCCGGCGGAGGAGCCGGAAAGAGTGCGGATCCCCTCCAGTTTGCCCTGTGCCTCCAGCGCCTGAATGGCACCAGGATAGGCCGCCCCCTTGGCGCCGCCGCCACTGAGCACCAGGCTGGTGAGCGGCGGTCGCTGCAGGGTGACGGACGCCGAACCATCCTGCTGACGGGTGATGGTCACCTGGCGGGGACCACAACCTTCGCAGATCATGTCGTGCTTCGAAGATGCGGCCAAGGGGGCGTGGCTCACCGACTCCAGTTGTGGACCTGCTACGCCTCCCAGCGTAGCCGCAAGGCTGGGGGCGATCTCCTGCCGTTGACTCGGGGATGGTTCAACCACACCTGACTGGGTCGGGTGGGAAAGACGGGGGGCTTGCTGAATCTGCATGGCGCTTCTCCTGTTACGATGGAATTGTGTCCATTTTAGGGAAGCGATCGGTGGTCGTTTGGCAACAAAAGCCGCGATTTTGTCGATGCTGGCGTTTATTTCATCCCGTGGGCTTCGGCTCGATCCAAGGTTGCCGACATCGCCCGCGACAAGGCGTCCAGTTGACCATCAAGGCTGGCATCGATGATCCCCACCTCCGTCTCCAGGATGCAGCCTCCCTGATCGAGCCGCGCATCGGCCGAGATCTCCAGATAGCCAATCTCGGGAAAATCCTTGTGCACCAGGGCAATCTGCTCACGTACGGCCTGCACTTGGTCGGGATGAATGCGCACCGTCACCTGCTTCTGGTTACTCACCAGAGAGAGCGCCTCACGTACCACCTTGAGGGTGAGTGCCACCTGATCATAATCTTGCAAGATCTTGCGCACGGCCTGCAGCACGACCTCGCTCATCTGCTGCTCGACCGTGCGGTAGTATGTCTGGCACTGCAACTGGGTCTGGTGAACGAGCACCGCCTGTTCACAGCGGGCCTCTTCAATGCCCGCCTGCCAGCCGAGCGCCTTCTGCTGCTCGTAAACCGCGTGGGCCTCCTGCACTATCTCGGCCGCCTGCGCCCGGGCCGCCTCCACCAACGCCTGGGCGCTGAGGTAGGATTGGTAATCCTGACTGCGCAAGATGCGCTGGCTCGGCGCCAGTTGCAGGTGCTCACTCTTTATTTCAACAAATGGCAGCATTGTGGTGTTACCTGTTTGGCTATCTTGAGACAGAGCGCCCGAGCCAGCGGCAGCTGTTCGGCAACCAGGCGCCACGATGAAGCCTGCGTCGCAGGCGGGAGCCGCAGGGCGAGACGGCGAGCCCAATCAGGATCCGCATCCCCCACCGCTGCCAGCCAGAATTGCAACCCAGCCTGCTCCAGATATGCCCCATCCAGCTGTGCTGGCAGTGGTCGCTGCCACCCCGCAGGCCAGGGTCCTATGAGCAGATCGAGCTGGGAGAGCACGGTCTTGTGCCCCTCCTCCCCCAGCAAGGCAATGATCTCGCGCAGGGCGGGAGCCAGCAGACAATGCCGAATCCCCTCCCCGTGCAGCACGGCGCCGAGACGGCGCAGCACCAGCGCAAGTTCCGCCAGGGGGAAGAGGGCCAGCCCCCCCAAGCGAGCAGGCATCTCGTAATCAATCCCCAAGGCCAGCTCGTCGAGCAGGGCACCGTTGATGGCTGGCAGCCTCCGCCAATCCGATAACGGCGCCTGCAGCCAGCACCATGCGGCGGGAAAGTGGGCCTCATGGAGGTAGCTGGCCGGGCAGAAACGCAACTGGTAAGGCGTCAAACCGACGGCCATCAGCGACTCCGGCTCCGATGCCACAGGTATTGGGCCAGGTTGGTGGTCACCAGCAGTGCCAGCAACAGGGCTATCAAGCCTGACAGGCGCCACTTGGACGCTTCGCTCACCTCAATGGCGAAGAGACTGGTGTTGCGCGACATCAACGGCATCTGGCGGATATCGGCCGACGGTACCAGCACCACGCTGATCCTGTCGTAAGCCAAGCCCTCGATGCTGTTGTTGACCAACTGCTTGATCTGCGGGATATAGGTGTCCAGCTGGATATCTGCGGCATGCTTGATAAAAACGGATGCCGAGGCGGGAGAGGTCTTCTTGCCGAACCCCTCATTGCCTTCCGGCAGCACCACGTGCACCCTGGCCACCAGCACGCCGTCTATCTCGGAAAGGGTATGTGAGATCTCCTGCGCCTTGGCGTAGTTGAGGCGGGCCCGCTCCTCGGTCGGTGAGGAGATGAGGCCGTCCTTGGGAAACACATCCTGCAGGGTGGAGAAACTTTCACGCGGATACCCCTTGCGCTTGAGAGTCTCGATGGCTTGCGCCACATCGGACTCCTCCACCAACAGCTTGATATTGCCGTCCTTGTCCGGCTGCTTGTCCGAGGAGATCCCCTCGGTACGCAGCAACGCCAGCATCTCGTTGCCCTCTTTCTGGCTGACCCCGGTATAGAGTTCCACTTTGCAGCCACTGAGGAGCAGGGAGGTGAATACCACCCCCATCAGCATCGATCTCTTCACACTACCTCACTGGGTCTTCAACAGGGTTTCTACGTTCTGGCTCATCTTACCCACCGTCTTGGCGATCAACTCCTCCTGCATGGTGATGCGCATCAGCGACCACTGCATCTGCATCAGGCTGTTGGGATCATCCCCCGGTGTGGCCAATTCGGCCTCAAGGCTCTTCTTGGCCTCGACGAACTGCTGCTTTATCTCTCCGAGATCCCCCAGCAGCGAGCCTCCCAACCCCTGTGAGGATGCCCCCATCGCCTGCTCGAAGCTGGCAACCTGGGCAGAGGAGGCGTCCGCTGTTTTCAACTCATCCAGGCTGGTCACGACCGCCTGGGCAGACTGTGCAATTTCCATCACGCCTCCAGATCAAGTTTGTGCGAATAGCGCATCAGATTATTCACCATGCTGTTGAGCGGGATCAGGGTCATCAGCTCGCGGCGAGCCAGTTCCCCCAGATACTCCCGCTCGGGAGGCAGTGTCCCCTGCTCACCCTTGAGGTCCGCCATCATATTCAGCAGTACTTTTTCCCGTCGTGATGCCAGCGGATCAAATTCCCGCATCATGGCCCGTAATTCGGGCAAGTCGATGGCAGAGACGACGGGTAACTCGCGCCCACCGAACCGCTCGATCAGTTGCTGAGTCACCGGTTGGAACAACTGCTTGCCAATCTCCTGTGCCGGTTTGCCCTCCTGCTGGTAGATCTGCCACAGCAGATCCCGCTGTGCGGCCGGGGGAACCTTGTCCAACAGGTTCTTGAGCGGCTCCCCCTGTTGCCGGCGAGCAAACAGATCAGGTTCTACCCCTTTGACCAGCAATCGTTCGAACTGACGCTGGGCTGCCGGCTCGGGGGGGCGCGCCTGCAACTCCTGCCCCCCCTGCCGAGCGGAATGCTCGTTGCTGTCAATTTTCATGACGCCATCTGCTCACGCAGACCCGCCGCAAACTGCTGCAGGGTCGGCTGGGTGCTGGTTTCCAGCCGGGCGAGTCGCGCCGCCAACGCATCAGACTGGCCAAGCCGCCATTCACAGAGCGCCAACCAGGGCTCGATGTCCGGGCTCCCCTGCGCCGCGCCCATCAGCAACGCGCCCTGGTAGTCTCCCTGATTCATCAGAGATGAGAGGCGGATCAGCGTCACACACTCCGCCATGCCAGTTTCACCCGCCAGCCAATCGGCTATGGTTGCCGCCTCTTGGTGACAGTGATGTCCAGTACCTGCCAGCGCCAGTTCGGCAAGCTGTCGTTTGAGTTGAGCGTTCATCATCAGATCTTCTGCAAGATGCCCTGCATCAGGTCTTTCATGGCGCGGGTCACGGTGGAGTTGATGTTGTAGATAACCGACCACTTGTTGATCTTGTGCTGCAGTTCGGCAAGCAACGCGGGGTTGTCCGGGGTAGACTTCATATCAGCAATAGCGTCATTGACTGCTTTATTGCTTGCATTTGCCTGTTCTTTCAGAGAATTAGCAACACTATCTAGGGTGTTGTTATTCTCTCCTCCACCTACAAAAATTGGGCTACTAGCCATGGTCATTCTCCCTTTATTTTCTCAATGATCTTCAGTCCCGCCTCGATGGCGTCGACTTCCTGCTGCCACTGCCGGTACTGCTGCGGGGTACCACCACGCAGCAGTTGCCGCTTCAACGTCCCTTGTGCCTGGATAAACTGCCCATGCAGCTCACGGACAAACGCGGGATCAGCGCCTGACAGTTGCACTTCCAAATGGGTCATCATGACGCTCGTCTCCTGTTAACCTGACGATGTATTGCTGTTTGCCCTTGCTCACCACCACCGCATCACGACGAATGGCCAGTACCCGCACCCCGTTGGTGGTCGCCCCCCCGACGGGGTAGCGCAGATTGTTCGCCAGGATCACGTAGGGAACCCGGCCAAGCGACACGCTGCGCACATCAAACTCCAGTTCATCCTGGCGGGGGGTCCGATCCGGGCTGAGCAGCACCAGCACAGGATGGCTACCAAACTCCTTGCGAAACTGCTGCTGAACCAGTTGAAGCTGCCCCATCCGACCCTCATCCAATGAGCCTGAGACTTCGATGCGATCGCCAACCTCCTTCACCCGCAAGAGCCCCGCCAGCCCATGACCCTGCAACAGGGCATCGAGCCGTTTGCGAGAAACGCCGGCAATCTGCACCTGATTCTCGACCCCCAATACACCGGGGACTTCCTGTTTGAGCAGCGACTCTATCTGGCTCCACTTCGCATGCTGTGTATCGATCTCACCGCTTAGCCGTAGCCAACCCGGCGCCTTGCCATTGCGAACCTGAAGCTGCTCATACCCCAGCTTTTGCAGGATGAAACCGGCCCCCTGGCGCAAATCCTCCATGCTGCGCAGCTCGAGCCGGTAACTGAAACCGTTGCCCTCGAGGTATTGCTGCAGTGCGAGGCGGGAGCTGTTCTCATCGACATAACCAGACAGCTGCCAGAGCCCAGATTCCGCATGCTTGAGCACCACCTGTTGATAGGCCGGGGCCGCAAGAAAACGCTTCAACATCTGCTCACCACGGGCGACGTCACTCTCATCACGGCCCTGCCACCAGCCATAACCGAGCAGGGTCAACACGCCCCCGACCATTGCCAGACAGAGCATCACCATCCAGATGTCGGCACGACCGGCACGCGGCCGCTGGCGAGGGGGGGCGGCCAGGATAGTCGACACCTCCAGCTGCTCAGGCAGCGAGCGGCCACTGTCGCAGAAACTCCAGAGCAAGGTGCCAGCCTCAAGCCGTGTCCCGGCCATGAGCAAGGCGCCGGCCTCAAGCGTCATGCCATCCTGAGTCGGGGTAATGCCCTCGGCCCACTCCTGCAGGGTGATCCCCTCGGCAGTCACCATCAGCACCAGATGCACAGGTGCCATGCCTTCATCCACCAGCACCAAATCGGCCTGCAGAGGATCGGCCCCTATGACCAGGCGCCCCTCCGGCAAGGGGACTTCGACCCCGCGGTTGAGCCCGCGATACACGCGGCATTTCCAGCTCATCGGGCTGCACCGTCGTTGACTGCCTGCATGCACCATTGGGCGGCAGGGCTGCACTTCTGTTCCTTGCTCATCTCAACCAGTCGCCAGCCCAGCTCGCCACCCATCCGGCATTGCGTCAGGGAGGAGCTCTTGCCCGCCTGGCGCATCAGTTGCTGCACCTCGCGAGCGGCCGCCAGTGGCTGGCACTGGGCGCCACTCAACACCTTGCCAAGAGAGAGGCTCTGGTTGGAAAACTCATCGGCCCCCAGCACGCCGGCCCGCAGATCCTGACCATTGCCCAGAGACAGATAGTGGGCGATGCCATCATCGATCAGCTTCGGTTCGATGATGAAGAGTCGTACCGAGCGCCGGGTCTGACTCTCCTTGCTCCGAAACAGCACGCCCAGATAGGGAATATCGCCAAGGAAAGGCACCTTGCTCAGACTCTCGCTCAGCGCGTCACGGTAGATGCCCCCAATCAGCAGACTCTGGCCGTGCCCGACCCTGGCTATGGTGTCCACCACGGTGCGGCTGATCGTTGGAATACCGTCCGTGCCGGAGCTGTTGGGCTTTTGACTACCATCCTCGATATGCAGGCTCAGGCTGATCTCGGGTCTCTCACCCATCTGGATCACCCGTGGCGTCATCCGCAGCATGGTGCCGTAGGTGATCCCCTGCAGTTCGGCCACCCGCTCACCGCTGATCTTGACGTAGTAAGTCTCGCTGTGGTCGATCACCGCCTGAGTATTCTCCTGGGTCAACAGGGTCGGACGGGAAATCACCTGGGCATTTCCCTCGTTTTCCAGCAGATTGACCCTGGCCAGCAGATAGTCGAGTCCTTTGGTATCTACCAGGCTACCCAGTGCAGCCCCAGCATCAATCCCCTCGCGATCGCCGGTGGTCTTGATGATCACCTGCTGGTTGGAACCGGTGCTGATCCCGACTCGCCAGTCCACCCCCAGTTGGGAGAGATCCTCGGCATTGATGTCGATGATGGAGAGCGCCACTTCGATGCGCGCCGCCGGTTTATCCAGCGCCGCAATCAATTTGCCGTACATCGCCATCCGCTCCGGCGCATCGCGCACTATCACGGCGTTGAGAGAGGGATCGGCCTGGACTATGGCCTGACCCGACACGGAGGCACCGCCCTTCTTCCCTTCCCCGTTGACCATCTGCACCCCGGCATCGCTGAGCAGCCGAGCCAGAATGGTCGCCACACCGGGAGCCTCCACATCGGTGTCGCGATACTGGATAGAACGATCGACCGCCGAAGCATATTTGAGCGGGAAAACCTCGATGGCCAGCGGACCCGTCTTCTCACTGCGCAGTTGAGACTGCTGCTCCAGCGCCACCGCGGTCTGTTCAATCAATTCGAGGTAGCGCGGTGGGCCGGAAACATAGACCAGGCGGTTGTCCGCATCGGGGCGCCAGCCAAAACGGGGCTCCCAGATCCCGGCACGCTGCAATGCCTGTTTCAACTCGGCCGCACCTGTCTGCTCCAGATTGATGAGACGGGACTGCACCTCGCTGTTCTTGAAGACATAGAGCACATTGCCGTCGTAGTACCAGACCAGATTGTAGAGGGAGGCGAGTTGCTGCAAGAAAGCCAGCGGCTCGTCATGCTCGAACTGACCATTGACCTGATCATTGACCTTGTCGCTGACCACCACCGACACCTCGTAGTTGGCTCCAAAGTTGACCAACACATCGCGCAGACTCTCCCCTTCCGCGACGTAGCTGTACGGCATGGGTATCCAGTCCAGCTCCTGGGCCACGACGGGCCGCAGCCAGGCGGTCGCACCTATGCAGAGCCACAAGAAAGGGCGAACCAGTCTTTGCACACTCAAGGGTGCCATATCATCTGTCTCCATTGGGGGGCCAATGCGGCCTCGGTCAATTGGGGTTCCAGCCGCTCCAGCAAGGTAATATGCTGGCTCAGGTGCTCTTCCAGGCGCTGCTCATCCAACCCCTCCAGCCCAAGCCTGGCTTCCAGTTGCAGGTTGCCCAGCTCGTCCAGCACCAGGGCATGAGGAGCATGGCGCCCCCAGGCCACCACTTGTTGCAGCAAGCGCTTCAACAGCGCCGGATCATAGGCCTCCCCCTGCGCGGCCTGACTGCTTTCTAGGGGGGTGCTCAGCAACAATTCACCCGCCCTCGGCGTCAAGAAAAGAGGGTAACCATCGAGCCGCAGATGGTATTTACCCTGTGCATCGGCAATAAAAGCCCCTTGGCCAAGCTTTGCGGCCAATCGATTCAGTAGAGTGTGCATAATTCCTCGGGCTATCTAACGCGCGGGCGGTTGCCAGTAGAAGTGATCCTGAGCCAGGGAGATCCCCCGGCTAGCCAGCCATTCGTGCAGGGTCTGCGCCGCAGCGGGTTGATGAGGCAGAGCCTGCAGGGCATGCCAGAATGCGCCGAGCTCCAGCGGTACCGGCATCAGGCTATCCGGATCACCTTCTTTGCTCTGCAGCTCATACCAGGCAGGCCAGGCCAGCTGGAGACGCTGCTCACACTGTGCCTGCAACTGCTGTAACTCCTGCTCACGCTGGTCCAACTGGGCAAGCTGGGCCTCAATCCGGGTCTCAAGATCCACCGGCACATCGACGACCGTCTGCCAGAATACCGCCTGAGCACGGAGCTGCCGCCGCATGACCTGCAGCTGTTCCTTCTCGTTGAGCCAGCTACCGTAGAGGGGCTCCAGACGCTGAACCCACCAGTGATGCAGGGGATAGAGCACCCAGTGCCACAGCAGGCTGCGATCCGCCAGATTGATGCTGTCCCCCAGTTGTTGCAACCAGTCGTGGCCTTCACTGCCCGCCAGTCGCAGGATCTGCTGCAGTTCCTGGCGCGACACGACCAGCGCCGCATCCAGGCGACGTTGGAACCAGATAGAACCCAACAAAGTCTCCAGCTGGGTTCTTGGCAACAAGCGTTGCAGTAACCCCATCTGCTGCGATGTGATCACTCCGGCATCCTGATAACGGAGCGCGGACAGTCGCCCGACCAAGCGATCCCGACTCAGGGTGTCAGCTTGGACAACGGTAACCCGACGACCTGCAAACAGGCCCTGGTTAGGTGAATGGTGATCTTGCTGACTCATGCTATGCCTTGCTCATCTTGCTGCGGGCAATAATGGGATAATGCTGCGATATGTGGGTCATTCTATACATTGCCCCCTCTCCTGGCTTATAAAAAACGTCAGATTATTTTAGTCCGGCGTTAATCTCCGCCATGCCTGGCACGGCTTGGTGTGCACCCGAAACGACGGCGATAGCTCTGGGTAAAATAGGACTGACTGGAGAAGCCGGCCTCCATTGCAATATCGACGATGCTCATTTCACTATTGAGCAATAACTGATGAGCGTAGAGGATACGCCGTTCACTGATCCAAGCCCGGGGGGAGACGCCATATATCGAGCCAAATAACTCCTTGAAGGTAGTCAATCCCATGCCAAATTCTTTGGCAAATACGCTCAACTTCCACTCCATCAGATAATGCTTTTCCATGAAGTGTTGTAACCGCTCGACCTGGCGATTGCTCAACTGCCGTAAGATGGACATCAATTGGGCACCCTGCTCGCCAAATGCCAGCAGGAATAACAACTCCTCGGTGCGCAATTGGGCAAGAGCGGGTGGATGCGCATGCTCCGTCAAGCCGCACAAACCCTGAATACACTGCGTCAGCAAGGGGGACGTGTTGAAAGGCAATAAGCTGGGTGCCATGCCATCGACTCTGGCTACTTCACTGAGCAGTGAGCCAAAACGTTGTAAGAAGCCTTGCAGGAAGGTACTGGAAAAGGGTAGCCAAAGCAGGCGACAAGGGCCTTCACCGGTACAGACCGCATAGTTGCCACGGCGCACGAACATCAGTTCGTTGGAGGATAACTCGTAGGTGTCGGTGCAGTCTTGCCACTTCATCGAGCCTTCCAAGAGAATATATATTCCCTCTTGTGAATGTTCGATGACGTTAAAAGCAGACATGCGCCACTGGAGCAGGGCTATATCGCCCTTCTCTGCGGTAGTAATGCCCTTCATATGTCGTTTTCCTGAATCTGCGCGTAGTGCCAGTAACATCTCAGCTGAATAAGGCTTCCGCTGGACATCTTATTATTGGCGTTTTATTTATTTTTGTGTGACGTAATCAATTTCAAGGCGACAAATTAATCACCATTGAAATTCGGGAGGGCATCCTACAACAGCCATCAACAGAAAAACCAGCCAAATATTAGAGCTAGTGCACTATTTGTGCATTTATCTAATTATTACAAAAAGTAACCATCCCATTGGAAGATAGTTCGTTACAAAAAAAAACATTTAATACCGCATGATAAACAAATAACTGTTTGATTTCAGACTTGTTTATTAATCACCTTACTGCTGACATTGTGGATAACAGGTTTTTGGCTGCAATTTAATAACTATTTTCTCATTATTAAAAGCCTTAAAAACTTTCTGCTGATGAGTGGCTTGTATCCCCGAACTGCCGCTGAAACGCAAGCGGGTACGCAGATAGAGCTCCCCTTCTGCAAGCTGCAAGGGTGTCAGCCGCACATCAAATGCCAGCGGCAATATGCTCACCTCATATTCGGTGGCCGCAACCTGCAGCAGACGCCCCTTGATCACACTCAGCACCGCCACCTCCACGATGGCTGGTCGTGGCAATACCCCGGCAAGCTGCACCTCCCCCTCCAGTTGCAGCAGGGGGGGTTGCACCACCGGTGTCGAGACGCAGCCCGACAACATGACTATCAGCAGCAAGGCAAGCAGGCGGCTCATAGCACGCGGATCTTGCGTTCGGCCAGCGGCATGTGCTCGCCCTGTTGCAAACGCTGAAGTGCCAACTCCTGCACCCGATTAAGGATAACGGCAGGACGTAGCAAGGCCGACAAGGGCAGCTGACCAGCGGCAACCTGCATGGAGCTCATTGCTCTGCCGGCAAAGTCTTTCGCCGTGTTCTGGCCAATAGTCTGCAGCGCGGCACTACCGGGTGATTCCTGAATCTTCATGGTTATACCCGCACCCCCATCACCTCATCACTGCTATCACTCGGCTGCTCTTGGGATCGCAGCAACTCCTGCCAAAACTCGGCATGCTCGAGCATGCTGGCGAGACTCTCTTCAAACTGCACCAGCGTCAGTCGGCTGGCCGCCATCTGGCGATAGAGTTGTACCGTCAGGCTCTCTTCATCGAACCCGAAGTGCAGATTGAACTGATACCAATGGCGGTTGAAGCTGGCCAGCTGGCGAAAGATCCCCTCGCCCACCTGGTGCAGCTCGGCCACATCGGCCTGCAACACCAGATGATCCCGCTCCGACACCAGGATCAGGCTCAACTGCAGTCGCTCATCAAAGCAGAGTGCAGCGACCCCCTCCTGATTGAGGACAAGGGATGGCAAACCATATTTGGTGGCAAATTCGGCTAGCAGTTGATTGATGATGACAGTTACATCCATGATTTCCTCCAGCAGAGAGGGAGGGATGTTAGCCTGTCGCAGCAATCCTGGCTGTCACTCAAAGGCGGCTCTTTTAAGAAAAAAAGCCAGAAAAACAAAAAGGCGCCCGGGTGGGCGCCTTGAGCAACATCATGATTATGCAACGCCGAATGCGGCTCGCATGGCCTGGTTATGGCTCTGGGCGTATTGCTGCATCATCTGCAACACATCCTTCATGAAGCCGCTGTTGAAGTTCATCTGATCTTCCACTTTCTGCTTCTGCGTCTGGGCCACGCTGGAACGCACCTCGTCTTCCTTGGCATCCGCCTGGGAGAACCCTTGGCTAACCTGAATGGAGCTATTGGCCATCTGGGTACCTCCTTGCAGCACGGTACTGACGAGCTGCTGGCGACTGTTGTTGGCATCAAACTTCTTGTTCAGGGTCTTCAGGGCCGCCTTGTCGTTACTGATCCTTGCAGTCAGCTCCTGTCCGGCATCCCCTATATCCAGGCCAGCCGCTTTCTTCATGTCCCCAAGCTGCTGTAGATCCTTCTGCCGACCTGTGATGTTAGCGTTGAGGGCCTTGTCCTGTTTGACGGCCTTGGCCGATTTGCTCATGGAGAAGCCTCCCATGACGGCCGAAACTGCGGTCATCACCCCGGACACCACCGCCATGGCAATCATCAGCTTGGCGCCACTGCGCATCTCGTTCACCTGATCCTTCTGGGCGGAGATCACGGCCTGGTTCTCCATGTCCCGCTGCTGCAACCCCATCTCGCGGGCTCGGCGCGCCATCTCGAACAGCAGGCTCATGATGCTGAGAGTGCTATCGAGCTCTGAACTACCCTTGGTCAGCAGACTCGCATCTAACCCCTGGCGCGGCCGGATCAACTCGGGCATAGCCTGAGATTGAGATCCTTTGACAGACTTGTTGTTACCCGCCTCATGGGTCGTCCGCTGGCCGGTAACGCCCTCCTTGCTCTGCACCCCATCATTGCCGGTGGGAGCGACATAGCTGCTACCCTGGGTGTTGTTGGTATTGACACTGCTCATATCGAACTCTCCTTAAATGGCTGCCGGTCTGCTGGCGAGGTTATTGAACATGGCCCCTCTGGCCGTGATCATCTGGAAGATCATCTCCATCACTTGCTGGAACGCCTCCGTCATCTGGGACAGGGCCTCCTTGAGCTTGTCCATCACCCCCTCCAGCAAGGTCATTGCCTGACGGTTCTCCAGCAGATCCGCCTGCTTGGTCTGCAAGTGGGCCTGCATCGCACTGTCGACTGTCTTGGTCACGCCGCCGCTCACATCGAGCACTAGATCAGCCGCCTGGGTAGCGAATTTGACGGCTTTCGAGGCGGTACTCGCGGCGCTGGTTCCCAAGGTGACCACAACAGTGATAATGGCAATCAGAATCTCCGCAGCCATCATGATAGGCCCCAGAATCTTCATATCCTCCGGGGAGATGCGACCATCCTCGGCGGCCTGCTGCACTGCCATATTGGCAATACCAACCGCACCACCGACGATCATCATGGCGCCGGCCGCAGCACCGATACCGGTGGCGATCATGATGGCCCCGAGAACGATGGAGGCGATGGCGCTGATCCAGCCGAAGATTTTGGCGGCCAGACCGGATTTCTTGGCTTTATCGGCGGCTTCCCCGGCCTCCTTCATCTTGGTCTGGTTTTCATCGATCTTTTTCAGGTTTTCGGCGCGAGCCCGCTCAATATCGGCCAGCTTCAATTTCTTCTGGGTCTGCTCCAGCTCGCTGGTCATCTTCCCCAGCTCGATCTCGAACTCTTCGGGAGAGGTAAAGGCCAGTTTGGTCAGCAGGGAGGAGTAGGCCAACAGCTTGGAGGCATTGGCCGCCCCCTGCTGGACCGTCTTCATCACTTGCCCCAGCTCCTGCTGCTGAGCAGGAGTCACCTGCTGATTGATACCAGGCTTGGGCTGCGGTAGATCCACCCCCTGACCCCGTCCCTCGCTTCTATTATTGAGCTCACCGGCCGCTACCTGGGTGGTCTGAGCGGTACCCTTGTTGTCCTCAACCAAGGGGAGCTGGGCCCCTCCGATGGGAAGAGGGCGATCACTGGTTATCGGATGCATTCTGCATATCCTTTTTTGCTTTAACAGCTTCCAACATGATGCCGGCGCGGGTGGCTAACTCCGCCAGTTCAGGCTTTGCTGCCACCAACAATTGGGCCGAGTGGAAGCCACTCTCGGCCCCTTCGAGCTCTCCCATCTGCAGGAGACACTCGGCGGCATGGAAGGGGAATCTGGGTTCCTGGAGATCCATCATGGCGCCATAGCTATAGCTATCGATGGCCAACTGGAATTGGCCCAGCGCCTGACGGCAAGCTCCCAGCCCCAGAAAGAAACGCGCCTCGTAATGATCCAGCACGCAGAGGGCCTGAAAGATCTTGTGTGCCTCGTCGTACTTGCCGGCGCGATACTGGTTGAAGCCCAGGGTGTAGAGCTGCTCCAACGTATCGCTGGACACCTCGTTGAGCATGGCGAGGGTGCCCCCATCCTGCAGGAAGGCCTCTACCGCCTGTTCGTCTACCTGAGTCATATCGTGTTCCATTACTGCTCCTGAGAATTAAATAGCCTGAAGGATCTGTTGCATGACACTCTCGTATTTCTGGATAAAGCGATTAAGTGCCTCGATGACAGCGTTATAACGAGAGCTGATATCATTAAGCTCGGTGGTTTTTTGACTGAGCTTGTCATTAAGTGGCTTGGACCTATCATTGACCGTCGTCGCAAAATTGCTTAATGGATTATTATCTTTAGCGTACGCATAGGAATGGTTTACCTGACTTAAGGCACCGGTATCCTTCTTGGTCGACACCAAGAAATCTCTAGCCGACAAAAATACTGGTTTATCGTTTCTCAAATCGGCTAACTCTGCTCTTAACTTGGTTCGGTACTCCTCACTAGAAATACCTAACTCACCGGCTTCATGATTCACAACACTGTTAACGTCAGCATCCCCTGTAACCAACAGGGCGTTTTTTCTTTCAATGGCAATCTCTTTCAGTAATTGATACTGAGGGTTATATTGACCATTCGCATCCTTCTTGACAAATTCCGCATGACTGCCGTAGCCATAAAGCTTATAGTCAAAAATATCTGTCCCTTTCCTGCCAACCTGCACGGTACCACTATGCTGCTGTGCTGTGCTTATTTCTGACTGTATGATCGAATATATTCTCAGCTCGGCGGTCAGCCTGCCCACGTCATTCTTAAGCACATCCCGCTTATTGCTATGGTTATTCATGGTGTCAAGAAACACCCCAATAACATCATCATCAATACGGTCAGGTGTGAGTGAGAAATGGGTCACAGCCAAAAATTCTCGCAGAGAATAACTCGTCTTCCCTGCGGCAGCGGCATCAGTGATTATTTTCTTGAATTGCTCAAAGCCCGCCTTTATTTGGCTATCATATTGCCCACCAGGATTTACAGAATCGGCAGGCATAAAATAGGCAAGCACTTTTTTTAATAGCTCTTCGTCGTCACTCACCACTTTATCTGTAAATTTCGCGCTATCTATTTTTTGATCATAGGTGGCGGTGATTTTTATTTTTTTCTCTTTGAGAGAATCAACTAAATCCTTTAATAAAGTTGACTTTCCACCTTGTAGATCATCCAACTTGACTTTGCCAAGATCAGACAGAAATATTTGGGGGTCTTTGTTATATGAGCTGATTTCCATCGCTATATCCTATATTACCAAACCGCGCATCATGGCCGGGCGTCTGGGGCGGACTCCGTTATTCGTTTCTGGTGGGGAAAGCTGGCGGCGGCGATAAAGCTCACCCAACAACTCCTGCTCAGCCTGTGACTTTTCTGACACTGAGCCCTCTGCAAACAACAAGCTGGTCACCTGCGGGCTGATATCGAGGGCGTTCCACATCTCGTTCAATAAGGCTGTACGATGATCACTGTCTCTGATGGCCAGTTCCGCCTTCGCAATCGCCTCGTCATGCTCGCTACCTTGGTGCTCCTTCATCTTGCCTCCTATTTTATTTTCGGGTGCCAATCGTTCCTATCAAGAGAGGTCGTTGTTTTGTTGTTTTCTCATGGATGTCAATGAGATAACCTCCGCCACATCGAGTGAAAACCAGCCAGGCAGGGGCTCTGTCGCCCCGGCCCAGCGACGGTAGAAACGGGCAAGCCGCTCACCGCTCAAGGTGCTGCCATTGAGCACGCTGACATTGCCGTACAGGTGGAAACCGCCCCCCAGCACGGCAAAACCGGCTTGAGCCAAGAGATACAGGGCAGAGAAGGGATTGATCAGCCCCTGCCTGGCATGAGCCCTCTCGATAAGCACAATCCAGATGCGTCGCTCCGACGGCTCGACGCGCCAGGCGACCCGGAGGCCGGCATGCTCGAAGACATGCCCCAGCGGGATCGGAGTGCTGCACAGGGTATGCCTGGCGCAGGCTATTCCCCGCGCTTCAAACCAGGGCAACAGAGGATCGCGGGTCACAGGCAGACCCTCCCCAGCGGCTGGATGTTGATCTGCTGGGTCAGCTCCTGATAGGAGAGTACCGGCAGGGCGTGATAGTCCCCTTCGATGAGCTTGCGCACATAGCGGCGAATATCCATGGAGACGATGAGTACCGGCTTGTTCTGCATCTGGGCCAGATCCCCCACGGTATGGCGGACCTGATCCAGAAAGCCCTGGGTCACGGTAGGATCGAGCGCCAGGTAGCTGCCGGCACTGGTCTGGCGGATACCGCCCCGGATCTGCTCCTCCACCTGCTGATCGAGTAGGTAGGCGGGCAGGATGTTGTTGCCGTTCGCGTACTTGTAGCAGATGTAGCGTTTGAGACTGCTGCGGATGTACTCGGTGAGCTGCACCACGTCTTTCTCCTTCTGGCCCCACTCCACCATGGCCTCCAGGATGGCCCGCATGTTGCGGATCGAAATGTCCTCTCCCACCAGTCGTTGCAGGATCTCGGTCATCCGCTGCAACGGGATGATGCGTTGCGCCTCCTTGACCAGCTCGCCATAGCTCCCCTCCATCTGCTCGAGCAGATACCGGGTCTCCTGAATGCCGATAAAGTCTTCGGCATATTCGCGCAGCACATGGGAGAGGTGCCAGGTCACCACCTGATCTGTGGTGAGTGCCGCCAGACGGGATTTTTCGAGCCGCTCCCGGTGTTCATTGGCCACCCACAAGGTGGTCTGCCCCGGTAATAGCGGTGCCCCTTCCTCATAGGGGATCCCCAGCAGATCGAGCTGGGAGGCATTCTCCTGCACCAGCTGATGACCCGGTCGCAGCAGACCGCGAGCCACCGGCACCTCCTGCAGCTGGATCAGATATTCCCCAGGCCCGATCCCCTCGTTGAAGCGCAGATGGATGCCGGGGAACGGCACCCCGAGATCGAGATAGAGTGCCCGCCGCACCCGCACCAGTTCTTCATTGAGGGCTATCGCCTCCAGATCGGCCTGCAAGGCGGCATCCACATCGATCAGCAGGGGCACCGTCATGGCAAACTCCTCCTTCTCGCCGAGCTTGCCTCTGGGCTTGCCGCCCGGTTTGGGCTTGCTGCGCGCCGCTGGCGCGCCGGCCCCCTGAGCCAGCACAGTAGGCAAGTCCTGACTGTTGCCGCTCTGCTCCTTGCGCTGGCGCAGCCCGATGAAGTAGCCGCCCGCCGTCACCACGGCGGCCAGGGTGAAGAAGGTCACCATGGGGAAGCCCGGTATCAAGCCGAACAGCAGCAACAACATGCCACCGATCAGCAGCGCCTTGGGCTGGGCCACCACCTGGGCGCCGATGTCGGTACCCAGGTCGGATGACTCCTCAGATGAGACCCTTGTGACTATGATTCCTGCGGTGATGGCGATCAGCAGCGCTGGCACTTGGGAGACCATGCCGTCCCCCACCGTCAGGATGGAATACAGCTGAAGCGCATCGGCCGCCGACAGCCCCTTCTGGGTCACCCCTATGGTGACGCCCCCCAGGATGTTGACGAAGATGATGATGAGGCCCGCGATCGCGTCCCCCTTCACAAACTTCATGGCGCCATCCATAGAGCCAAACATCTGACTCTCCTTCTCGATGACCCCGCGCCTATCCCTGGCCTCGTGCACGTCTATCACTCCGGCGCGCATGTCACCGTCGATGCTCATCTGCTTGCCGGGCATGGCATCGAGGGAGAAGCGGGCACTGACTTCCGCCACCCGCTCCGAGCCCTTGGTGATCACTAGGAACTGGACGATGGTGATGATGAGGAAGATGACGATCCCCACCACCAGATTGCCCCCCACCACGAAGTTGCCGAAGGTGTAGACGATCTGGCCGGCATCGGCCTGCAGCAGGATCATCCGGGTGGTGCTCACCGAGAGCGCGAGCCGGAACAGGGTGGTGATCAGCAACACCGCCGGAAAGGCGGAGAACTGCAGGGGGGAGTTGATGTAGACCGCCATCATCAACAGCACCACTGAGATGGTCATGTTGATGGCGATGAGGATATCCAGGGCCACCGGCGGCAGCGGCAAGACCATCATGAAGACGATGGCAAGCAGCAGCACCGCCAGCATGATGTCCTTGCGCTCGCCTATCCGGCGCAGCAGCTCAAGGGAGCGTTGATTCATTCTGCTCTTCCAGTTCGAGATAATGTTGATAGGCGAAACGGGCTTCATCGAGTCGTCCTGCCAGCTGGCAGGCCCGGCTGCGGCAGAGCCAGAGCGCCCCATCGGCATCCCCGTCCCGCATCAGGCGCTCGGCGTGGCTCAATGCCTCCTCTCCCTTCTCCGATCTGAGCAGGGCCACCAGCAGGGCGCGCCGTCCGGCCTGATGCTCGGGGTGAAGCTGCAGCAGGGCGGCAAGCAGGGTGCAGGCCCGATCGGGATGGCCATACTGCAGGTGCAGCCAACCGGTGAGCAGCAGCAAGTCCTGCTGCCGTGACGAGAGGGTCATGGTCATGGTCATACCTTGTGCAACAGATGAAGGGTCATCTGCATTAGTTGTTCATCCAGATGCATCTGCTCAAGCAGACTGGCGGCAGCCTGCAACTCGGCCGACTGCCCGCCGGCCAGGGTCGCCCGCAGTCCCTGCATCGCCTGGTTGAAGTCCCGCGGTCGCAGCAGCTCGTGAAAGCCGCAGGCGGGAGCAGCAAAGTCGAGCAGTGCCCGCTCCGCCAGACGCTCGGGGTAGAGGCGGTTGATATGGGGCTCGATGGACTGGCCGTCCGGCAGCAGGGCATAGCGCCCCGGCAGGCTCTGCTCCTGCTCGTCGAGCGTGATGGCGCTGAGCTGCTCGATACCGATATGCGCGGCGGTGATGCGGCTCATGAGGCCAGTACCTCATGTTGCAACCGGGTCAGGGTACGCAGCGCCTGATGGAGCAGCGGCAAGGTGAGTGCCCGCTCATCCAGGGTGACAAACAGGATCAACTGATCCTCTGCCAGCCAGCCTGCCCGTACCGGCAAGGCCGGTGCCTGTGCCGCCGCCGTGAGGGTCATGGCCCTCCTGATCGCATCATCGCTCCGATGCCACGGCAGGCTGCGGGCCAACCAGAGGCTCAACTGCCCCTGATGGCGTTCCAGTTGCAAGGTACCGCTCTGCTCCAGCTCAAGCTGGAGCAGGTGGTGGGGGTTGTCCCCGATGGCAATTCCCAGATCCTGGCAAAACTGCACCAGCAGGGGTTCAATCCAGTTCATAAAGGATCTCCAGACAGCTCATCCTCTTCCCGCTCAATGGCGTTATCGAGCGCCCCCTGGCAACACTGCAACAGGTTCTGGCGCTGCTCCTCTTCGCTGAACAGCTCCACCGGCAACAGGCGGATCAACCGCTTCAGCTCCTGATAGAGCAGCACCTGCTCGCGGCACACCGTCAGCTCGAGCGCCACGCCTACCTGCTCCACATCCCGCACGCTGGCCCAACGTTTCTCGACCAGCGCGATCAGGTCTCCCATCAGATCAGAAGGCCCGTATGCCATGGGCCGACCCCTCCTTCACCCGTTGCCACAGCTCGTCAACCTGAGCCGAGAGGGTATTGAGCAGTCGTAGCTTGTGCATGTCGCTCATCACCCGCTCCAACTTGACCGGGTCGAGCCAGCGCTGCTGGGTATCGAGGTCGGCGCTCAGCGCCTTCATCATGAAACCGGTGACTTTTTCCAGCGCACCGTTACCAAAACGGCTGTGAATATCGCGCCAAGCGGCCGAGAGGGCGCGGTAGTCCTGCACCGCATCCCGGTAGAGGTCCCGCAGATCCTGCTCAGCCCCGACCCCTTGCCTGGCCGCCTCGGCCGCCGGGCCGCTGATGCGGGCCCCCAGCACTATGGCGGTGCCCTGCTCTTCGGCCAGCTTGGCCAGCGCCTGCTCGATCAGGGCGAGGGTCCCCTGCAGCTCGGGCCGCCCCGCCAGTGCATTGCGGGCCTGGCAGAGCGCCTCGAACTGTTCGCTCACCTCCCCCGAGAAGCTCTCGAGATAAGCCAACAGTTGGGAGAGGTTGGCCAGTCGGCCACTGCCAAGGTGGCTGACCATCTCCTTGATCTTCTGCTGGCGCTCAAGCCCGGGCACCTTCTCCAGGTAATCCCCCACCAGCTCCTCGAGCTCGCTGATCCTGGCGTGGCTATCGCTCAGCTTGCGTTTGGTCAATGAGATCTCGGAGCGCTCGGAGAAGACGAAGGTCAGCTCTTCGGCGGCATCGGCCAGAGACTGGGCCGCGCTGGCCAGCACGACTCGCTCTCCCTGAAACTGGCCACCCTGCTGGGGGACCGAGCGGGGGGTGGCCTCAGCCGCACGCGGTTCTGGCTGAGTGGTAGAGGCATAGGGGTTGCTCTGGATAATGGCCATGGACACTCCCGTGACAAATGGATTGACGATGGCGGCATTATAAAAATTGCCCCCCGTCGCCTATGCCAAAATCAGCCGTGAATTTTTAGCCCGCCCCCAACCATTTTCTAAAAAGTCCCGACTCGCGCTGAAATCCCGACGTGTCGGCATCGCCTATAGTGGCCACCAGTTTCACTATCGCCGATCCCTATGACCCTCTCCCTCGACCACCTCCCCGGCCAGCTTCGTCAAGCCATCGACGACTGCCGGTTGATCCAGATCCGTGGCCGGGTCACCCAGGTGACAGGCACCCTGCTCAAGGCCGTGGTACCCGGGGTGCGCATCGGCGAGTTGTGCCACCTGCGCAACCCGGACAACAGCCTCTCCCTGCTGGCGGAGGTGATCGGCTTTGCCCAGCATCAGGCCCTGCTCACCCCCCTTGGCGAGATGTTCGGCATCTCCTCCAACACAGAGGTGAGCCCGACCGGCGCCATGCATCAGGTCGGCGTCGGGGAGCATCTGCTGGGTCAGGTGCTGGACGGGCTCGGCAACCCCTTCGATGGCGGCCATCTGCCCGAACCCGCCGCCTGGTATCCGGTCTATCGGGATGCCCCTCCCCCCATGAGTCGCAAGCGGATCGTGCAACCCATCTCCCTTGGCATCCGCGCCATCGATGGGCTGCTCACCTGCGGCGAGGGGCAGCGCATGGGGATCTTCGCCGCCGCCGGTGGCGGCAAGAGCACCCTGCTCGCCTCACTCATCCGCAGCGCCGAAGTGGATGTCACAGTACTTGCCCTTATCGGGGAGCGGGGACGGGAGGTGCGGGAGTTTATCGAGGCGGATCTGGGGGAAGAGGGTCTCAAGAAGGCAGTGCTGGTGGTCGCCACCTCGGATCGCCCGGCCATGGAGCGGGCCAAAGCAGGCTTTGTCGCCACCTCCATCGCCGAATATTTCCGGGATCAGGGCAAGCGGGTGCTGCTGTTGATGGACTCAGTCACCCGCTTCGCCCGCGCCCAGCGTGAAATCGGCCTGGCCGCCGGCGAACCCCCCACCCGGCGCGGTTACCCCCCGTCGGTGTTTGCCGCCCTGCCCCGCTTGATGGAGCGGGCGGGTCAATCCGACAAAGGCTCCATCACCGCCCTCTATACCGTGCTGGTGGAGGGGGATGACATGACCGAGCCGGTCGCCGACGAGACACGCTCGATCCTGGATGGCCACATCATACTGTCGCGCAAGCTGGCGGCGGCCAACCACTACCCGGCCATCGACGTGCTGCGCTCGGCCAGCCGGGTGATGAACCAGATCATCGAGCCGGCCCATCAAGAACAGGCCGGCCGTCTGCGCAGCTGGCTCGCCAAATATGAAGAGGTGGAGTTGCTGCTGCAGATCGGTGAATACCAGAAGGGGCAGGATCCGGTCGCAGACCAGGCCATCGCCCGCATCGAAGTCATTCGTCAGTGGCTCAAGCAAGGAACCCATGAGCCGAGCTCACTGGAGCAGGCACTCGCCACCCTTGAGACGCTCACCCGATGATCGGTCGTTTGCAGCGGATCAAGGCGCTCAGGCTCGAGCAGGCCGAACAGCAGCTGGCCGCCCAGCAAGCCAGATTGCAGCTGGCTCACACCCGCCAGCGGGAGGCTGAGCAGGAGAGCCAGACATACCGCCAGTGGCGACTGCGGGAGGAAGAGCGCCTGTTCACCCTCTGTCAGGAGCAGCAGGTCGATCGCAAAGGGCTGGAGCAGTGGCAACAACAAGTGTCCCTGCTACGGGAAAAGGAAGCCCATCTGGAGCAAACTGCCGCCGAGCAGGCGGAGCGGGTGGCCGAGGAGCGCATCCGGCTGCAGGAGCGCCAGCAGGCCATGTATCGCGCCCGTCAACAGCAGGAAAAATTTGCCGAACTTCACCGTCAGGAGCTGGCTGCACAGCAAGCCCTGCGTGACTACAACGAAGAGCAGGAACAAGAAGAGTTCCGCCAGCAGATCAGGATGTAACCAGCCATGAACCGAATCATCTCCGCCGGGGAGCCACCCATCTCCTGCGGCGAACAGCAAATCACCCGGGCCAGTCGAGAGCAGCAACAGCGATTCGAGCAGGCGATGCTCCCGGATCGGGATCAGCGCAACACCCAGCACCAGTCTCAACGTACCGAGGAAGGGGAACAACGCCTTCTTCAGGAACAACAGCTCAGCCAGCTGGCATCTCAGCATAAAGACAAGCGGCAGAAGGCCGGGACCAACGACCCGCACACACCTGAGCGGCCCATGCTGCCGGCATCCCGACAGCCGATGCAGGAGTCGCCGTCTCGCCAAGAGGAAGCGTTTGGTTCATTGAGCGCCGCCCAATCGGAATTGAACGCCCCTGACCACAGGCAAGAGAAAAACAAAAGAGAACGGCCAGTCCCAGGTGAAGAGCCGACAAGCTCCGAGCTTTTCGTCGCTGGGTCATCGCTCCAGACCACTCAAGAGCTGATGCAACCATTACCTGTGCCACCGGTCAAGGATGTCTCTCACCATCCCGACTCAGACACTGGCACTGGCACTCTAGTACCCCAGGATTCACAAGTGGACAGCAACCCATCGATATCGGACACGACGATAACGACCGGCAAAATAGCGCAGCCACAGGGCGATACCCCACCCGCCGATAGCGGCGAGACAACCTCCCTGCTCGCAGCCGAGTCGGAAGAGACAACGCAAAGCCGCGAGGAACTCGTAGCCGTCGGGCAGCCGCTTCCCCCGCCAGCCAGGACCCCTGGCGATCTGCTGCTGGCTCGCGTCTCGCCTGCGCAGAGCAATCCAGAACTGGGACGACTGCTTGAGCGACTGGCGGTGGATATCCATCTCGAACTCGGGCGCCCGGATCGTCCCCCCCTGCTGCGCCTCAACCTGCCGGCACTGGGGGATCTCGCTATCCGCATCGCGCACCACGGTGGCGAGTTGCAGATCGAGATCCAGGCCAGCAGCCAGGGCCAGCTACTGCTCAATCAGGGGCGTAGCGAACTGTTTGACCGCCTGCAGCGCCTCTATCCGGATGAGCTGGTCAGGCTCGACCTGTTCTCTCAGGGAGACAGCGAGCAGGGCTCTCGCCAGCAGAGATCCATCTATGAAGAGTGGGATGCCGACGCATGATGCCAATGACCCTACCCACAGCGCCACTGGCGGAACTTGCTCTGCAACAGCGGCTCAGCCAGCACCGGCACCATTTTACCTGGACGGGCGGCGAGCTCACCCTCGGCATCGGCCTCCCACCCGCGAGTCTGGATACCACTCTGCAACTGCAGTGGCAGGGACTGAGCCTGCCCCTTAAGTGCCATGGTGCCGAACTGGCGCGCTGGCTGGCACCGGATCTGCAACAGGCGGCGCTGTTCAGCCTGCCTGCCACCCTGCAACTGGCATTGATCGAGCGACTCGGGCAGCCCCTGCCCGGCCTCAGCTGCTCGGATCTCGTCCACGAGGTGAGCGGCTCCGGCTCCCCCGCCTTGCAGCTCCTGCTGCGGCGGGAGGAGACCTGTCTCTCGCTCTGGCTGCATCAGCCCGAGCCACTGCTGGCCAGACTGCCACCACGCCCGCAGCAGCAGAGGCTGCCCCTGCCGCTGACGCTCTCCCTGCACTGGGGGGAGATGCGCCTGACCATGGCGGAGCTCGCCGCCCTTGCCGGTGGCGATGTGCTGCTGCCCCCGCCACAGCGCGCGCCGAGTCAACGGCTGCTGGCCTGCCTGGAGGGACGCCCCTTCGCCTATTGCCAACCCCACCAACAACATCTGGAACTGACCGACATGCACACCTCTGCCCCCGATGAACCCCTCAGCCCGACCGAGCTGGAGAGCCTGCCCATCCAAGTGAGCTTCGAAGTGGGCCGCCAGACCCTGGATTGGCACAGCCTCACCAGCCTGCAGCCGGGTTCCCTCCTCGATCTGGCGACCCCTCTCGATGGCGAGGTGCGCATCGTCAGCAACGGTCAACAGCTTGGTATCGGCCGACTGGTGGATATTCAGGGCAGGCTGGGAGTCCGTGTCGAGACCCTGAACAGGGGACCCCAGGCATGATCCAGCTACCGGATGAGCTCAATCTCATCGTGGGGCTAGCCTTGCTGGCCCTGCTGCCCTTTATCGCCGTTATGGCTACCTCCTTCGTCAAGATGGCGGTGGTCTTCTCCCTGCTGCGCAACGCCCTTGGGGTGCAGCAGATCCCCCCCAACATGGCGATGTACGGGCTGGCTATCATCCTCAGCATCTATGTGATGGCCCCGGTCGGCTTTGCGACTCAGGATTACCTACGCCAGAACGAGGTATCGCTCGCCAAGTCAGAATCCGTGGAGAAGTTCCTTGACGAGGGCATGGCCCCCTACCGCGCCTTCCTGAAAAAGCAGATCAAGCCGCGGGAGCACGCCTTCTTCATCGACAGCACCAAACAGCTGTGGCCAAGCGAGTATGCCGACCGGCTGGAGCCGGACAGTCTGCTGATCCTGTTGCCCGCCTTCACCGTGAGCGAGCTCAGCCGCGCCTTCGAAATCGGCTTTCTCATCTATCTGCCCTTTATCGCCATCGATCTCATCATCTCCAACATACTGCTGGCGATGGGGATGATGATGGTTTCCCCCATGACCATCTCGCTGCCGTTCAAGTTATTGCTGTTCGTGCTGCTCGATGGCTGGGCCCGTCTCACCCATGGGCTGGTCATCAGCTACGGAGGCTGACGTGAGTCACGCCGATATCCTGCATTTCACCAGCCAGACCCTCTGGCTGGTGCTGATCCTCTCGATGCCGCCGGTGCTGGTCGCCGCCCTGGTGGGCACGCTCGTAT
The DNA here is from genome assembly GCF_900637545.1 of Aeromonas encheleia. Taxonomy (NCBI): domain Bacteria; kingdom Pseudomonadati; phylum Pseudomonadota; class Gammaproteobacteria; order Aeromonadales; family Aeromonadaceae; genus Aeromonas; species Aeromonas encheleia. Next base: position 3,097,654 of record NZ_LR134376.1, read on the forward strand.
CCTTATTGCAGGCTTTGACCCAAATCCAGGAGCAGACCCTGGGCTTCGTCGCCAAGCTGATCGCCGTGGTGATCACCCTGTTTGCCACCACCGCCTGGCTGGGCAATGAGCTCTACAGCTTCGCCGACATGGTGCTGTTCAAGGTGCCGCAGATCCGATGACGCTGGAGACGCTTCAGGCCCAGATGCTGGCCTATACCCTGCTGTTGCCGCGCTTTATCAGCTGCTTCGTGATGCTGCCGGTCCTCAGCAAGCAGATGCTGGGGGGCAGCATGATCCGTAACGGTGTGGTCTGTTCACTGGCACTCTACGCCTACCCCATGGTCGCCGGCACCCTGCCCATGACCATAGGCGGGATGGAGCTGATGTTGCTGGTCGCCAAAGAGGTGCTACTGGGGCTGCTGATTGGCTTTGTGGCCGCCATCCCCTTCTGGGCCGTCGAAGCGAGCGGTTTCCTGATCGATAACCAGCGGGGCGCCGCCATGGCCTCCCTGCTCAACCCGAGCCTGGGCAGTCAGACCAGTCCAACCGGGCTGCTGCTGACCCAGACCCTGATCACCCTGTTTTTTGCCGGCGGCGCCTTCCTCGCCCTGCTGACCGCGCTGTTCCAGAGCTACACCAGCTGGCCGGTGGCGCATTTCTTGCCAACGGTGGGACCGCAATGGGTCAGCTTTTTCTACAGTCAGTTCAGTCAGATGCTGCTGCTCTGTGCCCTGCTGGCAGCCCCCCTGATGATCGCCATGTTTCTGGCCGAGTTCGGACTGGCCCTCATCAGCCGCTTTGCCCCCTCCCTCAACGTCTTTGTGCTGGCGATGCCGATCAAGAGTGCCGTCGCCAGCTTGCTGTTGGTGATCTACATCAAGCTGATGATGGATCATGCCTATGAGCAGGTGCTGGCGGTGATGAACCCGCTGAGCCTGCTTGGCCCTATCCTGGAGGCGCCATGAGCGGTGAAAAGAGCGAACAACCCACTGCCAAAAAACTACGGGATGCCCGCAAGAAGGGGCAAGTCGCCAAGAGCAAGGAGGTGGTCTCCACCGCCATCATCCTGAGCCTGATCGGCATGCTGATGGCGATGTCCGATTACTATCTGGAGCATCTTGGCAAGCTGATGATGATCCCCGAAGCCCACCTCGACCGCCCCTTTGCCCAGGCACTCAACCACGTTGTGGAGAATCTGATGCAGGAGCTGGCCTATCTCTGCATTCCGATCCTGGCGGTCTCGGTGCTGGTAACGATTATCTCTCATGTCGCCCAGTACGGGTTTCTGCTGAGTGGCGAATCGATCAAGCCGGATATCAAGAAGATCAATCCGGTTGAGGGGGCCAAGAAGATCTTCTCCATCAAGAGTCTGGTGGAGTTCCTCAAGTCCTTGATCAAGGTGAGCCTGCTCAGCCTGCTGGTATGGGTCACGATCCAGGGCAACCTGCAAGCCCTGCTGCAACTGCCCGGCTGCGGCATGGCCTGCATCACCCCGGTGCTTGGCGCCATGCTGGGCCAGCTGATGGCGGTCTGTGCCATGGGATTTGTGGTGATCGCCATCGCCGACTATGCCTTCGAACACTTCCAGCACATCAAGCAGCTCAAGATGAGCAAGGACGAGGTGAAACGCGAATACAAGGAGATGGAGGGGAGCCCGGAGATCAAGAGCAAGCGCCGTCAGTTCCATCAGGAGCTGCAATCGAGCAACATGCGCGCCGATGTGAAACGCTCCTCAGTCATCGTCGCCAACCCGACCCACATCGCCATCGGCATTCGTTATGAGCGGGGAGAGACTCCTCTGCCCCTGATCACCCTGAAATTTACCGATGCCCAGGCGCTGCAGGTCCGCAAGATCGCCGAGGAAGAGGGTATCCCAGTGTTGCAGCGGATCCCGCTGGCTCGCGCCCTGTATCGGGATGCCCTGATCCACAACTACATTCCGGCCGAGCAGATTGAAGCCACCGCCGAGGTTTTGCGCTGGCTGGAGCAGTGGCGCCAGAGCGAAGGGCCGCAACGGTAGCGCAATCCTGATCACCACTGCGCCGCATCACCTAAAAATACCCGACCCTAGTTAATATCCGGCCGGTTCCCCTTTTTGCGATCCTGTACACCTACATCATCAACCCCAGAGAGATGAGCATGGATCTCAATACTCGATTGACCCGACTGGCCAGGCAGCTCGATGTCGAGCAGCTCAATCAGCTATCTGCCGACGAGTGGCTGCTGCTTACCGATGAGCTTGCCCTGCAAATCACCCGCACCGATACCGGCATGGTGCTGGCTTGCAGCCCCAATGACCTCGAACTGGATGCACGCTGGCTACCGCTGCTGCTCGGCTATAACGGGTTGCTGACCACTACGGGGGGCGTCGTGATGGGACTGACGGGCAACCAGCGCCTAGTGATGCAATTGCCGATCACCGACGCTGATGACGAGGCGCTGGCCAGCGTGACACACAACTTCCTGCAACTGGTGAGGGAGTGGCAACAACGGCTGATGCAACCCTGCCAGACCGCCACACCGGCACTCCACTCAATGACTATGATCTCTGCCATCAAGGGATAACTCATGAACACCACCTCAGCGACCTCATTGACATCACTCTATCGTGACCTCCACCTGTCCACCGCCGACAGCCAGCAAGAGCTGCGCGCCAGCAATGGCAACCTCTACCTCAAGGAGGGCAAGGCGCGGGTCTCCGTCGAGAGCCATCGTCTGGCCCACCGGGAGGCGGCCATTGCACAAGTGATCACTGCCATGACCCAGGAATATGGCCTGAGCGGAGAAGACGCTGGCAGCCTGCTGCGCAGCGTACAGGCAGATAGCAGCAAAGTGACGGTGGCGGATGTCCGTCAGGTGCACAACGAACTCACCCTCGGGGCACAGCACAAGAGCGAACGTTCGCAGGAGCTGCAACAGGTTGCCGATCTGCGCAAACAGCAGCTAGTCTCAGCCACCAGCGCGCAGGGGCTCGCCCCCGATATCCGCACCCATGAACAGCTGCGCAGCGCCATCACCCGACAACATGGCGATCAAACGCTCGCCCTGCTCGATGAGAAGCTCCCCTCTTTTATGCATACCAAGGGCATGATGACCCCGCGTCATATCGAGACCATCGGCCAGTTGCTCAACTCCGGCGAAGTGGCCCGTTTCCAGAAAGCCATCACCATGGTGACGCTCAACCCCAACAGCCCGGTCGACAGTCAGGCCACGCGGGCCGTCGCCATCGAATTGGCCAAGTTACCGATAAACATGCTCAACCAAGCCGATGCCGAAGGGCTGACGATCCGGGTCACCCATGACAACGTGACCACCTACCATACCCATCTGGCAGGGACTGGCGCCCGTGGCCATGGTGGCGGCGGTTGGGACAAGTTGCCGGGGGTTGGCGCCTTCGGTGGCAGTAAAGAGACCGTCATCGCCATGGAGCAGGACGGCTCAGGCAAGTGGCGAGTGGGGACTCACCACGGTTCTGCCAATCTGGTACTGCACGAGTTCGGCCACTCCGTCGACCGCCTAGTGGGGGCCAGCACCACCGGCACCAACCTGAGCAAGGACAATGCCTTCTATACGGCCTGGTACAACGATTACAACAAGCTGGGGGATGCCTATTTTCAGCAAGCGGGCCCGAACGGCGATTACGAACCGGGACTGGAGGAGAGTTTTGCCGAAGGGCTGGCGCGTCTCTATGGTAACAACAATGCCTTTGCTCACTGGAATCATATCGAAGCCGAGCTATTGAAGCTCTGACCAGCCGTATCACAGGATCATTGGTCTTCTGCTGATCGGAATACCAATGATCTGTCATATCAATCAGAGCAATGCCCCCCTCCTCTATGTCAACCGCATCCATACCCTAAAAAGGCTGAAAACCTCCGTTCGAGCCCCGATATAGCGCACTACCACGGTTCATTATCATCCCCTTATCGTTCACCATGCAGGAGATCACATCATGGCCTACCAGCAATCTGTGAGCAGATTCACCGCCCCCAATTTAGTCCAATCAGGCAAACACCTGCCCGCTGCCGAGCTGGGTGCCATCACCAAAACACCGCAACATGGCTCGAAAGTGATCACAGGGGGAACCTATGCCTATATCTACGCTCAGACCTTTGTGCAGCCCGGCCACTCATTGCCAATTTGTGGTCGCCTGCAGTATCTACTTTTGACACAACGACCCAGGAGTCATGATGATGTTCAATGCCATGTTATCCGCGCTCTGCCGTCATCTGGCACTGCCACAAGAGGGCCTGCATAAAGATGGGCTGGATCTGCCGATAGGCCCTTTCAGCCTGCATATCCGGCAACAGGATGAGCTGGTCACCCTGTTTATTCCTCTGGGCAAGATACCCGTTGTCTCCCTCGCGGCCATGGCCGACTGGCCGGTGTTACAGCTCAGCCGCAGTGGTGAACAGGATGCCCTGCTCTGGAGCCGGGAGTGGCTGGACAAGCTGGATGTGGAGATCCTGGTCGACCTGATCAGCCGCATGCTGCACCAGGCCGAGACCCTGACCCACCCCCTCCCCGCGCCGCCGGTCGCCGTCAGCGGGTGCCAGCAGGGCATTCGCGGATAGTTGGGATCTCCCCGTTCCAAGGCGCTGCCGCCACTGGCTCACACATAAAAACAGGGCGAACCGGATGGTTCGCCCTGTGGCTGTCACGCAGTCAGCGCAAGGATGAGAAACTAGCCCTGGCTTGCGGGGGCCGATGCTTCCTTGGGTGGCTGCCAGCCGCCACCGACCGCCTTGTAGAGCGCGACCTGGTTGGTCAGCTGGGCCAGGCGGGTGCTGATCAGCCCCTGTCTGGCGCTGAACAGGGAGCGCTGGGCATCCAGCCTCGTCAGATAGCTGTCCACCCCTTGCTCGTAGCGGAACTCGGCCAGCTTGAAGTAGGTCTGGTTGGCATCCACCAGATCCTGCTGGGCCTGCAGCTGCTGCTGATAGTCCGCCTGGGCGCCGAGCGTATCCGCGACCTCCTTGAAGGCGGTCTGGATGCTCTTCTCATAGCTCGCCACCGCCTGCTTGGTGCCGACCTCGGCCACGTCCAGATCCGCCACCCGCTTGCCGCCGTCGAAGATGGGCAGATTGATCTGGGGCATGAAGGTCCAGGTGCCGGTGCCGCCGTCAAACAGCCCGCTCAGCTGGTTGCTGGCGGTGCCCGCCGTCGCGGTCAGCGAGATGGTCGGGAAGAAGGCGGCACGGGCAGCGCCTATGTTGGCGTTGGCCGCCTTCAGGCTGTGCTCCGCCGCCAGGATGTCGGGCCGCTGCTGCAGCAAGCTGGATGGCGCCCCCACCGGGATGGCCGCCAGTTGCACCTCGGCCAGGGTCGCCGGTTGTCCCTCCAGCACCGGCACCTGGGTGCCGAGCAGCAGGGCCAGACCGTTTCTGTCCTGTTTCACCTGACGCTGGAATTGCGCCTGGCTGACCCTGGCGTTCTCGAGGGCGGTGCGCCCCTGCGCCAGCTCCATCTCGGAGGCCGCCCCCAGCCGGTACTTGTGCTGGGTCAACGCATAGCTCTCCTGCTCGGTCGCGAGCGTCGCCTGGCTCAGCGCCAGCAGCTCCTGATCCGCCAGCAGGGTGAGGTAGGCATTCGCCACCGAGGCGATCAGCGCGATCTGGGTGCTGCGCTGGGTCTCGATTTGCGCCAGGTAATTCTCCAGCGCCTGATCTTTCAGGCTCTGGATCCGGCCGAACAGGTCCAGCTCGTAGGCGGTGATGCCGATGTCAGCCCCGTACTGGCTGCTGATGGTCCCCTGCCCCGTGCCGCTGAGATCGTCGGATCCCTGCTGGCGGGTGCCGGCGCCGTTGGCGGCCAGGGTGGGCAGCTGGGCCGCCCGCTGGATCCGGTATCTGGCCTCATAGGCCTCGACGTTGAGCGCAGCGAGCCGCAGATCCCGGTTGTTATCCAGAGCCGTGTCGATAAGCTTTTGCAGCGCCGGATCGAGGAACTGCTGCTGCCAGGGGGCGACCGCCCCCTGGGTGGCGAGGTTCTCTTGCCAGGAGGCGCCTTGCGGCACCTCCGGGCGTTGGTAATCGGGGGCCATGGAGCAGGCCCCCAGCAACATTGTCACACTCAAGGCGACCAGGGTCTTAGTCATGTTTGATCTCCTTGGCGTGGGTCACGCGCTCTTCGGCGCTGTGGTGTTCGGTGAAGTAACGCATCACCAGCACGAAGAACAGCGGCACGAAGAAGATGGCGAGCACTGTGGCCGTGATCATCCCCCCCATCACGCCGGTGCCGATGGCGTTGCGGCTGCTGGCGCCGGCGCCGGAGCTTACCACCAGCGGCAGGACGCCGAGGATGAAGGCGAGCGAGGTCATCAGGATCGGACGCAGGCGCTGACGGGAGGCTTCCACCACCGCATCGCCCAGCTTCATCCCCTTGTCATGGAGCTCCTTGGCGAATTCGACGATCAGGATCGCGTTCTTGGCCGAGAGCCCTATGGTGGTGAGCAGGCCCACCTGGAAGTAGACGTCATTCTCCAAGCCCCGCAGGGTGGCCGCCAGTATGGCGCCCAGTACCCCGAGCGGCACCACCAGCATGACCGAGAACGGAATGCTCCAGCTCTCGTACAGGGCCGCCAGACAGAGGAAGACCACCAGCAGCGAGATGGCGTACAAGGCAGGCGCCTGAGAGCCGGCCTGCCGCTCCTGGAAGGAGAGACCGGTCCACTCGATGCCGATCCCGTCCGGCAGCTGTTGCACCATCTGCTCGATGGCCGCCATGGCATCACCGGTACTCTTGCCCGGCGCCGCCTCACCGACGATCTCCATGGCGGAGACGCCGTTGTAACGCTCGAGACGCGGCGAGCCGAAGCTCCACTCGGTGCTGGCGAAGGCGGAGAAGGGCACCATCTGGCCGGTGCTGTTACGCACGTACCACAGCTTGAGATCCTCCGGGTTCATCCTAAATGGCGCATCCGCCTGCAGGTAGACCTTCTTGACCCGGCCGCGATCGACGAAGTCGTTCACATAGGAGGAGCCCCAGGCCGCCGACAGGGTGTTGTTGATGTCGCTGATGGAGAGCCCCTGGGCCAGCGCCTTCTCGTAGTCGATCTTGATGTCGAGCTGGGGCGTGTCTTCCATCCCGTTCGGGCGCACCCGCACCAGGTTGGGATCCTGCGCCGCCATGCCGAGCAGCTGGTTACGAGCCTGCATCAACTTCTCGTGACCCAGACCACCGCGGTCCTGCAGGAAGAAGTCGAAGCCGGTGGCCGTGCCGAGCTCAGGAATGGGAGGCAGGTTGAAGGCGAAGACCTGCGCCTCCTTGATGCTGAACAGATAACCCATGGCGCGGCCTATGATGGCGTTGGCGCTGCGCTCTTCCCCTTGTCGCTCGCTCCAGTCCTTCAACTTGATGAAGGCCATGCCGCTGTTCTGGCCGCTACCGGCGAAGCTGAAGCCCGCCACCGTCAGCACAGAGTCGACGTTATCCTTCTCGGTCTCGAGGAAGTAGTCGCGCATCTGCGCCAGCACCACCTCGGTACGCTCCTTGGTGGCGCCGACCGGCAGCTGCACCATGGACATGATGACCCCCTGATCCTCTTCCGGCAGGAAGGAGGTGGGCAGGCGCAGGAACAGCACCGCCAGCACCGCCAGCATGGCCAGATAGATGAGGCTGTAGCGGGTACCCTGCTTGATCACCTTGCGCACGCCGTTCTGGTAACGGTTGGCGTTGGTGTCGAAGAAGCGGTTGAACCAGCCGAAGAAGCCACGCTGGATGCCGTGCTCGCCCTGTTTGATGGGCTTGAGCAGGGTGGCACAGAGCGCCGGGGTCAGGATCAGGGCCACCAGCACCGACAGCACCATGGCCGAGACGATGGTGAGGGAGAACTGGCGATAGATGGCGCCGGTCGAGCCGCCGAAGAAGGCCATGGGCACGAACACCGCCGACAGCACCAGGGCGATGCCCACCAGGGCACCGGTGATCTGGGTCATAGACTTGCGGGTCGCCTCCAGCGGGGAGAGACCCTCCTCGCTCATCAGCCGCTCCACGTTCTCCACCACCACGATGGCGTCATCCACCAGCAGGCCGATGGCGAGCACCAGACCGAACATGGTCAGGGTGTTGATGGAGAAGCCGAAGGCCGCCATGACCCCGAAGGTACCGAGCAGCACCACGGGCACCGCTATGGTCGGGATCAGGGTCGCCCGGAAGTTCTGCAGGAACAGATACATGACGCAGAACACCAGGAAGATGGCCTCCACCAGGGTCTGCACCACCTCCTCGATGGAGATCTTCACGAACGGCGTGGTGTCGTAGGGGTAGACGATCTTCATGTTGGCCGGGAAGTAGTTCGCGAGCTCATCGAGCTTGCCGCGCACCTCGTCCGCGGTGTCGAGGGCGTTGGCGCCGGTGGCCAGCTTGATCGCCAGCGCCGCCGTGGCCTGACCGTTGTAGAGCGCGGTGGCATCGTAGCTTTCACCGGCAAGCTCGACCCGGGCCACGTCCTTGAGCAGCACCTTGGAGCCATCCTGGTTCACCCGCAACAAGATGTTGTTGAACTCCTCCGGGGTGGACAGACGGGTCTGCCCCATGATGGTGGCGGTAAATTGCTGATCGTTCACCGAGGGGGTGCCGCCCAACTTGCCGAAGGCCACCTGGGCGTTCTGGGCCTTGATGGCGGCCTGGATGTCCCCGGGGGTCATCTGTACCCGGTTGAGCTTGTGCGGATCCAGCCAGACGCGCATGGAGTACTGGCTGCCGAACAAGGTGATGTCACCCACCCCATCCAGTCGGCTCAGGGGCTCCTTGATGTTGGAGACCACGTAATCGGCGAGATCGTCGTTGGTCATGCTGCCATCGGTGGAGATGAAGGCGGCCACCATCAGGAAGCTGCTGGAGGTCTTCTGGACCCGCACCCCCTGCTGTTGCACCTCTTGGGGCAAGAGCGACATGGCCTGCTGCAACTTGTTCTGCACCTGCACCTGGGCGATGTCGGGATCCGTGCCCGGCTTGAAGGTGAGGGTCACGCTGACGTTGCCGGAAGAATCGGACTGGGCAGACATGTAGAGCAGGTGATCCAGCCCCGTCATGTTCTGCTCGATGATCTGGGTCACCGAGTCTTCCACCGTCTTGGCGGACGCCCCCGGGTAGCTGGCGGAAATGCCGACGGCCGGCGGGGCTATGGTCGGGTACTGGGCGACCGGCAGGCCTATGATGGCCATGGCCCCGGCCAGCATGATCACCAGGGCAATCACCCAGGCGAAAATGGGTCTGTCTATGAAAAATCGTGCCATGAGGCGACTACTCCATCCTACTGCTTGGTGACCTGGGTCTGATCGGCTTGTGCTGTCGTGGTGTTGCTGGCGCGCTCAGCGGGCGCCACCAGGGCACCGGGTTTGACCTTCTGCAGACCTGCCACTATCACCTTCTCGCCGGTCTTGAGGCCGGACTCCACCACCCAGCTGTCGCCAACGACGCGGCTGAGCTGCACTTCCCGCAGCTCGACCTTGTTGTCCGCGGTCACCACCATGACGGTGGCGCCGCCTTTGGGCGTGCGGGTCACGGCGGTCTGCGGCACCAGCAAGCCTTGCGGGCGCTCGCCCTCTTGCAGGGTGGCGCGCATGAACATGCCGGGCAGCAGCAAATCATGGGGATTCGGGACCAGGACCCGCAGGGTCACCATGCCGGTGGTCTCGTCCACTGTCACGTCGGAGAACTGCAATGAGCCCTCTTCGCTGTACTGGCTGCCATCTTCCAGCTGGAAGCGCACCTTGGCGCCCTTGCTCTCGTCCTGGACGAGCTTGCCGGCAGCAACCTGGCGCTTGAGGCGCAGCAGATCGGCGGTGGACTGACGCACGTCCACATACATGGGATCGAGCTGCGAGATGGAGGTGAGGCTGTCCGCCTGCTGGGCGGTGACCAGGGCACCCTCGGTCACCGCAGACTTGCCGATGCGACCGCTGATGGGGGCGGTGATGCGGGTGTAGGCCAGGTTGATGTTGGCGCTCTGCAGGGCGGCCTTGGCGGCCCCGATCTCGGCGACTTGCTGCTTCCAGGCCGCATCGGCGTCGTCATATTCCTGACGACTGATGGCCTTGACCTTCACCAGCTCGGCATAACGCTGGGCCTTGAGGCGGGCGCTGCGCTCGTTGGCCTCGGCCTTGGCCAGATTGGCCGCGGCCGAGGCCACGGCGGCCTGATAGACGGCCGGATCGATCTGATACAACAGCTGGCCGGCCTTGACGTCGCTGCCTTCGGTGAACAGGCGCTTGAGGATGATGCCGTTCACCTGGGGGCGCACCTCGGCGACCCGCAGGGGGGCCGTGCGGCCGGTGAGCTCGGACATGAGTTGCAGCGGGCTGGTGTGCAGGGTGACCACGTCCACCGCGGCGGGTGGCATCTCACCCGCCTGCTGGGCCTCGCCTTTTTCACCACAGCCAGCCAACAGGCCGCTTGCCAACAAGGCAAGGCCGACTGAACGTGCGAGAATATGTTTATGCATGAAGTCTCTGAGCCTCTGTTTCAATCAAAAAAAACAACAAAACCACAGGGTTTATAGGGCCCCTGTTGGTAAAACTGCGAAGATGAGGCAATATACATACATTCATAAATGTATGTAAGTAACTTTTCCCCCTTTTAAACAGGTACGGATCCGATGGCCAGAAGAACTAAAGAAGAAGCGCAGCAGACCCGCTGCCACATCATGAGCACGGCCCTGAATCTGTTCTGCCAACAGGGGTTGGCGAAGACCAACCTGACCGATATTGCCAATGCCGCCGAGCTGACCCGGGGGGCCATCTACTGGCATTTCAAGAACAAGGAGGAGCTGTTTACCTCCCTGTGGGAAGAGCTGTGCGCGCCCCTCTCCCATCAGCTCGACGCCTGTGTCGATGAACAGGAGCCGGATCCCCTCGGCAAGCTGCGCGCCTTCTTGCGGGAGGTGATGGTGAAGATCAGCTCCCATCCCGCCCACCAGCAGATGTTCACCATCATGTTCAACCTGGAATCGCTGGAAGGAGAGGCCATCTCCCTGCGGGATCACATGCGTCTGCAATCGAATAACTTCTTCCGGGATCTGGAGCTCACCCTGGCCAATGCCGTGCGCCGCGGCCAGCTGCCGGAGGGGATAGATCTGCGCCGCGCCGCCACCCTGCTGCACTGCACCCTGGATGGCTACATCATCAACTGGCTGCACTTCCCGGAGCGCATCGACCTGATCCAGGAGGCCGACTTCGTGCTCGACACCCTGTTCGGCCTGCTCGCCCAGCCACAGCCCTCCCTCCTGCGCCGCCCCTGACAGGCCGCCAGTCTCTCCCCCGTCACACCCGGCCCCAGGTCGGGTGTGACCGCATTTTCTGAGCGCGGACCTGAACTGCAGGGGGCAAATTTGCTAGAGTAGCCGCCCACCTTAGAGACGATCCCTATGCCATCTTCACAGCCACCCGCCCCCGACACCCACAGTTGCGCCCAGCTGGCGCCGCGCCCTGCCCTCCTCGGCAAGGCCCACGATCCCTTCCTGGCCCGCCTGCCGGCGGGGGCACACCTGCTGGAGGCGGGCTGCGGCGCGGGAGAGGATCTGCATTATTTTCGGGAGCAAGGGTTCGTGGTCACCGCCTTCGATGCCAGCCTGAGCCAGGCCAGGGCCGCCTCGCGCCTGTGTGGCCAGCCGGTGCGGGTCTGCCGCTTCGAGCAGATGCACAACGTGCTGCCCTTTGACGGCATCTGGGCCAGCGGCTCGCTGCCCTGCCTGGCCGAGGCCGAGCTGGCCCCCGCCCTGACGCATCTCGCCGGCCTGCTCAAACCCCAGGGGCCGCTCTACTGCTCCTTCCCCTATGACGAGGGGGAGCCCGGCGGCACCTTGCCAGCATCACCGGCCGAATACCCGCTGCAGACCCGGCTCGATGAGGCCCGCCTGCAACAACTGATCGCCCCCCTGCCGTTTGGCCTGCATCAGAGCTGGTGCAGCGAGGATGCCGTGCAGGGGCGCTGGTTGCATGCCCTGCTGATCCGCCTCCCCGATCTCGCCCCCACAATTAATCAATATCGCCGCCGTCGCTTCAAGGGAGGCATAGCCCGCGATTCATCATCCAGCTAACAATATTTAACTCTGAGTTAACCAGGTGTCGGCAGACAAGATGCGGATTTTGTGTTAAAAATCGGCATCAAAATCAAGATTAAATAACAAGACAGACACCAACACCTGGATTTTTCTATGAAACTTGTCCTTAAACTGATTGCCGGCATCCTCGCCGGTCTCCTGCTCGGTCTCTACGCCCCTGAATGGGTCGCACGCGTGCTGTTTACGGCCAAGACGGTCATCGGCCAGCTGATCACCTTCACCATCCCGCTCATCATCCTGTTCTTCATCATGAGCGGCATCGCCAGCCTGCCGAAGAACTCCGGCAAGCTGCTGGGCAAGACGGTGGCACTCTCCTACTGCTCCACCATACTGGCCGGCCTGTTCGCCTTCACCGTGGCGAGCCAGCTGATCCCGCGGCTGACCACCGCCGCCGAGCCCACGGCGCAGGCCGCCATCAAGCTCGGCTCCTACATCAATCTGGAGATACCGCCGCTGTTCGGGGTGATGTCGGCCCTGGCCGCCGCCTTCGTGTTCGGCATCGGCATCAGCGCCACCCAGGCCACGGATCTGCGCCGGGTCGCCGATCAGGGCCGTGACATCATCGACCGCCTGCTGGCGAAGGTGATCATCCCGCTGCTGCCGTTCTACATCGCCGGGGTCTTCGTCGAGATGACGGTGGAAGGCACCGTCTTCGCCACCCTCAAGACCTTCGGGGTGGTACTGGTGATGGCCATCGCCATGCACTGGCTCTGGCTCAGCGTGCTGTTCGTCGGCACCGGGCTGGCGCTCGGTCGCTCACCCGCCATGCTCATCAAGAACATGCTGCCCGCCTACTTCACCGCGCTCGGCACCATGTCCAGCGCCGCCACCATCCCGGTGGCGCTGCAGGCCAGCAAGAACAACGGCGTGAGCGACGGCATCGCCAACTTCACCGTGCCGCTGTGCGCCACCATCCACCTGTGCGGCTCCACCATCACCCTGGTGACCTGTGCCACCGCCGTGATGTTCCTCTCCGAGCACCTGGCCATCCCCGGGCTGGACACCATGCTGCCCTTCATCATGATGCTGGGCGTCATCATGATAGCGGCGCCGGGCGCGCCGGGCGGCGGCGTCATGTCGGCGCTGGGGCTGCTCACCTCCATGCTCGGCTTCGGCGAGGCCTCCATCGCCCTGATGATCGCCCTCTACCTGGCGCAGGACAGCTTCGGCACCGCCTGCAACGTCACCGGTGACGGCGTCATCGCGCTCTGGGCCGATCGCTTCGCCCAAGGCGGGGAAACCACGCGTTCCCCCGAGCGCGACGCGGTCTGATCGCACACGCCATAAAAAACGGGAGCCAGTGGCTCCCGTTTTTTATGGCTGACATTTGAGGTCAACCCCGCCGGCGGATCACCCCTTCCTGGGCGGTGCTCGCCACCAGCACCCCGTCGCGGGTGAAGAACTGGCCACGCACCAGACCGCGACCGGCACTGGCGCTCGGGCTGTCCACCACGTAGAGCAGCCAGTCATCCAGCCGGAAGTTGCGGTGGAACCACATGGAGTGATCTATGGTCGCTACCTGCATGTCCGGCTCCCAGTAGGAGACGCCGTGAGGCTGCAGGGCGGCGAACAGGAAGTGGAAGTCGGAGGCATAGGCCAGCAGGTAGTTGTGCACCCGCTGATCGTCCGGCACTGTGCCATTGGCCTTGAACCAGGTGTAACGCAGCGGCTCGTGCACATCCGGCCGGATCGGATCGACCAGGGTCACCGGGCGGATCTCGATGGGCTTCTCGCACATGATCTTGTCGCGCAGGGCCGGCGGGATCTGGTGTTCGTAGGGGCGCACCAGCTCCAGCTCGCTCTTGAGCTGCTCGGGTGGGGTGATGCCTGCCGGCATCTGGGCCTGATGCTCGAAGCCCTCGGCCTCCACCTGGAAGGAGGCGTTGAGATAGAAGATGGGCTTGCCGTTCTGGATCGCCTTGACCCGGCGGGTGGAGACGGTCTGGCCGTCACGGATATTCTCCACGTCGTAGATGATGGGTCTGTTGGCATCACCGGGGCGCAGGAAGTAGGAGTGGAAGCTGTGCACCTGGCGATCGGCGGCCACCGTCTGCTTGGCGGCTGACAAGGCCTGCCCCATTACCTGTCCGCCAAACACGGCCCGCAGACCGAGATCCTGGCTCTGGCCCCGAAACAGGCCCTCCTCGATCTTCTCCAGCGCCAGCAGTGCCAGCAGCTCATCAAGTACCTTGCTCATTATTATCTCCTCTATCAGTGCCGCAAAGGCTAACAAGCTCGCCGGCACAGAGCAACCAGGTGCAAGCAGTTGAACGTCATATAAAAAACAAGGCCCGCACCTATGGTGCGGGCCTTGTCAGGGCATATCGGTACAGGTGGCGGCTTATTTGCTGCCGGTGCCCGAGTTGCGGGTCGAGGAGGTCGGCTTGCGACGGGCGGTGGTGCTGCGCGCGCGCGGCTCCATGCCCTGCATGTCCTTGTGGCGCTTGACGGCGCGACGGATCTGGGCGGCCTGCTTGTGGCGGGTGCTCTTGCCCTCTTGCTGCAGATCGACCTTGGACTCGGTCTCGTAGTTCATGTGAACCAGACCGCGCAGGTAGTTCACCTCCTGCAGCTTCAGCTCTTTCCAGCCACCGCGGGGGATGCCGCGATCCAGGGTGACATCGCCGTAGCGGATCCGCATCAGGCGGCTCACCTGCACTTCCTGGGATTCCCACAGGCGGCGCACTTCACGGTTGCGACCCTCGGTCAGGGTGACGTTGAACCACTGGTTCAGTCCTTCACCACCGGCCGGCTTGATCTTGTTGAACTTGGCGACGCCGTCTTCCAGCTGCACGCCCTTGCGCAGGCGCTGCAGCATGGCTTCGGTGATCTCGCCAAACACGCGCACCGCGTATTCCCGCTCCACCTGGTGGCTCGGGTGCATCAGCCGGTTGGCCAGCTCACCGTCGGTGGTGAACAGCAACAGGCCTGAGGTATTGACGTCGAGGCGGCCGACCGCGATCCAGCGCGCCCCTTCCATCTTGGGCAGACGATCAAACACGGTGGGACGACCCTCCGGATCGTGACGGGTACACATCTCCCCTTCGGGCTTGTGATACGCCAACACGCGGCAGATCTGTTCTTCGGCAGCACGGGTCTTGATCTGGTGACCGTCTACCCGGATCACGGCGTTGACTTCGACGCGATCTCCCAGTGTGGCAGCCTTGCCATCCACACTGACCCGACCTGCGGTGATCAGGGCCTCCATCTCACGACGGGAGCCGTGACCCGCGCGGGCCAACACTTTTTGCAGTTTTTCACTCATCGGGGTTACCTGATTGTTGATCGCTGCCCGCTAACATAACGGACAACGGTTATTGCCATGCCGGATCCCGTCTGGGCGATCCGCCATCGCATTGATCATTTCACCCGGTCGCACTCTTTGCCAACCTTCATTGAGAAAGTGGCAGCGCAGACTAGGCATCGCTGCCCTCGCCCGGCAAACCGGGCAAGGGTTGTTGCAGCTCGGGATCCAGCTCGGGGAGCTGCTCCAGACTCTGCAGATTGAAATAGTCCAGAAAATCTCTGGTGGTGGCGAGCAGCTCGGGGCGACCCACCACCTCCTTGTGACCGACGCTGCGTACCCAGCCTCGATCCTTCAGGGTATTCACTATCTGGCTCGACACCGCCACCCCACGGATGGCTTCGATCTCGGCCCGGGTGATGGGCTGACGATAGGCGATCAGGGTCAGCGTCTCCATCACGGCGCGGGAATAACGCGGCGCCCGCTCGCTCCACAGCCGGGAGAGCTCGTCGGCATACTCCTGGCGCGCCTGGAAGCGCCAGCCGGAGGCGACCTCCTTGAGCTCCACCCCGCGTGCGCTGTAATCCTGTTTCAGCTCGGCCAGCAGCAGCTGTACATAGCGGCCGGTGACCGGGTAGTCGGCCAGCACGCTGGCCTTGAGCTCGCTCGCGGTCAACGGGCGCCCGGCGACGAAGAGCGCGGCCTCGATTAGCGTCTTGAGCCGTTCAGCGGGCAGCGCCACTGGTGCCCTCCTCACGCGGGTTTGCCAACACAACGGGCCGCTGGCGCGCTGGCGACCAGGAGGCTGACTCAATGCACATGTTCACGCTTCCCCTCCTCCTCTGCACTGGCCAGGGCGAAATGGATAGGCCCAAGGGGTTCCGCCTGCAGGATCCAGATCAGGGACTCCTTGCACAGCTCCAGCAGGGCCAGAAAGGTCACTAACACCCCCATCCGCCCCTCCTCTGCCCTGAGCACCTGCTCCAGGCGCAGGGTCTGCCCCAGGGAGAGCATGGCGAGGATCTCGGCCATCCGCACCCGGGTCGGGATCTGCTCGCGGCGGATCTGGTGATGTTCGAAATGAGTCGCGCGTTTTACCACACTTTGCATGTAAAGGGCGAGCTCAACCAGTGAAACATCGGGTGCCAACGGCTTGAGGGCTCCAAAATCCGGCGGCAGGGCGGCGGCGAGATAGATCTCCCGCTCCACCCTCGGCAGCTCGTTCACCCGCTCGGCGCCGACCTTGAAACGCTCGTACTCCTGCAACCGGCGAATGAGGGTGACGCGGGGATCTTCCCCCTCATCCTCCTCTTCCAGCTCCGGGGCCCTGGGCAGCAGCAGGCGGGATTTTATCTCCGCCAGCCAGGCCGCCATCAGCAGGTATTCGGCCGCCAGCTCCAGGTTGAGCCCCTGCATCAGCTCCACGTACTCCATGTACTGGGCGGTGATCTGCAGGATCGGCAGGTTCAAAATGTCCAGCTGCTGGCGCCGGATGAGGTAGAGCAGCAGATCGAGCGGCCCCTCGAAGGTGTCGAGGAACACCTCCAGCGCATCGGGCGGAATAAACAAATCCTGGGGCAGCTCATGATAGGGCTGCCCCAGGACTTTGGCGATGGGCAGGGGAAGGCTTGCCTCCCCGCCCACACCCGGCGCCGGCGTCAGCAGCTCGGGTACGGGCTCGGCGGTATCACTCAAACGGCGTGGGATCCCCGGCACCGCGACGGCGCAGCACGGGCTCGTCGTCGGAGAAGTCCACCACTGTGGTGGGCTGCTCGCCCAGATAGCCACCGTTGACCACCAGATCCAGCTGCTTGCCGAGCTTGTCGAAGATCTCTTCCGGATCGAACTCGGCCATCTCGGAGCCCGGCAGGATCAGGGTGGTGGAGAGCAGCGGCTCGCCGAGCCCCTCCAGCAGGGCCAGCGCTATGTTGTTGGCCGGCACCCGGATGCCGATGGTCTTCTTCTTCTCGTTCATCAGCCGGCGCGGTACTTCCTTGGTGGCCTTGAAGATGAAGGTGTAGGCGCCGGGGGTATTGTTCTTGACCAGCCGAAACGCCGTGTTGTCCACCTTGGCATAGGTGGAGATCTCGGAGAGATCCCGGCACACCAGGGTGAAGTCGTGGGTCGGATCGATGCGGCGGATGCGGCAGATGCGCTCCAGCGCGTCCTTGTTACCCATCTGACAACCCAGGGCGTAGCCGGAGTCGGTGGGATAGGCGATGACGCCCCCGTTTTGCAGGATCTGAACCGCCTGGCCGATGAGGCGGACCTGGGGATTATCCGGATGTACGTAAAAATGCTGACTCATAAACTGTTCTCGCGATAGCGACAGGGCAGGCCTGCCTGTAATTCCCAAACTAGAGCATGGTCACGGGCCCCTTGGCCCATGACACTACCTTAACCCCTTTGACGCAGACTCGCTCGCGCCGAAGGTCGAACCCGCCGGATCCGCGCCGCCGTCAGCGGCTGGCCAGCAGGCTGGCATGCTCCTCGGTGGTGAGACCGAAATGGCCGGGATACCCCAGCCAGAGTGGCATGCCCTCTTTGGGCAGCCAGAGGTGGCGGCCCAGCTCGGTCCAGTTGGAGGGGAAATGAAAATCCGATCCCACCGAAATGTAAAGATCGTGCTCCTTGGCCCACTGGCCCAGGTTGGCCCGCTCCTGGGGACTCTGCTGGGGCAAGGAGACCTCCATGGCATCCCCCCCGGCGGCCTTGAAGGCCACCAGCAACCGCTTGATCCACTTGGCGGTGAGGCCATAACGGCTGGGGTGCGCCAGCACCGCCAGGCCGCCGGCGCCATGAATGGCCTCGATGGCAACCGCCATCTCGAGCCACTCGGCAGGCACATAGCCCTTGTTGCCCCGGCTCAGGTATTTCTTGAATACCTTCTGCATGGTGTCGGCCACCCCGCGCGCCATCAGCACCCGGGCAAAATGGGCGCGGGTCACGGCGGCGTCACCGGCCAGGGCCTTGGCCTCTTCGTAGGTGCCAGGCAGCTGGCACTTCTCCAGACGGCGCCCTATCTCCTCGGCGCGCGCCTCGCGGCGGGCCAGCTGGGCGGCCAGAAAGGCCATCAGTTGCGGATTTTTTTCATCCACTCCCAGCGCCACTATATGAATCTCGTGATGCTCCCAACCGGTGGAGATCTCGACCCCGCTCACCAGCCGCAGCGGCAACTGCTCGGCTTTGATCGTTGCGCGGATCTCATCAAGCCCGGCGAGGGTATCGTGGTCAGTGACCGCTAACACCTCGACCCCTTTCTCGGCGGCGCGTCGCACCAGGTCACGGGGTGTCAGCACCCCGTCGGAGGCGGTGGTATGACAGTGAAGATCGAATCTCATCGGCTTATTTCGCTCTCATGAACAGGCCACTTTGGAAAAAAGAAGGCAAAAAAGCGACTTGACTTGGCCGCGGCTTTATCGTTTTCTGTAGACACTTCAACTGCAAACAGAACGTTACAGGATTCTATCATGCAAACGACAATCACCCTGAACCAGAACTGGTGGTGGCACATTCCCTAACATGCGGGCGTGTGGTCGTTGCTGTACCTGTAATCTGACAGCAAATTAAGAACCCAGAGAAAAAGCCCGCTGACCCCAGCGGGCTTTTTTATTATCCGGCAAATGGACATGTGATGAAACCGAGAATTCAGACCAGCACACAGACCTGGCGATGGCGACCCTACTGAAACCGCCTGAACCACCTTAATTTTCAAGGCATTTTTTCGAGGTATGCAACGTCATGAATATCGGTCATCACCATCTCACGCAAGGGAACGCATTATGACAGCCAGCAAGACCCGGTTATCCCTGGGCGAATTCGATACCCTCAGGCTCAATGCCCCCTATGTCACCGATCCCCTGGCGCTCTACAGCCAGCTGTGCCAGGGCCGCCCCAACAACCTGTTGCTGGAATCGGTAGAGATCGACTCCAAGGCCGGCACCCAGAGCCTGCTGCTGGTGGACGCCTGCCTGCGCATCGAGTGCCGTGGCCGCACCGTGCAGGTACGCGCCCTCAACGACAACGGCGCCCAGCTGCAGACCCTGCTCGGCGAGCAGCTGCCGGCCCTGATCCGCCGCAGCCTGGTGAAGGGGGAGCTGCACCTCGAGTTCCCGGCCTCCGATCGGGAGCTTGACGAAGACAGCCGCCTCAAGGGTATCAGCGTGCTGGACGTGCTGCGCACCCTGCAACAGCAACTGCAATGCCCAGTAGGTAAAGAAGCGCTGTTCATGGCCGGCAGCTTCGCCTACGACCTCATCGCCTCGTTCGAGGATCTGCCAGAAGTACCGGAAGGCAGCAACGACTGCCCCGACTACTGCTTCTATGTGGCCGAGACCCTGATCACCATAGATCACATCAAACAGAGCACCCAGCTGGTGGCCTGCCTGTTTGGCGGTAACAGTGGCGACGACGAGCAGGAAGAGAGCCAGCAGGAGGCGCGCTACGCTCGTCTGCTCAGCCGGCTCGAGAGCTTCAAGCAAGCCTGTCAGCAGCCACAACCCCGGCCGCAGACGACCCAGCCGCTGACCGGCGCGCTCTGCGTCGACAAGAGCGACAAGCAGTTCTGCGCCGAGGTGGAGAGGCTCAAGGGCTTCATCCGCCGGGGCGACATCTTCCAGGTGGTGCCCTCACGCAGCTTCTCCCTGCCCTGCCCCGAGCCCATCGCCGCCTACCGCCGCCTCAAGCAGACCAACCCCAGCCCCTACATGTTCTACGTGCAGGATGAGGGCTTCACCCTGTTTGGCGCCTCGCCGGAGAGCGCGGTCAAGTTTGAAGCCGCCAGCCGCCAGGTGGAGATGTACCCAATCGCCGGCACCCGCCGCCGTGGCCTCAATCCGGATGGCAGCATCAACCTGGATCTGGATGGCCGCATCGAGCTGGAGCTGCGCCAGGACGAGAAGGAGGTGGCCGAACACCTGATGCTGGTGGATCTCGGCCGCAACGACATCGCCCGCATCTCCGAGCCGGGCACCCGCTACGTGAAGGACCTGCTCAAGGTGGATCGCTACAGCCACGTGATGCACCTGGTCTCCCGGGTGGTCGGCACCCTGAGAGCCGACCTCGATGCCCTGCACGCCTATCAGGCCTGCATGAACATGGGCACCCTCACCGGCGCCCCCAAGCTGCGCGCCAGCGAGCTCATTCGCGCCGTGGAAGGTCGCAGACGGGGCAGCTACGGCGGCGCCGTCGGCTATCTCAACGGCGTAGGCGAGATGGACACCTGCATCGTGATCCGCTCCGCCTTCGTCAAGGAGGGCGTGGCCCATGTCCAGGCCGGTGCCGGCGTGGTCTATGACTCCAAGCCCCAGATGGAAGCGGACGAAACCCGTGCCAAGGCCGCCGCCGTGCTGGCCGCCATCGCCGCCAGCCATGGCACCTCCCTGCAGGCCCTCAGCCTGCAAGAACACCAGCAGTCCGAGAAAACCAAGGCGGCGCGCCATGACTAACATCTTCCTGCTCGATAACTTCGATTCGTTCACTTATAACCTGGTGGATCAGTTCCGCACCCTCGGCTACCCGGTGCGCATCTACCGCAACAGCCTGCCGGCGACCCGCATCATGCAGGAGATCGAAGCCTGTGACGGGGATGCGGTGCTGGTGCTCTCGCCGGGGCCGGGCGCCCCCCACGAGGCCGGCTGCCTCATCGATCTCATCAAGCTGGCCCGCGGCCGGGTGCCGATCCTCGGCATCTGCCTCGGTCATCAGGCGCTGTGCGAAGCCTATGGCGGCACCGTCGGCGCGGCGGAGGAGATAGTCCACGGCAAGCGCTCCCTCATCGAGCACCATGGCCACGGCGCCTTCGCCGGCCTGCCGAGCCCGCTGCCGGTGGCCCGTTACCACTCGCTGGTCGCCACCTATGTGCCGGAAGAGCTGCAGGTGATTGCCCACTACCAGGGCATGCCCATGGCCATCGAGCAACGGGACGAGCGGGTGCTGGGCTTCCAGTTCCACCCGGAATCCATCATGACCAGCGAAGGGGCCCGCCTGCTCACCCAGGCGCTCGCCCATATCACCCGCCCAGAAAGCCACGTGCGGTAAGGAGACCCCATGCATCATCATCTCAACACCCTCTATCAGGGGCAGTCTCTCTCCCGCGACGAAGCCCGTGACGCCTTCGGTCAGGTGGTACGCGGCGAAGTGGATCCCATCGTGCTCGCCAGCCTGCTCACCGCCCTCAAGCTCAAGGGGGAGACCCCGGAGGAGATCGCCGGTGCCGCCGACGCCCTGCTGGCCGAGGCCCGTCCCTTCCCGCGCCCTGACTACGCCTTCTGCGACATCGTCGGCACCGGCGGTGAT
This sequence comes from Aeromonas encheleia, assembly GCF_900637545.1. Classification (NCBI taxonomy): domain Bacteria; kingdom Pseudomonadati; phylum Pseudomonadota; class Gammaproteobacteria; order Aeromonadales; family Aeromonadaceae; genus Aeromonas; species Aeromonas encheleia. The sequence continues at coordinate 3,119,240 of NZ_LR134376.1, forward strand.
GGCCTCAACACCATCAACGTCTCCACCACCTCGGCGCTGGTCGCCGCCGCCTGCGGCCTGAAAGTGGCCAAGCACGGCAACCGCTCGGTCTCGAGCAAGTCGGGCTCCAGCGATCTGCTGGACAAGATGGGCATCAGGCTCGACATGAGCCCTGAGCTGGCCCGCCGCTGTCTGGACGAGCTCGGCATCTGCTTCCTGTTCGCCCCCCAGTATCACGCCGGGGTGCGCCACGCCATGCCGGTGCGTCAGGCCTTGAAAACCAGGACGCTGTTCAACGTCTTGGGGCCGCTTATCAACCCCGCCCGCCCCAGCTACCAACTGATGGGAGTCTATGCCCCCGAGCTGGTGCGCCCCATCGCCGAAACCCTGCTGGCACTGGGACTGAAAACCGGTATGGTGGTACACGGCGCCGGGCTGGACGAGGTGGCCATCCACGGCCCGACCCAGGTGGCCGAGATCCGTGACGGTGAGATCCGTGAGTACCTGCTCACCCCGGCCGACTTTGGCCTCGAGACCTACCCGGTCAGCGCCATTCAAGGGGGGGAGCCGGAAGAGAATCGCGCCATCACCGCCGCCATCCTGGCCGGCGAAGGCAGCCCGGCCCACAACGCCGCCATCGCCGCCAATGTGGCGCCGCTGCTGGTGATGGCGGGCAAGGCCCCGGACTTCAAGCAGGCCGCCGCCCTGGTGCTGGCCAAGCTGGCCAGCGGCGAGACCAGCGCGCTCGCCCAGGCACTCGCCACCCTGAGCCATCAGGAGGCATGATGCCAGTCACCGCTCAGCACAGCGCCCAACAAGAGAGCCCACAAGGCAGTAGCCAGCTTCGCAAGGATAACGAGATGTCAGACCTTATTGCCCCCCATGGCTTCCTGAACATGGCCTCCATCAACCAGACCATACTCGGCAAGATAGTGGCCGCCAAACAGGCGTGGGTGGCGGCCCGCCAGCAGGCGCAGCCGCTGGAGAGCTTCCAGGCCGCGCTCACTCCAAGCGATCGGGACTTCGAGGGGCAACTTCGCACCGGCGGCACCCGCTTTATTCTCGAATGCAAGAAGGCCTCCCCCTCCAAGGGGTTGATCCGCAATGACTTCGATCTGGAGGCCATCGCCGACGTCTATGGCCGTTACGCCACCGCCATCTCGGTGCTGACCGACGAGAAGTTCTTCCAGGGGGATTTCGCCTTCCTGCCAAGAGTGCGGGCCAGGGTCAGCCAACCGGTGCTGTGCAAGGACTTCATGATCGACCCCTATCAGGTCTATCTGGCTCGCCACTATCAGGCGGACGCCATCCTGCTGATGCTCTCGGTGCTCACCGACGAGGGCTACCGCGCCCTGTTCAAGGTTGCCAAGGAGCTGGGCCTCGGGGTGCTGACCGAGGTGAGCAACGAAGAGGAGCTGACCCGCGCCATCGCCCTGGGGGCGCCGGTGATCGGCATCAATAACCGAGACCTGCGCGATCTCAGCGTGGATCTCGCCCGCACCGGCCAGCTGGCCGCCGACATTCCCGCCGATCGCGTGGTGATCAGCGAATCCGGCATCCGGGATCGCAGCCAGGTCGCCCGCCTGCGCCAGCATGCCAAGGGCTTCCTGGTAGGCTCCTCCTTGATGGAGGAGGCGGATCTGGAGGCCGCGGTGCGCAAGCTCACCCTCGGCCAGAACAAGGTGTGTGGCCTGACCCGCGCCGAAGATGCCGCCGCCGCCCATCAGGCAGGTGCGGTATTTGGCGGCCTTATCTTCGTGGCCAAGAGCCCGCGCTACGTGGACATCCCCGGCGCCCGTGCCGTGATGGCCGGCGCCCCGCTCAACTATGTGGGGGTGTTTCGCAATGCCCAGCCCCAGACCATAGCCCTGACGGTCGAGGCCCTCGGGCTCGCCGCGGTGCAGCTGCACGGGGATGAAGACGCCGCCTATATCGAGGCGCTGCGTACTCTGCTGCCCGAGGGTTGCGAGATCTGGAAGGCGGTCGGTGTCACGAGCGGCGAGCCGCTGCCCGCCCTCGACTATCCGGCGGATCGGCTGCTGCTCGATACGAAAGTCGGCAGCCAGAGCGGCGGCACCGGTCAGGCGTTCGACTGGGCCATGCTGGCAAGCCTTGATAAATCTCGCCTGATGCTGGCGGGGGGCCTCAATCCCGACAACGCCCTGCGTGCCGCAGAGGTGGGTTGTCTCGGCCTCGATTTCAACTCCGGGGTGGAAAGCGCCCCGGGCCAGAAGGATGCACAGAAGCTTGAGGCCGCCTTCGCCGCCCTGCGCAAGCTGTGACGCACCTGCCGCATTGACGGCACCGAATTTGATGCTGAATTTTTGATATTTAAGTTTTTAATGAATCTGAACAAGGAATAGATCATGACCCTGCTTAACCCGTTTTTTGGTGAATTTGGCGGCATGTATGTGCCCCAGATCCTCATCCCCGCCCTGCTCCAGCTGGAGAAGGCCTTCGTCGATGCCAAGGATGACCCGGCCTTTATCGCCGAGTTTCAGGAGCTGTTGACCGAGTACGCCGGGCGCCCGACCCCGCTCACCCTGACCCGCAACCTGACCAAGGGCACCAAGACCCGCCTCTATCTGAAGCGCGAAGACTTGCTGCACGGCGGCGCCCACAAGACCAACCAGGTGTTGGGCCAGGCCCTGCTCGCCAAACGCATGGGCAAGAAAGAGATCATCGCCGAGACCGGCGCCGGTCAGCACGGGGTCGCCACGGCCCTGGCCTGCGCCCTGCTCGGCCTCAAGTGCCGGGTCTACATGGGTGCCAAGGATTGCGAGCGGCAGAAGCCGAACGTGTTTCGCATGAAGTTGATGGGGGCCACCGTCATACCGGTGCATTCGGGCTCATCCACCCTGAAGGATGCCTGCAACGAGGCGCTGCGCGACTGGGCTGCCAACTACGACAGCGCCCACTACCTGCTCGGCACCGCCGCCGGTCCGCACCCCTTCCCCACCATAGTGCGGGAGTTCCAGAAGATGATCGGTGAGGAGGCCAAGGCCCAGTGCTTCGTAAAAGAAGAACGGCTGCCCGATGCCGTGATCGCCTGCGTCGGCGGCGGCTCCAACGCCATCGGCATCTTTGCTGATTTCATCGACGAGCCCTCGGTGCGCCTCATCGGGGTCGAGCCCGGTGGCCACGGCATCGAGAGCGGCGAGCACGGTGCGCCGCTGGGTCACGGCAGCAAGGGGGTCTTCTTCGGCATGCACTCCTACCTGATGCAGGACGAGCAGGGTCAAATTCAGGAGTCCTACTCCGTCTCGGCGGGGCTGGACTTCCCCTCCGTCGGCCCGCAGCACGCCCACCTGGCCGCCATCGGCCGCGCCGACTATGTCTCCATCACCGACAAGGAGGCGCTGGACGCCTTCCAGGAGCTGGCCAAATCCGAGGGGATCATCCCGGCGCTGGAGTCCTCCCACGCCCTGGCCCACGCCCTCAAGATGGCGCGCAGCGAACCCGAGAAAGAGCAGGTGCTGATCGTCAACCTCTCCGGCCGTGGCGACAAGGACATCTTCACCGTCGCCGATATCTTCGAAAAAGAAGGAACCCTGTCATGAATCGCTACGCACAACTCTTCTCCCGTCTGGATGCCGTCAATCAGGGCGCCTTCGTGCCGTTCGTGATGCTGGGGGATCCCACTCCCGAATTGTCGCTGGCCATCGTCGATGCGCTGGTCGAGGGGGGCGCCGATGCCCTCGAGCTCGGTATTCCCTTCTCCGACCCGGTGGCGGACGGCCCCACCATCCAGGGCGCGGCCCTGCGCGCCTTCGCGAGCCACACCACCCCGGATGGCTGCTTCGAGCTGCTCACCAGGGTGCGCGCCAAGTACCCGCAGATCCCCATCGGTCTGCTGGTCTACGCCAACCTGGTCTATGTGCGCCACATCGACGGCTTCTATGAGAAGTGCCAGCAGGCAGGCGTGGATTCGGTGCTGGTAGCGGACGTGCCGGTGCAGATGTGCGAGCCCTACAAGGCGGCGGCCGATCGCTTCGGCATCGACAGCATCTTCATCGCGCCGCCCAACGGCGATACCGAGACCCTCAAGGCCGTGGCTGAGCTCGGCAGCGGTTACACCTATCTGGTGAGCCGCGCCGGCGTGACCGGCGCCGAGACCAAGGCCGGCATGCCGGTGGATGGCCTGATCAATACCCTGCGCGAGTTCAAGGCGCCGCCTGCCCTGCTCGGTTTCGGCATCAGCGAACCGGCCCAGGTCCGTGACGCCATCAAGGCCGGCGCCGCCGGTGCCATCTCCGGCTCCGCCGTGGTGAAGATCATCGAGACCCACCACCAGAACCCGGAACATATGCTCACTCGTCTGAAAGAGTTTGTGGAAGGGATGAAGGCCGCGACCAATCGATAAGGAATGGCATTAGCCAAATGCCATTGGCCGTGTCTGAGAAAAGGGAGCCTGATAGGCTCCCTTTTGTTATCCGGTGTCAGAGGTTGGCTTATCTGTAGGTCTGATTAGCGAAGCATAATCAGACGATCGCGGAGTTGATCTGGTGGCGCGGCTTTGCCACGCAGGATGCGAGGACTCCGTCCTCGACGGGGTTTCGCCCGCCCTTCGGGCCTGGGCGAGTGACTTTTCTTTGCGTGGCCAAAGAAAAGTCACCAAAAGAAAGGCCACCCCCACTTATTCGCCCGACTGACGTCGGGTACCTTCGGCTCACCCTCTTGTCCAATGGCACGCGCCGATGGGCCGTCCATGGCCCAACGGCGCTCGCTCGGCATCCTGCCTCGCGGCCTGGACAAGAGGCCTCGCCTCAGCGAATAAGAGGGGGATCAAGACAAGACAGTGCCAACCCTCACCACCGCGTAACCATGAACAAACCCCCTCTCCCCTTGGGAGAGGGTTGGGGTGAGGGGAACTCCCACTCTTCTGCTAACCCAGCAACCAATCTAAAGCAGCTGTTTATCACTAATTGGTTGAACCTGCTCAGATTTTTATCAACCTCTTCTTCCCATGCCCCGAACAGAGCCCTTAAGATAGCCAAACGACAATCCATCTCTAGGGAGAGCCCCATGACAGCGATTGTTGCTATCTCACAGGTTAAAAGCAGCGAACTGGGAGCTGTCACTCAGGGGCGGTAGCCTTGCCAAAAAATAGTAGCCCCTCAAATAACGAGCTTTCTCTAGATATAAAACAAATTAAGAATCAGACCAATAGGTACAAAATGAAACAGTTGGATAGAAAATATTACAATTTAAAACCAATCCATTCTAATTTATATGACCATTACATATTGGGGCTAGCTTGGAAAAAATCAGATGGGTTTGTCAGAAACTACAATTGGTACGCTGATTTATTATCTCTCGATAAATACACTCTAATTATTGATTCGGCAATAAAATCTTGGTCAAATAAAATTTCAAACGGACACTTTACAAGTGTAAAACTGAACCTCATCCCTGCACCTAAATCTGCAAAATGGACGATTAAAAATGGCGAGTGGACTTTGAACGATAGTGAGAGAACGTTGCGTCCTTTAGCTGACATTTCTATTAGAGACCAAACCATAGCGACAACTGTACTGATGTGCCTTGCCGATGCACTGGAAAGTCGGCAAAAAAACTGTTCTTTATCCGAGCAAGATTACTCTGAACACATTAAAAACAAAGTTGTTAGTTATGGTAATCGCTTACTTTGTGATTGGGAGGGAGAGGTTGCTAGATTCCGGTGGGGCGGTAGTGAGTTTTATCGGAAATATTCTTCAGACTATCGCTCATTTTTACAAAGACCGATATCGATCGGACGAAAAATTAGAGAACAAGTAAGTACTGCCGATGAAGTTTATATCATTCACTTAGACCTAAAGAACTTTTATGGCTCTATAAAGCTAGAATTACTCATTAAGAAACTAGAGGAGATAGTTACCACCCACTATAAAGATTTGGAAGATGAAGCATATGTTTATGATGATGTATTCTGGAAGAAGACTTTAGATTTATTCCAATGGAGCTGGACTGATGAGTCAAAAAAAATATCTGATGAATTAAACTTTTCAGGTCCAATAGGATTGCCACAAGGACTTGCCTCTTCTGGGGCCTTGTCTAACGCTTACCTTATAAGGTTTGATGAAAAGATAATTAATAACCTAAGACAGAAAATAAATGATAGTGAGATTTACATACATGACTACTGCAGGTATGTAGATGACCTTAGATTTGTCGTTTCTGGCGTGTCATTAACTAAAGAGTACATCAAGAGCACAATTAAGGATTTTATACAGCATGTTCTTGACGAAGACCTGGAACAAAGCCCAAAAGACGCCTCAAATAAATTACCTTACTTAGAAGTAAACAGTCAAAAAACTCAAATTTTTGAATTGTCGGCTCTCGATAACTGGAGCAGTTTAACTAACAGAGTAAATGAAATACAAAGTGAAATTGGCTCTTCGTGTATTGCAGAACGACATACATTGGATTTAAATATCCCAGCACTTCAACAATTACTGCAGATAGACCACAATGATACACTTCAAAATATTGAGCAGGTTTTCCCCGACCTTAACTTGGGCAGTGTAATAAAAGTAGACTCTTTGCATAGGTTTTCTGCACATAGACTAAGCTCGGCATTAATGAGCAAAAGCAAGCTAATATCTCCAAACGAAAACTTCATTTTAGAAAATGAAGCTAGCGTTGTTTCCAATAAGTTAATATCCACTTGGTTAAAAGACCCATCTAACATGGTCTTATTTCGCAAGGCGATAGAAATACACCCATCAACTCCTGCATATGAAAATATACTAGAATTCATTCTTAATAAGGCCATAAATAGCGCCGATATAAAAGAAGTATATATAATGACATACTTGTTGTCAGATATTTTCAGGAGCGTTACGGATATTTACATAAAACTTAATACTTTTCAACTTAATGATTACAACCCTTTGTTTAGCAAGACTACAATCGCGGCTCAAAAATTACTGTCTTGTAAATCAGATTTACCCAGCTATATTTACAAACAAGCATTATTCTATTTAGCAGTTATAAAAAAACCATTCATTAGCATAAAGAGAAGAGATAAAAATATAGCAAAATTACATAAAGTTATTATGAGACAACAATTTAATCAACTTCGTCTTTTTGATGGATATTTATTCGAAATAGCTGCACAAATAACTGGTGACTATAAAGCTAATGCTTCTTTTTTACTATTACATGAGTCTAGCTCGTCAGTTCTAAATAAAATTTTAGACTCATATGCCTTTCGCGGCGGCAAGTTCTGGAATGCTATCTGGAATGAACTTTTAAATAACAATAATGAGGAACTTATAGCTAAATACCGATGGGCTTCACCAAAAATCAACTTGAGTCCAAATGGAAACTCTCATTATCTATCAACTATTGCCGCCTTTAAAGATAACCCTTTCAAACATGAACATTCATTACTAAAACTAGGACTTGCGCTGATAGATGTAGTGGAGAGAGAAAAGTCTAAGTTTTGGAGGAAAGATGGCTATCAACTTTCACCTCATGAACTAAGAGTGGAGATACAGTCTGGAAAATCATGGTGTGATTTATGGAAAATAGATACAGAACTAACTTGTATTCCAGACCCCAAAGAGATGAGTCTTAGCTCATATGATCCAAGATACGAGACTCCAGAATGGTTGGCAAACGATAATGAAGGTTATCAATATGAAAGAAAAATATATTGGATATGTAGTATATTACGAGGGGCAGCATTAGGTAACATTGATTTCACTCAACGAAATAACTTGAGTTATGAAGATGACCGATATTCTGGCATCAGAACTCAATGGCTCAAAAGACGAATGGGAATGTTACAATCACCTGAATCTATTGTTGGCTCTTTTGGGACAATTAGTGATTGGTTTACTCATCTACTCCAGCATGGTCTTCAATGGCCAGGTTTTTCTTCATCATATATCGAAGAAAAAGAAATATTGTCAATAAGCAGCTTGAATGATTTTAAAATTTGTTTGAAGGAAAGATTAGATGCTCTAAACTCTAGAGTGTGTGTGGCATCCAATGTTCCAACATTACCTACCGTAATTAACCGACCAGAACTTTCAGCAAATCTATTCCGAGTTGTAACTGTCCAGCAGTTATTTCCAAAAGAAATACACTTTCATCGTTCGGATGTAACGTTGGACAATAAAGATGTTCGATGGAAACACCGTGAACATTTAGCCGAAGTGTGTAAGTTAACAGAGCAAACATTGAGAGCAAAACTAAGAGTTGAACAAAAAAACTATAAAAGCACCGCTGATTTGATCGTTTTTTCAGAATTAGCAGTACATCCTGATGATGAAGACATCATACGAGGTCTTGCACTTAGAACCAAGTCAATTGTCTTTGCTGGATTCGTTTTCAGCGAGCATAATGGTAAAGTTATAAATAAAGCCCGCTGGATAATACCAGATAAAGCAGAGTTTGGTATGCAATGGCGCGTGCGAGATCAAGGAAAACTTCACATGACACCAGGAGAGAAATCTTTAAATATTGAAGGATATCGACCGTGCCAACATGTCATCGAAATTGAGGGCAGTCCAGAAGGACCATTCAAGATCACTGGAGCTATCTGTTACGATGCGACAGATATTAAATTAGCTGCTGATTTAAGAGACCAAACTGACATGTTTGTCATCTCTGCGTATAACAAAGATGTCAACACCTTTGATAACATGGCATCTGCACTCCAATGGCACATGTATCAGCACATTATCATAGCAAATACAGGGGAGTATGGAGGTTCAACCATGCAAGCCCCATACAAAGAAAAACATCACAAGTTAATATCTCATGCACATGGAACAGGCCAAATCGCCATTAGTACTGCAGATATTGACCTAGCAGCATTTAGACGCAAAGTTATAGAATACAAAAAAACAAAAGCAGAACCGGCGGGTTTCAATCGAAAGCACTAAGGGTGTAAAGATGGATAATCTAGTGAAGTTAGCCACAATATTATCTCCATTAGTAAGTGGTTGCATTGCCATCTGGGCAATTTTAATTGCAAGGAAAACCATTGATGAAAATAAAGAAATCGCAAAAAAACAGTCGCAGATACTGCTTATCAAGAATATTTACGATTAGCGATGGAAAACCCTCAATTTGCAAAAGGCTATAGTGCAACTTCTGAGAAAGACCCCATGTACGACAAATATGTTTGGTATGTTTCCAGAATGCTGTTCTGCTTTGAGAGAGTGATAGATGTCAAAGACAGTTTGAAAGATAAATCATGGAGTAAAACAATTACCAAACATTTGAATTTTCATTCCGAACATTTCAAGAAAACAAAGGCTGTTGATGAAAAACTCTATTGCGAACCAATTCTAGATCTCATTCAGTTAAGCCAAAAAACAGATTAAAACATAGCAACAAAAATTAGGGCTTCCATCTTTCTGAGCAAGACGTAGCATAGCCAACGCACAGGAAGATGGGTGTCCTTTTTACCTAATTTGGTTTCCCCCGGGGATATAAAGAGCAATTTGTGGCTGGAATGATGCCCTCTATTTACCTAATCACAATATATCCTGCAATCACTTCACATCCCACTACTACCACCCCCCTACCCCACACCAGCCTCCCCATCAATACCAGCATCAACATAATTCCCGACAACCAAACCCAGTAGAGCTTTGAGAAGAGCACAGCTTGGCCACGGGCGGTGAGATAAACCTCTAGCTTGAAGGGGGCAACCTTGGGATTGCCAGCCATGGAGCAAAGAAGCACACGGTACGGCACACCGCCAGCCTTGAGCCCATGGCGGGCATTGCCTACAATGACCCACTTTTTATCAAACTCAGGTCTATAAAATGAGCGACAACAAACCCGCACTGCCCGACCATCTGGCGGCCAACCCGCGCAGCCCGCACCATGTGGCGGAGTGCTTCGAGCACGAGATCGGCATTCGCCTCAACGGCAAGGAGCGCACCAATGTCGAGGAGTACTGCATCAGCGAAGGCTGGGTGAAGATCCCCTCCCCCAAGGCCAAGGATCGCTATGGCAACCCCATGCTGATCACCGTCAAGGGCACCGTCGAGGCGTTTTACGCCTAAGCGCATTGCCGCCGCGCCCTGACAAGGGGCTCGACTCTGTGATCCCAAGACACCGGCCTCGCGCCGGTGTCTTGTTTTGTGCGGCACTTGCCGGCAGGCAGCGCCATGGGATCGCCAAGCCCGATCCCTCCAGCCATTAGCTACTGGCGACAAAAAGCCCCGTCTTGCCTTAAAGCGAGACGGGGCTTTTTATTGCTGCGGCTGGCTTGCCGGGCATCGATGCATCAACCCAGCGAGACGAAGATCCCCGCCAGGGTGGCGCTCATCAGGTTCGCCAGGGTGGCGGCCAGCACGGCTTTGAGACCCATGCGGGCGACGTCCTGGCGGCGCTCCGGCGCCATGGTACCGATGGAGCCAAGCTGGATGGCGATCGACCCCAGGTTCGCGAAGCCGCACAGGGCGAAGGTGATGATGATCTGGCTATGGGCGCTCAAGTTCTCCTTGATGCTGGCAAAGTCCAGATAGGCGACGAACTCGTTCATGATCACCTTCTGGCCGATGAGGGAACCGGCCGCCATCATCTCGTCGCTCGGCACCCCGATGAGCCAGGCCACGGGGGCAAACAGGTAGCCCAGCAGCAGTTGCAATGAGAGATCGGCCCAGCCGAACCAGCCCCCGACGGTGGCAAAACCTGCGTTGATCATGGTGATGACGCTGACAAACACCAGCAGTATGGTGCCGATGGCCACCGCGATTTTCATGCCACCCATGGCGCCGCCCGCCAGGGCGTCGATGGCGTTGCTGTAGTCGCTCTTGTCCAGGGTGATCTCGTCCTGCTCGCGCACCCGCTCCTGCTCCGGCACCAGCAGTTTGGCCATCAGCAGGCCGCCCGGCGCCGCCATGAAGGAGGCGGCGATGAGGTATTTGAGATCCACGCCGAGCCCGGCGTAGCCCCCCAGCACCGAGCCCGCCACCGAGGCCATGCCGCAGGTCATCACCGCAAACAGCTCTGAGCGGGTCATGCCAGCCAGGAAGGGGCGGATGAGCAGCGGCGACTCCCCCTGGGAGAGGAAGATGTTGCCGGTGGCCACCAGGGACTCGGCGCGGCTGGTGCCGAGCAGGCGGTGAATGCCGCCCCCCAGCACCCGGATCACCCACTGCATGATGCCGAAGTGATAGAGCACGGCGATGAGGGCACTGATGAAGATCACCAGCGGCAGCACCCGCACGGCGAAGATGAAACCGTTGCTGGCCAGATCGCCAAACACGAAGCGGATGCCGCTGTCGGCGAAGCCGAGTAGGGCGGAGACGCCGTTGCTCATGGCGCCGAGCAGGAGCTGGCCCGGGGGAAAGTAGAGCACCAGGGCGGCCAGGCTTATCTGCAGCGCCAGGGCGCCCAGCACGGTGCGCCAGCGGATGGCACGGCGATTTTCACTCGCCAGCCAGGCGATAAACATCAGGGCCAACATACCGACCAGACTCAATAACAGGGTCATCTTGCACCTATGAAGAGAGGAGATTCATACGGCAGGTCTGCAGAGGGGCATCGCGGGACAGTCAGGCGGGAAGTGTGCCGACCACGCGATACACAGACCACAAACCTGCTGGCTAGTGGCGGGTCCCATCCTGGGGTCATTCACGTTCCGGGTGACGGCGAGTATCGGGTGACGCCAGCGCCGCCGCGAGGATATTGCGGCCAACTAGCAGGTCGGGCGGCGATGCTACAGTGATCGCCGTCACAGAAAAAGCGGTAAAACGATTCGCATCGGCAACTTTTTGCCTGTCTGGCATAGACCCACCCGAAACGGTATCGGGATGCCCCTGCTCTGCGCTCTACCAGGCAGACTCTACAACGACTGCAGGCATCTGCTAAGACGCGTCCTCGCGGTGATGCTGATACACAAGCAATGCGGGCGACCTCCTCCTGGCCGGACAAAAGCTGCCTGTTGGTCCTGCCGGCCCCCTGTACCTGGTGCCGGATCCAGCTGTTTTAACAGCGCTTATTTTTCACAGCGTCATGGTAAACAATGCCTTCAGACCAAAACAACACAAATAACCAGCAACCTTGCAACAAAGCAGACACAACCATGGACGACCAAACCCATCCATAAAGAGGTATAAAAATATAATTCATTGATTTTTAATCAAGAAAGTCAGAAATCACCCTAAAAAAGAGCAATTTAAAAACGTTTTCCATTTAAATCCTTAAAAAAACTTTATTTTACGTCTGAACGATAATGCCAGTTCATATAATGAGCGCCTTTTCGTGGCATCACACTCGTAATAATAAAAATATAAAAACAGTTCAGTCTATTAGGAAAACACGTCATATGTTCAGAATCCTGCTCGATCAACCGATGGAAATTACCCATGCTCAAGGCGAGTCTTGGGTAGTGTTAAAAGATGGCTCGATAAAAACGGTACAGGTTGGAGACTTAATACCCAAAGGGGTATTGCTAGTGTCCAAGTCCGAGGTGGAACTCACCCCGCCGGCACCGGTTTCTGATGCGCCCGACAAGGCGCAAGCCGCCATCAGTTTCGACACCGAGCCACTGTCGCCAGAGGAACAGCAGGAACTTGCCGAGCTCCAGCAAGCGATTCTGGATGGCAAGGATCCTACCGAGGTCGCTCAGGCCACCGCCAGTGGCGGCGATGCATCAGGTATCGCCGCCGGCTCCGGCAATGCCGGCGCCATAGTGACCGAGCGCACCAATCAGGCGACTATTTCCAACGCCGGGTTTGACACGGCACATGACGCACCCGAATTTATTCGGTATCGGGATATATTGGGGGAGCTGACTGCCGAAGAGGCTGAACACGATCCGATCGCATTTGACCAATCACATATTATTTCGGAAGATGCCCCGACGCTTTATGCTCAAGTACCCGCAGCACAAGATCCCGATCATGACGGTATTAATCCCCAAGGCTATTCCCTAGTGACGGATGTAGATCGGGGCCAGCTGATATTAAATGCCGACGGAAGCTATATTTATACCCCCTCTGCAGAGTTCCAATCCCTTAAAGAAGGGGAAACCCAGCAGGTTTCCTTTACCTATATTGCCACCGATCCCAATGGCAACCAGAGTGCCCCGGCGACGGTCACCATCACCATCACCGGCACCAACGACGATGCCAGCATCGGCGTCGCCACCCCGGGTGCCGACCAGGGCGCGGTGAAAGAAGATGTGACCCTCACCACCGGCGGCAAGCTGGTTGCCACCGATGTCGATCAGGGCGAGGCCCACTTCCAGCCCCAGGACCAGGTCAAGGGCGCCCACGGTACCTTCAGCCTGGATGCCGACGGCAACTGGACCTATAACCTCGACAACAACGACCCCGCCGTGCAGGCCCTCAAGGAGGGCGAGACCCTGCCGAGCGAGCACTTCGTGGTCAAGAGCGCCGATGGCTCCGCCGAGCACAGCGTCACCGTCACCATCACCGGCACCAACGACGTCGCCAGCATCGGCGTCGCCACCCCGGGTGCTGACCAGGGCGCGGTCAAAGAAGATGTGACCCTCAGCACCGGCGGCAAGCTGGTCGCCACCGATGTCGATCAGGGCGAGGCCCGCTTCCAGCCCCAGGACCAGGTCAAAGGCGCCCACGGCACCTTCAGCCTGGATGCCGACGGCAACTGGACCTACAACCTCGACAACAACGACCCCGCCGTGCAGGCCCTCAAGGAGGGTGAGACCCTGCCGAGCGAGCACTTCGTGGTCAAGAGCGCCGATGGCTCCGCCGAGCACAGCGTCACCGTCACCATCACCGGCACCAATGACGACGCCAGCATCGGCGTCGCCACCCCGGGTGCCGACCAGGGCGCGGTGAAAGAAGATGTGACCCTCAGCACCGGCGGCAAGCTGGTCGCCACCGATGTCGATCAGGGCGAGGCCCGCTTCCAGCCCCAGGACCAGGTCAAAGGCGCCCACGGCACCTTCAGCCTGGATGCCGACGGCAACTGGACCTACAACCTCGACAACAACGACCCCGCCGTGCAGGCCCTCAAGGAGGGTGAGACCCTGCCGAGCGAGCACTTCGTGGTCAAGAGCGCCGATGGCTCCGCCGAGCACAGCGTCACCGTCACCATCACCGGCACCAATGACGACGCCAGCATCGGCGTCGCCACCCCGGGTGCCGACCAGGGCGCGGTGAAAGAAGATGTGACCCTCAGCACCGGCGGCAAGCTGGTCGCCACCGATGTCGATCAGGGCGAGGCCCGCTTCCAGCCCCAGGACCAGGTCAAAGGCGCCCACGGCACCTTCAGCCTGGATGCCGACGGCAACTGGACCTACAACCTCGACAACAACGACCCCGCCGTGCAGGCCCTCAAGGAGGGTGAGACCCTGCCGAGCGAGCACTTCGTGGTCAAGAGCGCCGATGGCTCCGCCGAGCACAGCGTCACCGTCACCATCACCGGCACCAACGACGACGCCAGCATCGGCGTCGCCACCCCGGGTGCTGACCAGGGCGCGGTCAAAGAAGATGTGACCCTCACCACCGGCGGCAAGCTGGTTGCCACCGATGTCGATCAGGGCGAGGCCCGCTTCCAGCCCCAGGACCAGGTCAAGGGCGCCCACGGCACCTTCAGCCTCGATGCCGACGGCAACTGGACCTATAACCTCGACAACAACGACCCCGCCGTGCAGGCCCTCAAGGAGGGCGAGACCCTGCCGAGCGAGCACTTCGTGGTCAAGAGCGCCGATGGCTCCGCCGAGCACAGCGTCACCGTCACCATCACCGGCACCAATGACGACGCCAGCATCGGCGTCGCCACCCCGGGTGCCGACCAGGGCGCGGTGAAAGAAGATGTGACCCTCAGCACCGGCGGCAAGCTGGTCGCCACCGATGTCGATCAGGGCGAGGCCCGCTTCCAGCCCCAGGACCAGGTCAAAGGCGCCCACGGCACCTTCAGCCTGGATGCCGACGGCAACTGGACCTACAACCTCGACAACAACGACCCCGCCGTGCAGGCCCTCAAGGAGGGTGAGACCCTGCCGAGCGAGCACTTCGTGGTCAAGAGCGCCGATGGCTCCGCCGAGCACAGCGTCACCGTCACCATCACCGGCACCAATGACGACGCCAGCATCGGCGTCGCCACCCCGGGTGCCGACCAGGGCGCGGTGAAAGAAGATGTGACCCTCAGCACCGGCGGCAAGCTGGTCGCCACCGATGTCGATCAGGGCGAGGCCCGCTTCCAGCCCCAGGACCAGGTCAAAGGCGCCCACGGCACCTTCAGCCTGGATGCCGACGGCAACTGGACCTACAACCTCGACAACAACGACCCCGCCGTGCAGGCCCTCAAGGAGGGTGAGACCCTGCCGAGCGAGCACTTCGTGGTCAAGAGCGCCGATGGCTCCGCCGAGCACAGCGTCACCGTCACCATCACCGGCACCAACGACGACGCCAGCATCGGCGTCGCCACCCCGGGTGCTGACCAGGGCGCGGTCAAAGAAGATGTGACCCTCACCACCGGCGGCAAGCTGGTTGCCACCGATGTCGATCAGGGCGAGGCCCGCTTCCAGCCCCAGGACCAGGTCAAGGGCGCCCACGGCACCTTCAGCCTCGATGCCGACGGCAATTGGACCTACAACCTCGACAACAACGACCCCGCGGTGCAGGCCCTCAAGGAGGGTGAGACCCTGCCGAGCGAGCACTTCGTGGTCAAGAGCGCCGATGGCTCCGCCGAGCACGGCGTCACCGTCACCATCACCGGCACCAACGACGACGCCAGCATCGGCGTCGCCACCCCGGGTGCTGACCAGGGCGCGGTCAAAGAAGATGTGACCCTCACCACCGGCGGCAAGCTGGTCGCCACCGATGTCGATCAGGGCGAGGCCCGCTTCCAGCCCCAGGACCAGGTCAAGGGCGCCCACGGCACCTTCAGCCTCGATGCCGACGGCAATTGGACCTACAACCTCGACAACAACGACCCCGCGGTGCAGGCCCTCAAGGAGGGTGAGACCCTGCCGAGCGAGCACTTCGTGGTCAAGAGCGCCGATGGCTCCGCCGAGCACGGCGTCACCGTCACCATCACCGGCACCAACGACGACGCCAGCATCGGCGTCGCCACCCCGGGTGCTGACCAGGGCGCGGTCAAAGAAGATGTGACCCTCACCACCGGCGGCAAGCTGGTCGCCACCGATGTCGATCAGGGCGAGGCCCGCTTCCAGCCCCAGGACCAGGTCAAAGGCGCCCACGGCACCTTCAGCCTGGATGCCGACGGCAACTGGACCTACAACCTCGACAACAACGACCCCGCGGTACAGGCCCTCAAGGAGGGTGAGACCCTGCCGAGCGAGCACTTCGTGGTCAAGAGCGCCGATGGCTCCGCCGAGCACGGCGTCACCGTCACCATCACCGGCACCAACGACGACGCCAGCATCGGCGTCGCCACCCCGGGTACTGACCAGGGCGCGGTGAAAGAAGACGTCACCCTCACCACCGGCGGCAAGCTGGTCGCCACCGACGTCGATCAGGGCGAGGCCCGCTTCCAGCCCCAGGACCAGGTCAAGGGCGCCCACGGCACCTTCAGCCTCGATGCCGACGGCAACTGGACCTATAACCTCGACAACAACGACCCCGCGGTACAGGCCCTCAAGGAGGGTGAGACCCTGCCGAGCGAGCACTTCGTGGTCAAGAGCGCCGATGGCTCCGCCGAGCACAGCGTTACCGTCACCATCACCGGCACCAACGAAGCGCCCGATGCCCGGGACGATGGCGCCAGCACCCAGCAGACGGTCACGCTCGATGGCCAGAACTGGGATACCAGTGGCGATATCAAGGTCGATTACTATGTCATCGATGCGACGACCGGGTTGAAGATCGCCAATGCCGAGCAGTCGGATTACACCGGCGACGGTGATCATCGCTACGGGGTGAAGTCAGACATTGAGCAGCCCAATGCGGATGCGGTGCAGGCGGGACAGCTTGGTTATCTGGACAGCGAAAACAAGAGTGAAGCCATGCGCTTTACCTTCCAGCAAGGGCAGGTCGCCGATCACGCATCCATCGAGATCAAGAATCTGTGGTCTGATCGTTTCAATGGCGGCTGGGAGCCCGGCTGTGAGCGCGGCGTATGGAAGGCCTTCTATAAGGGTGAGCTGATCGCAACCGGTGTCTTTGAAGGCACCTCTGGCGGGAAGCAGACGCTCCAGATCGAGGCCGGCGGCCGCTACTTCGACACCATTGAGATGTCGGCCATTGGCTACAAAGATGGCATCGTCGATCCGCAAGGCTCCGAATACTTCATCACCAAGGTGACGGCAGACCTGACCCACTTCGATCAGGCCTTCCAGACCAACGAGACAGGCAGCCTCGATCTCGATGTACTGAAGAATGACACCGATCCCAATCAGGATGCGATCGCCATCGTAGAGGGCAGCTACCCGGACTACATCACGCTGGTGAATGGCAAGCTGCACTTCGATGCAGCCAAATATCTCCAGACATTGCCGGCGGGGCAACGTGACCTGCAACCGGGAGAGGTCAAGTCGATCGAGTTTGAATACAGCATCCGGGATATCCACGGCGCAACCGATCAGGCCAAGGTCACCATCACCATCATCGGCGATCCCCTCTCCGGCACGGCCCCGCTACATGTCGAGATGCAGGAAGGCGATCTGGCGGGAGGCGCCACCGCTCACAGTGAGGGCCTGCTGCCGGGCGCCCATGAGGCAACCCCTCATGACTACCGCTTTGCGACCCAGCAGAGCGGGGCCGAGGTGCACAGCGGCGGCAACCCCCTCAGTTATGAGGTCAGTCAGGATGGCCTGCAGCTGACAGGCTTCATCATGGAAGGGGGACAGAAGGTTAACGTGCTGGTCGCGCAGCTGGATCCCCAGCAAGGCTCCTATCAGTTGGATCTCTTCCGGCCGCTGGACCATGGCCTGCCGGGCAAGGATCTGCTCTCCCTCCCGTTCGACATGAATATCCAGGTCGGGAACCAGCTTACTCAGGGGAAACTGATCGTCGACATCATCGACAGCGCCCCCACCCCCGGCACCATCAGTCATGCGGTGGGCGATGTGGAGCCACAATCCAACTCCGTCATCATAGCGCTGGATATGTCAGGCTCGATGAAAGACTACGTGCACGATGCCAACGGCCAGTGGACAACCCGTTGGTCTATTTCCCAGCAGGCCATCAAGGCGATGTTCGAGCAATATGACAAGGCGGGAGAGGTGCAGTTCAAGATTGCGACTCATGCGGGCTATCCGGATGGTCAGGTCTCCGGCTGGTTGCACTCCCTTGCCGATATCCAGGCCTTCTTCGACACCATAGTTCCATCAGGCTGGACTCCCTATTATCAGGCGCTGAACCAGCTCGATGCCATTCTGAGCAACCCGCAGGATCAGGTTGCCATGGAGGGTACCAACAAGCAGTTCTATTTCCTCTCCGATGGCGCCCCCTCCGACTTCGGCTACTGGACCAACGGTTCATACAAGTCCCAGGAGATACGTGACCGGCTGATGAGTGGCATCAGCCCGGATGAAGTGGGCGGGGAGCAGCACTATCAGGAGCTGCTCAAGGGTACCGTTTCGCCTACCAAGGCTGAACAGTTCCTCATCCTGGGTGAGTCCATGGATCACATCATGGACAAACACGGCAACCCCTTCGACAGCATGAACATGCTGGCCATAGGCCAGAGCTCGTCACTCGAGTACCTGACGCCACTGGCCGGCCAGGATGGCACCGCCATCCTGGTAGAAAAGGATGCCGATGTCGTCAACATCCTGACGGAATCGGTGCCGGGTCAACTGCAGGGTGATGTCACCTTGCAGTCGATCGAGGGCGAATGGGTGCAGAGCCTGACCCACGATGACCGCACCTACTTCTATGACCAGACCAAGGGCGGCATCTTCATCCATGACAGCGCGACCGACAACAAGGTGGTCGATGGCGCCAAGCTGACGCTCGATACCACCAACGGCAAGCTGGTACTGAACTTTGAAACCGGGCAGTACGACTATCAGGCCAAGGATGTGCATGGGAATGGGCAGGACAAGTTCCTGCTCACCTTGCGCGACGGTGATGGCGATACCGCA
This sequence comes from Aeromonas encheleia, assembly GCF_900637545.1. Lineage (NCBI taxonomy): Bacteria > Pseudomonadati > Pseudomonadota > Gammaproteobacteria > Aeromonadales > Aeromonadaceae > Aeromonas > Aeromonas encheleia. Next base: position 3,138,234 of record NZ_LR134376.1, read on the forward strand.
GATACCGCTCTGGTTATCGACGTCACGGATCTGCAAGGTGGCGTCAGCGCATCACCGCTGACTCTGGGGACGGCTGAGAAGCCTGCCGCCTTTGCCCTCTCGGCCCCGCTGCTCGGTTCAGAGGCGCAGGATGAGCTCATCGAGCTCCCCGTCAGCCAGCCGGCGGCACCTGCCAGCCATCTGGAGAGCCTGACAGCAAACGGGATAGCCATCGGCGACCTGCTTGATCATGATGAGATGGACAGCCTGCTCACTCAGGTGGCGCCGGCCACGCAGGACTCCCCGGGTATTGCGGGTGAAGGTGCGGCCATGTCGGCGCTGCCGGATGGCAATGTCCCTGACTTGCTCAGCCATACCATGCCCAATCCGGTATTTGATGAGCTGTTGTCACAACAGCAATTTATCCAGTAACCCCTCAAACCAGGCCCCCAACCCAAACGTTGGGGGCTTTTTTGTATGCCGACATGCCCCATTGAACCCCGCTCACACCCCACGAAACAGTTAACCGCTCACAGTTTAAGATCCTGATCTGGAGTAATATCCCACTCTCCCCTCATCCCCACGATCGAAGAGGCATGTTCTCCTGACCGACCTCAACTGCGAGCCGACCTACATGAAGCAGACCCTACTCTCCCTGACCCTGGCCAGCCTGTTGGCACTGCCGGCGTTTCTCCCCTCTATTGCCTGGGCTGCCCCGGTACGCTCCCTGCAAAAAGAGCAGAATTACGATCAATACATCAGCAAGCGCCAGGTGGTGGATCAGCTGCTGGCGGATGCCTGGCAGATCTTCAAGTCACCGGCCAGGGTCTCGACCGCCGGGTTCACCGCCAAGATGCCGAGCAACATGGAGCGGGTCACCGAGCTCTTGCTGCAGGCCTATCAGCTCGAGCCCTATCGCACCGATCTGCTCATCTCGGCGGCCAACGCCCAGATCTACAACGGCAACGTGGAGCGGGCCATCAACCTGTTCGAGCAGGCCCTCACCACGGCGCCGGACGACTTGGACCTCAACAGCTACCTCGCCACCTGGCAGCGCTTCAAGGGCGATCAGGCCAAATCTGATACCTATCTCAAGCGAGTGAGCGAGCTCAATGGCGGGCGCGCCGCCGATCTGCAGCGCCTGTTCGATACCGTTGACCGGGTCAACGCCACCCCGCTCAAGGAGCAGGGGGAGCGCTCACCCAAGCCGGGCAACAGGGCCATCGTCACTTTGGGCTATGCCCTCAATCCGGATGGCAGCATGCACGACATCCTGCTGGGCCGGCTGGAGACCACCCGCTCCCTGGCCCAGGCCAACCCGGCCGCGCTCATCATACTGACCGGCGGCGTGCCCCAGAACCGCCAGACCGAGGGCAAGCTGATGGCGGACTGGCTGGTGAAGAAGGGCATAGACCGCTCGCGCATCATCGAGGAGAACTACGCCACCAGCACGGTGGAGAACGCCCTCTACAGCGGCTATGCCCTCGCCCGCCACCAGATCCAGTACGCGACCCTGGTGAGCTCCGCCAGCCATGTGCGCCGGGGCCAGACCCTGCTGGAGATCGCCTGCTGGCAGAGCGGTCCGGCCGGGATCCAGATAGACAGCGTCAGCTACCCGGACCAGCCGCTGTCGACCCTGGCCAAGGTGAGCGACGGCGAGCTGCTCGGCATCTACCGGGATGCCCTGCGCACCTACGGCCTGTGGAGCTACCGCTCGGCCCCGCTGATCGAACGCTAGGCCCCTGGGCCCCATCGACAGATACCCGCCGCTTGGCGGGTATCTTGTTTTCCCCCTGTTCTCGTCCCCTCATCAGCCCCGCCTATCTGAGTTGCCTCCCCCGCAGGATCCGGCTCGATTGCCAGCCAGCGAATAAGCATCCCCGCATTTGAGATATCCATATCTCATTGTTTCATTTCAGTTATTTATCTAAGAACCATAGCGTCTTAATGCAGGTTTCTCGTTCCTTCAGTCAGCGGGTCATTACGGGAAAGATGGCGTCTCCATCCCCGAAATCAGGAACGACATCATGACAGGAAAAGGAACTTCCCTCTGGCTGGCGGCGCTGGCGCTGGTCGTGCAATCCGCCCAGGCGGTCGAGGTCACGGTGGCCTACCAGACCTCGGCCGAACCCGCCAAGGTGGCCCAGGCCGACAACAGCTTCGCCAAAGAGAGCGGCGCCAAGGTGGACTGGCGCAAGTTTGACAGCGGCGCCAGCGTGGTCAGGGCGCTCGCCTCCGGCGACGTACAGATCGGCAACATAGGCTCCAGCCCGCTGGCGGTGGCGGCCAGCCAGAACGTGCCCATCGAGGTGTTCCTGCTCGCCTCCAAGCTCGGTGACTCCGAGGCACTGGTGGTGAAGAAGGGGCTCTCGACGCCTCAGGATCTGGTCGGCAAGCGCATCGCCGTGCCCTACAGCTCCACCACCCACTACAGTCTGCTGGCAGCGCTCAAGCACTGGGGAGTCGATCCCACCAAGCTGGAGATTGTGAACCTGCAACCACCGGCCATCATCGCCGCCTGGCAGCGCGGCGACATCGACGGTGCCTATGTCTGGGCCCCGGCCCTCAACAAGCTGACCAAAGAAGGATCCGTGCTGACCGATTCGGCCCAGGTCGGCAGCTGGGGCGCCCCGACCCTGGATGTGTGGGTGGTGCGCAAGGACTTTGCCAAGGCCCATCCCGAGGTGGTGCAGGCCTTCGTCAAGAGCAACCTGGCGGCGCAGCAGGCCTACCTCGACAACCCGGCCGACTGGCTGGCCCAACCGGCCAATCTGGACAAGCTGGCGAGTTTGAGCGGCGTCTCCGTGGCCGAGGTGCCCGATCTGGTGCGCGGCAACACCTACCTCGGCGCCCGTGAGCAGAGCGCCCAGCTCGGCAGCCTGGTGAACCAGACCATCGTCGATACCGCCCGCTTCCTAGAGACCCAGGGCAAGGTGCCGAGCGCCGCCCCCGACTACAGCCAGTTCGTGACCGATCGCTTCGTCAAGCCCCTGGCCCAATGACCCTGAGGAGAAGACCATGCTGCAGCTCGCCTATGTCTCTGCCGAATACGCCGGCAAGAAGGTGCTCGACAACATCAGCCTGAGCCTGGCCGAGGGCGAACTGATGGTGGTGCTAGGCCCGTCCGGGTGCGGCAAGACCACCCTGCTCAACCTCATCGCCGGATTCGAGCCCTGCCAGAACGGCCAGATAAGCCTGCAGGGCAAGCCGGTGAGGGGCCCGGGCGCCGAGCGCGGCGTGGTGTTCCAGAGCGAGGGGCTGCTGCCCTGGCGCAACGTGCAAGACAACGTCGCCCTCGGCCTGCAGCTGGCCGGGGTGCCCCGCGCCGAGCGAAGTGAGCAGGCACTGACCCTGCTGCGCAAGGTCGGTCTGGAGGGGGCGGCCGAGCGCCCCATCTGGCAGCTCTCCGGCGGTCAGCGCCAGCGGGTCGGCATTGCCCGCGCCCTGGCCACCCGGCCACAGCTGTTGCTGCTGGACGAGCCGTTCGGCGCGCTCGACGCCTTCACCCGCGAGCAGATGCAGACCCTGCTGCTGCGGCTGTGGCATGAGGGGCGTCGTCAGGTGCTGCTGATCACCCACGACATCGAGGAGGCGGTGTTCCTGGCCAGCGAGCTGGTGCTGCTCTCCCCCTCCCCGGGCCGGGTGGTGGAGCGACTGAGCCTGGATTTTGGTCGCCGCTTCGCCGCCGGCGAACCCTGCCGCAGCATCAAGTCCGATCCGGCCTTCATCGAGCGGCGCGAATATGTGCTAAGCCGGGTCTTCAACGAGCGTGAGGCCTTCGCATGAGCATCGCCCTCGTCCGATCCACCGCCGCCGGTCGTGTCCTGCGCTGGCCGCTGCCACGGCGGCTGAGCCTGAGTCTCGCCACCCTGCTCGCCCTGCTGGCCCTGTGGTGGCTGGTGGCCCGGCTCGGCTGGGTCGATCCGCTGTTCCTGCCGCCCCCCGGCCGGGTGCTGGCCCAGCTCGTAACCCTGGCCGGCCCACAGGGCTTCATGGACGCCACCCTGTGGCAACACCTGGGCGCCAGCCTGCAGCGCATCCTCATCGCCCTGCTGGCGGCGGCGGTGTTCGGCATCTCGGCCGGCCTCGCCATGGGGCTGAGCCCCACGGTGCGCGGCATGCTGGATCCACTGATCGAGCTCTATCGGCCGGTGCCGCCGCTGGCCTACCTGCCGCTCATGGTGATCTGGTTTGGCATCGGAGAAACATCCAAGGTGCTGCTCATCTATCTGGCCATCTTCGCCCCTGTGGCCATGGCGACCCTGGCCGGGGTGCAGAGCGCGCAACAGGTGCGGCTGCGGGCGGCCCGCTCGCTCGGCGCCTCCAGGCTGCAGGTGCTGTGGCATGTAATCCTGCCGGGCGCCCTGCCCGAGATCCTGACCGGGCTGCGCATCGGCCTCGGCGTGGGCTGGTCGACCCTGGTGGCGGCGGAGCTGATCGCCGCCACCCGAGGGGTGGGCTTCATGGTGCAGTCTGCCGGCGAGTTTCTGGCCACCGATGTGGTGCTGGCAGGCATTCTGGTGATCGCCCTGGTCGCCTTCGTATTGGAACTGGGTTTACGCGCACTGCAGCGCAGGCTGACGCCCTGGCATGGTGAAGGACAATGAACGACAAGCTGACCGTCCTCATGGTGATCCTTCACATCGTCTTCGTATTGGAACTGGGCTTGCGAGCCCTGCAGCGTCGACTGACGCCTTGGCATGGAGAAAGCATATGCACGACAAGCTGACGATTACCCCGCTCGGGCCCCACATCGGCGCCGAGATCGCCGGCCTCACCCTGGCCGAGCCCCTGACGCAGGAGCACTTCGAGCAGCTCCATCGTGCCCTGTTGAAGTATCAGGTGTTGTTCCTGCGGGATCAGCCCATCAGCCCAAGGCAACAGCGGGCGCTGGCGAACCGCTTCGGGGATCTGCACATCCACCCCGTCTATCCCCACGCGGAGGAGGCCGAGGAGATCATCGTGCTCGATACCCACGACGACAATCCGCCGGACAACGACAACTGGCACACCGATGTGACCTTCATCGAGACCCCGCCGGCGCTGGCCATCCTGGCCGCCAAGCAGCTGCCCCCCAGCGGCGGGGACACCCTCTGGGCCAGCGGGATCGCGGCGCTGGCGGCGCTCTCCCCGCCTTTGCAAAAACTGCTGGCGGGGCTGGAGGCCGAGCACGACTTCACCAAGTCATTCCCGGCCCACCGCCACAACGGCAGCGAAGAGGAACGCCAGCGCTGGCAGGCCGCCGTGGCCAACAACCCGCCCCTGCGCCACCCGGTGCTGCGCACCCACCCGGTGAGCGGGCGGCAGGCGCTGTTTGTCAACGAGGGCTTCACCAGCCGGCTGCCGGATCTGCCAGCCCGGGAGAGCGAGGCGCTGCTGGGCTTCCTGTTTGACCATATCCGTCGGCCCGAATTTCAGGTGCGCTGGCGCTGGCAGGAGAACGACATCGCCATCTGGGACAACAGGGTGACCCAGCACTATGCCAACGCCGACTACCTGCCGGCGCGTCGGGTGATGCACAGGGCCACCATCCTCGGGGACAAGCCCTACTGGCGGCCTTGAGCGAAAGAGATCCACCGGGTGATGCACAGGGCCGCCATGCTGGGGGCAAATCCTGCTGGCGGCCATAACGAAGAGGCCCGCCAATATGGCGGGCCTCTTCTGCTTTCAAGACACCTCAGCCGCGCAGATCCAGCACTGGGCTGAAACCCCCGAAGATCATGCGGGCACCATCGAACGGCATCGCCAGATTGGCAGGATTGCTCGGGTCCATCCTGGCGTCTTTCATTATCTTCGCCATGGCCTCATCCCGGGTGGCCTTGTCCGGCCACTCCACCCAAGAGAAGACCACGCTCTCATCTTCCTTCGCCGCCACGGCGCGGTAAAAGTCGGTCAGCTTGCCGTGAGGCACGTCGTCCCCCCAGCCCTCCAGCACCCGGGTGGCGCCGTATTCGAGGAAGATGGGATCAATTTGCCGAGCGTGATCGATCAGGGCCTGCTTGCTGGCCGTGGGCACGGCGAGCACGAATCCATCTATATATGACATGACACTCTCCTCCTTATTGAGGATCTCAGCATAGCAAGGGGTGCTGCCCGCTGCGCTGCCCAGCGTGAGTGCCCGTCAGATCGCCACCAGTCGCTCCAGATCGCTGCGCGTGAGGTGTTTGGTATCCACCTTCACGTAGAGCGAGCGTTCGGCTTCGACCAGCAGCACGTCGCTCACCCCCTCACAGGCGCGGATCTTCTGCTCCAGCGCGGGGGTCGCGGCGACCCCCTCCGGCAGCACTATGCGCAGGCTGCTCACATAGGGGGGCTCCTGCATGGTCAGGCTTATCCCCAGCCAGAGCAGGGCCAGCACGGCGCAGCTGCCGAACACCAGGGGCGCACCGCCGAGGCTGTAGAACAGGCCGCCCAGGCTGCCACCGATGGCGACCCCGATGAACTGGCTGGTGGAGTAGACCCCCATGGCAGTGCCCTTGTAACCCGGTGGCGACTCCTTGCTGATGAGCGACGGCAGCAGCGCCTCCATCACGTTGAAGCCGATGAAGAAGAGCTGCAGCCCGGCGAGCAGGCCCCACAGCTGCAACCCGGCTTGCCACAGCACCACTTCGGCGATGAGCATCACCAGCACGCAAGCCTGGAATACCCGCTTCATCTGGCGGCGTTTTTCGGCATAGATGATGAAGGGCACCACGCTGACAAAGGCGACCAGCATGGTGACCAGATAGGCCTGCCACTGGCTGTCACGGGGCAGACCGGCCTGCTCCAGCAGCGGCGGCAGCGCCACGAAGCTCGACATCAGCAGGGTGTGCACGCAGAGGATGCCGAGGTTGAGTTTGAGCAGGCGCGGGTTGGTGAGCACTGTGCGGATCCCCCCCTTCACCAGCGCCGACTCGCGGTTGCGCAGGTGGCTGGTCGGGGTCGGCACCCACCACAGGGTGATGCCGATGCCCCCCAGCGCCAAGAGGGCGATCAGCCAGAACAGGCCGGACAGCCCCAGCGCGTGGGTGATGAGGGGGCCCGTCACCATGGCGATAGCGAAGGTGATGCCAAAGCTCACCCCGATGAAGGCCATCGCCTTGGTGCGGTTCTGCTCGCGGGTGAGATCCGAGAGCAGCGCCATGACGGCCGCCGAGATGGCGCCGCTGCCCTGCAGGGCACGGCCGACGATGACCCCCAAGATGGAGTCGCTGAGGGCGGCGATGACGGCCCCAAGGGCGAACATCAGCAGGCCGCCGACGATGAGCGGCTTTCTGCCGATGCGATCGGAGAGCAGGCCGAACGGGATCTGGAACAGCGCCTGGGTCATGCCATAGATGCCGATGGCAAGGCCGATCAGGGCTTCGGAGGCGCCCGCCAGAGACATGCCATAGGTGGTCAGCACCGGCAGCACCATAAACATGCCGAGCATGCGCAGGGAGAAGACGGAGCCGAGCGCCCAGGTCGCGCGGCGCTCGCCCCTCGTCATGGTGAAATCATTCATGATGGCCTCGATAGGTCAAAGAGAAGGGAGACGCAAGGGGTGGATGACGCAAGGCGCGTCACACCCGAACAGCGGGAAAAGTGCCCCGCAGGGCGGCCCCATAATAACAGAGCCGGGAAGGTTCCCGGCTCTGGATTTCATGCATTTAGGGGTGCAGTTCACACTATCAGGGCAGCATGCTCACCAGCACGGGAGTCGCGTCCGGCTGGAAGTCCACCGACATCATCACGCTCAGGCAGGTGATGGTGACGATGGAGAACATGTCCGCGTCAGGATCACGGCAGCATGCTCACCAATACCGGCGTCGCGTCCGGCTGGAAGTCCACCGACATCATCACGCTCAGACAGGTAATGGTGACGATGGAGAACATGAACAACTTGCGGGCCCACAGGGAGTCATCGACCGCCTGCTTGTAACCCGACAGCGCCATCCCCAGCCACCAGACACTCACCGCCGTGGCCACGATCAGATACTTGTAACCGGCATAACCGCCGAGGAACAGCATCAGGGTCGGCACCATAAACGCCAGTATGTAGAGGGTGATATGGTGTTTGGCCACCGAGATCCCCTTCACCACCGGCAACACCGGGATGTTGGCGGCCTGGTAATCCTTGAAGCGGAAGATGGCAATCGCATAGGAGTGCGGCATCTGCCACAGGCTGAAGATCGCCAGCAGGATCAGGGCGCCCGAGTCGAACTCGTTGCTCACCGCGCAGTAGCCGATGACGGGTGGCGCGGCGCCGGAGAGGCTGCCGACCAGGGTGCCATAGACCGAATGGCGCTTCATGTAGAGGCTGTAGACGCCCACATAGACCAGGAAGCCGAGCACTGCCAGCAAGGCGGCCAACGGATTGGCCGCAAAGTAGAGCAGTGCAATGCCCGCAACGCCGAGTGCGCTCGCATACCAGAGCGACACGCCAGGGGCGATCAGCCCCTTCACCAGGGCGCGGTTCTTGGTCCGCTCCATGATGCAGTCGATGTCCCGGTCGATGTAGTTGTTGAACACACAACCGGAGGCGACCACCAGTGACACCCCCGCCATGGTCAGGATGAACAGGGGAACGTCCAGGCTCCCCTTGGAGGCCAGCAGGAATCCGCCGATAACCGAGATGAGGTTACCGAAGATGATGCCCGGTTTGGTCACTTGCAGGTATTGCTTCATCATCACACCAACCCGCTTAGTGAACCATCATGTTGACGTTGAGGTTGTACATGATCCACAGGGAACCCACCACCACTATGGCGATGATGAGCACGGTAAACACCAGTGCCACCAGGTTCCAGCGCTCCTCAGACGAGGTGTTCATGTGCAGGAAGTAGGCCAGATGCACGAAGATCTGGACCACCGCCATGGCAACCACGGTACCCAGCACCATGGCATGGGAGGCGCTGCCGTCCATCACCATCCAGAACGGGATCGCGGTCAGGATCACTGACAGCACGAAGCCGATCAGGTAGGACTTGGCGCTGCCGTGGCTGGCGCCGTGATTATCGACTGCATGACTACTCATTTACATTGCCCCCATCAGATAGACCACGGTGAAGACGCAGATCCACACCACGTCCAGGAAGTGCCAGAACAGGCTCAGGCACATCAGGCGAGTACGGTTGCGCTCGGTCAGCCCCTTCTTGGCTACCAGCACCATCATCACGATGATCCAGATAAGGCCGCTGGTCACGTGGATACCGTGGGTACCGACCAGGGTGAAGAAGGCGGACAGGAAGCCACTGCGCTGCGGGCCGAAGCCCTCGGCGATCAGGTGATGGAACTCGTAGATCTCCATGGCGATGAAGCCGGCACCGAGCAAGAAGGTCACCAGCAGCCAGCCGTTGACGGCGGCCACCTTGTTCTTGTTCATGGCCAGCATGCCAAAACCGAAGGTGATGGAGCTGAACAGCAGCAGCATGGTTTCGGCGAACACGAACGGCAGCTCGAAAATGTCCTTGCCGCTCGGGCCGCCGGCGGTGCCGTTGACCAGGACTGCATAGGTTGCGAACAGGGTCGCAAACAGGATGCAGTCACTCATCAGGTAGATCCAGAAACCGAACACCTTGGTGGCACCGGCATCATGGTGCCCATGATCGTCATGGGCGCCGTGAGTGTGATGTAGAACGTCAGTTGCCATAGCGTCAGGCTACCTTGTTGATGTTGTCGAAATGCTGACCTTCGATGCGCTCGATCTCGTCAACCTGTACGTAGTAGTCCACATCCTCGTTGAAGCTGTGGATGATCCAGGTGGCGATCATGCCGACGAAGCCGGCGATGGCCATCCACCAGATGTGCCAGATCATGGCGAAGCCAAACACCACGCTGAGGGCGGCGATGACCACACCGGCACCAGAGTTCTTCGGCATGTGGATGGGGGCGTACCTGGCCGGCTGCAGGAAGGCAGAGCCGTCCTCTTTCGCTTCCCAGAAGGCGTCGAGACCCTTCACCTTCGGCTCGATGGCGAAGTTGTAGAACGGCGGCGGAGAGGAAGTGGCCCACTCCAGGGTACGGCCACCCCAGGGATCGCCGGTCCAGTCACGGTTCTTCTCGCGGTCACGGATACTGACCACGACCTGGATCACCTGGCACAGGACGCCGATGGCAATCAGGCCGGCACCGCAGGCGGCCACGACCAGCCAGCCGTGGAACTCGGGATCGATGTTCTGGCTGACCCTACGGGTCATGCCCATGAAGCCCAGCACATAGAGCGGCATGAAGGCCACGAAGAAGCCGGTGATCCAGAACCAGAACGCGCGCTTGCCCCAGACGTCATCCAGCTTGAAGCCGAACGCCTTCGGGAACCAGTAGGTGATACCGGCGAAGCAACCGAACACCACGCCGCCGATGATGACGTTGTGGAAGTGGGCGATCAGGAACAGGCTGTTGTGCAGCACGAAGTTGGCGGCCGGCACCGACAGCAGTACCCCGGTCATGCCACCGACGGTGAAGGTGATGATGAAGCCGACGGTCCATAGCATGGGCGAGCTGAACTCGATGCGACCGCGATACATGGTGAACAGCCAGTTGAAGATCTTCACCCCGGTCGGGATGGAGATGATCATGGTGGTGATGCCGAAGAAGGCATTCACGTTGGCGCCCGATCCCATGGTGAAGAAGTGGTGCAACCAGACCACGAAGGAGAGCACGGTAATGGCCACGGTGGCCCACACCAGGGAGGTGTAACCGAACAGCTTCTTCTTGCAGAAGGTCGCCACGATTTCGGAGAAGATCCCGAACACCGGCAGCACCAGGATATACACCTCGGGGTGACCCCAGGCCCAGATCAGGTTGATGTACATCATCATGTTGCCACCCATGTCATTGGTAAAGAAATGGGTGCCGAGGTAACGGTCTGCGGTGAGCAGGGCGATGGTGACGGTCAGGATCGGGAAGGAGGCGATGATCAGGATGTTGGCGCACAGGGCGGTCCAGGTGAACACCGGCAACCGCATCATGGTCATGCCTGGGGCACGCATCCGGATGATGGTGGCAAAGAAGTTGACACCGGTCAGCAGGGTACCCAGACCCGAGATCTGCAGGCTCCAGATCCAGTAATCGACCCCGACGCCCGGACTGAAGTCCACGCCCGACAAGGGCGGATAGGCCAGCCAGCCGGTCTGGGCGAATTCACCGACCGCCAGGGAGACGTTGATCAACACCACGGCCGCGGCGGTAAACCAGAAGCTCAGGTTGTTGAGGAAGGGGAAGGCGACGTCACGGGCACCGATCTGCAGCGGCACTACGATGTTCATCAGGCCGATCACCAGTGGCATGGCCACGAAGAAGATCATGATGACGCCGTGGGCGGTGAAAATCTGGTCGTAGTGATGCGGTGGCAGTATGCCCTCGCCCCCGGCCGACGCCATCACCTGCTGGGTCCGCATCATCACCGCATCGGCGAAGCCGCGCAGCAGCATGACCATCCCCAGGATGAGATACATGATACCGAGGCGCTTGTGATCCACCGAGGTGAACCACTCTTTCCACAGGTATTCCCACTTGCCGAAATAGGTGATCAGCCCGGCAATGGCCAACCCGCCCAATATGATACCGGCTATCGTGACCATGATGATGGGTTCATGGTACGGGATAGCGTCGAGTGTTAACTTTCCAAACATCGATTATTCCTCGGATCCTGCTTTCACACTCTTGTCATCCATCGGCATGGCCATGTGCCCGGCATGCTCAGCGGAGGTCATGTCGCCATGATCCATGTCGGCCATGTCCATCCCGTCGTCATGCTTGGCGGCGGCTTCGTGCTGCATGCCTTTGTGCTCACCCGGCTTCATGTCACCCATGAACTTGTTGATCACATTGACGAACAGCTTGGGATCGGCGCTGGCGAAGTACTCTACCGGATGGTTTTCGCTCTTCTTGGCCAGCACATCGAACTCGCCCATGGTGTTCAGCATCTTGGGAGACTGCTTCACCTTGGCGACCCAGGCATCGAAACCGGCCTGATCGGTCGTGGCGATGGCCTTGAACTTCATGCCGGAGAAGCCGGCGCCGCTGTAGCTGCCGGAGATCCCCTTGTACTGACCCGCCTCGTTGGCAATCAGATGCAACTTGGTCTGCATCCCGGCCATGGCGTAGATCTGACCGCCCAGTTGCGGAATGAAGAAGGAGTTCATCACGGTGTCGGAGGTCACCCGGAAATTGACCGGGGTATTGACCGGGAAGGCCAGCTCATTGACCGAGGCGATACCCAGTTCCGGATAGACAAACAACCATTTCCAGTCGAGGGAAATAACATCGACCTGGATCGGTTTGACGTCCGATTCCAGCGGTTTATAAGGATCCAGCGAGTGGGAAGTTTTCCAGGTAATCACCGCCAGGATGGCGACAATAATGACGGGTACGGTCCAGACAACCGCTTCAATCTTGTTGGAGTGAGACCAATCCGGGGTGTATTTGGCGGTGGTATTGGATGCTCTGTATTTACGAGCAAAGGCCACCGTCATAATAATCACAGGAATCACTACAATTAACATCAGACCGAGTGCGGTTAATATTAGTGACTTCTGTTCCAGACCAACCTGCCCTTTGGGGCTCATCAGAGCCATGTCGCAGCCACTCAGCAAGCCAGCGGTTGCAATCAACAGCAAAGCGCCCAAGCCCCTCTTTACTTCAAAAGGTCTCATGCAATGTCCTCATCGTTTCAAGGCTTATTGGTATAATAAAAATGCAGCATTTTATTGCATCAGACCGGCATGTGAACAACATGAAAAATTAATCCGGAAGTTGTTTTTTGTTTGGTGCGAAGATGCGTTATTTGTTAAACGCTTGACAGTGACGATTTTTATACGATCACAAATTTCTGATTCAGCCTGCATTGCTTTCATTTCGATCCCTCATCGAGCAACAACTGGGCAACACTCTCACTTCCCCTTAATGTTGTCATGGTCAATATGCATCATTTTCTGCTGGTGGATATTCTGACTGCACGCTTTTTAATCAACAAAACCTTGATCTGATCGGGGTAAGTGATGAGATAAAATAATAAATAATTAATCAAATAACTGTGTGATTAACTTCCTGCCATGGTGGGAACGGCGGCAAAAAACGGCCATTAGAGTCCGCCTCCCATCCATGCCTCATAAAAAAGGCCTCCAATGGAGACCTTTCTATCGAGCTTCCCTGCTCCTGTTCACACCAGGTTCATCTCCCTGGATGACAGGGCGGCCATGCCCCTCTCCAGACTCAGCTAAGCGGGTGTTCCATCCGGGTGGCGACGGCAATCCGGTTCCAGGCGTTGATGGTGACTATCTGCATCAGACACTGGGCCAGCAGGGTCTCGCCGAGCAGCGCCAGCCCCTGCCGATAGACCTCCTCGCTCAGCCCCTGCCCGGCGATCAGGGTCACCTCGTCGGTCAGCGCCAGCACGGCCCGCTCACGCTCATCGAACAGCGGGGATTCGCGCCAGGCGGACAGCGCCAGCAGACGTTGCGGGCTCTCCTGCTGCTTCATCGCCACCTCGGCGTGCATCTGGATGCAGTAGGCGCAGCCATTGATCATGGAGGCCCGCAGCTTGATGAGCTCCTTGAGCCGGGAGGGGATCTCGGTGCCACCGAGATAGGACTCCAGCCCCATCATGGCCTGGATGGCGGCGGGGATCTGCTGGGCGAGCTGGATACGGTCTGACATGGTGCGGCTCCTGTGGCGCTATGCCCGTCTCGGGCGATGACGGCATTGTTCACCTTCTCACCGATGAATAGAATACCGTCACAACCTGCAACAGTTTTGCATTAAACGCAAAGGAGTGTCCGTGCTGGATCGCATTCGTATCCTGGCCCAGGTAGTGGAGTCAGGCAGCTTCTCCCGCGCCGCCCGCGCCCTCAATCTGGCCCCCTCCTCGGTGACCCGTACCATCGACAGCCTGGAGCAACAGCTGGGGGTGCCCCTGTTCAAGCGCAGCACCCGCCAGCTGGTGCTGACCGAGCAGGGGGAGTATTTCCTCGCCCGCTCGGTGCGCCTGCTGGAGGAGGCCGAGCAGCTGGTGCAATCCCTCCAGCCCCTGCACGTGGCGCCCCGTGGCCCATTGCGGGTCTCGGTGTTCGAGAGCTTCGGGGCGGCCTGGCTGGCGCCGCGGCTGCCCGCGTTTCTGGCCCGCTACCCCGGGGTCAGGGTCGAGATCGAGTTCGACAACCGGCTGGTGGATCTCAATGCCGACAACGTAGACGTGGCCATTCGCATCGGGCGCCCGACCGACAGCAGCCTGCATGCCCGCCACCTGCTGGCGAACCGGACCCTGCTGGTCGCCTCCCCCGCCTATCTGGCGCAGCATGGCGAGCCCGTCCATCCCGATGAGCTGGCCAGTCACAACTGCCTCATCCGCGGCCAGGGCCGTCAGCGCCAGCATTGGTTTTTCCGGCGCGGGGCTGAGCGGCGCAAGGTCGCGGTGCAGGGCAATCTCGCCTCCGTCGGCGGCACGCCCCTGCTCTGCGCGGCCCAGGCGGGATGCGGGCTCTTGCTGCTGTCGAGCTGGATGGTGCAGCAGGGGATCGACGATGGCAGCCTGCGCCAGCTGCTGCCCGACTGGCAGGCCTCCCCTTACGAGGATCGCCACGACGAGATCTTTGCGGTGTTTCGCGGTGGCCGCTTCTTGAAGCCGCAGACCCGCGCCTTCATCGACTTTCTGATCGAGGTGATGGCGCCGCTGCAGGGGTCAGACGGGAAGGCTTGACCGCCTGCTGCCTAGTCGGCCAGGGCGATGGGAAAGAGAGGATGCGAAAATAAGAAAATAAACAGCCGGGCACCTGGCCCGACTGCGGCTCACGGGGTATGCATGTCGGCTCTATTTATGCGGCTTGCGCCCGTCCGGGACGGCGGGAGGGGTACGGTAGTCACCATAGGGAAAGATGTTGCGCAGCCGCTGGGCCACCGGCTCGGGGATGGAGCGGGAGAAGACCAGCCTGACGCCGTTGTCGTCGCGCTGACCCAGGATCCGGCCCCGCACCGGATCCTGCTGCAGGATCTGCTTGGCCTGGGCCAGGAAGCGCGGCGACACCGCGCCTCGCTTCAGCTGCACCTTGCCAGGTTGCAGCCGGATCTCGAACAGGGCGCCACGCCCCAGCTTCATCAGCCACCAGATCAGGGCTATCGCCACCAACAAAGACAACCAGGCCATCCGTTTCCCCTTCCCATGCTTAACTTCTGGTCAGTATAGGCCGCGCCAGCCGGTGATTACCTGGCGAGCATCACGCTTTGTCCATCCTGCGGGCGAGCCTCAGCAATCCTTGCCCCAGGCCACCAGCGTCTCGCGATAGAGCGCCAGCAGCGCCTGATCCCGTACCGCCACCCCGACCCGCTGGGCCGGATAGCCCGCCCACTCATCGTGGGGATGCGCCTTGTCATCGAACTTCTGCAGGGTGTGGCCGATGGCGGGGCCACCGTCGATGACCCGCACCGGCCCTTCCCGCAGGGTAAACAGGGTCGGATCGATCACATAGGCGATGGCGGAGGGATCGTGCACATGGCAGCCATCCAGGCCGATGCGCTCGGAATAGAAGCGCAGGTAGAAGCGGCTCACCGCCCACAGGAAGCGACCCGGCTCGCCCGCCTCATCCCGCAGCGCATCGAGGTAGCGGCTGCTGAAGAAGCTCTGCTGGGTCACGTCCAGCCCGATGATCACCACGGGCCAGGGGGCGGTGAACACCACATCCGCGGCCTCGGGATCATCGTGAATATTGGCCTCGGCATAGGGGGTCACGTTGCCGCGATGACCGTTGACGCCAAAGGCGCCGCCCATCACCACCACCTGCTTCACCAGCCCGGTGATCTCGGGCGCCTCCTGCAGCGCCAGCGCCAGGTTGGTGAGCGGCCCTATGGTGACCAGGGTGATCTCGCCGGGAGCGGCCTTCACCGCCTCGACTATGTATTGCCAGGCCGGACGGGGATCCGCGCTGATGGTCACCTCCCCCGCCTCCACATCCCCCAGCCCGCTCGGGCCGTGCACCACTGTGGTCGGCCCGACCGGCTCGCGTCGCAGCGGGGCGGCCGCTCCCTGGGCCACATCCGCCTTCATGCCGTATTTCTGCTTGAGCCAGAGTGCGTTGCGGGTACCGTTCTCGATGGTGGCATTGCCAAACACTGTGGTGATGGCGAGCAGATCGATGGCGGGGTGTGCCTCGGCAAAGAGTATTGCCATGGCGTCGTCGATACCGGGATCGGTATCCAGAATGATCTTGTGGGTCATGGGGCCTCCATACAACAGAACTGCCAGTGTAGCGGTCTGCCACCCGTTTAACAGCGCAGGGATCACAGCCTAGCGCTTTGCTCTGCTTCAACCCCGCCGACCGACGACATCTTGAGCAAGCCAGACTGACCGGCAGAGGGCGGCCCTGCACCGAGGGGGCAAACTGCCGAGATTATGGGCAACCGGACGGGGATCGGCCTCCATCGCCTTGTGGGCCGGCGTACGGGATGGTATCACTTGGCCTCATTGCCACTCATTCCAACCACTTGCCGAGGCACCCTAGTGATCACCCTGATTAAAGAGTCTGACCAGCTGAAGATGCCCTGGAAGAACAAGCAGGGCACCACGGCCCAGATCCTCATCTCCCCCAAGGGGGCGACTCTGGACAAGCTCGACTTCGATTACCGTCTCAGCTCGGCCCCCATCAAGGCGGCGGGCCCCTTCTCCACGTTTCCCGGCTACAGGCGCATCCTGCTGCCCATCAGCGGCGCTGGCTTCGTGCTCAACGGTCACCCCTATGCGACCCATGAGGCGGCCCACTTTGACGGTGACGAGGAGACCCACTGCGAACTGCTGAAGAAGGAGGTGACGGATCTCGGCCTCATCTATCATCCCGAGCGCATCAGCGCCAACGTGCGGGTGCTGAATCTGCCCTTCCCGCTCACCCTCACCCTGGAGGCGGACAAGACCTATCTCTGCCATCTGCTGAGCGGTCAGCTCAGCGTGCAGGATCGGGCCCTGGCCATCAACGAGACCCTGGTGATCAGCGGCGAGGAGAGCATCAGGCTGGAGTGCCAGAAGAAGACGGCCATCGCCTTCTTTACCCTGCAACGACGCGCATAGCGCGTCGGGGTCAGCGTTTAGGCGCGCGCCCCCCGCTGTCGAGGCAGGCCCGCATGCTGTCGTAGGGTTCGTAGTGTTTGGTGCGGCTGTAATAGGTGCCGCCCTGGGGGTGGCAGATGCCGTTGCGGCTCTTCTTGACCGGGGGCTCTGCGGCCAGTGCCATGGCACAGACCAGCATCAGGCAGCCGCTGATGACCCATTTTATGGCGCTCATAGCCCCTTCTCATCGGGTTCGTTGCCGGGTCACCTGACCCAGCTTGCGGCCCATTCTACCCCGTCACTACAGTGCGATACCGCCCGCCAGATCATGAAATTCAGCCATGAATTCAGTTGGTTCGCGCGAGCGAGCCATAAAAAAAAGCCGGGCAAGCCCGGCTTATTCTCAAAACTGGAGGTGGTCTAGCCGACCTTGAAGGAGCCCTTCATCATGGCAAAGTGGCCCGGGAAGGAGCAGAAGAAGGTGAGATCCTTGCCCGCCAGCCCGTCGGTCTTGAAGGTGACGCTGGTGCTCTCGCCGCCCCCCACCAGCTTGGTGTGAGCCAGGATCCTGGCATCTTCCTTCGGCAGGTAGTCGTGATCGACGCCGGCGCTCATGCCCGCGGTGGCGATGGCTTGATAGTCGGCGGTGTTGGCCAGCACCCAGTTATGACCCATGGCCGTCACCGGCATCTTGCCCGTGTGATTGAGGGTCACAGTCACCTCTTTGCAGGTGGCCGGCACGCTCATCTCCTTGAGGTTGTACTGCATGGCATCATTGCCTTCGATGACCAGTGCGCACTCATCGGCCAAGGCCGGTGCCGCCATGCCCAGTGCAGTAAAAATACTCAGAAACAGCAGGGTAATCGCCTTTTTCATCATCTTCTCCTTTGATTGGCAGTGGATGGCAACACGCTTGCCTGAAACTCGCGTCGGCGATGGGCAAAGATGCTGTCAGAATCGATCTTAATTGTACTCAACTGTTGTCAATCGACTATGGCTTTTGCTCAAAGCTGCGGCCCAAGTCACCTGTTTACCCCCAAAACCATTCAACTTTGGAACAGATCTGTCGGGTTAACAGCCTGAGTCGCTTAATTATTTTCCGCCCCGCGCCCGGCTGAAGACTCGTCAAGCCGGGCCCCGTTGGCTAAGCTGCTCCCCCGTCGACGATTCCCGCGAGGATGCAAGATGCCGTTCCCTTCCCCCACCCTGGCCGCACGCGGCCTGCTGCTGAGCCTGATGCTGATGCTGACCGCCTGCCAGCCCGCCCCGACCCAGCTTCGCATTCAGGGCAAGACCATGGGCACCTTCTACGTGGTGACGGTGAACGACGCCTTTCCGGGGGGAGAGGCGGCGCTGCAGCGCGAGGTCGATACCCTGCTGGTGCGCATGAATCAAGAGATCTCCACCTATGATCCGGGCTCGATCATCTCCCGCTTCAATCAGGGGCCGGCCGGGGTGCCCATGCTCATACCGGCCAGCATGGCCAAGATTGTGCAACAGGGCATAGACGCGGGCCAGCTCACCGGCGGCAGGCTGGATGTGACCGTGGGCCCGCTGGTCAACCTGTGGGGCTTCGGGCCGGACAAGCGCCCGGTCAAGCGGCCGACGGCGGAGCAGATCGCCAAGGCCCGCGACAGAGTCGGCATCGACAAGCTGAGCCTGACGAACCAGGATGGCAAATTCCTGCTCGGCAAAGCCATCCCCGATCTCTATCTGGATCTCTCCACCCTGGGGGAAGGGGCGGCCGCGGACGAGCTCGCGACGCTGCTGGAGGGCAAGGGGGTAGGCAACTACCTCATCGAGGTGGCGGGGGCCGTGCGCAGCGAGGGCCACAACGCCAAGGGCAACCCCTGGCGGGTGGCCATCGTCGAACCCTCGGACCGGCCCGGCGCCATCGAGGACGTGGTGATCCCGAACGGCATGGCGCTCAGCACCGCCGGCAGCTATCGCAACTACTACGAGCTGGATGGCCGGCGTTACTCCCACATCATAGATCCCGCCAGCGGCGCCCCGGTGACCCACAGGCTGGTCTCCGCCAGCGTGATCACCCACACCGCGCTGGAGGCCGACGCCCTCGACACCGCGCTGATGGTGATGGGGCCGGAGCCGGCGCTGGCCTTCGCCAGGGAGCATAAGCTGGCGGTCTATCTCATCGTCAAGACCGAGCAGGGCTTCGAGGCCAGGTTCAGCCCCCAGTTCGCCCCCTATCTGGTCCCCAAACAGCCATAAAAACGGGGCCCCACTGCGCGGGGCCTCGCTGTTTTAAAGACGGCGCGACTCGATGGGAATACGGTGGGGCGCCGGGGTCACTGTCTGTTTGGGTAGCCGCAGGGTGCGTTCATCCTTGCTCTGACTGTCGTGCTGGCGGACCTCCGCCTTCAGGGTCACCAGCTTGCCGTGCACATCCACGTGGAGGTCCCCTTCGCCACTCCGGGCTGCTCGGCCCGGTGGTGGAGCGCGCCTTCGGCGACATCAAGCCAGTGGCCGCCGAGATCAAGTGGACCGACGGGACCCTGACCGCCGACAAGGTGCTCCCCTTCTAATCCCCACAGCCGGCCGGATCGGCAGACGGACGCGCCGCCCGGCTGCCTGCCCCGTAGAGGACAAACACCAGCACGCAAATCGCGGTCATCACGGTGAACAGGGCCGGGCCGCCCCACACCTGCAGCAGCCAGCCTCCCACCAGAGGTGAGAGCGCCCAACCGAGCCCAGCCAGGGCGCTTGCCCCGAAGTAGCTCCCCTTGAGGTGGGCCGGCGCCATCTCGTCGATGAGCACGTTAAAAAGCGGAAACAGCACCGCCTCCCCCACGCTCAACAAGAACACCGCCACCAGCCAGGGCCACAGCAGGGCCGGACTCGACAGGGCGAACAGCACCTGGGCGGCCGCCATCAGCAGGATGGAAAACTGCAGCCGCAGGCTCACCCGCCAGCGCCGGGTCAGGTGCAGCAGGGGGAACTGCAGGGTGATGATGGTCAGCGCATTGGTGGCCACCAGCAGGGCCACCAGGGTCTCCACCTCGGGGGCACCGGCGCGGGTCAGGTACTGGATCAGCGGCGACTCCACCTGGGCGTAGACCAGCATCATCAGCAGATTGGCGAGGATAAACAGCATGAAGGCCCGATCCCGCCCCACCACCTTGAGCATGGCCCCCAGGGTGAGGCCCGCATCCGGCCGGCTGGCGCACTCGCGGCGAAAGCCGAACTGGAAGGCGATGCCGAGCAGACCATAGCTGACGGCCGTCACCACGAAGGTCTCCTGGCGCGCGCCGAGCCCCACCATCACGCCGATGAGGGGCCCCACCCCCGCCCCCACGTTGAGCAGGAAGTAGCGCAGGTGCTGGGCCAGCTCCCGCTGCCCCTTCTCGGGCAGCAGATCCCCCATCAGCGCCTTGCCCGGGGTATCGATGAAGGCGTAGGAGAGGCCGGAACCAAACACCCCGAGGGCGATGAGCCAGAGGGAGTGACCAAAACCGAGCAGCAGGTAAGCAACGCACGACAGGGCGCAGCCCAGCAGCAGTATGGTGCGCCGGCCTAGCTGGTCGGAGAGCCAGCCGACGTAGAAGCCGATGAGGCAGGAGAGCACAGCCGCGCCGCCCAACAGTACCCCGATGCCGGAGGCCGACAGAGCGTACTCCCGGTAGAGCAGGATGGAGAGGAAGGGCCAGACCATGAAGAAGCTGGTGCGCACCATGAAGGTGCCCAGGATCACGATCCAGACCAGAGGGGGAAAGGGGGGCAGGCGCATGGGAACTCCTTGTCACGCAATGGCAGCATAGCCGCAGGGAAAAGCATTCATTGGTATCAAAAGACACCCATTTACACAATCCCCGCTCATAAAAAATGCCGCCCCGAGGGACGACTGCTGATCCGGCCGGCGTCACACCAAATGGAAACCTTGATGCGCTGGATGTTGCGGCTCAGCTCATCGGATACCGCACCTTGCTGGCCGCAGACGCTGGCGATCTGGATCCCCAGCTCGGCGATGCTGGTGGCCGTGTCGGCGCGCCCCTGCCGGGAGGCGATGGCCTCGCCAGGGCGCACCGGCTGGCGGTCTACCTCATCGTCAAGACAGAGCAGGGCTTCGAGGCCAGATTCAGCCCCCAGTTCGCACCCTACCTGGTCCAGAAGAGATCATGAACGGCGGGGCTTAGCGTAAAAACCGCGGCGCCACCCCATGTTCAATTGCCTGGCTGCAGACTTTGGTGGCACACTTCAGTCACCCGCCCGCAGCGTCCCGACCCAAGCAGATGCAGACTCCCGAGCCAGAGAAGAAAGCCCAGCCCAAACCCAGGCGCATCCTGCTGGTCAACGAACAGCGATCCTTCCAGATGATGATGAAGGCGATGCTGATCAACATCGGCATCAACCGCATCACCTATGTCAACTCGGCCGACGAGGCGCGGCGCCGCTGCCAGAAGGAGAGCTTCGACATCTATCTGCTCGACTACGAGCTGGGGGCCGGAGAGAACGGCCGCCAGTTGCTGGAGAGCCTGCGGGATCAGCAGCTGATCCCGCCCCAGAGCGTGGTGATCATGGTCAGCAGCGACGGCTCTCGCGCCATGGTGCTGAGCGCCCTCGAGGCCGAGCCCGACGAATACCTGATGAAGCCCTTCTCCCAGGAGCAGTTCTCGTTTCGTCTCAAACGCGCCCTCGCCCGCCGTCAGGCGCTGGAGAGCGTCTTTATCGCCCTCACCAAGGACGATCCATCGGCGCTCATCGAAGCCTGCGCCACCCAGGCCGACGCCGTGCCGCGCTTTGCCAACTTCTGCCGCTGCCTGCAGGCCGACACCCAGCTCAAGCTCGGTCAGGCCAGGGAGGCCCGCAGCCTGATGCGCCAGCTGCTGGCCGGCCAGGAGAACAGCTGGGCCAGGCTGACCCTGGGCAAGGCCTGCCACACGCTCGAACTGCACGAGGAGGCGGTGAGCCACCTGCAGGCGACACTCAAGAACACCCCGCTGATGGTGGAGGCCCACCTCTGGCTGGCGGAATCCCAGCTGGCGCTCGGCAAGGGGGAGATCGCCCAGCAGGAGCTGCGGCGGGCGGTGGACATCTCGCCCCAGTCGGTGCAACTCTCCCGCCGTCTGGCGGAGGTGTGCCTGCTGCGCCACGACTACGGCCAGGCCAAGGATGTACTGCTCGCCCTCATCGATCTGTCGCGCAACTCCATCCACCGCACCCCGCACTACCTGGGGGCCTACATCCAGACCCTCACCCTCTATGCCCTCAACAGCAACGACAGCTACCACATCGCCAACCTGCAGAAGCAGGTGAACTCGGCGCTGTCACGCATTCGCGATTCGCTGATGATGGCGGAGTTCAACTACCCGGTGTTCGAGCAGATCTGCCAGGCCCGGGTCCAGATCGCCCTCGGCGAGCTGCTCAAGGGCAAGAAGATGCTCTATCGCGCCAACCAGAACTGGCTGGATCGGCCGGAAACCATGCCCCCCGCCCTGCTCGGCGAGACCATACTGGCGCTCTATCAGCTCGGCGAGTTCGAGTACGCAGAGAGCCTGCAGGCGCTGCTGGCGGAGGATGAGGATCGGCTGCTCACCACCTGCATCCAGGTGACCCGCGACGACAAGACGGTGCAGGAGCGGCGCCAGCGCTATCAGCAGCTCAACGACCTTGGCATCAAGGCCTATCAGGGCGGGGAGCTGGAGCAGGCCCTCGGCCACTTCCGCGAGGCGCTGCGCCGGGCGCCGGCCAATACCGGCGCCGCCCTCAACAAGATCCAGGTGCTGTTGCAGCTGATGCAGAAGAACCGCAAGAGTCCGGAGTTCGGCGCCGAGTGCAAGGAGACCCTGGAGGTGCTGGAAGGCATCCCCTTGAATCCTGCCCAGCAGGATCGCTTCCGCAAGCTGCGCCAGGAATTTAACCAGTTCAACTAGCCAGCCGGGCCGGCGCCTCACCTATGCTGATACAGACTCAGCAAGGAGAGGCGACAGCATGGCGATGTGCCGATATCTGGTGGCGGATGGCCGCCACTGCAGCGAAGAGGCGGGGGAACACGACTTGTGCCGCTGGCACGATCCCCAGGCCGATCATCAATCCCCCGACACCGCCCAGGCGCTGGAGCACTACGTTCGCCAGGGCGGGCTCTGTCACGGCCTGCAGCTGGCCCGCGCCGAGCTGGCCGGCCTCAACCTGGTGAACAAGCAGGATCCCCAGGGCTTTCTGCTGGAGCAGTGCAACCTCTATCGCGCCAACCTGCGTGGCGCCCACCTCTACGGCATCCGCTTTCGCGGCGGCAGCCTGATGAAGGCGGATCTCAGCGACGCCAACCTGCACTGCGCCCAGCTGCACGACATCAACCTGCTCGGCCTGCGCTGGAAGAACACCCGGCTCGACAATCTGGATACCGGCAAGCGGCTGATGCAGGACCGCAAGGGGCGCAAGGAGCGGGATCCGGCGCAGGCCCGCATCTGGTTCAAGGAGGCGGAGGAGACCTACCGGGACCTGCGCAAGGCCTCGGAGGCCCAGGGCATCTTCACCATGTCCGGCCGCTACATCCAGCAGGAGCTGACCATGCGCCGGCTGCAGCTGCCGCTCTGCTCCTACCAGCGTTTCGCCTCCTGGATAGTGGATCTGTTCTGCGGCTACGGCGAGGCGCCGATGCGGGTGGTGCTGTTCTCCCTGCTGCTGATCCTCATCTGCAGCATCTTCTACTTCTTCTTCGGCCTGAGCTTCAACGGCAACCACCTCATCTATCGCCCCGAGGCGTCCCTCGAGCAGAACGCCATCTTCCTGCTGGAGTGCCTCTACTACAGCGTGGTGACCTTCACCACCCTGGGCTACGGCGACTTCACCCCCACCGGCCTGTCGCGGATCTTTGCCGCCTTCGAGGCCTTCACCGGCAGCTTCACGCTGGCGCTGTTTGTGGTGGTGTTTGTCAAGAAGATGACCCGCTAAAACTTGTCCACGATCTTGCTGCGAGGCCGTGATCAAGGTTCATATGCTGCTCGCTTATGTGTAACCAGGAGCTCTCATGTATACATATACACTCCGGTTCCTGCGCTTCACCTTGCTGACGACCTCTCGCGACAGATCGTGAACAGGTTCCGATGCAAGTTCAGGAGCGGCACCGGGCGTCCCCCGGAACTTGCATCCAGACCGGATTCCTAGTCCAATAGCGACTAATAAAAACGACATGAGCATCCCGGACATGAAGATCATCTCTTTCAATATCAATGGCCTGCGCGCCCGTCTTCATCAGCTGCAAGCCATCATCGACAAGCACCAGCCGGATGTGATCGGCCTGCAGGAGATCAAGGTACACGACGATGCCTTCCCGGTGGCCGACGTGGAGGCCATGGGCTATCACGTGGTGTTCCATGGCCAGAAGGGTCACTACGGGGTGGCCATCATGAGCAAGCAGCCGCCCCTCGAGGTGCAAAAAGGCTTCCCGACCGATCCCGAGGATGCCCAGCGCCGCATGATCATGGCCAGCTTCAAGCGCGAGGATGGCTCCCTCATCAAGGTGATGAACGGCTACTTCCCCCAGGGCGAGAGCCAGGATCACGAGACCAAGTTCCCGGCCAAGCAGAAGTTCTATGAGGACTTGCAGCACTACCTGGAGACCCACCACACCCCGGACGATCAGCTGGTGCTGATCGGCGATGTGAACATCTCCCCCACCGATCTCGACATCGGTATCGGCGAGGCGAACCGCAAGCGCTGGCTGCGGGATGGCAAGTGCTCCTTCCTGCCCATAGAACGCGAGTGGATGGAGCGCCTGAAAGGCTTCGGGCTGACCGACACCTTCCGCGCCGCCAACCCCACAGAGTGCGAGCGCTTCTCCTGGTTTGACTACCGCTCCAAGGGCTTTGACGAGAACCGCGGCCTGCGCATCGATCTCATCATGGCGTCCAACGCGCTCAAGGACAAAGTGACCGAGACCGGCATCGACTACGAGCTGCGCGGCATCGAGAAGCCCTCCGATCACGCCCCCATCTGGGCCTGCTTCGCCTGACCCCTCGCCAGTGGGGGCGCCCTGCCCCCACTGCTTTCCGCCTGACTCCCGACCTCCCCTCGTCAGGGATTGTCGTAATCCCCCCCGCTTTCCCCCTATAGATCCTGTATGGAGCCGACAACTTCCCCTGCCGAGCAGCTCCAGTTCAACTTTGTCACTTTATTATTAAAAAACCCGCATATATCAAGATGTTGAGTTTGTAAACATGATGTTGTCCAGGTTTGTTAATAACAACGAAAAAGCGGGCCGTCGCGGCCCGTCCAGCCAGCGTGTAGGAGTGAAGGATCACCCCAACGGGCTGCGAGTATTGCGACGCGGTTGCATCGCCCTGGCGCTGGCCGGCGCCCTGACCGGCTGTGGCGACGACGCCGCCAGCCAGGTCCAGGCGCCGCCCCCGGTGCCCGTGGTGGTGGCCGAGGTCAAGCTGACCGACGTCCCGCTCACCACCGAGATGGTGGGGGAGACCGCCGGCTTTCGTGAGATCGATGTGCGCTCCCGGGTGAACGGCATCCTGCTGCAGCGCACCTACATCGAGGGCCAGCCGGTCACCGCCGGTCAGGCCCTGTTCCTGATCGATCCTGAACCCTACAAGGTGGCACTGGAGCAGGCCAAAGGCACCCTGGCCCAGGAGCAGGCGCGCCTCAACAAGGCCCACGCAGATCGGGATCGCATCATCCCGCTCTACAAGCGCCAGGTGGTGAGCCGGCAGGATTACGACACCACCATCGCCAACTACGAGGCGGCCGTGGCCAGCCACCAGGCGGCCAAGGCCAAGGTGAAGGAGGCGGATCTCAACCTCAGCTACACCCAGGTGACCGCCCCCATCAGCGGCATGGCGAGCAAGAGCTCCCAGTCCGAGGGCAGCCTCATCGCCACCGGCGGTGACAGCGGTCTGCTCACCACCATCACCCAGTTCGATCCGCTCTACGTGAACTTCTCCTACTCGGAGCAGGATCGCCTCAACTTCGAGAACTCGGTGAAGAAAGGGCTGATCGAAGCCAGGGACGCCACCAACTGGCGCACCCATATCCGCCTCGCCGACGGCTCCGTCTACCCGCAGGCGGGCAAGCTCAACTTCTCCGACAGCCGGGTCGATCCGCAGACCGGCACCATCCGGGCCCGCGCCATCTTCGATAACCAGGAGGGTAAGCTGCTGCCCGGCCAGTTCGTGCGCATGACCATAGAGCTCGGCCTGCGCAAGCACGCCATAGTGGTGCCGCCGCGCGCCATCGTCCAGTCCCAGGCCGACCGCATGGTGATGGTGATCGATGCCGACAACAAGGTGGTGCCGCGGCCGGTCAAGCTCGGCCAGAGCGTGGACAGCGGCGTGCTGATCGACAGCGGCCTCGAGCCCGGTGAACGCTACATCGTCGAGGGCCTGATGAAGGCTCGCCCGGGCGCCGTGGTCAAGCCGGTCTCGGCCGCCGAGATGAAGGCGATCAACGCCAAGATGGTCAGCCAGATCGCGGCCAAGTAAGGAGTTCGTATGTTTTCCAAGTTCTTCATCGAACGCCCCATCTTCGCCAGCGTCATCTCCATCATCATAGTGCTGGGCGGGCTGGCGGCGATGCGAGCGCTCCCCATCGAGCAGTACCCGCAGATCACCCCGCCGGTGGTCTCGGTCACCGCCTTCTACCCGGGGGCCACCCCTGAGGTCATCTCCCAGACGGTCGCGGCTCCCCTCGAGCAACAGATCAACGGGGTGGAGGACATGCTTTATATGCAGTCCGGCTCCGCCTCCAACGGTCAGATGAACCTCAACGTCTACTTCGAGATAGGCACGGATCCGGATCAGGCCACCATCAACGTCAACAACCGGGTCAGCGCGGCCATGGCCCAGCTGCCGGAAGAGGTGAAGAAGCAGGGGGTGACGGTCAAGAAGAAGTCGACCTCCATCCTGCAGGTGGTGACGCTGCAATCCCCCGGCGGCACCTTCGACACCACCTATCTGTCGAACTACGCCCTGCTCAACATCATCGATGAGCTCAAGCGCATCCCCGGGGTCGGCGACACCACCCTGTTCGGCGGCACCGACTACGCCATGCGCATCTGGCTGCGGCCGGACCGGCTGGCCCAGCTCGAGTTGACCCCGAGCGACGTGATCGGCGCCATCCGCGAGCAGAACACCCAGTTCGCGGCCGGCAAGATCGGCGCCCAGCCCACCACGGCCCCGGTCGACTTCACCTACACGGTGCAGACCAAGGGACGGCTCGAGGATGTGCGCGAGTTCCAGAACATCATCATCCGCTCCATGCCGGATGGCTCCAAGATCCGGGTGAAGGACGTGGCCAGGGTCGAGCTCGGCGGCAAGGACTACGACCTGCTGGCCAAGGCCAACGGCAAGCCCGCCATCGGCATCGCCACCTACCTGCAGCCGGGCGCCAACGCCGTGGCGGTCGCGGATCAGGTGCATGCCACCATGGCGCGGCTCAAGGAGCGCTTCCCCCAGGACATCGAGTACCAGATCCCCTACGACACCACAGAGTTCGTGAAGATCTCCATCGAGGAGGTGGTCTACACCCTGTTCGAGGCGATAGTGCTGGTGTTCGTGGTGGTCTACCTGTTCCTGCAGAACCTGCGCGCCACCCTGATCCCCTGCATCGCGGTGCCGGTGTCGCTGATCGGCACCTTCGCCGGCATGCTGCTGCTGGGCTTCTCCATCAACCTGCTGACCCTGTTCGGCATGGTGCTCGCCATCGGCATAGTGGTGGATGACGCCATCGTGGTGCTGGAGAACGTCGAGCGGATCATGCAGGAGAAGAAGTGCTCGCCCAAGGAGGCCGCCATCCTCGCCATGCAGGAGGTGTCGGGCCCGGTGGTCGCCATCGTGCTGGTGCTGTGCGCCGTCTTCCTGCCGGTCGCCTTCATGGGCGGCATGACGGGGGTGATGTACAAGCAGTTCGCCATCACGGTGGCGGTGTCGGTGGCCATCTCCGGCCTGGTGGCGCTGACCCTGTCGCCGGCCCTGTGCGCCGTGCTGCTGAAGGAGGGCCATCACAAGCCGGCCCGCTTCTTCGTCTGGTTCAACAACGCCTTCGATGGCCTGACCCGCCGCTACGTGCGCGGGGTGGCCTTCCTCAACCGCCGGGTCGGGGTGGCGTTCACCATCATCGCGCTGATCCTGGTCTCCATCTACGGCCTGCTGCTGAAGGTGCCGGGGGAGCTGGTGCCGAACGAAGATCAGGGCTACCTGCTCTCCGCCATCATGTTGCCGGACGCGGCCGCCCTCACCCGCACCCAGGCGGTGGCGAACGACTTCGACCGCATGGCGATGGCGAACCCCAACATCAAGGACGTCATCACCTTCTCGGGCTTTGACATCCTCTCCAACGCCATCATCAGCAACAGCGGCATCAGCTTCATCACCCTCAAGGACTGGCGCGATCGCCAGGGCGAGGGGCAGGACTCCTTCTCCCTGGCCAAGACCCTTCAGGGCATGAGCCTGATGGGGCTGGCGGACGGCTTCGTCGCCTCCTTCAACCCGCCTCCCATCACCGGCATGTCCACCACCGGCGGGCTGGAGGCCTACCTGCAGAACCGCAGCACCGGCGATGCCCAGGCCTTCTCGGCCGAGGTGCAGCGCTTCCTCGAGGCGGCGAAGGCGCGTCCCGAGTTCGCCAGCGTGACCAGCACCTACCGCGCCAACGTGCCCCAGGTCTACCTGGATCTCGACAGGGAGAAGGCCAAGGCGCTGGGGCTGCCCATCAACGCGGTGTTTGACACCATGCAGGCCACCTTCGGCCAGGTCTATGTCAACGACTTCAACCAGTTCGGCCGCACCTACCGGGTCCAGCTGCAGTCCGAGGCGGACTACCGCGCCAAGAAGAGCGACATCCGCAACGTCTATGTGCGCTCCAACAAGGGGGAGATGATCCCGCTCAGCAGCCTGGTGACGGTGCGTGACGCCACCGGCCCCGAACTGGTCGAGCGCTTCAACATCTTCCAGGCGGCCAAGATCATGGCGCAGCCGGCGCCGGGTTACAGCTCGGGTCAGGCCATCGCCGCGCTGGAAGTCGTGGCAAACGACACCCTTGGCAACGACGCCAAGCTGGAGTGGACCGGCTCCGCCTATCAGGAGAAGGCCTCCGCCGGCAGCGCCGGCACCGCATTCGGCTTCGGCATAGTGATGATCTTCCTCATCCTGGCCGCCCAGTACGAGCGCTGGAGCCTGCCGTTTGCGGTGATCACCGCGGTACCCTTCGCCCTGTTCGGCGCCCTGCTCGCCACCTGGGCGGTGGGGCTCACCAACAACGTCTACTTCCAGATAGGGCTGGTGACCCTGGTCGGCCTGGCGGCCAAGAACGCCATCCTGATCGTGGAGTTCGCGGTGATGAAGCACGAGGAGGGGATGAGCCTGATCGAGTCGGCGCTGGAGGCGGCGCGACTGCGTTTTCGCCCCATCATCATGACCTCGCTGGCCTTCATCCTCGGCTGCGTGCCGCTGGTAACCTCGAGCGGCGCCGGTGCCGCCAGTCGTCATGCCCTCGGCTGGCCGGTGATCGGCGGCATGCTGGCGGCGACCTTCATCGCCACCTTCTTCATCCCGCTCTTCTTCCGCCTCATCATGAAACGATCTGAACAACGGGGGGCCCCGCTGCCGCCTCCCAAACCCTGACCCAGAGCCCCCGCCGATGCGGGGGCTTTTTTTATCCGCGCCAAGCCACCACTGAGCAGATTGCGACCAAGTTCAGGTTCCCATCACATATTCGCCCCTTATGCCCAGGCCATACCTTGACCTTCTCCTGTAGGTAAGGTTTACATTTCACCTATCCGTCAGAGGGAAAGCATCCATGTTGTCATCGAGATTGCCCACAGAGCTCATCGCCCGGCTGTTGCTGGCGCTGGTGCTCGTCTGCAATCTCACGCTCTGCATCAGCTGGCATGGCGCGGCGACGGCAGAGATGGCCATGGCCGCCGACACCCTGGTCATGACCGACGCCGCAGAGATGTCGTCCGCCATGCAGGGGCTACCCTGCCACGATGCCGGCAACGGCATGGCCGGCGCCGGCATGAGCCAGGGAGACTGCCAGATGCACGGCGGCCTCACCTCCCCGGGTGCGGGTATCCCCCTGCTGGCGGCGCTGCTGACCCTGTTTGCCCTGCCCCTGTTGCTCATGCCCCGCCCGGGCGCCACCGCGTCCCTGCTGGATCAGTGGCTGCGGGATCCCTTCCTGCGCCAGCGTGGCACCCATCCCCCCTCCTGGCCCAGACGGCATCTGATGCTCTCTGTGCTGCGCCATTAGCGTGATCTTCTCCCCCTGCAAGGTGTGGCCTGGCCCGACCTTGCACGCTGTGCCGTGCACCTGCTGATCCGTCGGCGGTGCTCCGTTTGCCGCCCCGTTCGTACGTTGTGAGGTTGTGAGAGGCAAGCCTGCCCAAGCGGGCACGCCTGTCCGGGTCTGAGAGACCCGCACTCCGACGACGACCCGGCGGCCCGACACGAGAGAAGATGTACCATGTCACCAGCCAACTTTGTCGCCTCCCCGGGCGCCCCGTCCTCCTGCACTTTCTGCATGCAGATCCGCGCCGGAGGCCTGTCATGAACAAGAGCCTGCTGATGTCCGCGCTGCTGCTCGCCCTCGGCGCCGGCGGCGGCTACTGGGCCGCCAGCCAGACCGCCGGCAGTGGGCCTGAGGCGAAGGCCCCGCTCTACTGGGTCAACCCCATGGATCCGCGCGATCGGCGCGACGCCCCCGCCAAGGACAACATGGGGATGGACTTCATCCCCGTCTATGAGGAGCAGAAGAGCGGCTCCCCCGGCACCGTCACCATCAGCCCCGAGATCCAGCAGAACCTGGGGGTACGGCTCGCCAAGGTAGAGCGCCTGCCCCTCCACCAGCAGATCGAGACGGTCGGCTACGTGGGCTACGACGAGGAGCGGCTGGAGGCCATCAATGCCCGCATGGCGGGCTGGATCCGCACCCTCGCCATCAAGAACGAGGGCCAGCGCATCGCCAAGGGCAGCTTCATCTACGATCTCTACGCGCCGGATCTGGTCAACGCCCAGCACGAATACCTGCTGGCGCTCAACACTGCCAACCCGCTGCTGCTGCGCGCCGCCGAGGGCAAGCTCAAGTCCCTGCAGGTACCGGCGGATCAGATAGCCACCCTCAAGCGCAGCCGCCAGGTGAGCGAGACGGTGCGCATCTATGCCCCGAGCAGCGGCTATGTCTCCGAGCTCAAGGTGCGCGAGGGCCAGTACGTAGAGCCCGCCGCCGCCCTGTTCAACATCAGCACCCTGCAACAGGTGTGGGTCAGCGCCGAAGTGTTTGAGCGCCAGGCCGGCCAGCTGAAGGTGGGCGACCCTGTCACCATGACCCTGGATTACGCCCCCGGCCGGCGCTGGCAGGGCAAGGTGGATTACCTCTACCCCACCCTGGACGCCGTCACCCGCACCCTCAAGGTGCGGCTGCGCTTCGACAACCCGGACGAGTTTTTGAAACCCAACATGTTCGCCAAGGTGAGCATTCGCAGCGGCGAGGGCGAACCCCAGATGGTGGTACCGAGTGAGGCGGTGATCCGCACCGGCAGTCAGAACCGGCTGGTGCTGGCACTGGGGGATGGCGGCTTCAAGTCGGTGGCGGTCACCCTGGGCGCCCAGTTCGGTGACAGGGTCGCCATCCTGGACGGGGTCGAGCCGGGGGACAACATAGTCTCCTCGGCCCAGTTCCTGCTCGACTCCGAATCCAGCATCGACTCCGACTTCCAGCGCATGACGGCGGTGCGGCCGCAGCAGATCTGGACCCAGGGGGAGATCCAGACGCTGGATCTGGCGAGCCGCACCCTGACCGTCGCCCACCAGCCGATCCCCGAGTGGCAGTGGCCCGCCATGGAGATGGACTTCGCCGTGGCAGATGGCGTCGACATGAGCAAGCTCGTTCAGGGGCAGCGCCTGCACCTGCAGGTCGAGCAGCAGGGGGACGAGTATCGCATCGTCAACATCCATGTCGAGGATGCCTCCGCCAGCCAGGCCGCCCCCGCCAAGGATGAGATGAAGGGCATGGAAAACATGGAAGGCATGGACCACAGCCAGCACCAGATGGGGGACAAGCCATGATCCCATCCATCATCTGCCGCTTTGCCGGCAACCAAGCCCTGCTGCCTGCGCGCCAAGCGAGAGGAGCCAGATCATGATCCCTTCCATCATCCGCTGGTCCGTCGGCAACCGCTTCCTGGTGTTGCTGCTCACCCTCATGCTGACCGCCTGGGGGCTCTGGTCGGTCAAGCAGACCCCGGTCGATGCCCTGCCGGATCTCTCCGACGTGCAGGTGATCATCAAGACTTCCTACCCGGGCCAGGCGCCTCAGGTGGTGGAGGATCAGGTCACCTACCCGCTCACCACCGCCATGCTGGCGGTGCCGGGCGCCACCACGGTGCGCGGCTACTCCTTCTTCGGCGACTCCTTCGTCTATGTGCTGTTTGACGACAGCACCGATCTCTACTGGGCCCGGGCCCGGGTGCTGGAGTACCTGAGCCAGGTGGCCCCCAGCCTGCCCGGTTCGGCGCAGCCCCAGCTCGGCCCCGACGCCACCGGGGTGGGCTGGGTCTACCAGTACGCCCTGGTGGACAGGAGCGGCAAGCACGATCTGAGCGAGCTCACCTCCCTGCAGAACTGGTTCCTCAAGTACGAGCTGCAGACGGTGAACGGGGTCTCGGAGGTGGCGACCGTGGGCGGCATGGTGCGCCAGTACCAGGTACGGGTCGATCCCGACAAGCTGCGCGCCTACGGCATCCCGCTCTCCCTCATCCAGACCGCCATCGAGCAGGGCAACCAGGAGACCGGCGCCTCCGTCATCGAGATGGCGGAAGCCGAGTATATGGTGCGCTCCAACGGCTATCTGAAGAGCGTCGAAGATCTCAAGCAGATACCCCTCGGCACCCAGGTGCGGGGCGCCCCCCTGCTGCTGGGAGACGTGGCGGATGTGATCACCGGCCCCCAGAGCCGGCGCGGCGTCGCCGAGCTCAACGGCGAGGGCGAGGTGGTGGGCGGCATCATCGTCATGCGTTTCGGCGAGAACGCCCAGCGCACCATAGACGGGGTCAAGGCGCGGCTGCGCGATCTCAAGAGCAGCCTGCCGGAGGGGGTGGAGGTGGTCACCGTCTACGACCGCTCCGATCTCATCCAGCGCGCCATCGACAACCTCTCCGGCAAGCTCATCGAGGAGTTCGCGGTGGTGGTGCTGGTCTGCCTGGCCTTCCTGTTCCACCTGAGATCCTCGCTGGTGGTGGTCATCACCCTGCCCATCGCGATTCTGGTGGCCTTCATCGTCATGCACCTGCAGGGGATCAACGCCAACATCATGTCCCTTGGCGGCATCGCCATCGCCATCGGCGCCATGGTGGATGGCGCCATAGTGATGATAGAGAACGTCCACAAGCATATGGAGCGCACCGAACTCACCGACAAGAACCGCTGGCAGGTGATCGCCGAGGCGAGCATAGAAGTGGGGCCCGCCATCTTCTTCTCCCTGCTCATCATCACCATGAGCTTCCTGCCGGTGTTCGCGCTGGAGGCGCAGGAGGGGCGTATGTTCCATCCCCTCGCCTACACCAAGACCTACGCCATGGCTGCGGCGGCCGGGCTCTCCATCACACTCGTTCCCGTCATCATGGGCTACTTTATCCGCGGCAAGGTGCTGGCGGAACAGGCCAACCCCCTCAACCGCTGGCTCAGTCAGGGCTATATCCCGCTGCTCAACGCCGTGCTGGCCCGCCCCAAGACCACCTTGCTGCTGGCGCTGGCAGTGACCGTCATCGGCTTCTGGCCGCTCAGATATCTGGGGTCCGAGTTCATACCGCCGTTCGATGAGGGGGACATCATGTACATGCCCACCACCGCGGCCAACATCTCGGTGGGCAAGGCCAGGGAGATACTGCAGCAGACCGACAAGCTGATCCGCACCGTGCCCGAGGTGCAGAACGTGTTCGGCAAGGCGGGGCGCGCCGACAGCGCCACCGACCCTGCCGATCTGGTGATGATGGAGACCAGCATCCAGCTTAAAGATCGCGACCAGTGGCGCCCCGGCATGACCCCGGAGAAGCTGAAGGAGGAGCTCGACTCCCTCATCCAGTTCCCCGGCCTCACCAACGCCTGGGTCCCCCCCATCAAGACCCGCATCGACATGCTGGCCACCGGCATCAAGACCCCGGTCGGCATCAAGATAGCCGGTCCGGATCTCAAGGTGATCCAGCGACTCGGCCAGCAGCTCGAGCAGATCGTCGGCAAGGTGGAGGGGGCGGCCTCGGTCTACGCCGAGCGGGTGGCCGGTGGCCGCTACGTCAAGGTGGACATAGACAGGCTCAAGGCGGCCCGCTATGGCCTCAACATCGCCGACGTGCAGGCGGTGCTGGCCACCGCCGTCGGCGGCATGGACGTGGGTCAGACCATCGAAGGCCGCGAGCGCTATCCCATCAACCTGCGCTATCCCCAGAGCTACCGCGACTCGGTGGGGAGCCTGGAGCTGCTGCCGCTGGTGACCCCCAAGGGGGAGCGGATCGCCCTGGCGGACGTGGCCCGCGTCTACATCAGCGACGAGGCCCCCATGCTGCGCAGCGAGAACGCGCGCCTCAACGGCTGGGTCTACGTGGATATCCGCGAGCGGGACATCGGCTCCTTCGTGGCCGATGCCAAGGCTCAAGTGGACAAGCAGCTGGTGCTGCCGGCGGGCTACGCCCTCACCTGGTCCGGTCAGTACGAATACATGGAGCGGGCCAAGGCGCGCCTCGCCTACGTGGTGCCGCTCACCCTCGCCATCATAGTGCTGCTGCTCTATCTGGCGTTCCGCCGCATGCAGGAAGTGCTGCTGATCCTCACCACACTGCCGCTCGCCGTGGTCGGCGGTATCTGGACCGTCTGGCTGCTGGACTTCAACCTCTCGGTGGCGGTGGGGGTGGGTTTCATCGCCCTGGCCGGGGTGGCGGTGGAGACAGGCGTGCTGATGCTGGTCTACCTCAACCACGCCTGGGACGATCTGCTGGCCCGTGGCAAACCCGACTTGCGCGGCCTGCATCAGGCCGTCATCCAGGGCGCCGCCCTGCGGCTGCGCCCCAAGATGATGACGGTGGTCACCATCATCGCCGGCTTGCTGCCCATCATGTGGAGCCACGGCACCGGCTCTGAGGTGATGCAGCGCATCGCCGCGCCCATGATAGGCGGCATGGTGACGGCCCTGGTGCTGACCCTGCTGGTGCTGCCCGCGGCCTTCTATCTGTGGCGCCGCCGTGGCCTTGCGCCCGGGCAGGCCGACTGATCCGAATTTACAACCGATACAAATTCAACGACTTCAAGGAAAACACCATGAACTACAAGACGCTGACCCTGACCCTGCTGCTTGGCCTCGCCTCTCTCCAGGCCCGGGCCGAGATGACCATGAACCACGAGGGGCACGACATGTCCCAGATGGAGGGGATGGAGATGAAACCGACAGAGGAGATCGTGATGACCAAGGGGGTCATCAGCCGCATCGACGAGGCGAACCAGAAGGTCGGGATCAAGCACGAGGCCATCGCCAACCTCAAGATGCCCGCCATGACCATGGTGTTCGTGCTGGCCGACCCGGCCCTGCTCAAGGGCCTGCAGGTGGGGGATGCGGTCGGCTTCCACGCCGAGAACCCGGCCGGCAAGCTGACCATCACCCGGCTGCAGAAACAGTAAGATACGCACCGGACAAGAAGACGGCGGGCACTGGGCCCGCCGTTTCTTTATCTGCTCTCTCGGCCGGATTCAGCCGCGAATATGGTCGATGAAGGCGTCGATCTGCTCGCGGCCGCAGGCCGGGTTCATGAACACCGCCTTCTCGCCGGCGATGTAGGAGTACTTGCCGCGGGCGTCATAGTCCGAGCGCGCCACCGCCTCCACCCAGTTGGTGAACAGCCCCACCTTGCCGCGCCCCTTGAACAGGCTGCGGTGATAGTCGGTGTTGCGCGCCAGCCTCGCCTTGTAGGCCGCATCCGAGGTGCGCGCCAGCTCGAAGGCGAACTCGGCCTCCGGATCCTGCACCCACTCAGGGTTGTAGATCTTGAAGCCCACGCTCGGCCCCTGGTTCTCCTGGGCCACCAGCTTGACGTTGCCGAGCTGGCTCAGGCGGAAGCGGAAGTAGTTCGCATTCTGCAGGCAGTGCGCCAGCACGGTGCGATAGCCCTCGACCCCCATGTAGTTGAGCGCCGCATAGGCACCGAACAGGCCGCTGGCCCCCCGGGAACACTCGATGGTGGACTGCAGGTGGGTCTGACCCTGGATGTCCCGCTCGAAGTAGGAGAAGTTCTCCGGATCGTTCTCCATCGCCTTGAGATCCTCTTGCTCCTTGATCATCACCAGGCTGGAGGTGTAAGGCACATAGCCCCACTTCTGGAAGTCGACGGTGAAGGAGTCGGCGTATTTCAGCTCGGCGAAGCGCGCCACGTTGCGCTCTATCCCCGCCAGGGTGGCGGCGTTGATGGCGAGCGGGTTGGCGCCAAAGTCGTAATCCAGGAAGAAGATCATCGACCAGCCGATGGCCGCATCCACGTGGATGTGGGGCTTGACCGCCACCTCGAACCGCTCGCACAACCTGTCCCGCAGCTCGACCACCGGCTTGACCTGATCCACCCCGAAGGTGTCGGTGGTGCCCATGGTGAGCATGATGGTGGGGACCACGTGTTTGAGGGCGAAGCAGGCGGTCAGGGTGCGCTCGAGATCCACCAGATCGATGTCGTTGTTCTCGCCGACCTGAATGCGAATGGTCTTGTGCTCTATGTCCACCCCCAGCAGGGAAAGGTTGGTGATGTTGGAGTAGTGGCCGCCCTGGGAGTTGATGATGCGGTAATCCTGATAGTGGCCGAGCCCCTTGTGCTTGGCCTCGGGCAGGCTCTTGCGGATGCCGAGCAGGTAGCCGTAGAGGTTACAGAAGGTCCCCCCCTGGGTGAAGATGCCGGTGGCGCGGGCCGGATCGTAGCCCGCCAGCAGGGCTATCTGGCGCACCACCTTCTTCTCCAGCTCCTCGGCCACCCCGGCATACTCGGAGTAGACCAGGTTGGGGTTGGCCAGGATGCCGAGCTGGGCGCCGTAGATGGCGGGATCCGCCGACATGGTGATGACGTTCTCGACGCTGGAGGGGTTCTCCCAGTCCTTGGAGAGGGCGCCGGCAAACAGCAGCTCGGCCATGGGCTCGCCCGGGGCACGCATGGCCTGGGGCACCGGCATGGTCTCGCACAGATCAGCGAGCCGGGCCCGGCCATCGGGCCAGGCGTTCAGCCGCGCGTCCGGGGCCAGACCACGGGCACGAAACTCGTTGAGGGTGGCGAAACCGGGTTCGCGGAACACCGGCCAGAGCTCGGGATTGCGGGAGAAGTAGTGGGCTTTGACGGTGGCGAAACGACGCTCGAATGCGGGGGAGACGGCATTGACACCGTCATCTTTCAGATAAACCAGATCGCTCATTTTTAGACCATTAGTACTGCAAAGGTGCCCCGTTTATACCTCTGAGGCTGCGTTTGAGACAGCGACAATATCTAATGGCCTGCCCTACTTTTTATCATGGCAGCGGCAGGCCAAGGGCTGGCGGCGAGCCGCCCCCGGCCGGCCCGATGCCGTTTCGTGATCCGGGTCATGCCCGCCTCAGCGCAGGGCCGTCACCAGCCAGGCCTCGAGTTCTGCCAGCTCGCCCGCCTGGGCAGGAAACGCCAGCCCCAACTGGCGCAACAGGGCCGCGACGGCCTCGGGTCGATAGGCAGTGCCCGGCAGCCGCTCGGCCAGCGCATCCAGCGGCGCCGGATCCAGGCTGTCGCTGAAGATCTGCACCCGGCCGATGAGCCCCTTCTCCACGTCGAAGTGCAGCTCGACCCCGCCCCAGCCGAAGCGCTCATCCAGCTGGTGACTGAAGGCAGGCGCGTGGCCGAAGTTCCACTCCCAGCTGCGCTGACGGGCGAAGGTCTCGGCGAAGCCGGGCAAGTCCGGCAGCTGTTCGGGGGAGATGTGCTCCGGGGCGACCCGGGTACCATGATGCGCAAAGAAGGCATCCGTCAGCGCCTGAACGACCCGCTCATGATCGATTCCCGGCAGCAGCTCGCAGAGGTTGGCGACCCGGCTGCGCACCGAGGTGATCCCCTTGGCCGCCAGCTTCTTGGGATCCGGGTTCAGGTAGTTCGCGAGCCGGCTCAAGTCAGCGTCCAGCAGCAGGGTGCCGTGATGAAAACCGCGATCATGGGTCTCTCGATAGGCGGAGCCCGAGACCTTGCGATCCCCGTCCGGGGTCGCCACCAGCAGATCGTTGCGACCGGAGGCGAAGGCCTCCACCCCTAGCTGTTTCAGGGCTGACAATACGATGGCAGTGGAGAGGCTCTTGTCATAGCCGGGCTTGCCGGCCATGAAGGTGAAGCAGCTGTTGCCAAGGTCGTGAAACACGGCCCCGCCCCCGCTGCTGCGGCGGGCCAGGGTCACCCCATCCTCCTCCATCCGGCGGGTGTTGCACTCCTTCCAGGGGTTCTGGGCGCGGCCGATCACCACGGTGTTGGCGTTGCGCCACAGGAACAGCACCCGCTGGGCGGGATCCATCTGGCGGAAGATGCACTCCTCCACCGCCAGGTTGAACAGGGGATCGTGAGAATCTGAGATAAGCAGGCGCAGGGGCAGCATGGGCAAGCCTTGTCAAAACAACGGGGCTCCGATGTTACCACCTTCGGCCCCGGGTGGGAGCCGTCGCGCCAGCCAGCGGCGCGATAGGCCCGGGAGACATCAGGGCTGGTTGCGTTGCTGCAGCCAGGGCAGCGTCCGATCGATGAGCAGGACACCGGCCACCATGGCGGCCACGAACAGCCCTATCATGGGCTGGCCGCTGACGAGCAGGCTCAGCGCCGGGCCCGGGCAGATCCCGGCCATGCCCCAGCCGATGCCAAACAGCGCCGAGCCGCCGAGGAGACGCGCATCCAGCACGGGCGCGGGCAGGGTGCAGATGGCGTCACCCAGCAAGCCGTGGCTGCGGGGTTTGACCAGCAGGAAGTAGCCCGGCATGAACACCAGCAGGGCCCCGCCCATCACGAACGCCAGGCTCGGATCCCAGGCCCCCGCCACGTCGAGAAAGCCCAGGATCCTGGCCGGATCCACCATGCCGGAGAGGGCGAGGCCGAGCCCGAACAGCAGGCCGGACAACAGACTGATCAGCAGTTTCATTCCGGATCTCCTTACAGCAGGTGGTGGCTGACAAACACGGTGAGCGCACCGGTGGCCATGAAGGTGAGGGTGGCGGCGAGGGAGCGACGGGACAGCCTCCCCACCCCGCAGATGCCGTGACCGCTGGTGCAGCCATTGCCGAGCCGGGTGCCTATGCCGACCAGCAGCCCGGCCAGCAGCACCAGCGGCCAGGCCGGCAGCGTCGCGAAGCTCGGCATGGGGACCCACGCCAGGCGAAACGCCAGCAGCGCCCCGCCGCCCAGCCCCAGCAGGAACAACCAGCGCCAGGCATCCGTCTGCTGCAGGGCGCCGGCCAGGATGCCGCTGATGCCGGCCACCTTGGCATTGAACAGCAACAATATCAGGGCGGCGGATCCGATCAGCATGCCGCCCCCCAGGGCAAACAGCCATTGGCTCTCAAACATAGGCACTCCTGGTAACGGGCTCAGCCTGCTGGCAGGGTAGCCCCTTGGCTTGGCCCGCCTACTGCGACGGCGGGATGATTCATAAATTAGCGATTGCTAATGTTTGGTCATTCTACGATCCAGGTAAACATTAGCAACCGCTAATTTATAGCCGCTGCCGGCGGCAGGCGCACCCTGCCGTGGTGGCGTCGCCCTTGAGGGTGCCGGGCCGGTGAAGTTGTTTCCGAATGTTGCCGCGTTAGGAGCGGGCTTTACCTCGGCGCCGCGGATGGGTACCATCTGGCCGTCCATCAACAGCGGAGACCATCAGTGGGCAATTCATCAAGTGACAGTGACAGGCCGACCCTGATCGTCGGCACCCAGGTCGCGAGATAGCCGCAGCGTTGCCTCTGCCGCCCTCTCGCAAACCTGCGAGAAGCGGAAATCCACTCCCCTCTTCTCTCGTTTTACACTTGACGTCAGGTGAGCCCCTGTCCATGTCGGCGGCCACCTTGCCTGCATAGTTTCTGCTTCCCACAAGGAGGCTGCTATGCGCTTTGTTTCGACCCTATTGACCTCAACCCAAGCCCGTCCCCTGCTGAGCAGGCTGGGCCTGTTGCCACGCTGGCCGCGCGGCAAGCAGCGCCAGCACCACTACCGGCTGCAGATCCGTTGTCAGGATCGCGCCGACATGGAGCTGGTGCTGGGCATGGTGGCCCACAGCCTGCAACCGGCCGGGCTGCACCCCATGCAGTCGCTGCGGCCGGGCCGCGGCGATGGCCGGGAGCTGGTGCTCAACCTGAGCTGCACCCCGTCCCAGCGCCGTTACCTGGTGCAGTTCGTCCATCAGGTCGGGGTCGCTCACCCCGTTCGTTGGGAGCTGCACCCACGGCGAGGTGACGAGCCCCGGCTCAATTAAATGAAAAAGGGGCCAACTTGGTTGGCCCCGTTCAATCACACTTTAGTGCCCGCCCGCCGACGGTCTGAAAACACGGGCCGGCTCGGCCTGTGCGCCCGCTTTCCATCATCATGATGGCCTTCACCGCTCAGACGCCATTTATCGGGGCATCCGACGGCCCCCTCATCCTTGCCGAAGGCCATCTTCAACCAGAAGGAGTACGCCATGAGAATGTGGCAACAACTAGACATGATTTCCCTGCTCGACACCCTGGCCAGCCTGCTGCTGGCCTTCGTGCTGGGCAGCCTGGTTGGGCTGGAGCGCCAGTACCGCCAGCGTACCGCCGGCCTGCGCACCAACGTGCTGGTCGCCGTGGGGGCGGCCCTGTTCGTCAGCCTGGCCCAGCGCATCTATGACCTGCACGGCGGCAACTACAACGTGGTCCACGTGGTGGCCTACATCGTCTCCGGCATCGGCTTCCTCGGTGCCGGCGTCATCATGCGCGAGTCCGGCAACATTCGCGGCATCAACACCGCCGCCACCCTGTGGGGCGTGGCCGCGGTCGGAGCCGCCTGCGGTGCCGGGCTGGCCATGGAGGCTGTGCTTGGCGCCCTGTTCGTGCTGGCCGCCAACACCCTGCTGCGGCCACTGGTCAATCAGATCAATCGCCGGCCGGTGGACAACACCGACACCGAGGTGACCTATCGCGTCACCGCCCTCATCCGGCGCGAGCACCAGAAGGAGGTACTGCCCTGGCTGGAGAAGATGCTGGATCAGGCCAACTACCCCCTGAGCGAGCTGGATATCGAACCCTTCGGAGAGCAGGATCTGGAGATCTCGGCGGTGCTGCTGGCCACCTCCATCGACGGCGTCGAGCTGGATGCCCTGATGCAGACCCTGGGGCAGCACCCCTGCATCCGGCAGATCTTCTGGCGCACCAGCATCACGGATTGAGCCCGCAGCCAACAGCAAAAAGCCCCGCCAGTATTGGCGGGGCTTTTTCATATGAGACGTGAACCTGAGTGACTAGCGGCGGCTGCGCCAGCGCACCCTGGGGAGGATCACCTGGGCGGTCTGTGCGGGGGGATTGCCCGCGATCAGTTGCTGCATCAGCTCGAAGGCGGCCCGGGCCAGGGCCGGACAATCCTGGGCCACCGAGTCGATGCGCATGGGAATGCAGTCGAGCAGATCGTGATCGTCGAAGGTACAGAGGCGCATCCCCGTCTCCATCAGCCCCGCCTCGTTGAGATAGCGCAGCACCCCCTCTAGCAGAGTGAAAGAGGCGGTAAAGAGCCCTTTGGGTGGCGCCCCCAGCTCGGCCACCAACTCGGCCATCAGCTGATAACCTGAGCTCGGCTGATAGTCGCGATGGCGCACCCGGGCAGGATTGGCCTCCAGCCCTGCCCGGTACAGACCGAGTTCATAACCTGCCAACCGGTGGCGGCTGGGGGAGAGATCCAGCAGACCGCCGAAGTAGTAGACCTCATCCCCACACTCATTGGCCATCTGATGCACCAGCTCGGCGGTGGCCTTGCAGGCGTCCGAGATCACCATGGGCAGGCGCGATTCGCCGATGTGGCGGTCGAGCTGCACCACCGGCAGGCGGTCGTGAATGCGGGCATAGATGTCGTCGCTGTGACCGCTGGAGGCAACGATGAGGCCATCCACCTGACGGCTGATAAGGTTGTCCACCACCTTCTGCTCCAGGGTGGGGTCATCCTCGGAGCAGGCGATCAGCAGCTGGATGCCCGCTTCCCGGCAGTGGGCCTCGAGGGCGCGCGCTATGCTGGCAAACCCGAAGTTGGTGAGATCGGGGATCACCAGCCCCCAGGTGTAGCTGCGGGTCTCGCGCAGGGAGCGGGCATGAAAGCTCGGCTGGTAGTGACACTCATCCGCCACCGCCTGGATCCGCTTGCGGGTATCGTCGGCAATCCTGTACTCCGCACTCTTGCCGTTGAGCACCAGACTGGCGGTCGCCTTGGACACCCCCGCCAGTTCGGCTATCTGGGCAATCGTGATCCGTTTCTTCTTCTCCACCTGGCCTCCCGGCTGACTAGCACCGGGCTATTGTACTAGGCAAGCCGCCAGCGGCCAGTGATCAAGGCAAATTTTGCTGCCATCATCGCCGTTACCCGATGAAAGTTGAGGCTTTTCCCCGGGGAAGTAGCGGGCTGACAGACTCTGGCGACCGCCATCCACGAAACACTCGAGGCTGGAGCGGTCACAGAGCAGCGTCAGCGGACCTCCCAGCCAGGGGGCGGCTCTCTCTTCCCACGCCCCGCTCTGCCAGTTCTGGCGGCGCAGGGTGATACGCCCCGGCTGCCACACCAGCTCGGCCACTGTGCCAAACCAGAGGCTCCCCTCGCCACAGAGATCCAGATCGAGCCAGGCCGAGTCGATGGCGAGCCCCGGAAACTCCCTGAGCGCCCCCTCGAAGCGGGTCAGTTCCCCCTTGAGGGCGGCCAGCTCAGCCACCGGTCGCTGGCAGAGCCACTCATCCTGCCAGAACAGCTCCCGCGGGCAGCTCATCTGGTGGATCCAGCCATAGGGAATGGTCGGCTGGCTCATCTCGTTCTCCTCCGGCAACCCCAGCCAGCCAAACAGCAGGCGGCAACCCTGACTATCCAGGGTGGTCTGTGGCGCATAGAACTCAAAGCCCCTGTCCAGCTCGTGAAAGTCCCCGTGGGCAAACTGCGTCCCGTCGAAAGTGCCCGCCAGCCAGCCACACTGATGGAGGTTGAGATAGTCATCCCCCTCGGGGGCAATCCCCTGGGGGCAGCAGATCAGCAGATGGCGATCCCCTAGCGGGAAGAGATCCGGGCACTCCCACATGTAGCCAAACTCCCCCAGCCCACCGTACCCGCTGCCGGCGATGGGGCCCACCAACTGCCAATGGTGCAAGGTGTCGCCGCGATAGAGCAGCACCTCACCTTTATCATCCAGGGTGCGGGCCCCCAGCACCATCAACCACTGCTGCCCGTCGTGCCACACCTTGGGGTCGCGCACATGGCCGCTGTAGCCTTCAGGCAGTTCCAGCACAGGGCCCAGCTTGTCGAAACCGCCCTCACCGTCGGCGCGGGCCAGACACTGGTAGGCGGTGCGGCTGCCATCCAGGTATTTGACGTTGCCGGTGTAGATGAGGGTCAAACGCCCCTGCTCGTCGCTCACCGCCGAACCCGAATAGCAGCCGTGGCTCTCATAGGCTTCGGTGGGCAAGAGCGCCACCGGCTCGTGCTGCCAGTGCAACAGATCGGTGGAAGTGACGTGGCCCCAGCCCTTGTTGCGGTGCTCGCAGCCGAGCGGGTTCCACTGGTAGAAGAGGTGGTAGCACCCATCATGCTCGATAAAACCGTTGGGGTCATTGAGCAGCCCCACCGGGGCTGCCAGATGCCAGCAGGGCCTATGGGGATCGGCCGCCGCCTTGAGCTGTCCGGCCAGCAGGGACCGGACAATCTGGTTGAGGAGATAAGCGTCCTTCATCACTCCACCTTGTACTTGAGCAGGTAGGAGGCGACGAAGGCGGCACCGAAGGCGATCACCAGCCCGATGACGTAGTGGATGAGGCTCATGGGCTGGACTATTGCCATGCCCGGAATGCCGGTCAGGCCCACCGCCGTCATGCCCACCTTGGCCGCCACCACGTAGGCGCCGCCGCAGGCACCGCCGAACAGACCGGCCAGGAAGGGTTTGATGTAGCGCAGGTTGACGCCGAAGATGGCGGCCTCGGTGATGCCCAGCAGGCAGGACATGGCCGCCGGCACGGTAATGGCCCTGATTTTCGGATCCCGGGTCTTGAAGTAGACCGCCAGACAAGCCCCGCCCTGCGCCACGTTGGCCATGGCCCAGATGGGCAGCAGGAAGTTGACCCCTATGGCCGGATTGGTGAGCAGTCCCGCCTCGATGGCGTGGAAGCTGTGGTGGATGCCGGTGATGACGATGAGCGAGTAAGTTCCGCCAAACACCAGCCCTGCCAGCCAGCCCGCCTGCTCATAGAGCGCACTCAGGCCAAAGGAGATGCCGTCCCCCAGCACCCGCCCGGCCGGGCCGATAAACAGCAGCGCCACGAAACCGGTGATGATGACTGTGAGGAAGGGGGTCAAGATCAGATCCAGCG
The DNA here is from genome assembly GCF_900637545.1 of Aeromonas encheleia. NCBI lineage: Bacteria > Pseudomonadati > Pseudomonadota > Gammaproteobacteria > Aeromonadales > Aeromonadaceae > Aeromonas > Aeromonas encheleia. The sequence continues at coordinate 3,182,734 of NZ_LR134376.1, forward strand.
CATCCGGGATCCGCTTGCGCAGCTGCTTCTCCAGATGAGACATGAACCAGACCGCCAGCAGCACCGGGAAGACGGTGCCCTGATATCCGATCATGGCCACATCAAGCCCGAAGAAGTCCATGGTCTTGAAGCCACCGGCCACCCCCCAGGCGTTGGTCAGCGCCGGATGGGTGAGGATCCCCCCCATGGTGGCGCCCAGATAGGGGTTGCCGCCAAATTCCCGCGCCGCGGTAAAGCCGATGAGGATCGGCAAGATGATGAAGGCCGCCGAGCTGAACATGTCGAGCATGACGAACAGGGCGCTGTCGGCATTGACCCAGCCGTAGGTGCGCACCATGCCGAGCAGCCCCATCAGTAGACCGGAGGCCACTATGGCCGGAATGATAGGCACGAAGATGTTGGAGAGCGTGCGTGCCAGACGCTGGGCCACATTGAGCTTGGCGCTGGCCATGTCGGTCAGCTCCGCCTTGCTGGCAGTGCCGGTCCCGGTCAGAGCCACAAACTCGGCGTAGACCCTGTTGACCAGCCCTGTGCCGAAGATCACCTGGATCTGACCCGCGTTGCTAAAGCAGCCCTTGACCCCGTCCAGCTTGTCGATGGCGGCCTTGTTCACCTTGCTGTCATCCGCCAGCACCAGCCGCAGCCGGGTGGCACAATGGGCGGCACTGACGATATTCTCACGGCCCCCAAGCAGGGGCACCAGATCCTTGGCTATCGCACTGATATTCATACTCTTCCTCTTATGGCCCGCCATGCTGGCGGGCCCTTGTCATACGTGATTAAGACCAGATCGTAAAAACACATCCAGTTGAGTGCGGGTCGGCAGCGCCGTCATGGCCCCCTTGGCGGTGGTGGCGAGCGCCCCGCAGCCATGGGCCTGGGCCAGGATGGCGGGCAGCTCGCCCATAGTGGGCAAGCGCTCGCCCTGGGCCAGCGCGGCCAACAGACCGGCGACGAAGGCATCCCCCGCCCCCGTGGTGTCGAGCGGCGCCACCTTGGGCCCCACCCACTCCAGCCGCTCGCCATCGAGCCGGGCGACCACACCAGCCGCCCCGCGGGTCACCAGCACCAGAGCGGGTCCATCGATGGTGGCAAGACCGGCAACCAGATCCTGATGGCCGCTTAGCAGTTGCAGCTCCTCGATGGAGAGCTTGACCACATCAGCCAGCCCGATGGCGTCTCGCACCACCGGTAGCATCTCGGCCGGGTTGCCCCACACCTCCGGACGCAGGTTGGGGTCAAAACAGACCCGTCCCCCTGCCACCCTGATGGCGGCCATGGCCTGCAGGCAACTGGTGCGCACCGGCTCGTTGGCGAGCGCGATGGAACAGGTCAGCAGCCACTGCCCGGCTTCGAAGCGGGGCAAGTCTGCCGGTTCGAGGAACTGGTCGGCACTGGGGCGCACCATGAAGGTGAAGCTGCGCTCCCCTTCTTCATCGAGCTCCACCAGCACGGTGGAGGTTCGGTGGGCCGGATCCTGGGTCAGATGACGGATATCGACGCCCTCTGCCACCAGGGTATCGGCCATAAAGCGGCCGAAGGGATCGGCGCCGACCCGGCCGATAAAGGCCGATTCACCGCCGAGCCGCGCCACCCCCACCGCCACGTTGGCGGGCGCACCGCCCGGACATTTGAGGTAGTGCAGCTCCCCTTCCGGGATCAAATCCACCACCGCATCCCCCATTACCCACACACGATTCCCCACCTTGCTACTCCACTGCTGCATCGGATCCACTGCCAGAGCCGGGCTCTGTTCTCTTGGTCGGCATTATCAGCTAAACCGTTTTAGCTAACCAACAGATCCCGGCGTCGGCTGCCATTTTTGTGATCGGGATAACGAACTAGAACCAGGTTTCCATCTGCACGCCAAAGTTCCACTCGCCACCGGCGGTGAAATCGCTCTGGCCCATGGCATCGGTGCTGGCGTAGTTGTCGAGCTCGGAGGACCAGTCCATCCAGGTGGCGAATACCCGCAGCTCGGGCCGCTCGAAGAAGCCGGCGGTCTGTGCCTTGAAGGTGGGGGCGAAGGTGAGCTTGGTGAAGTTGCCGCTCACCGCCTGGCGTCCCTTGTAGCCCTTGGGATCCAAGTCCATGTACTGCCAGGCGGCCTCGTAGACCAGCTCGACGTTCTGGCTCAGCACCTGGGCCACCCGGGTGTTGAGGGTCAGCCACTGATACTCGTCCCCCTTCACGTAGCGATCCTGGCTCTGCTCCGCCAGCAGGGCCGGGGCCAGCCGCCAGCGCGGAGCGATATCGGTAGCCCCGAACACGGCGACCCGTACGGCGTCGGCATCGGGCAGCAGCTCGCTGTCGGAGCCCAACCCCTTGAGCTCGGCCCCCAGGCCATGGCCGTAGAGCACCGCGGCCTTGGAGAAGCCGGGATTGATGCCAAAGAAGCTGTCGCCATGGTAGGCCACCAGGGTGTGCGCCCCCTTGTTCGCCGCCTCGCTGCCGGTGCCGCCGTCGTTGATGCGCGCCTCGTTGTCCTTGGCCGAGAGGCCGTTCAGCATCCACTGCCAGTTGCCGAACCTGTTGTTCATGGTGAGGATGTAGCTCTCTATGTCCGAGAGGCCGCTGGCGCTGATGTCGCCGTAGTCGCGGCCGTAGAGGGAGAAGTTCGCCTTCCAGCTGTCGGCCAGCTGCACGTCGTAGACGCCGCCACCTGTCCCGGCCAGGAAGACCACGTCGGAGTCGAGCCAGTGGATGTCGAAGTTGTCCCGATCGAAGCGCTTGCCCGCCCAGAGCACCGAGTGCTGGAAGGGGCCGCTGAAGCTCGCCAGATTGCCGATTTCGGCAAACACCTGGCGGGTGTTGAGGCTGGAATCGCTGGCGGTCCAGTCGTTGCTGGTCTCGACTCCATCCGCCAGCATCAGCTTGTAGCGGGCCCAGCTGCCATCGGCGAAGGTCTGGGTCTTGAGCAGGTTGGCCTCCATGTAGGTGTCGTCTTCGTTGCCTAACCTCCCTACAGCCCCCCCCACCGAACCGGCTGGCGTGATGTAAGGGCCGCCACGCCCCCCGTTGCCGTTGCTGTTGGCCAGCAGACCAGAGCGGGCGTAGCCGTGAAACTCGAAGCCCTGGGCGCCGGCGGTCTGCTTGTCCACTTTCTCGCTTTGAGCCTTGGCGACCACGGCTGTCTCCCGGGCCTCGCTCGCCTTGCTCTCGGCCTGGTCAGCCCGCGCTTCGGCAGCGGCGGCGCGGGACTCTGCCGCCTGCACCCGCGCCTCCAGCGCCGCCAGACGCGCCTCTATACCGCCCTCGGCCGCCCACAGCGGGCCGCTCATCCCCAATCCCAGCGCCACTGCCAACGCCAATTTGCTCTTGAACATCGTCATCTTCCTCACCTGTCGTGTGTTACCCGATCGGGCTCTGTTTTTATCGGCGAAGAGAGCATAGCTAAACCGCTTTAGCTAACTCAATATGGCAGCTAAACCGTTTCAGCTACAATGTGAGCGGGATAACATTTGTACAGGGAAAACTGGCGGGAGTTGTGAGGAGGATCCCTCATCGGGATCCACTCAATAGCGGGGATCCAGGCTAAATCGCAGACAAAAAGAAAGCCGGCACAGAGGCCGGCTTGCATCACGCTTGCGGTGATTACTTGGTCAGGTCATCGAAGAAGCGTTTCACCCCTTCGAAGAAGCCTTCCGATTTTGGCTTGTGGGTCTTGGCGGCGGCACCGCTGAACGACTCGTCCAGCTGACGCAGCAGCTCTCGCTGGGTCTCGGTCAGCTTGACCGGGGTCTCGATCACCACCTTGCACATCAGATCGCCAACCTGGCCGGAGCGCACGGACTTGACGCCCTTGCCGCGCAGACGGAACAGCTTGCCGGTCTGGGTTTCCGCCGTGACCTTGAGCTTGACCCGACCATCCAGGGTCGGCACCTCGATCTCGCCGCCCAGCGCCGCCGTGGTGAAGCTGATGGGTACTTCGCAGTAGAGATCATTGCCGTCACGCACGAAGATCTCGTGCTCCTTGACGTGTACCTGTACGTACAGATCCCCTGCCGAGGCCCCCGCTTCCCCCGCTTCCCCTTCACCGGAGAGACGGATGCGGTCACCGGTATCGACCCCGGCCGGGATCTTGACCGACAGGGTCTTGGTCTTCTGGTAGCGGCCCTCACCGTGACACTTGCGGCACGGATCCTTGATGATCTTGCCACGACCGTGGCAATGCGGGCAGGCCTGCTGCACCGCGAAGAAGCCCTGGCGCATCTGCACCTGACCCGCACCGTGGCAGGTCGGACAGGTATGGGCCTGGCTGCCGGTGTGGGCACCCGAGCCATTACAGACCTCGCAATGGACCTGAGTCGGTATCTTGATCTCCTTGGAGACCCCACGTACCGCCTCTTCCAGGGTCAGCTCCATGTTGTAGCGCAGGTCGGAGCCACGGGCCGGGCCACGACGGCCACCGCCACTGCGGCCACCGAAGATGTCACCAAAGATATCGCCGAATGCATCACCGAAGTCCGCGCCGCCGCCAAAGCCGCCGTGACCACCGCCACCCTGGCTCTGATCCACCCCGGCATGACCGTACTGGTCATAGCGGGCGCGCAGGTTCTCGTCGGTCAGCACCTCGTAGGCTTCCTTGACCTCTTTGAACTTCTCTTCGGATGCGGCATCACCCTGGTTGCGATCCGGGTGATACTTCATCGCCAGACGCTTGTACGCCTTCTTGATCTCGCGCTCATCGGCACCTTTCGACACCCCGAGCACTTCATAGAAATCGCGCTTCGACATACTCATCCTGTTGCTACTTAAACAGTTATGCAGACGGGCGTTGGTCACCCAACGCCCGCAAATTCAGTGACTAAGCCAATGGGCAGAGCGAACTCTGCCCAGCTGGGTATGGCTTATTTCTTGTCGTCTTTCACTTCTTCGAACTCGGCGTCGACCACGTCGTCTTCGGCCTTGGCAGAAGAAGTCTGACCGGCATCGGCGCCAGCGCCCTGTGACTGCTGCTGGGCAAGCTCCATCAGCTTCTGGGACGCTTCCAGCAAAGCCTGTTGCTTGGCTTCGATGGCCGCCTTGTCGTCACCCTTGATGACGGCTTCCAGCTCGCTCAGTGCGGTCTCGACCTTGGTCTTCTCGTCGGCGGGCAGGGCGTCACCGGCTTCGGTGATCTGCTTGCGGACCGAGTGGACCAGACCGTCAGCCTGGTTGCGGGTCTGCACCAGCTCCTCGAACTTCTTGTCTTCGGCCGCGTTGGCTTCCGCCTCGCGTACCATGCGTTCGATCTCCTCGTCGGACAGACCGGAAGAAGCCTGGATGGTGATCTTCTGCTCCTTGTTGGTCTCCTTGTCCTTGGCGGAGACGTGCAGGATGCCGTTGGCATCGATATCGAAGGTCACTTCGATCTGCGGCAGACCGCGCTGTGCCGGACGGATGCCTTCCAGGTTGAACTGGCCCAGAGACTTGTTGTCGCTGGCGCGCTTGCGCTCACCCTGCAGCACGTGAATGGTCACGGCAGACTGGTTGTCTTCAGCAGTGGAGAACACCTGGGACTTCTTGGTCGGAATGGTGGTGTTCTTCTCGATCAGCGCCGTCATCACGCTACCCATGGTTTCGATACCCAGGGAGAGCGGAGTCACGTCCAGCAGCAGCACGTCGGTCTTCTCACCGGACAGTACGGCGCCCTGAATGGCAGCACCCATGGCCACGGCTTCGTCCGGGTTGACGTCTTTGCGCGGCTCTTTGCCGAAGAAGTCAGCCACGGTTTTCTGCACCAGCGGCATACGGGTCTGACCACCCACCAGGATGACGTCGTCGATCTCGCCGACTGCCAGACCGGAGTCTTTCAGGGCGACACGGACCGGCTCCAGGGAGTCTTTCACCATGTCTTCCACCAGGGATTCCAGCTTGGCGCGGGTCACCTTGATGTTCATGTGCTTGGGACCGGTGGCATCTGCGGTGATGTACGGCAGGTTCACGTCGGTCTGCTGCGCGGAAGAGAGCTCGATCTTGGCTTTCTCGGCGGCATCTTTCAGACGCTGCAGAGCCAGCTGGTCGTTGCGCAGGTCGATGCCCTGCTCACGCTTGAACTCGTCAACCAGATAGTTGATGACACGGTTGTCGAAGTCTTCACCACCCAGGTGGGTGTTACCGTTGGTCGCCAGTACTTCGAAGGTGGTTTCCCCTTCGACTTCGTCGATCTCGATGATGGAGATGTCGAAGGTACCGCCACCCAGGTCATACACGGCAACCTTGCGCTCACCCTTGACCTTGTTCACGCCGTAGGCGAAGGCCGCAGCGGTCGGTTCGTTGATGATGCGCTTGACGTCCAGACCGGCGATGCGACCGGCATCCTTGGTGGCCTGACGCTGGGCGTCGTTGAAGTAGGCCGGTACCGTGATGACGGCTTCGGTCACCGGCTCGCCCAGGTAATCCTCGGCAGTCTTCTTCATCTTCTTCAGCACTTCGGCAGAGATCTGCGGCGGTGCCATTTTCTTGCCTTTGACTTCTACCCAGGCGTCACCGTTGTCAGCCTTGGCGATGGCGTACGGCATGATCTTCAGATCGCGCTGCACTTCTTCATCCTCGAAACGACGGCCGATCAGACGCTTGATTGCAAACAGCGTGTTCTTCGGGTTGGTGATGGCCTGACGCTTAGCCGGCTGACCAACCAGGATTTCGCCGTCATCGGCATAGGCAATGATGGACGGAGTAGTACGGTCGCCTTCCGCGTTCTCGATCACGCGAGCATGGTCGCCATCCAGAATAGCAACACAGGAGTTGGTAGTACCCAGGTCAATACCGATGATTTTACCCATTTGACGAATCTCCAAATACTTTGAATAAACTGGCGAGGTGCTCGCCTTAATACGTTAACGGCTAGGTGGGGGCTGCCACTGTGGCTTTCAAGCTCCCGACATCAAATTCTTGCCACTGTGCAGTGCAATAGTCTGTGCCGCCGTGGCCTTGCCACCTATATGGGGCCGCGATGTTGAGCTTCAAGCCCTGCGCATAAAAAACCGTACCAACTTGTCGGTCAGCGGCCACATTTTCACCCACTCGCCGCGGATCCCAATAAAAAGCCCGCCGAGCGGCGGGCTCAATGGGGGGATGCGTCTCAGGCAGGGGCCTTGGAGACCATCACCATGGCCGGACGAATGACCCGACCGTTGAGCTCGTAGCCCTTCTGCATCACGGCGATGACGGTGTTGGGTGCCAGCTCGGCATTCTCGATCATGCTGATGGCCTGATGGGCATTGGGGTCGAACGGCTGGTTCAGGGGATCCAGCGCGACCAGACCGAACTTGCCCACCGAGCTCTGCATGGACTTGAGCGTCAGCTCAACCCCTTCGATCATCGGCTTGAGGGCTTCGTCTTCTTTGTCTGCCAGCTCGATGGCCCGCTCCAGGTTGTCCAGCACCGGCAACAGTTCCCCGGCAAACTTCTCCAGCGCGAACTTGTGTGCCTTCTCCACGTCCTGGGCGACGCGGCGACGCAGGTTTTCCATCTCGGCGGCGGCGCGAATGGCGCGCTCGCGCTCGTCGGCAGCGGCCTGCTGGGCAGCTTCCAGCTGGGCTTCCAGCTCGGCAATGCGGGCCTGTTCGGCTGTCACTTCACTGTCTACATCGGTCGGCTCGACTGGCTGGACTTCCACTTGCTCCATCGCTTCAACCTTTTGTTCTTCGTGGTTCATGACATCTCCAATATTCAGGGTTACTTGTTAGGGTCTGTTGACGTTTAGGCGCAAGCCGCGTTGCTGCAACAAATGACGTCAGGCTAGGCGCGAAACGCTGGCAATGGTTGTTCCCTTGGCAAGTTCCGCAACAACGCATGGCCTCATTTGCGGCGCAACCCGCAGGGACGGGTCAGTTTTTGCGTGTAACGTCGTTACTCGACGGCTCATTTGGATGACCAAACTTCGCGTCTCGCGCCTAGCTCCGCGCAAAAACTGACTCCGTCGCGGTCGCGACGAAACATCAACAGACCCTATGTTGGCGCTATTATGGGGACGTCGCCCCGGCTTTCAAGGGGAAAAGGGCCCTCTCATGGCCAATGAGGTGAGCCAACCGGCATTTTTGCCGCTTTTCCGGGCCGGATCCGCCCGCCGGGCATGGCAGCAGACAAATCCCCACCAAAGCGCGGTATACTCCCCTCAATACTCAGCTCCAGACCCGATAACCTATGGATTCTCCGTTCAAAACCATCGCCCTGATCGGCAAACCCCATCATGAAGGTGCCAACCAGACCCTCAGCGGCCTCTATCAATACCTGAGCAGCCGTGGCTTTCGGGTGCTGCTCGAGAGCCGGGTCGCCCACACCCTGGGCGTGCTCTGCGATGACGTGATGGATCTGGTGCAGCTCGGGGAACAGGCGGATCTCGCCATAGTGGTCGGCGGCGACGGTAACATGCTGGGGGCCGCCCGGGTGCTGTCACGCTTCGATGTGGCGGTGATCGGGGTGAACCGGGGCAACCTCGGCTTTCTGACGGATCTCTCACCCCAGGATTATCTGCCGCCGCTGGAGCAGGTGCTCTCCGGCCACTTCAAGAGCGAGCATCGCTTCCTGCTGGAGGCCGCCGTCTATCGCCACGGTGAGCGCAAGTCCAGCAACCTGGCGGTGAACGAGGCGGTGCTGCACCCGGGCAAGATAGCCCACATGATCGAGTTCGAGGTCTACATCGATGGCAGCTTCATGTACAGCCAGCGCTCGGACGGCATCATAGTCGCCACCCCCACCGGCTCGACCGCCTATTCCCTGTCGGCGGGGGGCGCCATCCTCACCCCCAAGCTCAACGCCATCACGCTCGTCCCGATGTTTCCGCACACCCTGAGCAGCCGCCCCATAGTGCTGGATGCGGACAGCGAGGTGCGCCTGCTGGTCTCCCCCGACAACCAGGACGACGCCATGCAGGTGAGCTGCGACGGCCAGGTGACCCTGGCGGTGCACCCGGGTGACGAGATCCTCATCAAGAAGAGCAGCCACAAGCTGCATCTGGTCCATCCCCTCGATTACAGCTACTTCCACGTGCTGCGCAACAAGCTCGGCTGGGGCAGCAAGCTGTTCTAAGCCGGTCAGACAGCCTGTGTGAGGCCGACACTTTACTGTATGGAAAACCAGTATATACTGGATGCATACACAGTAATGTTGGCCCATACAGGATGAGACCATGCTGACCCAGCTGACCGTCAACAACTTCGCTATCGTCAAGTTTCTCGAACTCGATCTGCAATCCGGCATGACCTGCATCACGGGTGAAACCGGCGCAGGCAAATCCATTGCCATCGATGCGCTCGGCCTCTGCCTCGGCGAGCGGGCCGAGGCCAGCATGGTGCGACCGGGCAGCGACAAGGCCGAGGTCAGCGCACGTTTCCTGCTGGACGGCAACCCGGCCGCCCGCGCCTGGCTCACCGCCAACGAGCTGGAAAATGAGGGGGAGTGCATAGTGCGGCGGGTGCTCTCCGCTGAGGGGCGCTCCCGCAGCTACATCAACGGGGTGCCCGTGCCCCTGGTGCAGTTGCGCAGCCTTGGCCAGCTGCTGGTCAACGTCCACGGCCAGCACGCCCACCAGATGCTGCTCAAGCCCGATTATCAACTTGCCCTGCTGGATGGCTACGCCGGCCACCATCTGCTGCTGGACGAGGTGCGCCAGCACTACCAGCAGTGGCGCCAGCTGCAAAACGAGCTCAACCGCCTCAAGGCCGAGCAGCAGCAGCGGGAGGCTCGCCGCCAGCTGATCGAATACCAGGTGCAGGAGCTGGATGAGTTCGCCCTGCAACCGGGGGAATTCGAAACCATCGAGGAGGAGCATCAGCGGCTCGCCAACGGCACCGAGCTGATGCAGGAGTGCGGCCAATGCCTCGATCTGCTCTATGACAACGAGGAGACCACCATCGCCGGCCTGCTGCAGGTGGCGGTGGACAGGGCCGAGACCCTGGTCGCCATGGATGGTCGTCTCGGCAACGTGCTGGGGATGCTCAACGAGGCCCTGATCGGGGTGCAGGAGAGTCACAGCGAGCTGCGCAGCTACCTCGATCTGCTGGAGCTGGATCCCGAGCGCTTCAACGAGCTGGAGGCCCGCCTCTCCAAGGCCATCAATCTGGCCCGCAAACACCATGTCAAACCGGCCGAGCTGGCCCTGCATCACCAGGATCTCGCCAGCGATCTCGCCCGCCTCAACTCGGATGAGGAGCGCCTCGAAGGTATGGAAGACGAGCTGGCCCAGGCCCGCCAGGCCTTCGTGCAGGCGGCAGAGGTGCTCAGCCAGAGCCGCCAGCGCTATGCCGAGGAGCTCGGCGCCAAGGTGACCAGCAGCATGCACGAGCTGGCCATGCCAGATGGCCGCTTCATCATAGAGGTGCGGGCGGATGCCCAGAGCAGCCTCTCCCCCCTCGGCATCGATAGGGTGGAATTCATGGTGACCACCAACCCGGGGCAACCGATCCAGCCCCTTGGCAAGGTCGCCTCCGGCGGGGAGCTGTCGCGCATCAGCCTCGCCATCGTGGTGATCAGCGCCCGCAAGGTGTCGACACCGACCCTCATCTTCGATGAGGTGGACGTGGGGATCAGCGGCCCGACCGCGGCCGTGGTCGGCCGTCTGCTGCGCCAGCTCGGCGAGTCCACCCAGGTGATGGTGGTCACCCACCTGCCGCAGGTGGCCGGCAAGGGGCACCAGCACATGGTGGTCAGCAAGCATACCGATGGCAAGACCACAGAAACCCAGATGCGGGCCCTCACTCCGGGTGCCCGTCTCAACGAGCTGGCCCGCCTGCTGGGGGGGGATCAGATCACCGACAATACCCTGGCCAACGCGCGCGAGCTGCTCGCCTGCTGAGCCCGGGCCGGCAAGGGGGGTGATGCCCCCTTGCCGCCCACTTGACCGCGCCTTGCCTGCCAACGAGCCAGCTGACGCCCCCACCTGGCTGTCACCGGGTTCTGCCTGCGCCCCTTTGCCCAGCCAGGGCTGACCAGGATTGCCCCCGCGGCCCCCACGCAGTAGAGTTGAACCGACTCGGGCCCAAGGCCCTCTCTCTCATGGCCCGGCACCGCGGCCACCACCCCACATCAGGAACACCCCATGCTTCATGTCTTTGGCCACAAAAATCCCGACAGCGACAGCATCTGCACCGCGCTGGTCACCGCCGACTGGCTCAATGGCCAGGGCCGCCCCGCCCAGGCCTTCGCCTTGGGCAGCCCCATCGCCGAGACCCGCTTCATCCTGGAGACGGCGGGGGTAGAGGCACCGCCCGTGCTGACGGGCAGCGTGGCCGACAAGCCGGTCTTTCTGGTGGATTTCAGCGAACTGGAGCAGGGGCCGGAAGGGCTGGCCGATGCCGATGTGCAGGGCCTCATCGATCACCACCGCATCGGCACCCTGATCACCCGTGGCCCGCTCGATGCCTGGATCAGGGCGGTCGGTTGCAGCGCCACAGTGCTGCTTGAGCTGATGGGTTATGACAAGCTGTCCCGCGCCCAGGCCCGCCTGCTGCTGGGGGCCATCGTCAGCGACACCTTCAACTTCACCTCCCCCACCACCACTGAGCAGGACAGGGTCGCGGTCGACCGGCTGCTCCCCATCGCCGAGCTGGCGCTTGCCCCCTTTGCCCAGACCCTGCTGGAGCGCCGCACCCAGCTGGGCGACGCGCCGCTCAGCGAGTTGCTCACCGCCGACGAGAAGGCCTATCAGATCGCGGGCCACTCCCTGATGGTCAGCCAGATCTGTGTGATGAACCCGGCCGAGATCCTGGCCCGACAGGATGAGCTGCAACAGGCGATGCAGGAGAGACTTGGGCGAGACAAACTCGATGCCTATGTGCTGATGCTGACCGATCTGGCCAAGGGGGACAGCCAGCTCCATTTCGCCAGTGCCGGCATCTTGCCGGGCGAACCCGTCCACCTTGCCGGCGCCGTCAGCCGCAAGAAGGAAGGACTGCCCTGGCTCGCCAGACACTTCGCCTGAGCGCCGAGCACCCCATACCCCCTCATCACTGCCCTAGCCCCCATGCCAGCCCGCATAGGGGCTACCCAATCCAGCATCGAGTCCGTTCGCGATCCCCCTCACAATCCCCTTCATTTTCCATTCAACTCAATTTGTTATGATGTGTTAAGCGGGCCGATGCGCGGCGACGCACAATGGTTCGCTTGATGTGACATCTCGCGGGATCGCCATGGGAAGGGACAGCCGTCTTGTCCTCCATGACCCGCACATGCCAAGGAGAACTGCTTATGACCCCAACCAATATAGTGCTGTTGCTGGAAGGCAAGGATTACGAGCAGGAGACGCTGGCCAAGGCGAGCCAGTTGGCGCAGGGAATGGGTTGCACGCTGACCCTGCTGCACCTGACCCACAGTAGCAAGACCCGGCGTGACAGCCTGTCGCTGTCGGAAGAGGAGCGCAGTGCCCAGGGCACCCTGGACGCCAAGGCCGTCATCAGCGAGCTCATCACCACCTTGCGGCATCCGGTGGATTACCAGTGCCTGGTGGTGAATGAGGTGGTGTCGGATCTGCGACGCTGGCTGGCCGCACACCCGACCCAACTGCTGCTGGTCGGCAGCCGTCACCACTGGATGGAAGGCTCCCTGGCGCGCCTGCTCATCTACAAGCTGCCTATCGATATCCAGATCTGCCACGAACCCTATGCCGAGCAGAGCAAGGCCGTCGCCTGATCCCTCGAGCGCCCGCCCCTGGGGTGGGCGCTCTTTTGTTCCCCTCCCCTTTTCCCTGCGCCGCTCAACCCGGTGCCATGGCACCCGCTCGGGACGTGACTGCCCGCTGGCCACAGCGTTACTGACAAGTCCATCCACATGATTTCTTACATATTGCTCGCTGTTTTTTCAGCGCCGTTTGCTGCAGGATATTGCCCTTGCACGGCTTCGCACGTTTCGTTCAGGTGATAAATGAAAATACTCCCCAAGCAGGGCAAGCTCGTCCTGCTCGTCCTCATTCTGCTGGCCATCATCGGTTGGCTGGCCTGGCCCAGCAAGACGCAGGCCCCGGTATTGACCGCCTCCGTCATCCGCCAGGACGTGGAGCAGACCGTGCTGGCCAGCGGTGTCCTGCAAGCCATCGAGCAGGTGGATGTGGGTGCCCAGGTCTCGGGTCAGGTAACCTACCTGGCCGTAGAAGCCGGGCAGCACGTCAAGCAGGGAGACCTGCTGGCGGAGATAGATCCCCTGATCGCCCAGAACAACCTCAAGACCGCCGAGGCGGATCTGGCCAGCCGCCGTGCTCAGCTCAAGATCAAGCAGGCGCAGCTCAAGCAGAACGAGCTGGCCTGGCGCCGCCAGCAGCAGATGTTCAGGCAGGAGGCGAGCTCCCGGGCCGATCTGGAGAGTGCCGAGGCGCAGCTGGCGGTCACCCGGGCCGAGCTGCAGAGTGCCCAGGCCGACGTCGACAGCGCCCTGATCAAGGTGGATCGCACCAAGACAGAGCTGGGCTATAACCGCATTCAGGCCCCCATGGATGGGACAGTCGTCTCCATCGTGACCCGCCAGGGCCAGACCCTGGCCGCCAGCCAGACGGTGCCGACTCTGCTCAAGCTCGCCAACCTGGAGACCATGACGGTCAAGGCCCAGATCTCGGAGGCCGATGTCACCAAGGTCAAGGCTGGCATGCCGGTCTATTTCACCCTGATCGGGGATCCGGATACCCGCTATCACGCCACCCTGCGCACGGTCGAGCTGGCCCCCACCAATATCAACGAGCAGACCGCCAGCAGCACGGCGACCAGCAACGCGGCCGTCTACTACTACGCCCTGTTCGATGTGCCCAACCCGGACCATCAGCTGCGGGTCGCCATGACGACCCAGGTCACCATAGTGCTGGGTGAACGCAAGCAGGTGCTGGCGATCCCCCAGACCGCCCTCGGCAAGAAGCTGGGGGACAACGAATATGAGGTCAGCCTGCTCAAGGAGGACGAGCAGAAAGAGACCCGCCGCATCAAGACCGGCATGAAGGACGACATCAAGATCGAGGTGGTGAGCGGCCTGAACGAGCAGGACAAGGTCACCCTGGAGCAGGGCAAGCCCGTCCAGGACGATGACGGGGAGATGAGGCCGTGAGCGAGCCCCTGATCCGGCTCAAGGGCATAGAGCGTCGCTACCAGAGCGGGGAGCAGGAGGTCACGGTGCTGCACCCGCTGGATCTCTGCATCCAGGCGGGGGAGATGGTCGCCATCGTCGGCGCCTCCGGCTCCGGCAAGTCCACCCTGATGAACCTGCTGGGCTGCCTCGACCGCCCCAGCTCGGGCGAGTACCTGTTCCGCGGGCAGGACACCGCCCAGCTGGATGCCCTCGCCCTGGCCCGTCTGCGCTGCCATCACTTCGGTTTCATCTTCCAGCGCTATCACCTGCTGCCCCATCTGGATGCGGCCGCCAACGTGGAGATCCCGGCCATCTACGCCGGCACCTCGCGCCCCGAACGCCAGCTGCGGGCCCGCACCCTGCTGTCCCGCCTCGGCCTGAGCGATCGCAGCCACCACAGGCCGGGTCAGCTCTCCGGCGGGCAGCAGCAGCGGGTCAGCATAGCCCGGGCGCTGGCCAATGGCGGCGAGGTGATCCTGGCCGACGAACCCACCGGGGCCCTCGACAGCCACAGCGGCAAGGAGGTGATGGCCATCCTCAAGGAGCTGCATGGCCGGGGCCACACCATCATCCTGGTGACCCACGACATGGCGGTGGCCAACCACGCCGATCGCATCATCACCCTGCGCGATGGACGGGTAGTGGAAGACAGTGGCCAGCCCGCGACGACGACGGCCCGAGACCAGGCCGAGCCTGGTCTCCCCCTGCCCGCAGAGACGGTGGAGGAGCGCAAACTTATGCCGACCCACGCCGCCGGCCAGCCTGCGACGTCCATCGCCAAACGGGGCAGCCAGGGCTGGGATCGCTACCGGGAGGCTGGCCGCATGGCCCTGCATGCCATGCTGGCACACCGCATGCGCACCTTCCTCACCATGCTCGGCATCATCATCGGCATCGCCGCCGTGGTCAGCGTGGTCGCCCTCGGCCAGGGGGCCCGCGCCAAGGTGATCAATGACATCAACGCCATGGGCACCAACACCATCGACATCTTCCCCGGCAAGGACTGGGGGGATGAGAAGGCGGCCAGCATCCAGACCCTGAACGAGCGGGATCTCGACGCCCTGCTCGGCCAGCCCTATCTGGAGGGGGCCAGTCCCCAGATCGCGACCTCGGGTCAGCTGCGTTATCGCAACAAGACCAGCAGTGGCAACGTGGTCGGGGTCGGCAGCGACTTCTTCCGGGTCAAGGGGATGACGCTCACCCAGGGCCGGCTGTTCGATGAGCGGGATATCCAGAGCCGGACGGCGGTGGCCGTGGTGGATGGCAAGACCATAGAGAGTCTGCTCGGCAAGGAGGACCCCATCGGCCAGGTGGTGCTTGTCGGCACCCTGCCGGTGCGCATCATCGGCGTGGTGGCGCAGGAGACCGGCTTTGGCCGCAGCAGCCAGTCGGTCACCGTCTGGTTGCCCTACAGCGCCGTGATGAGCCGTCTCATCTCCCAGAACCACTTCAGCCAGATCACCATCCGGGTCAGGGACGGGATCCAGCCCGCCCTGGCCGAGCAGGCCGCCGTGGCGCTGCTGACCCAACGCCACGGGGTGAAGGACTTCTTCACCTTCAGCAGCGACAGCATCATCAAGTCGGTGGAGAAGACCACCGCCACCATGACCCTGCTGGTCTCCGCCATCGCGGTGATCTCGCTCATCGTCGGCGGCGTCGGGGTGATGAACATCATGCTGGTGTCTGTGGTGGAGCGCACCCGGGAGATCGGGATCCGCATCGCGGTCGGCGCCCGCCAGTCCGACATACTGCAACAATTCCTGATCGAGGCGGTGATGGTCAGCCTGCTGGGCGGCCTGCTCGGCATCGGCCTGGCCCTGCTCATCGGCTTCGTGTTCTCACTGATAGTGGAAAGCTTCCAGATGCACTTCTCACTCTTCTCCATCCTGATGGCCTTCGGCTGCTCCTCGCTCATCGGGATCCTGTTTGGTTACCTGCCTGCTCGCAACGCGGCCCGGCTAGATCCGGTCGAGGCGCTGGCGAGGGAATGATGATGCACAAGTTGTCCAGACAGAGGCGCCGCCTCTTATCCAGACAGGGCCGCAGCCTCTTATCGCGACCAGCGCTCTGCCTCGCCACCGGCCTTGTCCTCAGCGCCTGCAGTCAGCAGAGCACCTATCACCAACCGGATCTGGTCGTGGCGCCGAGCTGGCAGCAGGCCGACGAGGGGCTCACCCAGCAGCAGGCGGGCCTCTGGTGGCAGGGGTTTAAGGATCCCGCCCTCGACCGGCTGGTCGATGCCGTGCTGGCCGCCAACCCGGATATGCAGGTGGCGGGGCTCAGGTTGAAGAACGCCCTGCTTAGCGCCAGCCTGGCCGACACCAATCTCACCCCCTCGGTCAACGCCAGCATAGGGGTCAGCGGCAACAAGAACATGGGCACCGGCGTGACCAGCCGCAATCTGGGCCCCTCTCTCAACCTGGGTTACGAGGTGGATCTGTGGGGCAAACTCGCCTCGGTCCGGGATCAGGCCGGCTGGGAGGCCCAGGCCAGCGAGCAGGATCTGGCGGCCACCCGTCTGATGCTGATCGGCAAGGCGCTGGAGCAGTACTGGCAGCTGGCCTATCTCGGCTCGGCCATCTCCCTCGGCGAGCGCCAGCTCGCCAACTACGGCCGCGCCGAGCAGCTGACCCGCGCCAAATATGACGCCGGTGCCGTTACCCGGCTCGATCTGGTGCAGGCCGGCCAGCAGAAAGCCGGCAAGCAGGCGGAGCTCGCCTCCCTCGTCCTGCAGCGGGAGCAGGCTGGCAATGCCCTGCGGCTCTTGCTCGGCCGCAGCAGCGGTCCGCTGGAGTTCATCCCGGCCGCCCTGACGACCAGCCCCATCCCATCGCTGGCGGTCGGCATTCCGGCCGACGTGCTGGCCCGGCGCCCCGATGTGCGGGCCGCCGAGCTGCGGCTGCGCAAGACGCTGGCCAGGGGGGACGAGATCCGCACCAGCTTCTACCCCAGCCTCAGCCTGACCGGCAGCGCCAGCACCACCTCGGACACCCTGACCCAGGTGCTGCAAAATCCGGTGGGGACCCTGGGGGCCACCCTGGCCCTGCCCTTCCTCGAGTACAACAAGACCAAGCTCTCCATCGCCAGCTCCGAGGTCGATTACCAGATCGCCGAGACCGAGTTTCGCAAGCAGCTCTACGGCGCCTTGCTGGAGGTGGAGGATGGGCTGGCCGCCCGCCATCAGGGCGAGCAGCGGCTGCGCTATCTGGGGCAGCAGCTGAGCTATGCCAGGGAGGCCGAGCGGTTGGCCCGGGCCCGCTTCCAGGCCGGTGCCACCGGGGTACAGCCCTGGCTGGATGAGCAGAATCGGCTGTGGGATGCCGAGCTCAGCCTGTTGACCCAACAGCAGAGCCAGCTCAACACCATGGCCGGGATCTACCAGGCGCTGGGGGGGAGCGATCGGGGCTAGTCAGCCGCCTCTCTGTGCCACGGCCGGGGTAAATATCCCTCCCGGCCGTGGCACCCTTCTCACCCACAAACCAATTGATAATAATTTTCATTTGATGAAGAATGAGCGCCATTGCCTGTCAGGAGTACTCATATGTCACAGCCCGCCCCGGTCAATCGCCCTCGCCTGCTCACAGTCAAACAGGTCCATGATGTGGGCCCCCATCTGCGCCGCGTCTGTCTGACCAGCCCTGAGCTGGCCGACTACCCCTTCAGCTGTGGCGGCGCCCATGTCAAGATCATGCTGCCCCAGCCGGGCCAGCCCCATGCCGTGCTGCCGACCCCGACCCCCAAGGGGCCCCGCTGGGAAGACCCGAGCCAGAAACCCATCCTCCGCACCTTTACCATCCGCGCCTTCCGGCGTGAGGCGCTGGAGCTGGACATCGACTTCGCCCTGCACGGCGATGCCGGCCCGGCCAGCCGCTTCGCCCTGCGGGTCCAGCCTGGCGATCTGCTCGCCATCTCAGGCCCCGGTGGCCCGGATCCCATGCTGCAGCCGGCCCTGCACTACTACATGGCGGGGGATCTCACCTCCCTGCCCGCCATCAGCGCCATGGCAGAGGTGATGCCGGCCGAAGCCCGGGGCCATATCGCGCTGCTGGTGCCCCATAGAGAAGATGTGCAGGATCTGTCGCTGCCCGTCGGTGTCAGCCTGCGCTGGTTTGTCGGGACTCCCGACCAGACCGAGCCCCTGGTGAACTATTTCACGGCCCTGCCCATGGCCTCTGAGCAGAGCTATTTCTGGTTCGGTGGGGAAGAGGGGCTGGTGGTGCCGCTGCGCCGTCATGTCAGACGCGCGCTGGAGGTGGATCGCTCCCAGGTCTATGCGGTGCCCTACTGGCGCCACGGCAAGGATGAGGACGCCTACCATCAGGATCGCCATGTCGTGATGGATAGCTGATAACGCCTTATTTTTCTTATGGTTATCGGGCCTTTTCCCATTCGGGATCGGGCCCGATTGCAATCCGGTTTCTGCCCTTTTTACCCCCTCCCCCCCATTCTGGTGATCCTCGTTCTAGTGCTTGCATTTGAGACTGACAACAAGATAATGATAATCACTCTCAACAAATAGTGATGTGTCAGCGTCCCTCGCCGCCTGATCCGGCGTCCGGGTTTCGCAGGTACCTCATCGACCCCATTTGCACAGCAAGGTAATCCCAGATGGCAGTTTTGAATTCGGTAATGCGCGCCTTCGCGGTGGAGGCGCTCCCCACTCCTGCCGACCTGTTGGCACAGCATCCCTGCCCTGCCGAGATGGCGGAGCAGATTGACCAGCACCGTCACCAGGTTCGTCAGATCCTGACCGGTGCAGACGATCGCCTGTTGGTGGTGATCGGCCCCTGCTCCATCCATGATCCCCTCGCCGCGCTCGACTATGCTCGGCGCCTGACACGCCTCGCCGAGGCCTATCAGGACCGGCTGTTGATAGTGATGCGCACCTATTTCGAGAAACCACGCACCACCGTCGGCTGGAAGGGTCTGGTATTCGACCCCCATCTGGATGGCAGCAACGACATCGGCCAGGGTCTGTGCCTGGCGCGCCAGCTGCTGCTCGACATCAACCGGCTGGGACTGGCCACCGCCACCGAGTTTCTCGATACCACCAGCTTCCTCTACCTGGCCGATCTCATCAGCTGGGGGGCGATAGGCGCCCGCACCACCGAGTCTCAGGTACATCGGCAACTGGCCTCGGCCCTGCCCTGTCCCGTCGGTTTCAAGAACGGCACCGACGGCAATATCCAGGTGGCCATCGATGCCATCCAGGCCAGCGAGGCCTCCCATCTGTTCACCGCCCCCGGCAGCCAGGGTGGCATAGTGGTGATCAAGAGCGAGGGCAATCCGAGCGGCCACATCATCTTGCGCGGTGGTACCCTGCCCAATTATCACCAGAGCGATGTGATGGATGCCGCCGAACGGCTGGCACGGCAGGGACTCAACCATCGACTGATGGTGGATTGCAGCCACGGCAACAGCCAGAAACAGCACAAGAACCAGATCCGGGTCGCCGGGGAGCTCTGCCGCCAGCTGAGCGAGGGCAGCGAGGCCATCGCCGCCGTCATGGTCGAGAGCTTCCTGCAGGGGGGGAGCCAGAAACCGGCCCCCCTGAGTGAACTCCAGTACGGCCTGTCGGTCACCGACGCCTGTCTGTGCTGGGATGACAGCCAGACGCTGCTGGCCATGCTGGCCGATGCCGTCGAGGCTCGCCGGCAATCCCAGGGGACAAGCTCGCCGTCGACCCGCCGCGAAGAGGCGTTGCCGGTCAGTTAATCGACCGCTTATTTGTTAATGCCAGGGATCGCTCCAGATCCCTGCATTAAATAGCCGCCATCATTATCCCCCAGACAAGCTGCGCATATCGCCAGTCGTCGAGGGTCAAATAGACCAGCGATAACCCGAGTTAAATAACCTGACATGAGTTAATGCCTTTATGGCCACGCGGACAGCATCTCGGGGAGAACGAAGAAGTCTGACTGAAAGAGTGCCCTCTCATTTCCTCGATGAGGGGGTCCGTCACATGCTTCTGCGAGTTTCATAGGTGAAAATAAATGGGCTGTATGAGTCCAACTTCAAGTGGTCGGCAATGATGGGATCAGGATTGATCCCATTGCTTCCAGCAGGGGGAATCTTCTTTATTGGATCGAGATGATCATGCAGATCCAGATATGCCGGCGAAAATAGCGCAGCTGCGCCATGGGGGTGATTTTGTATTATCCCAAAAATAATAATGCCGCCCATTGGGCGGCATTATTGACAAGCGGATCCAGACAATCAGATCAAGAAGTCGTTCAGATCCTTGCCCAGCGCAACCTGCTCGGCAATGGCTTTCGGCATACGGCCCTGACCGGTCCAGGTCTTCTCCTGGCCATCTTCCTGATACTTGTACTTGGCAGGACGCGGAGCACGCTTGCTCTTGGCTGCGCCAGCGGCTGCCGGGGCAGCGACGCTGCCGATCAGCTCACGCGGGTCGATACCGGCTTGTTGCAGCATCTCGGTAAATTCGCTCAGCTTGCGCTGACGCTCTTCCTGCTCGGCACGTTCCTGTTCAACAGACTCGGCACGCTCGTTATATACCAGATCAAACTTTTCTTTCGCTTCTTGCAGTTGCTCAAACGGCAGTTCACGAATGGCAGCACGCAAGCTGCGAATGTTCAGTAGAACTTTCAGAAACTCGTTCATTACTTCCTCACAGAATTATTTTTGTATGTCACAGGGATAACACAGTTTGAGAATAGCATGTCCGCTCGATAACAACATAATGATTTTATAGTGCAAGCAGGAGGCTTGACAACATCATGACCATTATTCGTTGCCGTTAATTCACACTGTTGTCGTTATTGAAAAAGAGGGCAGCTAGACATTATTTTCTTCAGCCTTGGTTAATCACGGTCAGATCCTCAGCCAGGATATTCGTCGATCCGATAAATGAGCATGGAGTCATCCAAGCACCGGGGGATGATAAAACACCAGATCTCTCCCGACTCATGTCAGTCTGCCATCCACTGCGAATACCGAGGGCATTATCCGCCCCCGGATAGAAATAAACCGCGGCGAGTCAGCCAGCCCCGCCACAGGAATACCCCACCTTGCAGCCCTCCGACTCAGCACGCCATCGCGGCCTGGGCGCCTATCCAGTCGATGAAGGCCTGGATCTTGGGGCACTGGCGGTTGGGGAGCGTCGCCATGTAGTAACGCTGCTCGCAGCGCACCTCCCTGCCCGGGAAGGGCTCCACCAGCTCGTTGCGCTCCAGCCGCTGGCGTACCAGGTTCTTGCGGCCCATGGCCACCCCGGCGTGATTCATGGCGGCGATGATGGCGAGATCGGAGCGATCGAAGCCCATGCTCGACTGACAGCCGTCGAGGGAGATCCCGGCCTGACGGGCCCAGCTGCACCACTCGTCGGTGTCGGAGTCGTACCCCCAGGCCTGCCTGTCGTGCAGCAGGCGGCAGCGAGATAAGTTGTCAGGGTTATCCAGCAGCCCATGCTGCTCGGCATAGTCGGGGCTGCATACCGGCACCATGTATTCATCCATCAGCGGGTGGATGGCGAGCCGCTCCGGCATCTTGTCGTCGAAATAGATCGTCAGATCGATGCCATAACCGTGCAGGTTGACGTTCTCGTTGCCGGTCATGATGTTGAGATCGATCTGGGGATGCAGGCGGGAGAAGTCCGCGAGCCGCGGCACCAGCCAGCACTGGGCGATGGAGGGGCGGGAGTAGACAGTCAGGGAACCGGACAGTTCCTGATTCTTGATCTCCAGGATCTCCTGATTGATGAACTCCAGCGAGGACTTGAGCGCCCAGAAGATCCGCTGCCCCTCCGCCGTCAGCATCACCTTGCGGTGAAAACGCTGGAACAGCTTGAAGCCAAGCTCCTCTTCCAGCGCACCTATCCGGTGGCTCACCGCGCTCGGGCTGAGCGCCAGCTCATCCGCCGCCAGGGCGAAGGAGCAGTGACGGGCCGCCGCCTCGAAGGTGTGCAGCTTGGAGAGTTGATAGCCGCTCAGCAGCTTGTTTCTCGATACATAGTTGTCTTCGGTATACATCCGCCTTCCCCATCACCGGCTAAAGATCGCCGTCATGATATCCCGGAAAGCCCGCTTTAGGATGAAGCAACCGAATCCAAGTCACAGATCCACAGCTAAATGTGATGAATGTGGCACCTTTGCATCAACCCAGCGCATCCAAGACGCCATTTTCATCATTTGTCAGCCCGGCGCCATTCCCGTTCAATAGGCCCATCGTTCATCTCTTATCACCCTTGTCGAGGCGCAGTATGAATTCTGAAATGTGGGTCGTCGGTACCTTGCTGACTAGCATCATCCTGATCGTCTTCACCATAGTGAAGGGCAGGATCCACCCCTTCCTCGCCCTGCTGTTGGCGAGCTTCTATGTCGGCACCATGATGGGGATGAACCCGGTCAAGATGGTCAATGCCATGGAGGAGGGCATAGGCGGCACCCTGGGCTTCCTCGCCGCCGTCATCGGCCTTGGCACCATACTCGGCAAGATGATGGAGGTTTCGGGCGCCGCCGAGCGCATCGGCCTCACCCTGCAGAAGTGCCGCTGGCTGTCGCCTCAGGTCATCATGGTGCTGGTCGGCCTGGTGTGCGGCATCACCCTGTTCGTCGAGGTGGGGGTGGTGTTGCTGATCCCGCTCGCCTTCTCCATCGCCCGCAAGACCAACACCTCGCTGCTGACGCTCGCCATCCCGCTCTGCACCGCCCTGATGGCCGTGCACTGCATAGTGCCGCCCCATCCGGCCGCGCTCTATGTCACCAATCAGCTGGGAGCCGATATCGGATCCGTCATCGTCTACGGCCTCGCGGTCGGGCTCTTTGCCTCCCTGGTCGGCGGCCCCCTGTTCCTGAAGCTGCTGGGCAAGCGGGTGCCGTTCAAGAGCGTGCCCGCCGCCTTTGCGAATATCGAGGCGCGCGATGAGGCCGAGCTCCCCTCCCTCGGCGCCTCCCTCTTCACCGTGCTGCTGCCCATACTGCTGATGCTGGCCAAGACGGTGGCCGAGCTGAACATGGATCAGAGCTCCATCCTCTATACCCTGCTGGAGTTTATCGGCAACCCCATCACCGCCATGTTCATCGCCGCCTTCACCGCCTACTACGTGCTGGGGATCCGCCAGAGCATGAAGATGGAAGGGCTGCTGGACAAGACGGAGCAGTGCTTCTCCTCCATCGCCAACATACTGCTCATCATCGGGGCCGGTGGCGCCTTCAACGGCGTGCTCAAGGCCAGTGGCCTGGGGGACAGCCTCGCCACCATCCTCTCCCAGCTGGACATGCACCCCATACTGCTGGCCTGGCTGGTGGCCATAGTGCTGCACGCCGCCGTCGGCTCCGCCACCGTCGCCATGATGGGGGCCACCGCCATCGTCGCCCCCATCATGGTGCACTACCCGAACATCAGCCCGGAGATCATGACCCTCGCCATCGGCTCAGGCGCCATCGGCTGCACCATGGTGACCGACTCCCTGTTCTGGCTGGTGAAGCAGTATTGCGGCGCTACCCTGAACGAAACGCTCAAGTACTACACCAGTGCCACCCTCCTCGCCTCCCTGATGGCGCTGGCCGGCACCTTCCTGCTCTCCTATATCGTGTAAAAGACAGAGACATCCCATGAAAAATACCGACATTGCGCAGCTCATCTCTCAGTACCCGCTGGTTCAGACGCTGATCTCTCTCGAGCCTGTGACCTGGTTCAACCCCAATGCCACCACATTGGCGGCCGGCCTGCCCTACGTGGGGCTGGATCAACGCGACGTCGCAGACGCCTCAGCCCGCCTGGCCCGCTTCGCCCCCTACCTGTGCCAGGCCTTCCCCGAGAC
Organism: Aeromonas encheleia; assembly: GCF_900637545.1. Taxonomy (NCBI): domain Bacteria; kingdom Pseudomonadati; phylum Pseudomonadota; class Gammaproteobacteria; order Aeromonadales; family Aeromonadaceae; genus Aeromonas; species Aeromonas encheleia. Next base: position 3,206,546 of record NZ_LR134376.1, read on the forward strand.
CCGTGCCATGCAGGGCATGTTGGAGTCCGAAGTCGCGGCCATCCCCGCCCTGCAGGCAACTCTCAATGAGCGTTACGGCGTTGACCTCACCGGCCGGCTGCTGCTGAAAAAAGACAGCCACCTGCCGATCTCCGGCTCCATCAAGGCCCGTGGCGGCATCTACGAGGTGCTGACCCATGCCGAGCAGCTGGCGATCAAGGCCGGGTTGCTGCGCGAAGACGACGACTACAGCAAGCTGTTCAGTGATGAGTTCCGCCGCTTCTTCGGCCAGTACAGCATCGCCGTGGGCTCGACCGGCAACCTCGGCATGTCCATCGGCATCATGAGCGCCAAGCTCGGCTTCACCGTCACCGTGCACATGTCCGCCGATGCGCGGGAGTGGAAGAAGCGCAAGTTGCGCGAACACGGGGTCATAGTGGTGGAATACGTCGAGGATTACGGGGTCGCCGTGGAGCAGGGGCGTAAGGAGGCCGAGCGCGATCCCAACTGCTTCTTCATCGATGACGAGAACTCCCGCACCCTGTTCCTCGGCTACTCGGTGGCGGGTGAGCGGCTGAAAAAGCAGTTCGATGAGATGGGCATCGAGGTGGATGCCGAGCACCCGCTGTTCGTCTACCTGCCCTGCGGAGTGGGCGGCGGCCCGGGCGGGGTGGCGTTTGGCCTGAAACTCGCGTTCGGGGATAACGTTCACTGCTTCTTCGCCGAGCCCACCCACTCCCCCTGCATGTTGCTCGGGGTGCACACCGGCCTGCACGATCAGATCGCGGTACAGGATCTGGGGATCGACAACCTCACCGCCGCCGATGGCCTCGCGGTGGGGCGCGCCTCCGGTTTCGTCGGCCGCGCCATGGAACGGCTGCTCGATGGCTTCTACACCCTGAGCGATCAGGAGATGTATGACCTGCTGGGGCTGCTGGACAGGGATGAGCAGATCCGCCTCGAGCCTTCCGCCCTCGCCGGCATGCCGGGCCCCTGGCGGGTCAGCGCCGATGGCGAGTGGCAGGCATCCCGCGGTCTGGATGCCCTGCGCATGGCACAGGCCACCCACCTGGTGTGGGCCACCGGCGGCGGCATGGTGCCGGCGGAGGAGATGGCAAAATACCTCGCCACCGCCAACATCTGATCTTTTTTAAGCCGCAAAACCCGCCACCCTGGCGGGTTTTTCTCTTCTGGGATCAGCAAGATGGCATGCTCTTTACCCAAGATCTGCCGGCACCCACGCCCCTCCCCCTGCCGTCAATCCCCCCAAGTTGGTTATTTTGTGATACGATAGGGGCCGTTTTTTGACATCTGCGCCCCGTTGACGCCCATATCCGGCGAGATCACTACCCAATCCGGTGATAACAACGAGCAGTCGCGCAGCACAACAAGTGACCTGGTTGAGTCATATCTGGCGAGTTCGCTCGGCCAGAGGGCAATCACCAAGGGCACCTTAGATAAGGAGATCGGGCAATGAAACAGTATCAAAGCTGGCTGGGACAATATCTGATGAGCCGTCGCGATGGCGATCACGCCATGGCCTCCGAACTCGCCAACTCCATCTGCGAGTTCTGGCAGGCCCAGGGCGACGAAGCCGAGAGCAGCAAGTGGCAGCAACGTTATCAACAACACATAGAGCAGGCGCAATAAGGCAAGAGCCTTCGTCTGTCACCCATAAAAAAACCGGCGCTCATGGCGCCGGTTTTGCTTTTGGGAAACCCGATTACATCTGGTCGACCATGTCCTGGGCGAACTGGGAACAGGAGCGCAGGGTGGCGCCTTCCATCAGTCGCTCGAAGTCATAGGTGACCGTCTTGTTGGCGATGGCCGCTTCCATGCCCTTGATGATGAGGTCGGCCGCTTCGACCCAACCCAGGTGGCGCAGCATCATCTCGGCGGAGAGAATGAGGGAGCCTGGGTTGACCTTGTCCTGACCGGCATACTTGGGCGCGGTGCCATGAGTCGCCTCGAACAGGGCCACACCGTCACCAATGTTGGCGCCGGGGGCGATGCCGATGCCACCGACCTGAGCGGCCAGGGCGTCGGAGATGTAGTCACCGTTGAGGTTCATACAGGCGATGACGTCATACTCGGCCGGGCGCAGCAGGATCTGTTGCAGGAAGGCATCGGCGATGACGTCCTTGACGATGATGGTCTTGCCGGTCTTCGGGTTCTTGAAGGAGCACCAGGGGCCGCCGTCGATCAACTGGGCGTCGTACTCTTTCTGGGCCAGGGCATAGCCCCAATCCTTGAAGGCACCTTCGGTGAACTTCATGATGTTGCCCTTGTGCACCAGGGTCACTGAGTCGCGATCGTTGTCGACGGCGTACTCGATGGCGGCACGGACCAGACGCTCGGTCCCGGCCTTGGACATCGGCTTGATGCCGATGCCGCAGGACTCGGGGAAGCGGATCTTCTTCACGCCCATCTCGTTTTGCAGGAAGGCGATGACCTTCTTGGCTTCATCGCTGTCCGCCTTCCACTCGATGCCGGCGTAGATGTCTTCGGCGTTCTCGCGGAAGATCACCATGTCGGTCAGATCGGGACGCTTGACCGGGCTCGGGGTCCCTTCGTAGTAACGGACCGGGCGCAGGCAGATGTAGAGATCCAGCTCCTGGCGCAGGGCCACGTTGAGGGAGCGAATACCGCCACCGACCGGGGTGGTCAGCGGGCCCTTGATGGCCACGCAGTATTCACGAATGAAATCCAGGGTTTCGGCCGGCAGCCAGGCACCTTCGCCATAGACATGAGTCGATTTCTCGCCGGTATAGATCTCCATCCAGGCGATCTTGCGCTCGCCTTTGTAGGCTTTCTCGACCGCGGCATTCACCACACTCAACATGGCCGGGGTCACGTCCACACCGATGCCATCCCCTTCGATAAACGGAATGATCGGGTGGTTGGGAACCTTCAGCTTGCCGTTGGCATCGACTGTGATTTTCTGACCCTGGGTCGGGATAACTACTTTGCTTTCCATCGGCATCTCCTAACTTCCGTTTGTTATAAATCTGATCGTTGCGCGCGGCCATCTTAGCCCATCCATTTTCATAATCAAATGGCGAGCGTGCATGTCCGACCATAGTCGAGTACTGGATCACAGTGCGCTCTGTCCGTGCGCATCCGGCACACGGCGAGGCCCGCCGGCGCCAGCGCCGATGCGGGTCCAATGGCATCCGTCCTCATCCCGCCAGATCCTCCGGCTGCCCCTGGGGCTGGCTCAGGGAGCGGTACTGGGACGGGGTCAGCCCGGTCTTCTGCTTGAACACCCGGCAGAAATAGTTCACATCGCCGTAACCGCAGCGGCTCGCCACCTCCTCCAGCCGGAAGCGGTACTTTTTCAGCATGAACTTGGCCCTGTCGATCCGCACCCAGCTGATGTAATCCGCCAGCCGCATGTGGCCCTGCTCGCGAAACAGGTGGGAGAGATGGCTGGCCGAGACGTTGAAGCGGTGGGCGATGGAGTCCCGGGTGACGGGGCGGTGAAAGTTCTCCTGAATGTAGATGCAGATGCCGTGAAACAGATCCGCTCCCCTGGGCCGCTCGGCGGCGGATTCTGCCAGCAGCTGGCGGGCGCTGGTGAGCAGCGCCTGCAGCAGGTGGTTGTCGGTGGGGGAGCGGCCGGGATCCTCGGTCAGCACGTTGAGCGCCGCCAAGATGTGTTCGAGCACATGGCCGGCCCTGGCCATGATGCTGTGCTTTTGCACATCGAAGAAGTCGGGGTCCTCCCGGCGCTTGCTCACCAGGCTGAAGCCGAGCTGGCGCTTGCCAAACAGCAGGCTCAGCACCGAGCAGTCGGTGGTCCATTGCGGCTTGTTCCAGCCGTTGGGGGGGATGTAGAGCGCCTGCCCCGGCAGTACGCTGATCTCCTTGCAGCCCAGCTCCTTGTCCCAGACCTGGTTGTGGTATTCGCCGCTGAACACCAGTTCGAGGCGGGGAAAGTTGACCTGATAGCTGAAGCCGGGTGGAACCCCCTGTTCGCTGGCGAACCAGATCTGCTCGAAAGGAACCTGTTCGTGGAGGGCGCCGTCGAGCAGCTGGCTGAAGATGAGTGACATGATGATCCCGATCAAGAGAGAGGCAAGCGATTGCGGCGGCAAAGGTCGCCCATGTTATAGTCCGGGCCGGACCGTCAATTCCACCCTTTTCTGCAAACCACTTTCTTCAAACTCAATGAGGCGTCCCTTATGAGCAGTCGAGATCTGCCCTCCTTCCTGTTGATGCAAAACCCGATTCAAGGCTATGACTGGGGCAGCCATGACGCCCTCACCACCCTGTTTGGCATCCCCAATCCGGACGGCAAACCCCAGGCCGAGCTGTGGATGGGCGCCCATCCCAACGGCTGCTCCGAGGTGAACCTGGCGGGCAACGCACAGAAGCTCTCCGCCGTTATCGAGGCCGCCCCCAGCGCCGTGCTGGGCGAGGCCACCGTCGCCCGCTTCGGCAGCCTGCCGTTCCTGTTCAAGGTGCTCTGTGCCGAGAAGGCGCTCTCCATCCAGGTGCATCCCAGCAAGGCGCAGGCCGAAGCGGGCTTTGCCAAGGAAGAGGCCGCCGGCATCGACGCCAAGGCGAGCAATCGCAACTACAAGGATCCGAACCACAAGCCGGAGCTGGTGTTTGCCCTCACCCCCTATCAGGCGATGAACGGTTTTCGCGCCATTCCCGCCATCCTGGCACTGTTCGAGCGGGTCAAGCTGGCGGCCATCGCCGATCTGGTCGCGGCCCTCGCCGCCAACCAGAACGAAGCCGGGTTGCAGCACTTCTTCCACCAGCTGCTGATCCTGGCAGGCGCACGCAAGGAAGCCGCCCTGACGGGCCTGCTGGCCTATGCCAGCGAGCATCAGGACGAAGAGACCTTCGCACTCATCGCCAACCTGGCCGCCCAGTACCCGGGGGATGTGGGGCTCTTCTCGCCGCTGCTGCTGAACGTGGTGACCCTCGAGCCGGGCCAGGCCATGTTCCTCGATGCCTGCACCCCCCACGCCTATGTGCGCGGCACCGGCCTCGAGATCATGGCCAACTCCGACAACGTGCTGCGGGCCGGTCTCACCCCCAAGTACATAGACGTGGCCGAGCTGCTGGACTGCACCCGTTGCGTCGCCAAACCCGACGATCAGATCCTGCTTGCCCCCCGCGTCGAGGGCATGACCGAGAACATGGTGCAGCACTTCGAGGTGCCGGTGCCGGACTTCACCTTCAGCGTCTACCCGGCCGGTGAGCATGCCCTCACTACCTCCAGCGCCGAGATCCTGTTTGCCATAGATGGCACAGTGACGCTCAGGCAGGATGAACAGATACTGCGGCTGGAGAAGGGCCAGTCCGCCTTCGTCCCCGCCGCCACCGGCCACTATCGGCTGCTGGCCGAGGGCCGGGTCGCCCGCGCCGGCAACCGCTGCTGACGGCTGTCTTGCTAAAGCGATAACCGGACAAGGGCCATCATCGATGGCCCTTGTCATTGGTGCCAGATCCCGACCTGGCCTCCCTCTCTTGGCCCTCCCGCAGCGCGGCGCCTTGACGGGCGCCGGCCGTCACATGGTACGATTCCGCACCGGCCACGGCCCCCTGATAGAAGCCCCCCATGAATGACCCCCTGACCCTATCCGTTGCGTTCACAGTCGCGCTCGCCTGCGGCAAACCGACCCGCAGCCAACACAATGACTGCCAGCCAAGGCCGCCCTGCAAGGGCCCCATCCTGTGAGCGCCGAGCCGAGCGGGCTGATGCCGCTCTGGACGCTGTTCCAGCAACAACCCCTGGCGCAGGGCATCGGCCTTGCCGCCATGCTGGTCGGGATCAGCGCCTTTAGGCAACGGGACGACGGGCGTTTTCGACTGCGGCTTTGCCTCTATCAGGCGGCCATCGCCCTCCACTTCTTCCTGATGGGTGCCAGCACGGCGGCCCTCAGCGCAGGCCTCAGTTGCATTCGCACCACCGCCTCGGGGCACACCCGCAGCCCATGGGTGATGCTGTTCTTCCTGATCCTGGTCTGGGTGCTCGGCATTCCCCAGATCACGAACCCGGTGCAGTGGTTGCCCATCCTAGGTACCACCATAGGCACCTGGGGACTGTTTCGCGCCCAGGGCATCACGCTGCGGCTGAGCATGCTGGCGGGGGGCCTGTGCTGGACCAGCCACAACATACTGATAGGCTCCATCGGGGGCAGTCTGATCGAAGTCAGCTTCCTGTTCGTCAACTGCCACACCATGTACCGCATGTGGCGGCAACCGCAGTCGAGCCCGGCCTGACCCCGCCCGGCATTGCCGGCCCGCGGTCTGAGAGAGCCGAGCAAGGCCGAGATAAGCTTGAAAAAAAACCACCGCCCTGTCTCGGGGCGGTGGTTTTTTATTATCTGCGCAACCGGTAGCCATGATGGCCGTCGGCAGGCTAGTGTTCTGCCGCTTCCGGCTGGGGAACCTCGGTACGCTCCCGCTGCAGTTCATCGACCCTGGCCTGCCACTTGTCATGGGCCTGCTTCTGCCCTTGTGACTCAAACTCCTGGCGCATGGTGTCGATCTCTTGGTCAAGTTTTTCCATCAGGATGTCTCCTTACATCAATAGGGTTACACACTGGCTGACGGCACTGTTGGCCAACCTGCTCACAGAGTGTGACACCACTATCCCCCCAACTGTCCAACGAAATAAACGATTGATTATCCATAAACCAATCTAAAAATTGGGTGAAGACTCTCCTGCAAGCAGGCCAACAGGGCCAGAGCAAGGGCGCTTGCCACCCTTGCCCGTTCCAATTGCGCAGCAATATCAGCCACCTATCCCCATGACTCTCACCGCCATTCCCCTGCTGCCGGCTCGGGCGCGCCTCCGGTTTGGCCGCCTCAAACCGCGACGGCAGTCGCCTTCCCTCGCCCCCGCCAGCCGCATTTTTGCCAGACGGCTCACATTTCAGGGGGTGGCAATAGCACACAAATCTCCATCCCCCGTGGCTGACCGGCGAGGCAGATGGCACCTTGCCCCCTTGGCCCTCATTCCAAAAACCACAATAACCATATGTTTTTAAATGATATTAAATGCGGACCGGCAGACTCCCCTCTCGAAACCAAAATGCGAGCAGGGTCACAGGCCCGGCGCACTGACACAAAAATCCAGTAAAGGGCACATATGTCCGATTTCGATGAGACGGCAAGGGCGAAACAATAGACGGGTCAATTGTTACCCATCGCAACGGCTCCACGAAGGAGCCAGGAGACACATATGCTCACCTCGTTGATAGATGAAGGACTGATCTGCCTCGACATCGCCGCCAAAGACAAGCAGGGGCTGTTTGTCGAGCTGGCCGCCCGGCTCAAGGCCAGCGGCAAGATTGCCAATCAGGATCAGTTCGTGCGCGACCTCTGGGCACGGGAAAATCTCGACAACACCGGCTTCGAGCAGGGGGTCGCCCTGCCCCACGCCAAGAGCGAGGTAGTACTCCACCCCGCCATCGTCATCGGCATCAGCCGCCAGGGGATCGACTACGGCGCCGAAGATGGGCAGCCCTCCAAGCTGTTCTTCATGATTGCCTCCCCGGCGGGGGGCGCCAACCACCATATCGAGGTGCTGGCCGAGCTCTCCACCAAGCTGCTTGAGCCAGGCTTCATCCCGCAGATGCAAGCGGCCAGCAGCAAGGCCGAGGTGCTCAGCCTGTTGACCAGCGCCCAGCCCGACCCCAAGCCGCGGCCACAAGCCAAAGCCCTGGCGAAGCCCAGCGTGCCTGAGCCCCAGGATCGCAGCATCAAGGCCCAGCTCGGCACCCTCAAGCAGCACCTGTTGTTTGGCACCTCCCACATGATCCCCTTCATCGTCGCGGGGGGCGTCTTGCTGTCGCTGTCGGTGATGATGAGCGGCAAGGGCGCGGTGCCCGAGGCCGGGGTGCTCAAGGACATGGCCGACATGGGCATCGCGGGGCTGACGCTCTTCACCGCCGTGCTCGGCGGCTACATCGCCTACTCCATGGCAGACAAACCGGGCCTGGCTCCGGGCATGATCGGCTCCTGGATCGCGGTGCAGCAGTTCCACACCGGTTTTCTCGGCGCCATCCTGGTGGGCTTCATCGCAGGCCTCATCGTCAATCAGCTCAAACGCATAAAACTACCGGATTCCATGAGTTCGCTCGGCTCCATCTTCATCTATCCGCTGATCGGCACCTTCCTGGTGTGCGGCATAGTGATGTGGGTGATAGGCGCCCCCATCGCCGCCATGATGGACGGGATGAACCACTGGCTCTCCAGCATGGCAGGCTCCGGCAAGGTGATGCTGGGCGCCATCCTGGGCGGCATGACCGCCTTCGACATGGGCGGCCCGGTCAACAAGGTCGCCACCCTGTTCGCCCAGACCCAGGTCAACACCCAACCCTGGCTGATGGGCGGCGTCGGCATCGCCATCTGCGTGCCGCCACTCGGCATGGCGCTGGCCACCCTGCTCTCGCCCCGTCGTTACAAGAAAGAGGAGCGTGAAGCGGGCAAGGCGGCCGCCATCATGGGCATGATCGGCATCAGCGAGGGGGCCATTCCCTTTGCCGCCGCCGACCCGGTGCGCGTCATCCCGGCAATCGTCGCGGGCGGCATCGTCGGCAACATCACCGGCTTCATGATGCACAGCATCAACCACGCCCCCTGGGGCGGCTGGATAGTGCTGCCGGTGGTGGAAGGCAAGATGGGCTACATCCTGGGCACAGTGCTCGGCGCCCTGACCACGGCCCTCATCGTCAACCTGCTGAAAAAGCCGGTGACCGAGGATGAAGAAGTGAGCCAGCCCGACAGCGACTACCAGGCCATCGAGGCCGAGGGTGAGGCGGACGTGCTCGCCATCACCGCCTGCCCCTCCGGCGTGGCCCACACCTTCCTCGCCGCCAAGAGCCTGCAAAAGGCGGCCGCCAAACAGGGGATCAAGCTGAAAGTCGAGACCCAGGGCGCCAACGGCATCATCAACCGCATCACCGCCAAAGACGTGGCCAACGCGCGCTACGTCATCCTGGCCCACGACGTGGCCATCAAGAACCGGGAGCGATTCAAGGACATCGAGATCATCGATGTGAAGACCAAGGAGGCCATCCACAATCCGGAAGGGTTGCTGGCCCGCACCCTGGCAGGCAGCAGCAAGGTAGCCTGACGAGACTGGCACTGACTGCAGATGAAAAAAACGAAGGGGCCTCAGGGCCCCTTCTTGTATGTCTGCGTACCGCGAGCCCGTCATGATGCTGACTGTGGCTCGCTCGGGATATCCCACCCGGTGCCGGATCAGGGGGCCGGCTTGACCAGGGTATCGAGCCCGCTCACCACCAGGGTGCCCCTGCCTCCCGTCATCTTGTGGAAGTTGGTGCCCTGCTGGGAAGGGTTGTCGGTGCGGGCCAGCAGGGTGGCGCCATTGTTGTAGTTCTGGATCTCGGTGGCGGTGAGCGCCCGATCCGACAGGATCAGCAGCAGAGTACGAAACTCCTTCTGCGAGTTAGCGGCACTCGGCACCCTGGTCTGCTGGTCAACCGGGATCCGGTTATAGGCATCGATACTGGCCGGATCCGTCATCTCGGATGCATCCATCAGCCCCATCAGGTAGAGCTCGATATCGGCGTAGTTGGCACTCACGCTGTTCAGCTGTCCGACGATGCCGAGCCAGGGAGCCCAGTGGCCGGTGGCAGGAGGGACCACCCAGTTTGCCCAGCGATGGGCCATCTCGTGCAGTATGGGGCCGTAGGTCGAGGTCGACAGGTACCTTTTCGCGTACAAAAACCAGATGCCCTGCAACTTGCCATCCGAGTGAAACTCCGCCGAGCTATCAAACATGCCAAGGCCGATGCCCGCCACATCGTTCCTGACGTGGGCGTACTCGCCGGTGGGCATATCTACAGGGGTCGTGGGAACCTCCTCGTTGTTCATCACCACTGTGATGAAGTCGAACTCGTCCCGGAACTGCTCGTAGACCCGCCCGCTCAGCGCCTTGAGGGCGCTCTGTCCCTCGGGCGAGTTGATGGAGGTCGCATTCCAGAATGCAAACTCCGCCTGGCTCAGCTGCAACGAGGCGATCTGGTTATACCGCGGTTCTATGACGATGGGTGCCACGGGTGCTACCGGCATCACAGTGAGCTGCGTCGCCGTACTGGTGACGCCGGCCAGGCTGGCGGTGATGAGCGCCAGCCCCTCGCTCAGGCCGCTGGCCTCCCCCCGGCTTCCATCCACGTTGCCGATAGTCGCGATGGTGGGGGCATCGGAGTACCAGATAGTGGAGGCATCGCCCGTCACATCCCGATTGCTGCCATCGGAGAGGGTCGCCACGGCCTGGAACTGCAGCCGGTTCCCGATGGACAAGGATGCCGCTGGCGGCGTGACCGCCAGACTGGTCACCACGGCGGATGACACAGTCACCGGAGCCGATGCACTGAACGGCATGCCCTCGACAGTGCCGCTCGCCGTGATGGTGGCAACGCCAGCCGTTTGCCCCGTCACCAGCCCCTTGCTGCCCTCGAGGTTGCTGACGGTCGCGATCTCGGGTTGGCTGCTGTGCCACTGTACGAGGGGGTTGTCGGTGACGTCGAACGATGTCCCGTCTGACAGATGCGCCACGGCGGTGAAGGCGAGCTGCAGCCCCACCGGGACTGTCCCGTCCGTCGGTTGCAACTCGAGCCGGGTGACGAAGGCCGAGCTTATCCTGAGCTGCTCGGTCGCATTGAGGGGCACCCCGTTGATGGTGCCGCTCACCCTGATGGTGGTGCCGCCCTGCGCCAGTCCGGTGACCAGCCCGCTGTCGCTGATGCTCGCCACCGCCGGATCGCTGCTGCTCCAGCTCAGGGCCTCATGCTCGGTCACATCGATGGGGGCACTGCCATCCGACAGGCTGGCGAAGGCGCTCAGCTGCGCACTCATCCCCACCGGCAGCGGATCTTGCGGGGCATGGATATCCAGCCCGGTGATCAGGGCATCCGTCACTTCCAGTTGGGCCGAGGCCTGAAGCGGCTCGCCATTGACCGTTGCGACGGCCTCCAGGGTCAGTGCCCCGACCGCCAACCCGGTGGCCAGCCCCTTGCTGCCCTCCTCGTTGCTGACGACAGCCAAACTGTCGTCACTGCTGTGCCAGCTCAGGGCCGAGGCGTTGGTCACATCCCGCGACTGGCCGTCTGAGAAGCTGGCAGTGGCCACGAAGGCCTGGCTCAAGCCCACCGGCACAGTGGCACTGGCCGGGGTCAGCTGCAGCCCGGTCACATAGGTGTCGATGACCTCCACCCTGGCGGTGGCGCTGTAGGGTTCACTGTTCACCATGGCGGTCGTGGTGATGACCGCCGTGCCCGGGCTGATCCCCTTGGCGAGGCCATGCTCATCCACTGTCACCACGGCGGCGTCACTGCTGCTCCAGGCGACGTCGGGGTGTTGGGTCACGTCCTGCACCGAGCCATCTTCCCAGGTCGCCTGCGCCTGGAACTGCTGCTCGAAACCGACGGGGACCCTGGCCTCACCCGGGCTTATCTGCAACGAAGAGAGGGGGTGACCATCCCCCGTGGAGCCCCCCTCATCGTCATCACCACAACCCAGCAGCGCCAGGGCCGCCAATCCTATCATCAAGCACTTAGCCAACTTCATTGCCACTCCTTCCTCTCTTCCTTGCCCGGACCACTCAGGGTGCGCCGGGGCCGCTGGTCGCCGCGGCTGTTTTTACCTGGCGCGGAGTAGAGCAACGGGGCCTGTCGTCGTCCACCGAAAGCCACGACAGATACAGGCTGCATTAAGAAAGGGTCAACAAAAGGTTGCGCCTGGCGCGGCAGCCCGCTGACGGCCTGCCCTGCACCCACCCAGGCCCTCGCGTCGGCCCCAAAGGTTGAGGCCCTTGCGGGCCTCGAAATGGGGATGGGACGAGGCGCCGACTCATGGCGTCGCCAGCAGGCTGATGGTCATGCCGAGGCTCATGCGATCGCCGCGCGCCAGCAGCCGCAGGCCGGGGTGACCGGCCATATGGTGGGCATTGGCGGCGTGACTCTGGGGCTCAAGGCAGACGAAGCCGCTGCCCTCGTCGGGCTGATAGAGCATCAGGAAGCCGCCATCGCTGGAGATCTGCAAGCGTTGATAGCGGCCCGGATGCTCGATCTCGGCCTGCCCGCGCCAGCCGCCATAACAGTGGTTAAGCCAGCCCTGTGGCCGCCGCCACTGGCGAAAGTCCAGGTTGGGCGCCAAGGCGCTGCTCCAGTTGGTTGGCAGGTGATCCGCCCCCTCCTGCCAGACCCCGCTCGCCAGAAAGCGCAGCCGGGTCTGCTCATCGCGCCAGAAGAAGGGGTGAAAACCCGCACCATAGAGGCAGGGTACCTCCCCCAGATGGGTCAAGCCGATGCGCGCCACCAGGCTAGGCCCCTGCAGGCGATAGTCGATCTCCGCCAGATAGTGAAAGGGGCCGTTATGGCCGGTGAGCTGCAGCGTCACCGAGCTGCCGGTCTGCGCCACCGTCTGCCATGGCCGCAGCCACCCCTCCCCGTGCAGGAAGAAGTCGGGATCGGCGTCGCTCTCGGGCAGAGGTTGCGCCTCCCCCCACAGCTCGAAGCCATTGCCCGCCACCCGGTTGGCCAGCGGCAACATGGGAAACAGGGCGCTCTGCCCCGGCTGCCAGGGGGCCTCGGGGTCGGTGTCCCGCAGCAGCGGGCGCCCTTTGTCATCCTCCAGCCCTAGCAGGCAGGCCCCCTGGGTTGAAACCCGCATCCGAAGATGCGGGTTGTTCAGGTTGTGCACCTTCATGCAGAGGTGCTCGCCTTGGCCTGGGTCAGCTCCACCTTGCCCTGGGCCAGCTGGGCTTCCAGCGCCTCCAGGGTCACGCCCTTGGTCTCGGGCACCTTGCGGTAGATGAAGATGAGGCCGGCGAAGCTGATGAGGCCATAGAGCAGGAAGCTACCCGCTGCCCCCAGTCCGGCATTGAGCAGCGGGAAGGTGTAGGTCAGCACGAAGCAGGCGATCCAGAGCGCCAGGGTGCCCGCCGACATGGCCAGACCCCGCACCCGGTTCGGGAAGATCTCCGAGAGCAGCACCCAGGTGACCGGCGCCAGGGTCAGGGCATAGATGGCGATGGCCGCCAGCACCAGCAACAGCACCGGCAGGCCCAACACGCCGCTGGCGTAGGCCGCCGCCATCATACCGTAGATGATGGTGAGACCGGCCGAGCCGATCAGCATCAGCTTGCGGCGACCTATCTTGTCCACCATGGGCAGCGCTATCAGGGTAAACAACAGGTTGATGAGGCCGGTGGCGACGATGGACTTGAGGGTGCTGTCGATGTCAAAGCCGGCGGAGGCGAAGATCTCCTGCGCGTAGTTGAAGATGACGTTGATGCCGCACCACTGCTGGAACACCGCCAGCACTATGCCGATGATGAGGATGGGGCGCACCGAGGGTTTGCCCAGCTCCGCCAGGGACACCTTGTGGGTCTCCCCCACCAGGGTCTGGCGGATCTCGGCCAGGGTCTGTTTGGCATAGGCATCACCGCCTATCTTGCTCAGCATGCGGGACGCCTTCTCATACTGCCCATCCTTGGCCAGCCAGCGGGGGGATTCCGGCACGAAGAACATCAGCACCAGAAACGCCAGGGCGGGCACCAGCTCGGCGCCGAACATCCAGCGCCAGCCGGACTGACCATTCCAGGTCGCCAGAATGTCGGCCTGGGTCGCGCTGCTGGCCACCGGATCGGCGATCATCAGGTTCACCAGCTGGGCGGCCAGCACCCCGATGACGATGGTGAGCTGGTTGATGGCCACGAACTTGCCGCGCCTGTCGGCCGGGCTTATCTCGGCGATGTACATGGGGGAGAGCGCCGACGCGAGACCGATCCCGATGCCGCCGATGATGCGGTAGACCACGAACAGATCGAAGTTGCCGGCCGCGGCCGTGCCCCAGGCCGAGATGGTGAACAGGACGGCCGCCAGGATCAGCGGCTTCTTGCGGCCGAAGCGATCGGACGACCAGCCGGAGATGGCGGCCCCCAGCACGCAGCCTACCAGCGCCGAGCTCATGGCCCAGCCGGATTGGGCCGGATCCGTGATGGCGAAATAGGCCTCATAGAAGGGCTTGGCCCCGCCTATCACCACCCAGTCATAGCCGAACAGCAGGCCACCGCAGGCGGCCACCAGGCAGATCATCCAGATGTAGCCCATATTGAGCCCACCCGTATCCATTTGATTTCGCGAACTTTTCATGACTCACTCTCGCTATCTTGTGATTGTAGGGTACTGGGGCGCTCCGCACCGTGGCGGAGCGCCGGTTTTTGTTATGAGTGGAGCTGAGATTGGCGGCAGAGCAGGCTGAACAGGTGCCCCTTGTCATGGGCCGGGTTCAGGGCGAGCAGCTCGCGCAGGCTCTGCTCGCCGCGCGCTTGCTCCCCCAGCCCCAGCTGGCCGAGGGCCAGCACCAGCAGGCAGTGCTGGCGGTGTTTGTGCTGGGGATCGTCGTCGAGCACGATGAGATCGGGCAGGGAGACGGCGAAGAAATCCGCCCCGACCCGCTCGTCCATGGCCTGCCCGGCCCAGGCCACCATGCCCTCGAACAGACGCTGCGCCTCCTGCTTGTGACCGAGGCGGGCCAGCGCCATGCCCCGATAGAAGAGGTAATCCACCGGCTGATCGTTGTAGTAACGGCTGGCCCCCAGCTCACCCTGACCGAGGCAGGCCTGATGCAGGCATTGTTCGGCCAGACTCTGCTGATCGCAGGCGAGGTGGCAGAGCGCCAGCAGGTAGTGGATGTCGTTGTCGCTCTGCCCCACCAGGCGCCCCTCCCCCAGGTTGAGGGGATAGTGCAGCGCCTGCTGCAGCAGCGGTATGGCCTGCTCATGCTGCCCTTGCGCCATCAGTGCCAGTGCCCGGCTCTGCTGGTTGATGAGGTACTGGCCGGTGACCCTGCCCTCTCCCCCTTCCCAGGGGTGGAACTGGCGCAGCCGCAAGATCTCGGCCGCCGCCTCCAGTCGACCCTCGATGTGCTGGAGGCTAAGTAGCTCGGCGGTCAGATCGTCGCGCTTGAGGGCCACCTCCCGGTGTGCCTCCAGCAGCGCCAGCCGCTGCGCGGGTGCCATGGCCATGCGCTTGTGCAGTTGATCCAGCTCGAACAGCAGGCGGGCATCGTCCGGCTTGAGCGCGAAGGCGCGACTCAGGCACTGCTCGGCCGCCGCCAGATCGCCGCTCTTGTTGAAGTGATAGATGCCGAGGTTGCGCCAGGCCGGGGCAAACTGAGGGGTCTGCTCGCACACCCCTTGCCACAGGGCGATGGCCGGCTCATAGCGGCGCTTGCTGTAGTGGAAGCAGCCGAGCAGGTAGCGGGCGAAGGCACTGTGGGGCAGCCGCTCGAGCATGGCCACCTCCCCCAGGGTGTTGGGGAAGCGCACCTTGCTGGCAAAGGCCCGCTCGGCCCGTTGCAGCAGCCCCTCTTGTTGCTCCCCTGCCGGCAGCAGGCTGGCCTGGAACAGCCGCGGCAGGCTCTCCTCCACCGGCAGTGCCATCAGCAGCGCCGTCGCCAGCTCGGGACGGCCCAGCTCCAGCAGGTTGCTCGCCAGGAAGCAGAGGTTCACCCCGCGCCCATTGCACAGGGCCCGCAGCGCCTCGAGATCCGCCCCCTGCTCGCTCCCCTGCCAGCGCAGGAAGGCCAGCTGATAGTGGAGCGGGTAACGGACCCGCTGCTCGTCTATGTAGGCGAGGGCCGCCTCCCGCTCGCCGCACTCCAGCAGCGCCAGCCCCTTGAGGGCGATGGCGCCGTAGTGGGTACCGTTGACCGCCAGGCTGCGCTCGACAAATTGCAGCGCCTGCACCGGGTCGCGGCGCACCATGGCGATGCGGGCCAGGCCGAGGAAACCCGCATCCCGGCCGTTGCCGCTCCAGGTCGCCTTGTGGAAGTCGTCGAAGGCGGCGTCCAGCAGGCCTTGGCGCTCCTCGATATGGGCGCGCAGCAGGCTGGCCTTGCCGCACTGGGGGTTCTTGTTGAGGCGGTGGGCCCGGGTCAGCGCCTGGTTGGCATACGCCAGCGCCTGCTCATAGTTGGCGCGGTTGTATTCCAGCGTCGCCAGCGCCAGGTTGCAGCGATAGTCGCCCCCGTCCAGCGCCAGCGCCCGCAGGTAGTAGTCAAAGGGGGAGCGGCTGGCGTGCAGGTACTGCTCCAGGTGCTGGCCGATGAAGTAGAGCTCATCGACCGAGTCGAGATCCGCCGCGGCCAAGGGCGCCGAGGCCGGATCCGGCAAGGCCTCGCCGGCCGGTAGATGCTCTAAATAACTCAGCACCGGTTGGCCCTGCTCATCCAGCAGGCGCACTTGCAGGCGCCCCTCACCGGTGAGGGCGAACGGCTCAAGCCAGGCCTGACCCGGTTGCAGATCGAGGGACTGACTGAGCAGCACACCGCCCTCGTCACTCACCTCGAAGCGCGCCCCGCACAGCGGCGCCACCGCGTAGACGCCGCACAGCAGCCCGTCATCGGTGCGCTCCAGCTTGATGGCGGCGCGGGTGTTGGCGTTTTGCAGGGTGCCCAGGGTGTTGTAGGGCAGGAAGTTCTGCACGAACACCTTCTCCTCCCCCGCATCCAGCCAGGTGAAGTCGGGCTGGTTGTCGGTATAGACCCCGGTCATCAGCTCGATGTAGGGGCCGTTGTCGTCGGTCAGGTTGCGATCCCAGGCCAGGCCAAAGTCGCAGTTGCCCCAGCTCCACTGCTTCTTGCCGGGGGAGACGTGGTGATCCGCCACGTGCAGCAGGCCGCCCCGCTCGCCATGGCAATAGGCGCCGACGAAGTCGTAGTCTGACTTGTCCGCCATGTAGGAGGTGGGTACCGGGATGTTGCGGTAGCGGGAGATGTCGACCCCGGCGGAGTAATCCACCTTGTAGTAGGTGCCGCGGGCGATGGGGAAGGCGCTCACGTCGCGCTTGCCGTGGTCATAGACGGCGGTGACATCCGGCGGGAAGACGCTCTGGTGATCGTCCCCGCCCTTGACGGCCGGGTTGGACCACCAGAGGAAGTGGCGCGGGGTGTCGTTGCCGTTGAACACCTTGCCGGTGATCTCGATCAGCGCCTTGTCCGGGTAGAGGGTGAAGCCGGCCATCACCTGCAGGCCGCGCATCGCCTCCACCTCGCCGAGCCAGACGGTCTTGGCGCCGCCCTCGCGCTCCTGGATGCTGACATCCACCGGCATGAAGGTGGTGGGCCTGTGGTGCTGGGGCCAGTTGAACTCGATGCCGCCGGAGATCCAGGGCCCCACCAGCCCCACCAGCGCCGGCTTGATCACCTCGTTGTAGTAGACAAAGTCCCGCTGCATCACCTTGTCGTAGGCGCGGTGGATGCGACCCCCGAGCTCCGGCAGCAGCATCACCTTGATGAAGTCGTTCTCCAGCCAGACCGCCTGATAGGACTTCATCTGCTTCTGACCGGTGAGGGTGTCGATCACCCCATAGGGATAGACGGCCCCCGAGGAGCCCTGATAGACCCGCTTCTCGAGAAACATGGGGTTGGGATCTTCGGCACCGACCTCGTAGGTCGGCAGGGTGACGGCTTCGACCCAGACTCTTACATCAGCTCTCATCAATCTCGCCTCATTCAACATTTATTAGTAAACGTTTGGATGAGGCCAGTTTAGAATGGTCATTACAGCGATTTTTGCTTAAAGATCACGCAATACAGTAAGCGGAGTTTAGTGAACAGATGATCGTCGGCCTGAACAACCAGAAAGTCCGCCACCACAACAAACAGGTGTTGCTGGCGCTACTCTACCAGCTCAAGGAGGCGAGCAAGTCCACCCTGGCCCGCCACTGCGAGCTCTCCATCCCGGCGGTCAGCAAGATCCTCGACGAGCTGGTGGCCGATGGCGCCATCAGCCACAGCGAGCAGAACCTCTCCCTGCGTGGCATCAACGGCGGCAGCTACCGCATCGCCAGCGGCAAGGGGGCCATCCTCTGTCTCAACATCAGCCCCACCAGCCTGGAGAGCATACTGGTGGACAACCTGATCACCCCGCTGGATGAGTTCAGCGGCCAGAAGATAGCGCCGCAGACCCCGGATGAGCTGCTGCGCCTGATCGAGGCGCACTACTACCAGCACAAGCGCCGCCACAAGGGGCTGGCGATCCGGCTGGCGCTGGCGGTACACGGCCAGGTCAATCCGGCCACCGGGGTCTCCCAGACCATGCCGCAGGCCCCCTGGCACGCGCCGGTCGAGCTCAAGTACCTGCTGGAGGAGCGCCTCGGCTGCGAGGTGATGGTGGACAACGACTGCATCATGCTGGCGCTGGCCCAGAAGTGGCAGGGCCGGGAAAATGGCGGGGATTTTTGCGTCATCAACGTCGACTACGGCATCGGCTCCGCCTTCATCATCAACGGCCAGATCTACCGGGGTGCCCTGTTTGGCAGCGGCCAGATAGGCCACACCATCATCAACCCGGACGGCAGCGCCTGTGCCTGCGGCCGCTACGGCTGTCTGGAGACGGTCGCCTCGCTGTTTGCCATCAAGAAGCGGGCGAGGGTCTTTCTCAAGCAGCAAGCCAGCGCCGACAACCCGGCGCCGGCGGGCGGGGAGCTCGACACGGCCCAGCTGCTCGCGCTCTACCATCAGGGGGATGCCATGATCCGCGCCCTGGTGGACGAAGGCGCCCGCGCCATTGGCCTGAGCCTCTACAACTTCCTCAATATCCTCAACATCAACCGCATCTACCTATATGGCCGCAGCTGCGACTTCGGCGAGCCCTGGCTGCAGACCATCGTCAGCCAGACCGGCGCCAACCCCTTCGATTGCAGCGACGCCGTCAATGCGACCCAGCTGCGCTTCGGCGAGCTCAACCGCGCCCAGCAGGTGATGGGCATCGGCTATCTCTACGTGGAGCGGGCGCTGGCGCGGCGTGATGCCGCAGGCTTTAGCCAGTGACGCTTCTTGCCCCGACAGATGATGCTGACTTCAACCAGGGAAACTTGCCGCCCCTTGTCCCGACAGATGATACTGATTTCAATCAGGGAAACTTGCCGCCCCTTCCCCCGGCAGATAAAAAGTGAGCCCGCTCCCGATTGCAGAACTCCGTATGGGGAGTAGGAGAGCCAAGTGGAGAGGAATATGATGAGCGCACCATCCAGAGCGGGAGCCAGTGCATCATGACAGCCCAGCGTGAACAGCAAAAACAGAGTGAACAGCAGGAGCAGAGCGAAATCCATCGCTGCGACCAGTGCGTGGAGCGCACCCGCCATATAGTGGTGCTGGTCGCCCGCGACCACAGTCAGGACATCATGCCCAAAGACCCGCGCAAGGCCTTCTGGCAAGCCTTTCGCACCAGCACCCTCACCAACTGGGCATTCGGCTCGACCCTGGCCTATCAGACCACCCATGTGCGCCACCTTATCTGTGAGCGCTGCGGCGAGACCTTTCTCGAGTATTGAGCCCTGCTCCTAGCGCCGGATCGCTGAGCGGTTGGCGCCTCTGCGGTAACTCGAGTCAGCCCCGCCAATTCTGCGCTGGCCGCCCCCCTGAACAAGCCATTTGTTGATCCCGAGCCGGTTTTTATTGGCTCCCTGTGTTACTACCGCACCGCTTTGATTAAGATGTTCCACTTGGCTACCAATGCCTTTGTGGAGTCGCATCCATGACACGGATCTATTACGCCATTTCAGCGCAATCGCAGATGAAAAGCAGCAAGCTGGAGGCTGATATTCAGGGGCGGTAGCTTAGTCTGATAAAAAGGTGAAGGTCTTGAATATGTCTTCGCGAAAGTCCGATTACGCTGCGCTAATCGAACCTACAGTTCTAATCGGAGCGACACTTAACCGAGCGTTATACGTAACTAGGTGAATATATGGAAATAGTAGAAGCAAAACTATCAGATTTAGATCTCTTCTTTGAGTATCTAGGTGTTCAACTTCTAGAAAACGCATCCGACAACTCACCACTATTTCAACCAATTCCAAAAGATCACTGCAAAGTATCAGAACAACTTAGAACCAAGTTTCGAGATGGTTTTGGCGTTAGTATCGGTAAGCCAAGTTGGAGAAAGCTTTGGTTAGCTAAAGACTCAAGCAGCCATATTTTTGGACATATAGATTTGCGCCATTACAGTGGAGAATATAATTTCCATCGTGTTTTATTAGGCATGGGTGTAAAAAACAATGCCAGAAAACAAGGTTTAGGCGTAACGCTATTAGAATCAGCATTCCGATTTTGCCAAGAGACTGACAGTATTGACTGGTTAGATTTAAACGTCCTTTCAAACAACATTCCCGCAAAGAGCTTGTATTTGAGGTGTGGCTTCAAAATCATAGGTGAAGCATCTGATTTTTATCGCATTGATGGAGAATCAGTGTCAGAAACTACGATGACTCTCTGCACAAAAAATCATGTATAAGGAATGATTTTAGAGATGTTCTCTAGGAGTTGCAGGTCCGTAGGCTCGAAGGCTCGAAGGCTCGAAGGCTCGAAGGCTCGAAGGCTCGAATAGCGTAGTGTATTCGGACGATCGCGTAATCAAATCTCGTATACTGGGCTTGCAAGCTGTAGGTTGGGGCTGAACGAAGTGAAACTTAACGTTTACCACGAAAAAATCAATAAACATCTATATTTCATGCGTCGCCATGTTCAATACCATCACGATTAACATAGCAACTTACGATTAAAATGAATCAAAGCGAACAGACTAGAGAACCGAAAATATATTTCTCGTCAAATTTAAATCCGGTCTGGCCATTACGGTACCTATCGGCGTGATTTCTGCATGACCCGACATGACGTCTAGAGGGAGTTGTTTTCGCCAAGGGTATTATTCCTCTATTTTTTCATTTTTTTCGTCGCGGCTGTTTATACAGGGATGGCGTGGCTGTTTCATCGCATAATGAGAAGACTTGGGCCGGTGACGGAGTTTATGGATAACCATGAGAGCGCATTGAGCCTCAACTTTTATATACATGAGATAGGTGAATATAAGATGCAGATAAGAACAGCCAGCCACCATGAACTGGATACCATCTATCTTATGGGTTTCGATGTTTGGGGTGAGGGTCTATCTCGAGATGAATATCTTGCTGGTTGCCAAAGCAGCAAGAAATACCAGTCCGGTGTTTGGTATGTATTGGTTGTCGATGAAAAGCCGGTCTCTTCCCTTATCGTTTATAGCGACCTATTTGGCCTCGGCCAGGGTTGCTTTGGTATCGGCTCTCTGGCAACGGATCCGGCGATGAGAGGAAAGGGTTTTGGCTCCCAGCTGCTGCGCTGCGTGACAGAAAAGCTCCTGAACGCTCCAGAGGCCATCGCCACTTTTCTGCATGCGGATATCGACCATCACTACTACGAAAAGTTGGGGTATCAGCGCATCCAGAGTGGTGATTGCATGTTCTTCTCTCTCAGACACCCACACTATGCGGGTGTGCCGCCCAGCTACTTTTAACCCGCCATCCATATGGCTATCGCCTCGATGGTCTGCGACTTTTCTCCAGCTTGCTCTCCCCTATCCTCCCCTGATGGCCGTCATTTATGTGCGCTGGCTCACAGCCTGCCGACTCCTTTCATCTCACAAATTTACAGAAGAGGCTTCTCTCTCCAGTTCACCCCGGTAGGGCCACATCTGTCCGCTCACATAGAAATAGACCATAACAGCATGATTTAATTTGTAAAAATACAATATCCATACTCCTTACGCCCAATCCCTCGCTTTGGGATCCCGCTCACACTCGGGTTTTTACCGCACAAAAATCCAGTGATTCGCATATTTGTCCGATAGGGCGGTTGACGCCGTGCCGCCATAATATGAGTGTCAATTTTGTCCACATGCCCCGGGCATGCCAACAGGCTTCATCAAGGAGCGGGAGAGCGCCATGATCACCACACTGATCAACGAACATCTGATCAATCTCGATTTAAAAGCGACGCGCAAGGAAGAGATCTTCAGCGAGATGGCCCGCCTGCTGGTCGCCCAGGGCAAGGTCAGCGATGAGCAGCAGTTCATCAAGGACCTGTGGGCCCGGGAAGAGCTGGACAACACCGGTTTCGAGGAGGGCGTTGCCCTGCCCCACGCCAAGAGCGCGGCGGTGAGCACACCGGCGGTGGCCATCGGCATCAGCCGTGCCGGTATCGATTACGGCGCCGAGGATGGCAAGCCGTCCCGACTGTTCTTCATGATTGCCTCCCCGGCCGGCGGTGCCAATCACCATATCGAGGTGCTGGCCGAGCTCTCCGCCAAGCTGATCGAAGAGGGTTTCATCGCCAAGTTGCTGGCCGCCAACACCTCCGCCGAGGCGCTGGCCCTGCTGCTTGAGCGCAAGGAGGAGCAGGCCGCCCCAGTCGCCGACAAGGGCTTCATCATCGGCGTCACCGGCTGCCCGGCCGGCATAGCCCACACCTATCTGGCCGCCGAGTCTCTGGAGCGCGCCGCCAAGGAGCTGGGGTACGAGGTGAAGGTGGAGACCAATGGCTCCATCGGCGTCAAGAACAGCCCGACCGCGGCCGAGATAGCCCGCGCCAGCGCCATAGTGGTGGCCTGTGACAAGCAGGTGGACATGGCCCGCTTCAACGGCAAGCCGCTGATCAAGACCGGGGTCAAGGCTCCCATCAAGGATGGCAAGGGGCTGATCGAGCAGGCCCTGAAGGCCCCCGCCTATGTGGCCGACAAGGAGGACAAGAAAGGGGAAGAGCAGAGTGCGGGCGGCAGCTCGGATCTCTATCGCTACCTGATGAACGGCGTCTCCCACATGATCCCGTTTGTCGTCACGGGTGGTCTGCTGATCGCCCTGGCGCTCGCCATCGGTGGCGACCCGACCCCGAGCGGCATGCAGATCCCGGCAGGGAGCATGTGGAACCAGATCCTCAACGTTGGCGTAGCCGCCTTCACCCTGATGATCCCCATCCTGGCCGGTTACATCGCCTACGCCATCGGTGATCGCCCTGCCCTGGCGCCGGGCTTCATCGGTGGCTGGATCGCCAACAACGGCAGCTTCTACGGCGCCGACGCCGGTACCGGCTTCATCGGTGCCATCATAGCGGGCCTGCTGGTCGGTTATCTGGTGCGCTGGATCGCCACCCGTCACTACCACAAGATGGTGCAACCGCTGGTGCCGATCCTGATCGCCCCCATCGTCGGCTCCCTGTTTATCGCCGCCGTCTTCATCTTCATCATTGGTGCCCCCATCGCCGACATGATGACGGGTCTGAACGCCATGCTGCTCTCCATGAGCGGCGGCAGCCTGGTGCTGCTGGGCATAGTGCTCGGCGGCATGGCGGGCTTTGACATGGGTGGCCCGGTCAACAAGGTGGCCTTCCTGTTCTCAGTCGGCATGATTGCCTCCGGCCAGACCCAGTTCATGGGCGCCATGGCCTGTGCCATCCCGGCCGCACCGCTCGGCATGTCGCTGGCCACAGTGCTCGGTCGCAAGCTGGGGATCTTCGATGCCTCCGAAATCGAGGCGGGCAAGGCCGCCGGTGCCATGGGCCTGGTGGGGATCTCCGAAGGCGCCATCCCATTCGCCGCCCGTGACCCGCTGGCCGTCATTCCGGCCAACATACTGGGCAGCATGACCGCCGCCGTGATGGCCTTCCTGTTTGGCATCACCAACAGCGTGGCCCACGGTGGCCCCATCGTTGCCCTGCTCGGCGCCGTCAACAAGCCGCTGCTGGCACTGCTCTGCATGATCTGCGGCGCCATCGTCACCGGCGTCACCGCCGTCGCCCTCAAGAAACTGCGGGTGAAGAAGACAGACGAAGCGCAGCTGGCCAAGGCCGCCTGATCCCCCGTTAATACCAGCCTGGAGAGGCCATTCGGCCTCTCCACTTTTTACCCCGCGCTCACCGTTTCCTCTTATCACTGCAACCATTTTCTACAAATTGAGTGCCGTTTCCTGACGGAGTGCACCTCACCATCTCCATAGAATGACCTCCAGACACACAACAGGAGGTTCAATGCAGATCCAAGCCCTACAGACACTCGTCAATCAGCAAATCAGCCAGTTAGGTCACGCCGATCAAGCCGGTCGTCTTGACAATAGCACCCGTGGCAACATTGGTGCGGGTGCATCCAGCCAGGAACATGCATTTGCCAGCGCGATACTGGAGCAGGTACGCAACATCTCCCTCAATCACCAGGAAGTGGCAGGCTTGCTGCCGCATATCGCCAACTTCAAGCTACAGCAAGATACAGGTGGCAATGCCATCCTCGCCGGATTGCGCTCCGACCAGCTTTCACTCGCGGATGCCAAGCTGCTACTGGATGCCGCCTCTCGCCAACTGCCACCACCACTACCCGAGCGCGCCACAAAACCGGCTCCCGCCCTGCCTCCCCGTGGCCAGAACGGCATGGTGGATCTGTGCCACCATTTCGCAGGACAAGATGTGCAGGTATTGGCCAGCAAACCGGCCCCCAGCACCAATGCTGCCGCCATTTGGCCCAGTGCCAGCAAGCCGGGACAATTCGGCATATTTATTCCGGACCAAGGCATGAAACACGCACCGACGCTGGCAGATGCCAAGAGTCAACTCGACGCTTACAGTGCCAATCAGCAAACTCGACAGCTCGAATCCCGTTGGGGCGGAGCCGTCAGCGTGCTCGCAGAAAAACCGGCAGCCAACTTCGACCGCCCCGCGATTTGGCCCAGCGCCAGCAAACCCGGCAGCTTCGGCATCCATATTCCGGGCAAGAGTGCTCTTCGCGCAGAGGATCTGGCCAAAGCCGACAGCCTGTTTGCCAAAAATGATATTGCCGCCCGCCTGAGCGATGGTCAGCACATCAAGGTCGGCGGCACCAATCTGCCCGAGGCTGCACGCATATCACTTGAGCGGCAACACCAGATAGCCATCACTCCCATCACCATCAATGGCAAAGAGATAGCCTATCTGTTCAGTGGCCAACAGCAGCTCAACCGCAATGTGCTCTTCTCATCCCACGGGAGCGGCATCAATGAGGGGACCTTCATCAAGCCGGAAGGGATTGAATTTGATTTTGCCTCGACCCGCAACAACGTGCTGGTCTCCAACACCATGGCCTTTGCCGAGAAGCTGAAGGATGACCTGGTCGCTTTCCGGGATGAAAGCCAGATCTACGGTACCTTGAGCCGGGAGGCGACCAACTACCGGCTGGATGGCGGCATCCGTACCCAGCCCGAGCAGGCGGCCGAGCTGATCGGCAGAATTAACCGGGACGGAGCCGCACAACCATTTGACTTCGTGCTGCTCAACCGTGAAGCCAAAGGCGTTCATTTTGCCGATCTACTGCAGGGGTTCAAGGACACGCTGGGTTGGCTGCCGGATCAGCTGGTCTGCCACTTCTGTCGCCCGCAGGATGAGAACAAGGGTCGCTTCAACGTCAGCAACAACTATCTGGGATGAGTCACACCATGAACCTCTATACGGCTCGCCTTGGCGAACTGGCAACCCATCTCGGCATCGAAACCATCGAGCAAGATGAAGCAGGTCATTCCTGCCTCACACTGGACAAACTCTGGGCCATCCATCTGGCCCCACTCGACGGGGAGAGCATGGTCATGTTTCTGCGTGCGGGCGTGATTGGCGGCGAAGCGCAGGCCCGCGAGCTGCTGCAGGATAACCTCTTCAGCCCCGAGCCTGGCACTATCCGGGTTGCCCTGGGTCAGGACAATCACCTGATCCTCTGGTGCCAGCTGTCACTGGCGAAGGCCGAGGCACCGCAGCTCCAGCGGGCCTTGCAACAACTGGTAGCAAAAGCAGTGATGCTGGCTAGCGAAACGGGAGAAAGACCACGTAGCGACAGCGTGCCAAGCCTGAGGGTGTAGAAATAGAGATAGGCCACCGCAAGGTGGCCTCTTTCATTGCATCCCCGCCCCCCTGAACCCCCGCACTTACATGCTCCCGACCACCAAAACCGTCACCACCAGAGCAGCGATGGCGTGATCCCCTTCACACTTCATGGTCAACCGCCGCCAAACTAGGAAATTTTCTTAAGCCCACTAGGGATGGCTCTCACGCCATCGGCGCCGCGCCTCATTACAGTCGGTTCACCTGATGTAGTAACCCGACCCTCGCGCTGGCGCAGGGCCTGGCATGGGTTCAATCGACAGGGCGGCGAAGCGCACAGTCCGCGCCTTCCCTGTTGTCCTTTCCGTGGCGCGACCTCCCATAACAGATTGAATTATTTCAATACACAAATGAGGGGCGCGGCGGAAACACCGACTATCTCGCAGAGGATGAATATGTTGGATTTTCTCAAGCAGGTGCGGGTCCCGACCCTGGACTTGCCGGTCGCAGCCCGGCGCAAACTCTGGTTCAAGCCCTTTATGCAATCCTATCTGGTTGTATTCATTGGCTATCTGACCATGTATCTGATCCGCAAGAACTTCAACATTGCGCAGAATGACATGATCCAGGAGTACGGTCTCTCCATGACCGAGCTCGGCATGATAGGCCTTGGCTTCTCCATCACCTACGGGGTGGGCAAGACGGTCGTCTCCTACTATGCCGACGGCAAGAACACCAAGCAGTTCCTGCCGCTGATGCTGATCCTCTCTGCCCTCTGCATGCTCGGCTTCAGTGCCAGCATGGGCGGCACCGGTTTCAGCCTCTACTTCATGATCTTCTTCTATGCGCTGAGCGGCTTCTTCCAGAGCTGTGGCGGCTCCTGCAGCTACTCCACCATCACCAAGTGGACCCCCCGCAACAAGCGCGGTACCTACCTCGGCATGTGGAACCTCTCCCACAACGTGGGCGGGGCCGGTGCGGCCGGGGTGGCGCTGTTCGGTGCCAACTACCTGTTCGATGGCAACGTGCTCGGCATGTTTATCTTCCCGTCCATCATCGCCCTGGTCGTCGGCTTCGTCGGCCTGCGTTTCGGCAGCGACTCGCCGGAAGCCTATGGTCTGGGCAAGGTGGAGGAGCTGTTTGACGAGGTCGCCAGCGAAGAAGATATCGCCACCGAGGAACAGAAGCTGACCAAGGGTCAGATCTTCGTGAAATACGTGCTGATGAACAAGGTGATCTGGCTGCTCTGCTTCGCCAACATCTTCCTGTACGTGGTACGCATCGGTATCGACCAGTGGTCCACCGTCTACGCCCACCAGGAGCTCGGCTTCTCCAAGGAAGTCGCCATCCAGGGCTTCACCTTCTTCGAAGTGGGCGCCCTGGTCGGCACCCTGATGTGGGGCTACCTCTCCGATCTGGCGAACGGTCGCCGTGGTCTGGTGGCCTGCGTGGCACTGGCGCTGATCATCGCGACCCTGGGTCTCTACCAGCACGCCACCACCCAGTTCATGTTCCTGGGCTCCCTGTTCACCCTGGGCTTCCTGGTGTTTGGTCCGCAGCTGCTGATCGGCGTCGCCGCCGTGGGCTTCGTACCGAAACAGGGCATCAGCGTGGCCGATGGCGTCAAGGGCACCTTCGCCTACCTCATCGGTGACAGCTTCGCCAAGCTGGGTCTTGGCATGATCGCCGATGGCACCCCCATCTTCGGCCTGACCGGCTGGAGCGGCACCTTCGCGGCGCTGGACATGGCCGCCGCCGCCTGCCTGGTGCTGATGGCCTGCGTGGCCGTGGCCGAGGAGCGCAAGATCCGCCGCATCAAACGCGAACTACGCGCCGCCGAACTGGCGAGCCAGTCAGCCTGATAGACACAACAGGTTCCACTCAGTAGTGTGCATTCGGCCCGCCCTTTGGTGGGCCGTTTTTTCATGCCAAGCACCAACCGTCATCAAACGACACCAAATTGCAGCCATCCTCTGTGCAAACGACACGGCAGCACCGCCGAGATCCCATTTTTTCCCCGCGGCTTTGGTAAAGGTCGGCGGTTGGCGCTATCTTGTTGCCCCCATGTCATTAGCCCCGAGAACCGATGAAGATCCTCGCCGTCACCGCCTGCCCCACCGGCATAGCCCACACCTACATGGCCGCCGAGGCGCTGCAGAGAGCCGCCGACAAGCTGGGGCTGAAGATCAAGGTTGAGACCCAGGGCGCCATGGGTCTGGAGAACATACTGACCGCCCGGGACATCGCCGGCGCGGATCTGGTGCTGATCGCCTCCGATATCGAGATCGAGCAGAAGGAGCGCTTCCTTGGCTGCCCCCTGCGCCAGGTATCGCTGGAAGCCGTGCTGCTGGATGCGGCCGCCGTGCTCAAGACCCTGACGCCCGGCGTCTGAATGCTCCGCCGCGAACTCACCTTCTGCTGCCGTCAGGGCCTGACCATAGCCCAGGGCAAGCAGCTGAGTCGACTGGCCGGGCTGTTCAAGTCCCAGATCGGCTTCATCAACATCAGCCGTCGCCAGAGCGTCGGGGCGGACAACCTGCTCGCCCTGCTCACCCTGGGCACCCAGCCCGGTGATCTCTGCCAGCTGCTGATCGAAGGGCTGGATGCCGAGCTCGCCCACATGGCATTTACCTGCTGGTGCGGCGAGCTGGGTCAGCCCCTTGGCCGTCCGGGATCCGCGGCCCTGGCCGAGCAGCGCCTCGCCGCCGTCCAGCCCGACTACTGTTTCGCACTCAACCAGCTTGGCCACGCCACGGCGCCCCTCGACAAGGCCCTGGCGCTGAAGATACTGGTCGATCTCTTGCCGGCCGAGTTGGTACGCGACAGGCCTATGCTGGAGCAGGCCATCGCCAGCCGCGAAAAGCTCGCCGCGACCATCATCCGGCCCGGCCTCGCCATGCCCCATGTGATCTGCCCCGCCATCCGCCAGCCCGCCCTCTCGCTGCTCCACTGCGCCGAGCCCATCGAATGGGGCTCAACGCTCGGGCCGGTGCAGACCCTGCTGCTGCTGGCGATCCCGGCCGGGCTTCCCCCCGAGCAGTTGCGCCCCCTCACCCGGCTGGCCCGCGCCATGATGGACGAGGTGGTCAGCATAGCGCTGCAGCACGCCAGCACGGCCCCCGCCCGTCAGGCCATCGTCATCGAGAGCCTGCTGAGCTGAGTTAAGGGTCCCCCGCCGGCCCACCGCCGTTCATCTCCCAGTCGTCCCCCTGTGATACACTGCCGCATCCCTTGCTGTTGGTGTGCATTCGATGAAATCTGCCCGTCCCCGTCTCTCCCTCTCCGGCCGCCCCGCTGCCGCAGACCGCCCCCTCAATGCACGCTCACGCATTGGCAACCCTGCCGAGCAAAAGCCGGTGCTGGCGCCAGCCGATCGCAAGTTGCTGCTGCTGAACAAGCCCTACATGGTGCTGTGCCAGTTCACCGACGAGGCGGGACGAGAGACCCTCAAGGATTACATCAAGGAGCCCGGCATCTATGCCGCCGGCAGGCTGGACCGCGACAGCGAGGGGCTCTTGCTGCTCACCAACGACGGCAAGCTGCAGGCGCGCCTCACCCAGCCTGGGGAGAAGACCCCCAAAACCTACTGGGTGCAGGTGGAAGGCGTGCCGAGCGAGGAGGCACTGGCGGCCCTGCGCGCCGGGGTCGAGCTCAACGACGGCATGACCCTGCCCGCCGGGGCGCGGATCATGGACGAGCCCGAGCTGTGGCCACGCAATCCGCCGATCCGCGAGCGCAAGGAGATCCCCACCCGCTGGCTCGAGATCAAGATAGTGGAGGGACGCAACCGCCAGGTGCGGCGCATGACCGCCCACATCGGCCATCCCACCCTGCGCCTCATCCGCTACGCCATCGGTGACTGGACACTCGATGGCCTGGCCCCCGGCCAGAGCCGCAGCCTGCCCGCCCCCGAGCTGGCGGCGTCTTCCCGCACCAGCGGCCGATCCCGCCATCCCGAACGGGCGGGCACGGGCGCGGCGACACGCCCGACCGGCACCAAGGCGCGCTCCCCTCAGCAGAACAAGCCCGGGCGCAGCGCCAGCGCCCAACCTGCCGCACAGACGACCGAGCGCAATGGCGGCCAACCCCGCGGCACGAGCCGGGGCACGGCCCGCCGCCCTGCGCGCGCACCTCAAGACAAGGAGTCATCATGATCGAACATCCCCCCATGCCGGCCAGATTGACGGTCGCCGCCCTGGTGCACTGGCAGGGCCGCTTCCTGCTGGTGGAAGAGGAGATCGCGGGCCAGCGCCGCTTCAACCAGCCCGCCGGCCATGTGGAGCCGGGCGAGAACCTGATCGAAGCCGCCTGCCGCGAGTTGAAAGAGGAGACCGGGCTCTGCGCCCGTCCCAACGCCTGGCTGGGGGTCTATCTGTTCAAACCGGCGGACAGCGAGGCCACCTTTGTGCGCACCGCCCTGGTGTTCGACCTTGAAAAGGCACCGGGTCAGCACCATCCAGAGGATCCTGACGGCGATGTGCTGGCCTGCCACTGGCTCACCCTGGACGAGATCGCCGAGTGCAAGCCCGCCCTGCGCAGCCCGTTGGTGTGGCAGTGCATCCAGGATTATCTGGGGGGCACCCGCTTGCCGCTGTCGGCGCTCAAGGCCTTTATTTGAGGCCATTTGGCGCCAGTTTGGCGGCTGGGGGCCCACGTACAGAAAAACGATTTCCTGTCGACCTCCCCTTCATGGGGACGCCGGCATGGATATGTGACCGGGGGCGCGAAATTCTGGTAGAATACGCCCCGTTTAAACGAACTGGTAACTTCGACTAATGACAGACAACAGCCAAATCAAGGTGATCGTCGGCATGTCCGGCGGCGTGGATTCTTCCGTCTCGGCCTACCTGCTCCAGCAGCAGGGTTATCAGGTCGAAGGCTTGTTCATGAAGAACTGGGAAGAAGACGACACGGACGAGTACTGCTCTGCCTCCCAGGATTTGGCTGATGCCAAGGCGGTCTGCGACAAGCTGGGCATGAAGCTGCATACCATCAACTTCGCCGCCGAGTACTGGGACAATGTGTTCGAGCACTTCCTGGCGGAGTACAAGGCGGGGCGCACGCCGAACCCGGATATCCTGTGCAACAAGGAGATCAAGTTCAAGGCGTTCCTCGAATTCGCCGCCGAAGAGCTGGGTGCCACCTACATCGCCACCGGCCACTATGTGCGCCGTGACGACAGCACCGGCCGCCCGCGCCTGCTGCGCGGTCTCGATGGCAACAAGGATCAGAGTTACTTTCTCTACACCCTGAGCGAGCAACAAATCGGTCAGAGCCTGTTCCCGGTCGGGGATCTGGAGAAGCCGGAGGTGCGCCGCATCGCCGAGCAGCTCGATCTCGTCACCGCCAAGAAGAAAGACTCCACCGGCATCTGCTTCATCGGTGAGCGCAAGTTCAAGGACTTCCTTGCCAAGTTCCTGCCCGCCCAGCCCGGCCCCATCGAAACCGTGGACGGCAAGGTGATCGGCGAGCACCAGGGCCTGATGTATCACACCCTGGGCCAGCGCAAGGGGCTCGGCATCGGTGGGCGTAAAGACGCCACCGAAGAGGCCTGGTACGTGGTCGACAAAGAGGTGGAGCGCAACACCCTGATCGTGGCGCAGGGCGAACACCCGCGGCTCTACTCCGACGGCCTCATCGCCAGCCAGCTGCACTGGGTGGATCGCACCCCGATCCGCGCGCCGCGTCGCTGCACCGTCAAGACCCGCTATCGCCAGGAAGATATCCCCTGCCTGATCCAGCCCATCGACGACGAAACCATTCGTGTCATCTTCGATGAGAAACAGGCCGCCGTAACCCCGGGCCAGTCCGCCGTCTTCTATGACGGGGAAGAGTGCCTGGGCGGTGGCATCATCGAACAGCGTTTCAGCCATTCGGTTTGAATCCTTAACAGAAGGCAGCAGACGTGAGCGACAAATTCCAAGACAGAACCATGGCTTTCGCCGGCATCTGCCAGGCGGCCTATCTGGTACAAAAAGTGGCCCGTGATGGCAGCTGCGATGAAGCCTCCCTGCGCGAGAGCCTGCAAAGCGTGCTGGTGACCAACCCCAAGCAGCCGCTGGAAGTGTTCGGCAGCCACCTCGCCATCCGCGATGGTTACCGCGCCCTGGTGGAGCAGCTTGGCGCCGATGGCAGCCAGAAGAACGCCGAGCTGACCCGCTACGTGGTGAGCCTGATCGCGCTGGAGCGCAAGCTGGCCAAGCGCAAGGACATCCTCAACATGCTGGGGGAGCGGATCGGCCAGATCGGCCGCCAGCAACAGCATTTCGATCTGCTCGACGAGCAGATCCTGGCCAACATGGCGAGCATCTACAGCGATCTCATCAGCCCCATAGGGCCGCGCATCCAGGTGGCGGGCACTCCGCTGTTCCTGCAGCAGCCGCTGGTGCAACACAAGGTGCGCGCCCTGCTGCTGGCGGGCATCCGCGCCGCCGTGCTGTGGCGTCAGCTCGGTGGCAGCCGTACCCAGATCATCTTCGCCCGCAAGAAGATGGTGGAACTGGCCAAACGTTTTTGAGTTTCTAACCCCCACACACATCAGGAGTTCACCCCATGGAGCTGTCCGCGCTGACTGCTGTTTCCCCGATTGACGGTCGTTATGGCGACAAGGCCGATGCCCTGCGTCCCATCTTCTCCGAATTCGGTCTGCTGCGTTTTCGCGTCGAAGTCGAGGTTCGCTGGTTGCAGAAACTGGCAAGCCACGCCGGGATCCCGGAAGTCCCAGCCCTGAGCGCGGCCGCCAACGCCCTGCTCGACGGCATCGTCAGCGACTTCAACGAGGCGGATGCCGCCCGCATCAAACAGATCGAGCGCACCACCAACCATGATGTGAAAGCGGTGGAGTACTTCCTCAAAGAGAAAGTCGAAGTGAACCCCGAGCTGGCGGCCGTCAGCGAGTTCATCCACTTCGCCTGCACCTCGGAAGACATCAACAACAACTCCCACGGTCTGATGCTGAAGACCGCCCGCGACCAGGTGATCAAGCCTTACTGCGAGAAGCTGATTAGCGAGCTCAAGCGCCTGGCCCATGAGTACCGCGACATGCCGCTGCTGTCGCGCACCCACGGCCAGCCCGCCACCCCGAGCACCATGGGCAAGGAGATGGCCAACGTCGCCTACCGCCTTGAGCGCCAGTACAAGCAGATCATGGCGGTGGAGATCCTCGGCAAGATCAACGGCGCAGTCGGCAACTACAACGCCCACGTCAGCGCCTACCCGCTCGTTGACTGGCACCAGTTCTCCGAGCAGTTCGTGACTTCCCTCGGCCTGTCCTGGAACCCCTACACCACCCAGATCGAGCCGCACGACTACATCGCCGAGCTGTTCGATGCCATGGCCCGCTTCAACACCATACTGATCGACTTCGACCGGGACGTGTGGGGCTACATCTCCCTGGGTCACTTCAAGCAGCGCACAGTGGCGGGCGAGATCGGCTCCTCCACCATGCCGCACAAGGTCAACCCCATCGACTTCGAGAACTCCGAAGGCAATCTGGGTCTGGCCAACGCCGTGTTCCAGCATCTGGCGAGCAAGCTGCCCATCTCCCGCTGGCAGCGTGACCTCACCGACTCGACCGTGCTGCGCAACCTGGGGGTGGCGGTGGGCTACTCCCTGATCGCCTATCAGGCGACCCTGAAGGGGATCTCCAAGCTGGAAGCCAACGCCGGCGCCATGGCCGCCGATCTGGATGCCAACTGGGAAGTGCTGGCCGAGCCGATCCAGACAGTGATGCGCCGCTACGGCATCGAGAAGCCCTACGAGAAGCTCAAGGAGCTGACCCGTGGTCGCCGCGTCGATGCCGAAGGCATGCGTACCTTCATCGACACCCTCGAATTGCCCGAGGAGGTGAAGGTCGAGCTGAAGAAACTGACCCCGGCCAACTATATCGGTCAGGCCCAGCGTCTGGTGGATCTGCTGAAGTAAGCCGATAGCCTGATACGACAGGGGCCCTGTGATACGCGCAGGGCCCCTGTTATTTTTGACTGCCACACCGTTTGCCAAGCTTTTTGCCATATATAAAGAGGCCTTGCCCAAGGCCGGCAGCTCCCTTGGGCAAGACCTCTCTTAACTTTGTCTGACCTTTTGACGAGAAGAACCATGTACGAACTGAATCTGGATATCGCTCACTTCCTCGAACATTACTGGCAGAAGCGCCCGCTCCTCATCAAGGGTGGCTTCACCGACTTTCAGGATCCCATCAGCCCGGACGAGCTGGCGGGTCTGGCCATGGAAGAGACTATTGAATCCCGTCTGGTGACCCGCTTCGATGGCAAGTGGGAGGCGGCCCACGGCCCCTTCGAATCCTACGATCACCTGGGGGAAGAGAACTGGACCGTGCTGGTGCAGGCCTGCAACCACTGGGCCCCCGAGGTGCACGAGCTGGCGCTGCCGTTCCAGTTCATCCCGGGCTGGCGCTTTGACGATGTGATGGTGAGCTTCTCCACCCCTCACGGTGGCGTCGGCCCCCACATCGACAACTACGACGTGTTCATCACCCAGGGCCAGGGCAAGCGCCACTGGCGGGTCGGCGAGGCCAACAGCCTCAACGAGTTCGCCGCCCATGCCGCCCTGCTGCACTGCGAACCGTTCGACGCCATCATCGACGTCATCATGGAGCCGGGCGACATCCTCTACATCCCGCCTGGATTCCCCCACGAGGGCTACGCCATCGAGCCGTCCCTGAACTTCTCGGTGGGCTTCCGCGCCCCGGATGCCAAGGCGCTGATCTCCTCCTTCGCCGATCACCTGATCGACAACGAGGTGCGCACCGAGCGTTACGGCGATGGGGATCTCAAGCCCCGCGCCCGCCACGGCGAGATCCAGCCCCACGAGCTGCACCGTCTGCGCGAGCTGATGCAACAGGCGCTGGACGACGAGACCCTGTTCAAGGAGTGGTTCGGTACCATGATCTCCGAGGCCAAGCACGATCTGGACGTCAATCCGGTGGAGCCGGACTACAGCGCCGAGGAAGTAGCCGATCTGCTGACCCAGGGCGAGCCCGCCATCAAGGTACCGGGCCTGCGCTCGGTCTGGTTCAGCGGCGACAGCCAGCAGTGCTACATCGATGGCGAAGCCTGGACCCTGCCAAGCGAGGACGCCGCCGCCATCTCGCTGCTGTGCGACAAAGACATCATCACCCAGGCCGACATGGTGGAGCTCGCCGATCAGGCCGGCTTCCTGCAACTGCTGACCCGCCTGGTCAACCGCGGTTACTGGTTCTTCGCCTGATTTCGCGACACATGAAAAGCGCCGCTGGTGACAGCGGCGCTTTTTTTTGCCTGATGCTGCTTCCTTTGATGGCGAGACTCGGCCTTTTGCCCGCGCTATCTGCCATCTGCCAAGACGTACGGTCCGCTATCTCCACCATCGGCCCACCAGGGACCGACGCCGCGGCTACACTTGAGGGCGGCTCGGCCAGGGAGCGATGCTAGCCACCCCCTGCTGGTCCGGCGATCAGCCGAACGGCGCCGTCCAACCTGCAGTGGTTGGCCGCGAAGCTACCCCAGATCCAGGCAGCCCCACCATAGTCCGGTAGCGGCTCCGTTGTTTGTCATTTAACAACATCTTGGACGGACGCTGATGCGTCCAACCATAGGAACCGAATGGGTTTAAATATGGGAAACCAATTATTTTAGCCCCTAAAATCAGCTGTGAGCGAAAACGTTATCTTCCAAAATGGGGCGGTTTTAGCTCAAAACGTTGTTTCTGGATCATAAAAAGTATCCAAAAACTGGTGTATATTGCACGGCGGAAACTCCTTAACCATGAAGACTGACATGAAAAAGACCAAAATCGTCTGCACCATAGGTCCCAAGACCGAATCCAAAGAAATGCTGGGCAAAATGCTCGACGCCGGTATGAACGTCATGCGCCTGAACTTCTCTCACGGTGATTACGAAGAGCACGGCACCCGTATCCGCAACCTGCGCGAAGTGATGGCCGCTACCGGCAAGCACGCCGCCATCCTGCTGGATACCAAGGGTCCGGAAATCCGTACCATGAAGCTGGAAGGTGGCAACGATGTCTCTCTGGTCGCCGGCCAGACCTTCACCTTCACCACCGACCAGACCGTTGTTGGCAACAAAGACAAAGTCGCCGTGACCTACGCCGGCTTCGCCAACGACCTGCGCGTCGGCAACCGCATCCTGGTGGATGACGGCCTGATCGGTCTGGACGTCATCGAAATCACCGAGCGCGAAGTCATCTGCAAGGTGCTGAACAACGGTGATCTGGGCGAGAACAAGGGCGTCAACCTGCCGGGCGTCTCCATCAAGCTGCCGGCCCTGGCCGAGAAAGACAAGCGCGACCTGATCTTCGGTTGCGAGCAAGGCGTTGATTTCGTTGCTGCTTCCTTCATTCGCAAGAAAGAAGACGTGCTGGAAATCCGTGAGCACCTGAAGGCCCATGGTGGCGAAGCCATCCAGATCATCTCCAAGATCGAGAACCAGGAAGGCCTGGACAACTTCGATGACATCCTGGCCGTGTCCGATGGCATCATGGTTGCTCGTGGCGACATGGGTGTGGAAATTCCGGTAGAAGAAGTGATCTTCGCCCAGAAGATGATCATCACCAAGTGCAACAAGGCACGTAAAGTGGTCATCACCGCCACCCAGATGCTGGATTCCATGATCAAGAACCCGCGTCCGACCCGCGCCGAAGCCGGTGACGTGGCGAACGCCATCCTGGACGGTACCGACGCAGTCATGCTGTCCGGTGAGTCCGCCAAGGGCAAGTACCCGCTGGAAGCCGTAACCATCATGGCCACCATCTGCGAGCGTACCGATGCCGTGATGCCGTCCAACCTGTCTGCTGCCAACGACAGCAACAAGCTGCGCATCACCGAAGCCGTCTGCAAGGGCGCCGTCGAGACCTCCGAGAAGCTGGATGCCCCGCTGATCGTGGTTGCCACCGAAGGCGGCAAGTCTGCCAAGGCCATTCGCAAGTACTTCCCGAAAGCCTGGATCCTGGCCATCACCACCAACCAGAAAACCGCAGCCCAACTGGTCCTGACCAAGGGTGTGGTTGCTCACGTGGTTGACAGCATCGCCTCCACCGACGATTTCTATCGCATCGGTAAAGAAGCGGCGCTGGCCAGCGGCATGGGCCTGAAAGGCGACGTCGTCGTGATGGTCTCCGGTGCTCTGGTACCGAGCGGCACCACCAACACCGCCTCCGTTCACGTACTCTAACCAGTCCTGAACCGATAAAACGGCGCCCTTTGGGCGCCGTTTTTTTTATCCCGCCCCCCTGCTTCGCCTTCCCGGCCGGTGTTAGAATCCACGCGGATTTCCCCCACGAGGGAAACCTCCCAAATTTCGCGTAATAACCCGGAAGTTTTATGCCCTCAACACAGTTCAGAAGAGTCTCGGCCACCCTGTTGCCGCTGCTCTGTTTACTCATCAGCCTCTGCGCCCCGCAAGCCATGGCGCAGGATGTGCCCCAACGCGCCACGGTACAACGGGCGCTCGATGCCCTCGGCAAATCGGATACCCTCACCGTCAGCCAACAGGCCGATCAGAAGTTTCTGACCGATACCCTGAGCCTGCTCGACAACATCGAGAAGGAGCAGGAGAAGGCCAAGGCACAGACGCAACGGATACGCACCCTCCCCACCGAGATGAAGGAGATAGGTGCCAAGCTCGACGGCCTGACCCAGGGCAAGAGCCAGGAGCAGCTCAAGAGCGAATACGCCAGCATGAGCCTGGCGGAGCTGGACAGCCGCCAGGCCGAGATCATGGCCAACCTGCAGGCCTCCCAGGAGGCCCTCGGCACCATCGGCAGCCAGATCACCAGCCTGCAGACCCTGCCCGAACGGGCCCAGGCCAACATGAGCCGCGCCTATCAGCGCAGCCAGGAGATCCGCTCCCGCCTGAACTCAGGTGACACTATCAGCAGCGCCGAGAAGATGAAGCTCAATACCGAGCTGGTGTTGCTGGACCTGCAGCTGGCCAACCTGCAGAAGGAGCTGGACAACCGTACCAGCATGCAGGATCTCGCGGTCAAGCAGCGCGATTACCAGAGTGCCCGCCTCGCCAGCGAGGAGCAGAAGCTGCTGGCCCTGCAGGAGCAGAGCAGTGCCAAGCGTCTGGGTGACACCGAGAAGGCCGCCGAGCAGACCGGTGAGCTGGTAGCCATCGCAGACAACCCGCTGGTGCAAAAAGAGCAGGAACTCAACCACCAGCTCAGCCAGCAACTGATCAGCGCCACTTCCAATCTCAACTCGCTCGCACAGAAAAACCTGCAGGCCAAGAGCTGGCTGGAGCGTGGCACCCAGACCGAGCGCAACCTCAACGAACAGGTACAGATGCTCAAGGGCAACCTGCTGCTGTCGCGCATCCTCTATCAGCTCTACCAGCAGCTGGAGGCCGCCCCCTCCACCCTGGTGAAGAACCTGGAGGAGCAGATAGCCGATCTGCATCTGGCCCAGTTCGAGCTGAGCCAGCAACGGGATCAGCTGTTCCAGAAGACCCAGTATCTGGATAACCTGGTAGCCAGCAGCAGCGAGCCGGTCAGCGAAGAGGACAAGGCCAGCCTGGCCAAGCTGCTCGACACCCGCATCAGCCTGCTCGATCAGCTCAACCGCCAGCTCGACAGCCAGCTGACCAACGCCATCAGCCTGCAGTTGACCCAGCAGCAGCTGACCCGGGTCTATGCCTCCATCGAATTCACCCTGCAACAACACATCTTCTGGGTCAGCAGCAACAAGCCTATCGATGGCAAGTGGTTCATCAACTGGCCCGCCCAGGCCTACAAGCAAGCCTCCGACTGGGTACTCAAGCCCGACTGGAGTGGCTGGGGCGAGATGCTGTTGCCGGTCTCCCTGCTCGCCTTCCCGCTGCTGCTGGTCGGCGGTCTGCTGCTGTGGAAGCGGCCAACCTTCCTCAAGCGCCAGCAGGCGATCACCAAGGATCTCGGCCGTTTCCGCCAGGACAGCCAGTGGCACACCCCGCGCGCCCTGCTCTACACAGTGCTGCAGCGCCTGCCCGGCAGCCTCTTCATCCTGGCCGCCGGACTCTGGCTCACCTACTGTGGTCTGCTGAGCCCCAAGCTCATCTTCCAGATCACCCTGAACCTGGCACTCGGCTATCTGGTGTTCAGCGTCTACCTGTCGGTGATGCGACCCGGTGGCCTCGGCGAGACCCACTTCCGCCTGCCGAGGGCCGAGCTGCAGGCCAAACGCAACAGCATGCGTTACCTCTGGCTGCCGCTGCTGCCCCTCATCATGCTGTCGACCAAGGCGGTGGTTGAACCCTCCTCCCTGGGCAATGACGTGATAGGACAGGCGCTGACCATGCTGCTGCTTGGTCTGACCGCCTACCTGGTGCTGCCCATCTCCCGCGCCCGCATCAAGGGCGAGGCCAGCATGGTGCAGACCCTGACGGCGGTCGCCCTGGCGCTGGCCCCATTGGCACTCATGGTGCTGGCGGCGCTGGGCTACTACTACACGGCCCTGAAGCTGACCGGCCGGCTGATCGAATCCTTCTATCTCATCATCATCTGGGGCCTGGTCTACCGCACCGCCCTGCGCGGCCTGGAGCTGGCGGCCCGCCGCCTGGCCTATCGCCGCGCCGTCGCCAAGCGGGAACACAGATCCCAGGAGGATGCGGAAGGGGGCGAGGCCATCGAAGAGCAGCCCATGGATCTGGAGGATGCCAGCCAGCAATCCCTGCGCCTGACCCGGATCATGCTGCTGCTGGTGTTCGGCGTCGCCTTCTACTGGCTCTGGTCCGATCTGGTCGCGGTCTTCACCTACCTCGACAGCGTGGTGCTGTGGCACAAGAGCGAGGGCACCGGCGCCAATGCCGTGCTCTATCCCATCAGCCTGAGCGATGTGCTGACCGGCCTGTTCCTGTTCGGGGCGGCCCTGTCGCTGGCCCGCAACCTGCCCGGCCTGCTGGAGGTGCTGGTGCTCTCCAAGCTGCGCCTCGCCCAGGGGACCGCCTACGCCTTCACCACCATGCTCAACTATGTGTTGATCGGGGTAGGCTCGCTCACGGCGCTGGCCATGCTGGGAGTCCAGTGGGAGAAGCTGCAGTGGCTGGCCGCGGGTCTCTCGGTCGGTATCGGCTTTGGCATGCAGCAGATCGTCTCCAACTTCATCTCGGGCATCATCATCTTGTTCGAGCGTCCGGTCCGGATCGGCGACACCGTCACCATCGGCACCATCTCGGGGACAGTCAACAAGATCCGCATCCGCTCGACCACCCTCACCGACTTCGACCGCAAGGAGGTGATCATCCCGAACCAGCAGCTGATGATAGAACGACTGGTCAACTGGTCCCTGTCCGACACCGTCACCCGGGTCATCGCCCGGGTCGGGGTGGCCTATGGCTCGGATCTGGAGCTGACCCGCAAGCTGCTGATGCAGGCGGCCATGGAGAACAGCCGGGTACTGAAAGATCCGGCCCCCATCGTCTACTTCCTCACCTTCGGCCCCAGCACCCTGGATCACGAGCTGCGCTTCTTCGTGAGCGAGCTCGGCGATCGCAACCCAGCCATCGATGAGCTGAACCGCAAGATAGACGTGCTGTTCCGCGAGCACGGCATCGACATCGCGTTCAACCAGATGGACGTCTACATCAAGAACATGAAGGGGGACGAGCAGAAGGTGGAATCCCACCGGAGCCTGCCACCGGCAAGCGACGGCAACCCCGCCTGATCCCGACCTCCTGCACATGCAAACAGGCTCCTCAACGGAGCCTGTTTTTTTACCCGGGCAGCGGGGCTTGAAAGCGGGAGGGGACCCCCAATATAGAGAGGACTATGGACGGTTATCGCACGAGGATCGCAATGGACTATCTCTACGCCGTGGTGCTGTTTGCCATCTCGGCATCGGTCACCCCGGGGCCAAACAACATCATGGTGATGAGTGCCGGAGCCAACTTTGGGATCAGGCGGAGCCTGCCGCTGCTCGCCGGGATCTGCATCGGCTTTACCCTGATGCTGTTGCTGGTCGGGCTGGGCTTCGGCCAGCTGTTCAGCCTCTTCCCCGGCTTGCACCTGATCATCAAGTGGGTGGGCACCCTCTACCTGCTCTATCTGGCCTGGCTGATCGCCCGCTCGGCCGATGAGATCACGGGGCAACCCGCGGCCCGCCCCCTCGGCTTTCTCAAGGGGGCCCTGTTTCAATGGGTCAATGCCAAGGCCTGGGTGGTCGCCACCGGCGCCATCGCCGCCTTCACCAGCGTCGGTGCCGACTTCTACCAGCAGAACCTGACCATAGCCCTGACCTTCTTCGTCGTCTCCTTCCCCAGCGTCGGACTCTGGCTGCTGTTTGGCTCCCTGCTCAAGCGCTGGCTGACCAGCACGCTCGCCCGCCGCCGCTTCAACCATGCCATGGCAGCCTTGCTGGCCCTGTCGGTTGCCCCCGTCATGTACGAGCTGCTGAGCCCGCCGGGCTGAGCGGCACAGGCCCTGTGGATGCGGGGCCCCATACGTGCGACCATCCCTCCAGACCCCTTTCCCCGTGACGGGTGGCCGACGCGGGCCCCCCTCACTTTCAGGAGCGAGCAATGCAGCAAGTCGTTTATGTCGCCAACCCGGTCAGCGGGTTGATCCATGTCTTTCAGCTGCAGGACAATGAGCTGGTCCCGCTGCAAGAAGTCCAGACCGGGGGTGAGGTGCAGCCGCTGGTCATCAGCCCGGACAAGCGCTGGCTCTATGCTGGTGTGCGGCCCGACTTCAGGGTGCTGAGCTACCCCATAGCGGCGGACGGTCGGCTCGGGACGCCCGCCTCGGCGCCGCTCTCGGGCAGCGCCTCCCACACCTGCACCGACGCACGGGGCAAGCTGTTCTTCGCCGCCTCCTACGCCTTCAACCACGTCAGCGTCTCGCGCATGGACGTCGCCGGCCGGGTGCTGGCGCCCCATCAGCGCATCGATCAGCTGATGGCCGCCCACTCGGTGACCCTGCTGCACGATAAGCAAGGCCATCAGGAGCTGCTGGTCGCCTGCCTCAAGGACGACGCCATCCGCCGCTTCGCCCTGGACGACCAGGACCGGCTGAGCCCCCATCCGCAAGGCGACATCCACACCGCCGCCGGTGCCGGGCCGCGCCATCTGGCGCTGCACCCGACCAATGGCGATCTCTACTGTCTGAACGAGCTCGACTGCACCCTCAACCGCTATCACCGGGAGCCGGATGGTCGCATCGGTGCGCGGGAGAGCCTGGACATCATGCCGGCAGGCTATGAAGGGGAGCGTTGGGGGGCGGATATCCACCTCAGCCCAGACGGGCGTTTTCTCTATACCAGCGAGCGCGCCAGCAGCCTGCTGACCCTGTTCGGGATCGACGAAGGAGACGGCGCCCTGACCCTGCTCGACCACTTCCCGACCGAATCCTGCCCCCGTGGTTTTGCCATCGACCACAGCGGCCACTATCTGATCGCCGCCGGGCAGACGTCCCACAGCCTGGCCGTGCACCGCATCGCGGCACAGACGGGCCAGCTCAGCCTCTCAACCCGTCAACCCGTGGGGGAAGGGGCCATGTGGGTGAGAGTGTTGGCGCTAGGGGGCGAGCGGGACGACTAGGCCCGCCAAGGGCGCCTGTCGAAAGGCTTGTCGAAAGAGAATGTGGTGCCATGAATGACAAGGCGCGGTGCTCGTTGGAGCACCGCGCCTTCGTTGTATCAAGCCGAGCGGAGATTATTTGGTGCCGTTGAGCTCATCATCCGGCCAGTACTTGTAACCCTGCATCGTGGCCTGCACCGCGACCCCCTTCTCGGTGAGCTGATACATCTTCACCTTCTGGAAATCGGCGTTGGCCGCCTCGCTGACTACCACCTTGCCATCATTGGCCGATTTGGCGGCCATGTCCGCCTGGGCGCTGGCATCGAAGCCGGTGGTGATGAAGCGATCCAGTGCGGCGGTATCGTTGAAGATAATCACGGCCTGGAATTTCTTGATCCCCATGCCGATCCCCATCCCGGCAGTCGCCATCTTCATATAGGTGTCACGACCGGTGCGGTTGTCACGCAGTACGCCATAGCCACTCCCCGCGCTGAGCACCAGCAGGTTATTGTTCACATTGTTAAAGACGGCATAGCCCTTGGCCCTTGCCACTTCCTGTCTGATGTTCGGATTCTGCCCATACAGCGTGGACAGCGTCTGTTGACGCATCTGCTGAATGTTGCTGCGCTGCTCGTCAGGGTTGTCTCCCTTGGCACAACCCACCAGCAGCAATATGATGAAAATCGGGCTCCATAGACGCAAGTCACGCATGTCATTACTCCTTTGTATGTAACTGCGGTGATGGATGTCGCCATGTATGACAGGCCATCTCCCGCTCTTGGACAAGTCAGAGGTAATCCCAGTGACCCACTATCGGTGCTCAGACTCCGTCGCCCATGGGCTCTCACCGGAGACAAGTACCTCATTGGGTCAGTATAACCAGCTTCCACTGAACTTCTGCTGACCCGCCTGCCGGCACCCAGGCGGGCAGGCGCGACAAACCGACACAGATACAAGGTGTTAGTGGCATGGATGCCCAATCTGGCCCTGCCTGCCACCGGCCGCCCTACCCCTTGGTCACCTCGCCGAGAAACTCGGTGAAGCGCTGCCAGGATTTGGCATCGGCATCGGCGCGGTAATTCTCCGAGCCGAACACGCTGAAGGCGTGGGGGGCCCCGCCGTAGCTGATGGCCTCATGCTTGATGCCCGCGCTCTCCAGCTCGGAGATGAGCCCGGCAAACTGGCCAAGCGACACCGCCTGATCCGCGCTGCCATGCTGGATCAGCAGGCTCGCCTTGGTCTGCTTGTAGTCCTGGCCGGCCGGCGTCTCCAGCCCGCCATGCACGCTCACCACCCCCTTGAGATCGGCGCCGCTGCGGGCCAGCTCCAGCACAGCCGCCCCGCCGAAGCAGTAACCGAGCGCCACAGTGTTGTCGAGCCGCCCGCCCAGCTTGCCCGCCTCGGCCAACGCCCCCGCCAGCAGCTTGCGCATCCTCGGCCTGTCCTGATAGAGAGCCCCGGTGAGCTTCTTCTTCTCTTCCATGGCCGTCGGCCGCACTCCGACCCCGTACAGGTCCACCGCAAACACGCTGTAGCCGAGCGCCGCCAGCATCTCGGCCCGCTTGACCTCATAGTCCGTCAGACCGTCCCAGTCATGCACCAGCAGCACCAGCGGTGCCTTGGGGCCAGCGGCCAGGTAGTAGCCCTCGAATGACTGGCCATCGATGTCGTAACGCACCGCGCCAGCCTGACTGGCCCCACTCCATATCAGCCCGAGCAGGGCCAGGATCCATGCCTTCTTCATCGCCATCTCCTCGATCGTGAACGACGCCCATGATTGTAGTCGCCAGGCTCCCGGGCCGTGCATCGGGACTCCAGCGTTGCCCTCTTGCGGCAGACCACCGAACAGAAAGAAGCCGGATTGGATGAAACCGAGCCAAAAAAGAGAGGCCACCCTAAGGTGGCCTCTTGGTTGCTAACCCTTGGCGAGACGCCGTCGCTTAATCTTTGGCGGCGTCCATCACGCCCTCTTCGGAGTGCGCGGGCAGGATCAGGTTGAGCAGGAATAGAGAGAGGCCACCCTAAGGTGGCCTCTTGGTTGCTAACCCTTGGCGAGACGCCGTCGCTTAATCCTTTGCGGCGTCCATCACGCCCTCTTCGGAGTGAGCAGGCAGGATCAGGTTGAGCAGGATCGCGGCCACCGAGGCCAGGCCCACACCCGCCAGGGCGAAGTCACCTATCTTCATCTCCAGCGCGCCGACACCCACGGTCAGGGTCACGGCGACGATGGCGATGTTGCGGGCGAGGCCCAGATCCACCTTGGACTCCACCAGCGTCTTGAGGCCGATGGCGGCGATGGATCCGAACAGCAGCAGCATGATGCCGCCCATCACCGGCATGGGGATGGAGGTGAGCAGGGCGTTGAACTTGCCGAAGAACGCCAGGATCACGGCGAACACCGCGGCCCAGGTCATGGTGACCGGGTTGAAGTTGCGGGTGATCATC
Organism: Aeromonas encheleia; assembly: GCF_900637545.1. NCBI lineage: Bacteria > Pseudomonadati > Pseudomonadota > Gammaproteobacteria > Aeromonadales > Aeromonadaceae > Aeromonas > Aeromonas encheleia. The sequence goes on from NZ_LR134376.1 coordinate 3,251,116, forward strand.
ACGGCGCCGGTCACTTCGGCGTAGGTGGTGACGGGTGGGCCACCGATGAAGCCGGCGAAACAGACCCCGATGCCGTCACCGGCCAGGGTGCGGTGCAGGCCCGGATTCTTGGTGTAGTCCTGCCCGGTCACGCCACCGATGGCGAGCACGCCACCTATGTGTTCGATGCAGGGGGCTATGGCCACCGGCAGCATGAACAGGGCGGCGGCCCAGTTGATCTCCGGGGTCTCGAAGTGAGGCAGCGCCAGCCAGGGGGCGTTGGCCATGCCCTCGAAGCTCACCTGGCCCATCAGCACCGCGGCCACATAACCGGCGATGACGCCGGAGAGGATGGGGATGAGCTTGATCCAGCCTTTGCAGAACACGGCCGCGATCAGGGTCACCGCCAGGGAGATCCCCGCCAGGGTCAGCGCGGTGGCAGGCGCCACCACCTGCTCACCTCCGGCCCGACCCATCGCCATGTTGCAGGCGACCTGGGCGACCGACAGACCGATCACCATGATCACCGGGCCAATCACCACGGGCGGCAGCAGCTTGTGCACGAAGCCCATGCCCCGCACGCGGATCAGCGCCGCCAGGATGAAGTACATGAAGCCGGCGGCAAACAGGCCGAACATGGTGGACGGCAGTCCCCAGGTCTGGGTGGCGTAGATGATGGGGGCGATGAAGGCGAAGCTGGAGCCGAGGAAGATCGGCACCTGACGACGGGTGCAGAGCTGGAACAGCAGGGTGCCTACACCGGCGCCAAGCAGGGCCATGGAGGGGTTCAATCCGGTGAGCAGGGGCACCAGAACCATGGCACCGAAGGCGACAAACAGAATTTGCAGCCCGGCGACACTTTGCTTGACCAAGGAAAACATGGGTGTCCTTAATTTTTTGATGACTGACAGGAATAATTGACACTTTTCAGTCATCACAACACATTTTCAAGGCGTGAAATGCGCAACAAGGCGTCATTTGTTACCTTTTACTGCTTGGGGAGGGCATGAAACTGGCTTTTTAGGCGGGATTCGTTGCTACAAGCATCGAATACGCGATTTTACGCACTTTTATGGTCGGCGCCAAACGTTTTTCCAGCTCCGCTTATTGATGAGGGCGGCAACGGGTTCAGATATTGAACGCCGACCCGAACTTTTGCCGACAGGGCCAAGCGAGACAAAGGATGGCGGGCCCTGGCGAACCGCAACGAAAGAGGGGATGGCCAGGCCATCCCCTCTTCTCGTCTACAGCTACCCGATCAGACCCGGCGATAGGGCAGATAGAGCGGCTCCCACATGTGGCTCAGGATGTGCTGCTGCAGATCCTGACCGATCAGCGGGTGGGACGGATCCCGGCGCACTATGTCTTTCAGCACGGCGGTCGCCACGTGCACCGAGATGCTGCGCAGCTCGCGGATCCGCGGATAGACCGAGCCCTGCGCCAGATCGGCCTCGCTCACGCACTCCGCCAGGGCGAAGGCGGCGGTGGTGAAGATGTCGGGGCTGATCTCGCGGATCTGGCTGACGATGGCGGCCAGGCCCACGCCGGGGAAGATGAAGACGTTGTTGCCCTGGCCGATGCGGTAATCCCGCCCCTCGTGGTGCACGTCCTTGAACGGGCTGCCGGTGGCGACGATGGCGCGGCCCTGACTCCAGCGGTAGATGTCTTCCGGCAACGCCTCGCAGTTGGCGGTCGGGTTGGAGAGCGGGAACACCATGGGGCGATCGCAGTGCTCCAGCATCAGCTGGATGTGCTGCTCCTGGAAGGCGCCACCCGCCCCGCTGGTACCCAGCAGCACGGTGATGGGCACATGGCGCAGCACCTCGGTCAGGCCGGCCTTGCCCTGCAGGTCCCACTGCGCCAGCAGCAGGCCCGGCTTGGCGTAGCGCCGCTTGTATTCGTCCAGCCCCTCACGGTTGTCACACACCAGCCCCTGGGTATCCAGGATATAGATGCGATCCCGCGCCGCCTGCGGATCCAGCCCCTCGCGGATCATGCCCGCACAGATCTGATCTGCCACCCCGACCCCGCCGGCACCGGCGCCATAGACCAGGTAGTTCTGCTGGCCCAGGCTCTCGCCCTTGGCCTTGACCGCCCCTATGATGCCCGCCAGCACCACGGCCCCGGTGCCCTGAATGTCGTCGTTGAACGAGGGCAGCGCCTGCTGGTAGCGGGACAGGTTGTTGAAGGCGTTGGACTTGCTGAAGTCCTCCCACTGCAGCACGGCATTGGGGAAGTGGCGCTTGACCCCGGCCACGAACTTGTCGATGAAGTCGTCATACTCCTTGCCGCGAATGCGGCGATGGGGCTGACCGAGATACATGGGATCGTCGAGCAGGGTCTGATTGTCGGTGCCCACATCCAGCGCTATGGGCAGGCAGCAGGCGGGGTGGATGCCGGCCGCCAGGGTATAGAGGGAGAGCTTGCCGATGGGGATGCCCATGCCGCCCACCCCCTGATCGCCGATCCCCAGTATGCCCTGGCTGTCGGTCACCACTATGATGCGCACCGACTTGCTGTCCACGTGGCGGGCCAGGGAGCCCATGTCATCGACGTTCTTCGGGGTGATGTAGAGGCCGCGCGCCTTCTGGTAGCGGTGGCTGAACTCCTGGCACGCCTTGCCCACGGTCGGGGTATAGATGATGGGGGTCATCTCCTCCACGTGACGGGAGAGCAGGGCGTAGAACAGGGTCTCGTTGCGATCCTGCAGGGCACGCAGGTTCTGATACTTCTCGATGTCGCTGCAGGCGCTCAAAAAGCCCTGATAGACCCGATCCAGCTGGGCCTCGAAGGTCTGCACCTGGGGCGGCAGCAGGCCGTCGAGCTCGAAGTCGGCCCGCTCCTGTTCGGTAAAGGCGGTGCCCTTGTTGAGATTGCGATCGTTGAGCAGATCGGTGCCAGTCAGTGCAACGGGGCGAAAGTCCTCTCCCTGTGCGTCTTTCCACAGCAGATATTGTCCGGTAGCCATAGTCGTTCTCTTTGATACGTGGGAAGTGCCATTGCGGCGAAGAAGCGAGACACATAATGAAATCAATCATATAACTTTTGCCTTACCCATTTTGTGAAGCCGGGCATAAAGTCGCCCACCCCGGCCTTCTCCCCGACCCACAGACCTCCTCCCTGCCAATCCCCCTGCCTGTGGCTAAGCTAACCCATGGACAAGCTGCCGCCCGTTATTCGGCTTGCCGAGCCGGCCACACACCACCAGAGCTCCTGACTCAAGGAAGGTCATCATGGGAAGCACTCGACTGGAAGCCTTCAGCGATGGGGTCATCGCCATCTTGATCACCATCATGGTGCTGGAGCTCAAGGTGCCCCACGACGCCAACTGGCAGGCGCTCACCCCACTGCTGCCGGTGTTCCTGAGCTATGTCCTCAGCTTCATCTACCTGGGTATCTACTGGAACAACCATCACCACATGCTGCACACCTGCCGCCAGATCACCGGCCCCATCCTCTGGGCCAATCTGCACCTGCTGTTCTGGCTCTCCCTGATCCCCTTTGCCACCGGCTGGATGGGGGAGAACCACTTCGCCAGCCTGCCGACGGCACTCTATGGCCTGGTACTCTTGATGGCCGCCATCGCCTACTTCCTGCTGCAGGCGCTGATCATCCGCTCTCAGGGGCCGCACTCACTGCTCAAGCGGGCGCTCGGCACTGACTGGAAGGGCAAGATCTCTCCCCTGCTCTATTTCAGCGCCATCCTGGCCGCCTTCTGGGCCCAGTGGTTGTCCCAGCTTATCTATGTGCTGGCCGCCCTGATCTGGCTGGTGCCGGACAGCCGCATCGAGCACATCCTGGCCGAGCATGAGGCCGACTAGCTCTCTCCTTGCTCTGGCTCCCGGCAACGAGGGGCCGTGCCGTACCAAGGCACAACGAAGGACTCAAGGTGGATCAGATTGACCAGGATCACCGCGGGATGCGCATCATCCGGCTATAAATGCCATTGCCCTGCCGGCCCCCTTGGCGCAAGATCGGCCGGAGCCGGGCCTAGAGCCCAGGGTCAGCAACCTTGGCCCCTTGCCGCTGCACAGGGCAATAGCGCCAGCAACAAGCCCGCGGCCAGAATCCATCTCACCGAACCCGACAGAGCGACATGACCCCAGATCCTGCAACCCCGAGTGACCACTTTCCCGTCTCCGCCGTGATCCTGGCCGGTGGCCGCGCCACCCGCATGGGGGGCGAAGACAAGGGCTGGGTGCCCCTGGCGGGCAGGCCCCTCGTCGGACATGTGCTCGAGCGGCTGCGGCCCCAGGTGGACGAGCTGCTGATCAACGCCAACCGCAATCAGGCCCGTTATCGGCAACTGGCCCCCGTCATCGAGGATGGCAACCATGACTTCCTCGGCCCGCTGGCGGGCATGCAGGCCGGCCTGGCCGCCGCCCGCCACGACTGGGTGCTGTTCGTGCCCTGTGACGGCCCCGGCCTGCCACGGGACCTGATGCGCCGCTTTCGCGCCGCGCTGGTGCCAGAAGCCGGGCAGCTCCCCGAGCTGGTGGTGGCCCATGACGGCCAGCATCTGCAACCCGTGGTCGCCTTGCTGCACAAGTCGCTGCTTCCCTCCCTGCAGCAGGCGCTGGCCGAGGGGGAGCGCAAGATAGCTTGCTGGTTCGGCCGCCACCGGATGGCGGTGGTGCACTTTGCCGATCAGCCGGATGCCTTCATCAATCTCAACGATCCGCGCGAGCTCTCGGCCTATGAGGCGCGTCTGCTGGCTGAAAATACACCGCTGGCGGGGGGAGCGCGGCCATGATCTCCCGGCTGCCGCTGCTCGGCTTCGTCGCCTGGAGCGGCACCGGCAAGACTACCTTGCTGGAGCGGCTCATCCCCCTGCTCGGCCAGCGCGGCCTGCGGCTCGGGGTGCTCAAGCACACCCATCACGATTTCGACATGGATCAGCCGGGCAAGGACAGCTATCGCCTGCGCAAGGCCGGGGCCCGGCAGGTGATGGCGGCCTCGAGCCGGCGCAACGCCCGCATCGTCGAGACCCCGGACGGCGAGCCTCCCTTTTCCGCTCTACTGGCTGGCTTCGACTGGGCTCAGCTCGATCTGCTGCTGATCGAAGGCTTCAAGCACGAGCACTTCCCCAAGATAGAGCTGTATCGCAGTGCCATCGGTCGGCCACTGCTGTTTCCGGAGGATGGCGAGGTGATGGCGCTGGTGAGCGACAGCCCCCAGGCCACCACCCTGCCCCAGTTCGATTTCGAGGCGCTGCCCGCCATCGCCGACTTTATCTGCGCCTGGCTGGGCGAGCGGCAAGGGGCCAGCCCCCATCAAGACCGGATTGCCGACCATGACCAGCCACCGGCGCTGGCGGCCCTGCTGGCGAGCCAGGCCCTCATCCGGCAGCCGCTGCGTCTCAGCGCCCTGGCCATGACGGCTATCCCCCACCCGGCGGGTGACGGCTATCTGCCCGCTCATCTCTGCCAGGATGCCAATGGCATCTTGCAGGTCAGCCCGACAAGTGCTTTTATGCCTTCTGCCCTCCCCGCAGCCAACTGTCTGATCGAACTCGATCCCTCCCGCCCGGCCATCGCCCCCGGCGAGCGGGTCTGGGTTCGTCCGCTGGCGGGGTGGATGCCGTGACGCCGGCGCGGCGACACGAGAACATCAATCTGACATGAGACGATTCCCTTGCGCCTGAACGCCCCGCTCTCCCGCTTAGATCTGCTGATCTATGGTCGCTACCGCCTGGTTCACGGCCTGCGCATCTCCCTGGCCTTCACCCTCACCTTCCTGCTGACCCGTGAGCTCAAGCTGCCGGAGAGCACCTGGCCACTCATCACCCTGGTGGTGGTGATGGGCCCCATCTCGTTCTGGGGCAACGTGCTGTCGCGTGCCCTGCAACGGGTGGTCGGCACCATCTTCGGTGCGGCCTGCGGGGTAGTGGCGCTCTATCTGGAGCTCTACTCCATGCCGCTGATGTTGATCTGGTGCAGCGGCATCATGTTCCTGTGCGGCTACCTGGCGCTCGGCAAGCGTCCCTACGTGGGGCTGCTCATCGGCATCACCCTGGCGGTGACCATGGGCGCCATGCCGGGGGACATAGAGACAGCGCTCTGGCGCAGCGGCGACGTGATCCTGGGCTCGGTGCTGGCGCTGTTGTTCTGCAGCATCTATCCCCAGCGCGCCTACAGCCACTGGCGGCTGCAGATGCACGACACCTTGCAGCAGGCACACCGCCTCTATCACACCCACCTCTCCCCCAACATCCTGGAGCGCCCCAAGCTGGCCCGCAGCCATTCCCAGCTGCTCTCCAGGATGGTCAGCCTGCGCCCCTTGCTGACCCCCGCCGTCAAGGAGACCCGCCTCAGCAGCACCCTGTTCGAGGCCATCCAGACCACAATGCGCAACACCTTCTGCACCCTGGAGATGCTGGCCAACACCTACTGGACCGATCGCCAGAGCCACTTCCTGATGCAGAGCAGCCCGCAATTGCGCGCCTGCCAGCAGGCCACCGAGGAGGTGATCACCCAGCTCGCGCTCATGCTCAAGAGCGGGGATCCCCGCGCGGCCGAGCAGGCCATCGCCCGCTTGCAGGCGGCGGCGGCCCAAGTTCAAGCCCAGGTGCGGCTCAACACCGGTGCCGAGGCCACCGTCAGCGGCTACCTCTGGCTCAACGTGCAGCTCATCGAGCAGCTCAGCCACCTGTACCGCCTGCTGGGGCTGGTGCTGCAGCCCTACAACAAGCCCTCGGTGCGGCCATGAAAAAGCCCCGCCGAGGTGGGGCTTTTCTTTTCAATTGACTGAGGGGACGGCAGAACGCATTTCACGACCTGAACAGCCTCTTGCGCCCTCTCTAGGTCGGCCTGTCTGCTGGCCCTGCCGGTGAACCCGCGGATGGCGTCTGAGCGCCAAACACCGCCACCGCGTTCCTGCCGCCCTGCTTGGCGCGGTACATGGCCTCGTCGCCAAAGTGCAGCAGATCCCGCTCATTGTCTGCCTGGTCTGGATACATCACCACCCCTATGCTCGACGAAATATCCAGCTCAACGCCGTCATCCATGACAAAGGGCATGTCGAGCACCTTGCGGATCTTTTCCGCGACAAACACGGCATCTTCCATCTTTCTGGCATCGGGCAGGAGGATGACGAACTCGTCGCCGCCGATGCGCGAGGCCGTATCGGATTCACGCAACACGGCCCCCATCCGTGACGCGACCTGCTTCAACAACCAGTCTCCGGCCCCATGCCCGTGCTGGTCATTGACCGCCTTGAACCTGTCCAGATCGATGAACAGCAGCGACAGTTTGCGTTGCTCCCGCCTCCCCAGCGCGAGCAGCAGGCTGAGCCTGTCTTCCAACATCCGGCGGTTCGGCAGACCGGTCAGCTGGTCGTAGAACGCCATCTTGCGAATGGCGTCTTCGGCGGCCTTGCGCCGGGTGATGTCCCGGGAACTGCCGACGATGTGGGTCGGTCTGGACTCACCGTCCAGCATGATGTTGGCCACGACCTCGACCGGGACCAGGCTCCCGTCCTTGTGCCAGACCTCCAGTTCGATCTCGATGTGGCGGGCCGTCAGGTCTCCCTCACCAATGCGCCTGATGTGATCCTCCACCGCCTCGCTCCACGCGCGGGCAGCCTGTGGCGGCAACCAGTGGCGCAGAGGATGGGCGGCAATGTCTTCCTGAGTCAGGCCACGCAGCCGTTCGACCGAGGGACTGGTGTAGCTGTATTGCATGGAGGGATATTGCATCACCCAGATCACATCGTTGCTGTTTTCCGCTATCAGGCGATACAGGGCCTGACTCTCCTGCAGTGCCTCCGCCAGACGCGAACGCTCTATGGCCAGCTGCGCCAGTCTGGCGTAGTCCGCCAGCAGGGCGAGATCATGGGCATCCGGGACGGCGGGTTCCCGCCGATAGAGGTTGAATACGCCGATGATCCGGCCATCCCCGTTTTTGATGGGCTGGGCCCAGGCGGCGCGCAGCCCGCTCTCGACCGCCTTGTCGCGCACCGCGGCCCAGCTGGGATCGGTGGCAACATCCTGTGCAATCACCCTCTCCCCACGGAGCACGGCCGCCACCGCAGAGCCGTTCCCCTCCGCGATAGGCATGCGCCCGGTGGGGCTTCGCCACTCATCAGGCAAGTCAGGGGCGGCGCAGTTGACCAGCTCGGTGCCATCGTCAGCCACCAGAAATACGGTGCCCAGCACACCGGGGTGATAGGCATTGATGATGCGCACCATGGCATCCAGCACCTCGGACAAGGGGACCTTATGGCCCAGCTGCTCCAGCACCTGGTTGTTCAGATAGAGGTAGTGATTGTGCGCCGCCAGTTCCCGCTCGGCGGCTTCACGGGCGATGGTCTGGTTATGCAATTCGGTCACGTCGGTGGAGACACCGATCAGCGCCAGGGGTTGATCCGGCAGTTGCACCGGCACCTTGACCGACTCGTAGTAACGGGTCTCCCCGCTCGGGGTGGTGGCTACCTCCTTGCCGCTTTGCTTGTTGCCCGTGGCGAACACCTGGCTATCGAGGAGCCAGAAATGGTCGGCCACCTCCGGCGTCAGGATTTCGTGATCCAGGCGCCCGATGATCTGCTCGGCCGGCAGGCCAAACATCTCGGCGGTCTTGGCGTTGACGTAGACGAAGCGCCGCTCGCTGGTCTTGAAATACACATAGGCGTCCAGGGTGTTGAGGACCAGGTTCAGCAACTCGCGCTGCTGGTGATTCTGGCGCAAGAATTCCACCAGCAGCCACTGCAGGACGGAGAGACAGGCCAACGCCACCACTGAGAAGATCACCTGATTCCACCAGTGGAACAGGTACGCCGCCTTGCTCACCGCCACCACTTGCTGCCACTGTCCAAGGTGCAGCGGGGTCAACACCGCAAGCCGCTCCACCCCGTCTACCGTGGAGCGGTAGAATTTCACATCCGCTCCGTGCTGGGTCTCCTGAAAAGAAGGTTTGTGGCTGGCCTGCCACCCCGCCACCCCATCGGCAGGCGCACCTGAATTCGCATAGCGATACAGCAGCTTGCTCGTGCGCTGGTCAAACATGGCAAGGACCACGTTTTCCCCCAGGTTGAAGCCGCGCGTGTCATCGGTATTGAGCCAGGCTGACAGGCTCTGCAGGCTGAGATAGCCGATGGCACTGCCCAGCAACTGCCCGTCCGCAGACTGTATCTTTCTGAACATCACCATGCCCCCGCCCCCCTGTTCGCTGTCCTGGTCACTGGACACAAAGAAGAGGGAAGAGTCGGCCCCGCTCTCATGGAAGGCCCGATAACGGGGTGAATGCAGGAAGGAGCCGGTCTTCAACAGGGTCGGCGGCAGCATCGATGCCAGCGGTATGCTGGATGCGATGCTCAGGATGCCGCCATCGGGATCCAGGACGGCGACGGTATCCAGCCAGGGGTGCTTCACTTCCTGTTGCAACAGGAGTTGCTTGTCTTGCGGCGCCGGCCTGGTCAGGGTAGCAGTACCGATCGAGCCGAGCCGATGATCCAGGATCTCCTGCAGCCGTTCAAAGCTGCGCAGATGCATCGCCGACACGTTTCTCAGATTCTGCACCACCCCGGTTTCAATCCAGTAGCGATCCAGATAGAGGTAGCCCGCCGTAACGGCGCTCTGGACCAGCAGCACCAGCAACAGCAGGTCCCGTCTGGCCGCCAGACGGGAGAAGCGCGAGCTCATGAAGGCTCGCAGACGCATAGCAGAAACTCTCATATCACCATCCCGTAACATCAGGATCAGACCCCGGCCGTCCATGTCTGTTTACCGCCAGCCGGGACGCAGGAGCGGGGTAAATTAACCAAGATTAACCCCTCACCTCGATTTCAGGCCAAACCTTTTAATAATTAATGACATAAATGCCATACAGAGCACCATTTGCGCCCGCAGGAGTGGCGACCGCCGCCCCGCAACCAGCCCTGGCCGCGGACATGAAAAAGCCCCGCCGAGGCGGGGCTTTGCTGCTGACTGACGGCTCCTGAGGTGCCGTCCATCCTGCCGGTCGCCGGCACTCAGACGAGGGGGCGCTCCTCTGGGGTCATCTCCGCCAGCTGCTGCTGGGTCAGGGTCGAGACCAGCTTGTCGTCGAGATAGAGGTCCAGCAGTTCGCCGCGCATCTCGCCGCGCATCATGCTGCTGCGACCGTCGATGTAGTGGATCTCCATCTGGGCCGTGCGCTCGCCCGGATAGCTGACCTTCACCTCGCGCACCCCTTGCGGCAGCATGGCCAGCGGCACCTTGTTGAGGGCCGGATCCAGATGCTGGTTGACCTTGATCACCGCATCGGCCTTCTGATCCACCAGCGCCGGCGACTTGCCGGTGATGGGGTTCTTGCCGGACCAGAATTCAATGGTGTTGAACACGAACAGATCCGCCGTCGCCGCCAGGCCATAGACGGGGGAGAGCAGCACGAAGACACCGGCACGGCCATAGCGGTTGTCCACCACGCTGAGGTTGCCCTTGGTCAGCATGGCGGAGAGCCCCATCTGTCCCATGCAACCACTGAGCCCCATGCTCGCCACCATCCCCAGCAACAGGGCCGCTGCCCTGCCTTTCTGTCGTACTGCCATCGTTTTCTACCCGCTCAAAAAAAGGAGTCGGCAGCCTAAACAAGCCGGCAGGGCGGGACAATTCACAAGGCAGGGGCGGTACAGCCAGGATTCAGTTTCGCCGCTCGACCGCTCACACTTTTGGCACTCTCGCCAGATACCGTCGCAAGGGCCGGCGGGGCTAACCGCCGGGCTCAGATGGAGAGACTGGAAACCGTCTCCGAGACCCGGTTCGCCTCCTGCCTGATCTCGCTCATCAGCCGATCGACGCCGGCGATCTGCTGCTTGCCGAGCTCGGCACTGTCGGCTACCCCGGCCATGTCGCCGGTCACCCTGGCGGTCAGCTCGCGATTCTTCTGCACCACCTTGGCAATCTCACCGGTCGACAGCGAGGTGCGCACCGCCAGCTGGCGCACCTCGTCAGCCACCACCGCGAAGCCCCGCCCCTGCGCCCCCGCCCGCGCCGCCTCGATGGCCGCGTTGAGCGCCAGCAGGTTGGTCTGATCGGCGATGGCGCTGATGGTCGAGACGATGGCCTCGATATGCCTGGACTGCTCGTTGAGCTGGCCGATGAGGGCGATGGCCTGATCCACCTGGGTGGCGATGAGGGAGGAGGTATCGACCACGGCGCGCAGCAACTCGGCCCCCTGCTCGGCGCTGTGCAGGGTCTCCTGCGCCGTGCTGTGGGCGAGCCGGGCCGCTTCCCGGGTGGCATGGCTCTGATGGATGCGCGTGGTGATGTCGCTGGCGAACTTGACCACCCTGACCACCTTGCCGCGCTCGTCCCGGATCGGGTTGTAGGTGGCCTCCAGCCAGATGACCTCGCCCCGGCTGTCATAGCGCCTGAAGAGGCCGGACTTGAACTGGCCGCGGGCCAGCTCCTCCCAGAAGTGCGGCTGCTCGCGCAAGAAGGTGTCGTCGCAGAAGAGCCGGTGATGCTTGCCCTGCAACTGGCCGAGGCCGTACCCCATGCAGGCGAGGAAGTTCGCATTGGCGGTGATGATGTCGCCGCTCGGGGTGAACTCTATCATCGCCTGGGATCTGTCCAGCGCCTGGGCCAGCGCCTCCTGGCGTTGCAGGTGCTGCTGCCGGGCCGTCATGTCGGTGGCCAGCTTGATCACCCGGGTCACCCTGCCCTGCTGCTTCACCGGGAAATAGCTCGCCTCCAGCCAGCGCGTCTCACCCTTGTGATCGACGCGCTCGAAGAGGCCGGACTGGGCCTGCCCCTGCCGAAGTCTGGTCCAGAACTGCTGATAGTCCGCCGAGCGGGACGCCTGCGGACGGCAGAACAGAGCGTGATGCTGCCCCTGCAGCTCGGCCGCCCCATACCCCATCAGGCTCAAGAACGCCTCGTTGGCCTCCAGGATCGCCCCGTCCGGGGTGAAGATGATGGTCGCTATGCCCTGCTGAATGGCCTCGACGAAGCCCTGCTGCTCGTCGAGCCGGCTCTGGCACGCCAGCAGTTGCGCCTTAAGTTTGTGATTGAACATGGTACTCCTTGAACTGACGAACCGGGCCAACACGCCCGCCCATTGCCGGACGGTATCGGCCGCGCGGGCGCCGATATGAGTGGTCTGATGACTCGAGGGGGCGCGGGGCGCGCAGTGTAGAGAAAAGCGGCGCCGCCGCCAAGACCGCCAGTACGTAGAAGAATCGCTCCAGGATCACCCGGGATCGATCAGGGGACCGGGCACCACTCCAGGCAGGCCGGGTTCGCCACGAAGCCGAGCCGCTCGTACAGCGGGCGTCCCTCCTCGCTGGCGTGCAGCCACAGCTTGCCCAGCCGCTGGTCACGGGCATAGGCCGCCATGACATCGAGCAGGGCGCTCGCCATGCCCCGCTTGCGCCAGGCCGATAGCGTGTACATGTTGAGCAGATAGGCCTCGCGCCCCGCCAGGTTGCCCGGATAGGGCGGCCGCACGAAGAGTGCCAGGGTGCCGCATGCCACCGCCTCGCCATCGACCTCCACCAGCCAGGAGCGGGCGCTGCCATCCCTCGCTGCCGCACTGAAATAGGCCTCGGTCGCCTGCCACAGCGCCCCATCCGCCAGCGGCTCATCGAGCTCCCCCAGCTCACAAAACAGCGCCATGCGCAGCCGCACCAGGGCGGGGATATCGGCGGCCTTGGCCTCGCGAATTATCATGTCTCTTCCTCGGGTTGCACTACCGGGGCGGCTCGCCCCCTGTCACCATGACGAGAGGGGCCGGCAGGCCCCTTCATTTGACTCCCACGTTAATGGGCGCCCGCCCCCCTGGCAAGGCGCCAGTGATCCAGCGCCAGCGGGCCTGCGCCCCACACCGCCAGGGTCAGCAGCATCCAGCCCCACAGCTGGTGATCGTGAAAGCCCCCCGCCCACAGGGTGGGGTAGGAGATGACCGCCATGATGTTGAACGCGAACAGCAGGGCGGCGACCGGGCGGGTGAACAGCCCCGCCAGCAGGAACAGCGGCAGCAGCAGCTCGGTCGCCGTCCCCACATAGGCCGCCCACTGCCAGGGCAGCAGGGGCACCCGATATTCGGATTCAAACAGATAGAGGGTGGAGTCCCAGGCGCTCAGCTTGAGCCAGCCCGAGCGCAGGAAGACCGAGGCCACCCACAGCCGAGCCAGCAGCAGCACGCCGCCGCTAAGCCAGGGTTGAATGCGCCCGGCCCACAGGCAGAGCGGCTTGGAGAGCAGGTGTTCCGTCATGGCATTAGCTCCAGATCGACCAGCAGATCGAGGGTGATGAGTGGGGTCAGGTGCTCGGCCGCAGAGGGCGTCTGCGCCAGCAGCCGGGCCAGGGGTGCTCCCTGCTGGCAGCCCAGCAGCAGGGCCCAGGCGGCTGCTTCCAAGGGGAGCGGCATGACCCTGTGATCCCGCAGCTTCTTCAGCACCAAGTGGCAAGGCGCATCCAGCTCGGTCACGGTGGCCCCCTGATGCAGGGCCATCTGCCACAGTCCCAGCACGGGGTAGGAACTCTCGAACAGCAGGAGGTCGCCGGCGGGCAGCAGCACCAGCTGCTCCCAGCGTTCGGGAGGGACGGCGGCGAGTCGCTCGGCGGGCCAGCGCCTCGGCTCGGGCGCCAGCAGGGCGGCCCTGTCCAGCGCCCATTCGAAGCGGGCAAGCTCCCCGAGCCAGGGCAGCGTGACCGTGGTCGGCAACTGGGCGAGCCAGTCGCCGAAGCCCTCGCCATAGTGCATGACGCTCCCCTCCCGCAGCGGCTCGGCCAGCACGAAGCCGCGCGCCGCGGCGGCGAAGAATACCTCCCCCACCATGGCCTTGACCGCGGGGTAGCTGCCGGCCAGCACCTCGGTCAGGCTCAGGATGAAGTGATTGCGATAGACCCGCAGCACGGACTCGGCCGGCAGGAAGCTGGAGTGGATCTGCGCCAGTATGGCGTCATCCTCGCCGAGCAGGCCGCGGGCAAAGGCTTGCTGCAACTGCGCGAGCTCAGACATGGGCGGCCTCCTGCCCTGTCCCTTGCGCCGCGCTCAGGATCTGGTGGGCGCGCTCGGCCTCCCCCAGCAGCACCGGCAAGGGGGGAATATCCAGATCCCACTCGATCAGGGTGGGGATGGCGCGCTGCCGGCAGACCTGCCGATAGAGCGCCCACACCGGCGGCGCCACCGGGGCGCTGTGGGTGTCGATATAGAGGTGGCCCTCGGGCAGGCGCTGATCGGTAAAGCCGGCGAGGTGGATCTCGCCGACGGTGTCGAGGTTGATGGCGGCCAGATAGTCGGCGCAATCGAAGCCGTGATTGACGCTGCTGACATAGAGGTTGTTGAGATCCAGCAGGATGGCGCAGCCACTGCGGCGCTGCAGCTCGGCCAGGAAGGCCCACTCGCTCATCTCGCCGGGCAGTTGCAGATAGGACGAGGGGTTCTCGATCAGCAGCTGGCAACCCAGGCTCTGCTGCACCCGCTCTATCTTGTCGCTCAGATGGCCGAGCGCGGCCCGGGTATAGGACACCGGCAGCAAGTCGTTGAAGTAACGCCCGCCTATGCTGCCCCAGCTCAGATGCTCCGAGACCCGCACCGGCTTGATGGCCGCGATCAGGGCCGCCAGCTGGCGCAGATGAAGGGGATCGAGCGGATCGGCCGAACCGAGCGACATGCCGACCCCGTGCAGGCTGATGGGGTAGTGCCCGGCCAGCTCAGTCAGCACCTCGAAACCCCGGCTGTGGCGCTCGAAGTAGTTCTCGCTGTGCACCTCCAGCCAGCCGACCCCGGGCAGGGTCTGGCGGATCTCGTCCTGATGGGGGGTGCGTAAACCTATACCGATCAATGGGTTCATGGCGGGGCTCGCTGTCATAGTGGGAACCATGATGTGGCAGGGGCGCCACATCATGGCATGGCGCTTACTTGGGTTGCAGCGACCCGCCCGTCAGCTTCTCGCACAGGCCCTTTGGCATCACCAGAAACGCATCCCCCTGGGCATCCATCTTGGCCGTGCCGGCGCAGGAGTTGCTCTTGGTGGCGCAGTCGTTGTTCCCCGCCTTGGCCACGCCGTAGCACTTCTCCTTGTCGTCGGCCGCCATGGCCGGGGCGGCGATAAACTGGGCACCCAGGGCCAGCAGACCCGTCATGGCAGAGGCGATGGCAGTGCTCTTTTTCACGTTCATGTCAGTCATCCTTTTTGTTGGGAATGGCGTCTCCGGTGTCTGGCATCCGGCTACCTGCAATAAAACCGGCAGACGGGGGAAATTATTCCCAACAAATTGCATTAACGCGTTATTAACAGATGCAATAACGCTAACGCTTTGTTTTAAAACCAGATCAGATGGCAGGGTGCCGAGCATAGCCAAGGCCGCCGCCCGCCTGGGGCCAGAGCGCCCTGATCCCAGGCCCGGGATCTCGCGCCGCCCACCCTCGCCCCGGGCCAAAAAAAGGGGCCAGCAGGCCCCCTTTAGATCTCATGACTGACCGGCAGATGCGGGTACTCAAGCCGTCTTGACGCACTTCTGGACGAAGCTGTTCTTGGCCGCCCCTGCCAACTTCTTGTCGGCCGCGGCCTTCTCGCACTGGCTCGCCTTGTCGGTCGCCGCATCCGTCTTCACGCATTTCTGGATAAAGCTGTTCTTGGCCGCCCCCGCCAACTTCTTGTCGGCAGCCACCTTTTCGCACTGGCTCGCCTTGGCGTTGGCCGGGGCGTCCTTGACGCACTTGCCGACGAAGCTGGTCTTGGCCGCACCCGCCAGCTTCTTGGCCGCGGCCTGGGCCTCGCACTGCAACTGGGCCGAGTCGTTGGCAAAGACCGGATTGGCCAGCAGCACGCTGCCGCAGAGCAGGCCGAACAGGATGGCAATACGCTTCATATGACGTTCCTTATTGTGATGTGTTGGCATGGTGACCTGTTTGCATAGTGATGGTTTGCAAATAGCGGTTATTGCAACAGCTGATTGTTGCCGCAGATCCCCCGCCTCGCCAGCTTGGGACACTGAGCACAGGGCAACCATCGCCCGCACCATAGCGCCGATTACCGGAAAGGAATTGCCCCCCACCAACCCCTCCTCAGCGGCAACCCAGCCACCCTCTTCCCCACCACACCCGCCGACCCCCAATAAAATCAAGGGCCATGGGAATCCAGTTCCCTGCCACAGCGATTTCTTGAGCTAGCGCATAAAACGCAGATATTCCTGATAGTTACGTCACTTTTTGTCTGGTAAACAGGAATCTGCGCAATGTAAGATAGTCATCCGAGCCTATCTAAGTTGATACGATGGGTGTAAGCCGCATCGGTTAATGGAGCATTTTGGAAGCTGTAATCCACGAGCGGTAGCGTTATTTTTTCAAAATCATTCAAATCGCAATCTCTCATTTACTTAAAGAAATTGAAATGGCTAAATATTTTTAGCCACGAGCTTAGTGTTTGATAGGTTGTAATATCATAAAATTACATATATAGTGATTTTGCCTTTACGCGTGGGTTTTGTCATTGTACAAACCTTGTCAGGCGATTCGCCAGACAGTAACTTATTGTGGACATTTAGGGTTGCGCTTCAGTACTTTCCGCACGATCCTTCGTCCCTCAGGAGCGCACGAAAAGTCTTCAGCGCATCCTTTAGGTAAAGGTTAGTAAGGCGACCATCCGGTCGCCTTACTTTTGCTATTTCCCGAGCAGAGTCATCAATGGATAGAATTGCTTACAATGAAACATTGGAGATGATATTCAATGATCTAGAACACTCTAGCTTTCATGTGAATTTCAATACACCACCAATAATATTTATTTGTGGTGGTTCGATGATAAAAATCGGTTCTAGTTTAAGAGAGGCGATTTTTAGATACTTTGCAAGTAATGACAATTCCAATATACATGATCATCTATTAGCTGCTGAAAACTTTAAAGATTATTTTAAAAAAGATGCTTATAGGGACCTAATGGACTTTGAAGATGATATAGCAAGCATATCAACACTCATAATCATCTGTTTAGAAAGTGCAGGTTCGCTGGTTGAGTTAGGATTATTTTGTAACAAGCCCGAGTTAAAAAATCGCCTCTTGGTATTTGTTCCCGCAGAAGAGGTGGAGGCTAAACCAGAAGAAGAAATAGAAGCATACTCTTCATTTATATATTTAGGACCCCTACAAAGTCTAAAACATGCAAATGACTCAGCAGTCATGATATATCCATGGCCATCACCTAACTCATTAAAATACGAACATATTGATTTAATTGCACAAGATATTGAAAATAAACTAGAAACCGTAAGAAAAGTTGATTCATTTTCTGAAGTAAACTCTGGTCACTTAGCATTTTTAATTCATGATATTATAAAACTTTGCGAACCAATTAAACTCTCTGAGATAGAATTGGTGCTAATTAGTCTAATAATTGACTGCCCCGTAAGAAAATTGACACGATTACTTTATCTTCTAGAAAAAACTAACTTTATTGCACCATATGAATATAGTGGCTCGACCTACTATTACGTAAAGAATGAAAAGCTCTCTAAAATAAAGTACGGGAAAAGTAAAAGCGGTAAAGTATTTGACTTCCCGAATGCAAAAATGCAGGTCAGAAAGTCTTTTTCTCCTATATTTCCAGGGGATGAAATTAAAGGGAAGTTTGATGATGAAATATCCAAAAAAAGATACAACGCATTAAAACGAATTAATGCAATAAGGGAGGCTCAATGACTAATATCTTTAGAGGATTATGTGAGCAACTCCTCATGTCTGAAAATGAACTCAAGTCATATATCAGCAGCGTACCATTTAGATACAAAAGGTATTACA
Organism: Aeromonas encheleia; assembly: GCF_900637545.1. Taxonomy (NCBI): domain Bacteria; kingdom Pseudomonadati; phylum Pseudomonadota; class Gammaproteobacteria; order Aeromonadales; family Aeromonadaceae; genus Aeromonas; species Aeromonas encheleia. The sequence goes on from NZ_LR134376.1 coordinate 3,268,815, forward strand.
TCCCCAAGAGAAATAGTAACGAATTAAGACTAATAGCACACCCAGCGAAGGTCGTTAAATCATTACAGCGCCATGCGGTCAGTAAGTTGGAACCACTACTACCTATCCATAAGTGTGCCATGGCTTATTGCAAAGGGAAAGGCATTAAAGAAAATGCTTACCAGCATAAGAATAATCGCTTTTTATTAAAAATGGATTTAAGAGACTTTTTCGGCTCAATAAATCCATCTATATTTTTAGGTGTTTTAAAAAAGCATGACTTAACATTAAGTAAAGAGGATGTTTTTTTACTTTCAAATTTGTTTTTCTGGAAGTTAAGGAGAAATAGTCCACTTCGGCTTAGTGTAGGGGCTCCGAGCTCCCCTTTTGTTTCTAATGCTATCATGTATTTTTTTGATAAAGAATTACATGAATACTGTAATGATAATGATATCGTGTACACTAGATACGCTGATGATATGACTTTTAGCACGAGCAAAAAAGACATATTGTTCGCCCTAGAAAAGACAGTTAAGGCTTTCTTGAAAAAAAACTTCGGTTCATTTTTGAGAGTTAATCACAATAAAACCTTTCATTCTTCCACTGCTCATAATAGACATGTCACAGGCATTACGATAACAAATAACAAAAAAATATCTGTCGGAAGAAATAGGAAAAGGAAAATAAGAGCTTGCGTTCATTCATTTAAAAACGGGCTTTTATCTAACAATGATGCTTTAAAATTAAAAGGCGAACTTGGCTTCATAAAGCATATAGAACCAGATTTCATCATAAATCTAACAAATAAATATGGCTTAGATACCATTAAAAAAATTCAGACTTTTGAGTCAGTAGATACCTAATCTGATAGTTCGATACAATCCCCTACCTTTCTGAGCAACAGAAAGGTAGGGGACTGATATTTATCACTCTAATTTTCATTCCGTCGCTTTCACTCCCCCTCCAACCAATACTCCCTTTCAACCCCTACCCCGGCCACAAAGTCAGGATCGTGGGAGACCAGCAGCAAGGTGCCCGGATAATCGGCCAGCACCTGAATCAGCAGCTGGCGCGAGGCGTGATCCAGATGGTTGTCCGGCTTATCGAGCAACCGCAATTCGGTCTGTGGGACCAACGCCATCCGCAGGATCTGCAACTTATAGGGTTACATCCAGCAATGAAGTCCCATAGGAGTTATCTATGGTGCAGCGCCACTGCCCATCAGCTTCCTTGCGAAACACATAGGTGGCGCGGCGAGTCTCGTCCACCAGGCCGCCTTGCCCGTCCGGGTAGCGCAGCCGGGTCTCCATGATCACCAGGGCGTTGTCGGCCCCCTCTATCACCTCCATGGCCCCCTGGGTCACCTCAAGCTGGCCGTCAAAGTAATCGGAGATGGCCGTGAAGGCGCGGCGGATGGCGGGGATGCCGCGCGCCACCATGCCGGGTTTCACCACCAGGGCGGCGTCCTCGGCGTAGAAAGCCATCAGGGCGTCGAAGTCGCGCCGGGAGATGGCGGCGTCACAGGTCTCGATCAATGTGCGAAGGGGATGCGGGCTCATGCCGTGCTCCTTGTTCCAGGGTGATAATCCAATGCGGGTTTCCCCGCCCTATGCTGGATAAAAAAATCCCCCGCTCTTTGCAAAAAGGCGGGGGATTTTCATTTTTCATGGGTACTTAACCGAGCAGGAAGGCCTTGAGGCGGCCAAAGTCTGCGGGCAGGTCGTGGGAGAGCAGCGGCAGAACCGCGTGCTTGGCTAGCGGGGCTGGCAATGGCACATCCAGCCCCAGGATCTCGTCCACCGACTCCTTGAACTTGGCGGGGTGGGCGGTGCAGAGGAACAGGCCCACCTCGTCCTCGGCGAGCTGCTCGTTCAGCAGATCCCAGGCGATGGCGCCGTGGGGCTCGCACAGGTAATCCAACTGGTGCAGGCGCTGCAACGCAGCGCGAGTCTGGGCATCGTCACGCATGCCCGACCCTAAGGTCTCCAGCGCCCAGCCTTCCCGGCGACACAGCTCTTCCACCCGCGGCCAATTGTTGGGGCGGCTCACATCCATGGCGTTCGACAGGGTCGCCACCGTCTGGTGCGGCTCCCACTGACCGGTTTTCAGGTAGCGCGGCACTGTGTCGTTGGCGTTGGTAGCGGCGATAAAGCGCTTCACCGGCAGCCCCAGCGCCTTGGCAATCAGGCCCGCGGTCAGGTTGCCAAAGTTGCCGGACGGCACGCTGATCACCGTCTTGGCGCGATCCGCCTTAGGCAACTGGGCCAGGGCCTCGAAGTAGTAGCAAACTTGCGCGAGCAATCGGCTGATGTTGATGGAGTTGGCGGAGTTGAGGCCGATGGCCTGTTTCAGCTCGGCATCATCGAAGGCATCCTTCACCAGTGCCTGACAGGCATCGAAGTCGCCGTCGATGGCGATGGTGCGGATATTTCCCCCTAAGGTGCAGAACAGCGCCTCCTGCAGCAGGCTGATCTTGCCCTTGGGATAGAGGATCACCACCTCGATCCCCTCCAGCCCGTAGAAGGCGTGGGCCACGGCGGCGCCGGTGTCGCCCGAGGTGGCGGTGAGTATGGTGATCTTGTCGTTAGTTCTGAAGGTGGCCAGGCACTGGGCCATAAAGCGGCCACCGAAATCCTTGAACGCCAGGGTCGGGCCGTGGAACAGCTCGAGGGCATAGGTGCCATCCTTGAGCTTGACCAGCGGCGCCGGGAAGGTGAAGGCAGCATCGATCAGCTCGCTCACCTTGGCAGCGGGCACCTCGTCCCCCAGCAGGTGGCTGATGATGCGAGCGGAGCGCTCGGCCAGCGGCAAGTCCAGCAGGGCATCCACCTCGGCCAGCGGGGTGATCACTTCCGGGAAGAAGAGCCCCTGCTCGCGGCCAAGGCCTTGGCGCACCGCCTGGGCAAAGCTGACCTGTTCACTCTTGTCCTTGATATTGTAAAGATTCATAGCTCGCTTCCTGTTACCCGTGCCCCGGCCATGTCCAGTTTGCAGACCCGGGCAAATCCATCTTCGTTCTGCACGAAATGTGCGTCCATCCAATCTTTCATGCGCTCGGCCTGGGCCAGATCCTTCATCACCACGAACACGCTGGGACCCGAGCCCGAGATGCCGGTGGCAAGCGCCCCGTTCTGGGCGGCCTGGGCCCGCACCTCGTTGAAGCCTTCGATCAGCGCCGCGCGGTAGGGTTCGGCGATCACGTCTTTGAGCACGCTCGCCGCCAGCGGCTCCTGCTGGGTGTAGCTGGCGTGCACGAAGGCGGCCAGCCGGCGGCCATAGGTGAGGCAATCCTGGCGGCGATACTGGGCCGGCAAGATGGCGCGGGCGGCGGCGGTCGACACTACTGTGCCGGGGTAGCAGACCACCCAGTACCACTGCTCGAACACCGGAATACCCTGGCTGATGACACCCCCCTCCTCCACCACCAGCTGCAGGCCACCGAGATAGCAAGGCGCCACGTTGTCGTAGTGGACCGAGCCGGAGATGCGTCCTTCCATCTCCCCCATCAGCAGCAGCATGGCGTGCTCGTCCAGCAGATCGCCGTGGAAGGCGTTGAGCCCCTCCAGCGCCGCCACCACGCTGCAGGCGCTGGAGCCGAGGCCCGAGCCCACCGGCAGGTTCTTCTCCAGTACCATCTCCAGCGGCAGCATCTCGCGGCCTATCTTGGCCAGCGCCTCGCCATAGGCGAGCCAGCAATCGTAGAGGATGTTCTTCTTGGGATCGTCAGGCAGCTTGTGGGCGTAGCGGCCCACGGAGGAGAGCGCGAAGGGCTCGGCGGTTGCTGACGCCGCCTTGACCTGCACCCGATCCCCCAGCAGGGATCCATCCACGGGGGCGAGCGCCGCCCCCAACACATCGAATCCCACGCTCAGGTTGGCACTGGAGGCGGGAGCATAGGCAACCACACTGCCTTTCTTTTCCAAATAGGGGTTCATGTCTGAACTCATGCTTATAGCTCCTGCTTCCAGTTCTGGGTGCGCAGCACGTCGGCGAAGACGCCGGCGGCAGTCACTTCGGTGCCCGCGCCATAGCCGCGCAGCACCAGCGGGATCGGCTGGTAATAGGTGGAGAAGAAGGCGAGCGCGTTCTCCCCGTCCTTGACCTTGAACAGCGGCTCATCGGCACCGACCGCCTTGATGGCGACCTTGCACTTGCCCCCCTCGATGGAACCGACGTAACGCAGCACCTTGCCCTCGCTCTGGGCCAGCGCGAACTGATCGCGGAACCAACCGTCGGCCTCTGGCAGGCGAGCCATAAAGGCCGCCACGTCACCGCTCACATCGAAGCCAGGTGGCAGCGCCTGCTCCACCTCCACATCAGACAATTCCAGCGCCATGCCGGACTCACGGGCCAGGATCAGCAGCTTGCGCGCCACGTCCATGCCGTTCAAATCGTCGCGGGGATCCGGCTCGGTGAAGCCGTTGCCACGGGCGATGCCGGTGGCCTCGGAGAAGGCCATGCCCTCGTCGAGCTTGCCGAAGATGAAGGAGAGGGAGCCGGACAGGACGCCGTCGAAGGCGCGCAGTTTGTCACCGGCCTTGATCAGGTTCTGCAGGTTCTCGATGACCGGCAGGCCGGCACCGACGTTGGTCTCGTACAGGAACTTGCGGCGAGTCTGGCGGGCGGTGCGACGCAGCGCCTTGTAGTAATCGAGCGACCCTGTATTGGCCTTCTTGTTCGGGGTCACCACGTGGAAACCGGCGGCCAGGAAGTCGGCGTACTGGACGGCGACGGCCTCGCTCGAGGTGCAATCGACGATCACCGGGTTGATGAGGTGGCTCTCTTCCACCAGCTTCTTCACCGCTTCCAGGCTGAAGCTGTCACGAGCCTCCACCAGTTGCTCACGCCAGTTGGCGAGGCTCAGCCCATCCTTGTTGACCGCCATCTGGCGGCTGTTGGCGATGCCCACCACCCGCAGGCCGGTGCCCTGCTCCGCCAGCACCGGTTGCTGGCGCGCAATCTGATCCACCAGGGCCGCGCCGACGCCGCCGACGCCGACCACGAACAGGTCGATGAACTGCTGGCTGCCGAAGAAGTTCTGGTGGCACGCCTTGATGGCCTCAGCCACCTTGCGATCCCGCACCACAGCCGAGATGGAGCGCTCGCTGGAGCCCTGAGCGATGGCGACTATGTTGATGGAGGCCTGGGCCAGGGAGGTGAAGAAGCGCGCCGCCATCCCCTTGCTGGTGCGCATGCCGTCGCCGATCAGGGAGATGATGGCGAGATCGCTCATGATCTCGAGGGGATCCAGCAGCTGATTCTTGAACTCCAGCTCGAACTCGCGCTCCAGCACCTTGCGGGTCTTGTCGCTGTCGTAGCTGTGGATGCAGAAGCTGACGCTGTACTCGGAGGAGGACTGGGTGATCAATACGATGCTGACCCCGGCGCGGGAGACGGCGGAGAAGATCCGGCCCGCCATGCCCACCATGCCCTTCATGCCGGGACCGGAGACGTTGAACATGCACATGCCGGACAGATCCGAGATGGCCTTCACTTTCAGGTCGTCATCCCCCTGATCGACCCCGATCAGGGTGCCCGGACCCTGAGGGTTGAAGCTGTTCTTGATGAGGCAGGGAATGTGGAACTGGGCCACCGGGGCTATGGTCTTCGGGTGCAGCACCTTGGCGCCGAAGTAGGAGAGCTCCATCGCCTCCTTGTAGGAGAGGGTCTTGAGCAGATAGGCATCCGGCACCAGGCGGGGATCGCAGTTGTAGCAACCTTCCACGTCTGTCCAGATCTCGCAACATTCCGCGTCCACGCAGGCGGCCAAGACGGCGGCGGAGTAATCCGAGCCGTTACGGCCCAGCAGCACAGTCTCGCCCTTGTCGCTGCCGCCGGTGAAGCCCGGCATCAGGTAGAGGCAGTCTGAGCGAAGCCCATAGGCGGCGAAGCGCAGGCGGGAGGCTTCGATGTCCACGTGGGCCTCGAGGTAACCGCCGTCGGTGACCAGCAACTGCTCCGGCACGATCGAGCCCAGCTCGACCCCACGCACCCGCAGCAGCTCGTGCATGAAGGCGATGGAGAGGTTCTCGCCCCGGCTCAGGATGCGGGCCTGCACGTTATCCGGGCAGAGCCCCAGCAGGCGGATGCCCTGCATCAGCCGCTCGACCTGATCCAGCTCGGCGGTGAGACGAGCCTGCAGCGCCTTGTCGTCCAGCGCCGGGTAGGCGGCCTTCAGCCCGGCCAGCAGGCGGGAGAAGATGCCGTTGATCTCAAACAGGGTACTGCTGGCATCCATGCCGCGACTGGTCTGCTCCACTAGGGCCACCAGGTGGTTGGTCACCTTGGCCGGTGCCGACAACACCAGGGCAACCTGGGACTGACCGTGGGTATTGACCGCGATATCGGCTACCCGTAAGAAACGCTCTGCGTCGGCCAGTGACGACCCGCCAAACTTCAATACTCTCATCGCATTCTCTCCCTGTATTCCCTGCAAAGTGACCGGCAAATCGGCCTGAAAACTGTCCAACAAAAAGGCCCGTACTGGGTGGGTACGGGCCTTTTCTGATTTCTGTGCTTGTTCGTCAGCGCATCAACCGGCCCCAGTGCCACCTGTGGTGGTACCGGTAATAATGGTGGTGGTGATGACGTTGATGAATGACTGCATGACGAACACTCTTGAACGAAGCTGGCTTTTAGCAATACCGCGCCGGGCGCCGGGCTGTCAACTTAAACCTCTTTGCCGAGTCGACGGGCGAGGTCTTTGCAGAGCAGATGCAGCATATTCAAATCCCGCTGCGGCAGCATGGGCACTCGGTCCATCACCCATTGATGCAGTTTTTCATCCTGCGAAACCCCGATTTCATCGAGAATTTCTGCTGTTTTTGATTTGAGTACCCGAACCTGCCCGGCGCTATCAAAACTTTCTGCTACGGCCTGGGGTTCGTCCAGTAAGGGACTCATCTCGTAGGCATACAGCATGATCGCCTGGCCCAGATTCAGGGAGGGATAGCTCACCTTGAGCGGCAGGTAGCTGATGAGGTCCACCTGGGCGAGCTGCTCGTTGGAGAGGCCGGACTCCTCGCAGCCAAACACGATGGCGACCTTGTTCACCGACGGCTTGGCGCGGATCTGGTCGCGGATCTCCCCCGGCGTCAGGTAGTGCTGGTAGCGACCGCGCTGGCGAGCCGTGGTGGCGATCACCAGATCCATGTCGGCAAGGGCTTCAGGCAAGGTATCAAAGGCCTCAGCCTCGGCCAGGATCTCCTGCGCCCCATGGGCGACCCAACTCGCCTCTTCCTCTTCGTGTACCCGGCTGGCCACCAGGCGCATGGCATCGAAGCCCATGGTTTTCATGGCGCGGGCGGCCGCCCCGACGTTGGCCGCCCGGGCTGGTGCCACCAGGACAAAATAGAGTTTCATTGGGTTTCCTCTTGGGCAGGGCCGGCGTCCCTCATCAAGGGTAAAGCATCGGCAAAACAGGGGCGCAATCTACCGTTTATCCCCGATAATTGCCACTTGAACAGACGTTTGAATGTTGCCATAGTGACCCAATAGGTGGCCAAATTGCCGTCAATGATCCACGAAGTTACCGCTATGGAACTGCGGTGTGCGGATCGGGAACGAGCCGGCAGACAGGCCACCATCGCCGTGCTATCGGGCCGGCTCATCACAAGGAAGAGAGAGATGCAGCAGCCATTGGAACAGGCCGTCGCCGAGACGATCTTGCAGCGCTTCGAGTCGTTTTACAGCAGGTTTCTCGAGATCACCCAGGGCAGCAAGAGCCGCTTCGAGCACGGCGACTGGCTGGGGGTGCAGCTCGCCGGGCGCGAGCGCATCCGCCTCTACGACCATCATGTCGGCGCCACCACGGCCCTGATCAAGCAGATGATGGGGGAGCAGTTGCCGAGCCAGGCGCTGCTCAAGCAGGTGAAGGGGGCCTTCAGCGATCTGCTGCCCCGCTGTGACAACTTCGAGGTGGCGGAGTCCTTCTTCAACTCCGTCTACCGCCGCATCTTCCGCCATCGCAACATCCGCGACGAGAACCTCTACATACACCCGTTTCGCAGCCGGGGGGATCATCCCGACCTGAGCGCACTGCTGCGGGTCTATCGCACCGATCTCGCCCATCTGCCACAGACACTCAGCCAGCTGCTGGGGGACTACAGCTTCACCCTGCCCTTTGAGGACAAACAGCGGGACATCGTCGACATCCACCGTCATCTGGCCGAGAACGGCCCGGGCATTCTGCACGATGAGCCGTTCGCCATCGAGCTGCTCAAGGAGGTGTTCTACCGCAACAAGGGTGCCTATCTGGTGGGGCTTATCCGGGTAAAGGGCGAGGTGCACCCCTTCATCCTGCCGCTGCTCAGCACGGGCCAGAGCATCTATGTGGATACCGTCATCTTCGAGCCGGAGCTAGCCTCCATCGTATTCGGCTTCGCCCGCGCCTACTTCATGGTCTATGCCCCGGTGCCGGCGCTGTTCGTGCTGTTCCTGCGCCAGATCATGCCCCGCAAGCCCGATTACGAGATCTACAACGCCATCGGCTGCCAGAAGCACGGCAAGACAGAGCTCTATCGCCACTACCAGCAGCACCTGGCCCAGAGCCGGGAGCAGTTCGTCATCGCCCCCGGCATCAAGGGGATGGTGATGAGCGTGTTCACCCTCCCCTCCTACGACGTGGTGTTCAAGGTGATCAAGGACGAGTTCACCCCTCCCAAGGATGTGAGCCACGAGCAGGTCAAGGCGAAGTACCGGCTGGTGAAACAGCACGATCGGGTGGGCCGCATGGCCGATACCCAGGAGTTCACCAACTTCGAGTTTCCCCTCGAGCGGATCTCCCCCGAGCTCTTGGCCGAGCTCAAGACGGTGGCTCCCTCGGCGCTCACCCTCACCGCCGACAAGCTGGTCATCAAGCACCTCTACACCGAGCGCAAGATGATCCCGCTCAACCTCTATCTGGACAAGGCGGACGAGCAGCAGACCCGGCTCGCGCTGGAGGAATACGGCAACGCCATCAAGCAGCTGGCTGCGGCCAACATCTTCCCCGGCGACATGCTGTTCAAGAACTTCGGCGTGACCCGCCACGGTCGGGTGGTGTTCTACGACTACGACGAGATCTGCTACATGACGGAGTGCAACTTCCGCCAGATCCCGCCGCCGCGCTATCCCGAGGACGAGTGGAGCGCCGAGCCCTGGTACTCGGTCGCCCCCAACGACATCTTCCCCGAGGAGTTCGCCACCTTCCTGCTGCAAAAGCCCCAGGTGCGAACGATCATGATGCAGGTGCACAAGGAGCTGTTCGATGCCAACTACTGGAAGATGCTGCAGGGCAACATCAAGGAGGGGGTGTTCGAGGATGTCTATCCCTACAGACGCAAGAAACGCTTCCGGTTTCAGCGGGGGGGATGAGGTGCCCATCGCTCAGATACCCAGCAAAAAGGGACGCCGCGGCGTCCCTTTTTGCTCCGGGCCCAGCGGCTCGGCTACGACAGTCTCTGACGAGACTCTCTCTTACTTCGTGGCCGGCAGGGCATCGAAGGTAAGCAGGGCGGTCTTGTTGGCATCGCTCAACACCAGCTGCTGACCGGAGATCCGATAGGTCGCGACCATCTCCAGCGCCTGCAGGTAGTTCGCCTCCTTGCCCGCCAGATCCCCGGCACACATCATGCGGGTCGCGCCCATGGCGCCCAGCGTCAGGACGCCGTCGCCCTGCTGGGTGATGCCGCCAAAGTAGCGGTTGCAGCCGCCCTTGCCCGCCACCTTGTCACCTGCGACCTGCAGGGTGAAGGTGTCGCCGCTCGCCCCCTGCAGTTGCCAGGTCGATGCTTGCAGTTGAGCCAGATTGGAACTCGCAGTCATGGCGCAGCCTCCCAGAGCCAGCGCGGCCAGCAGGGTCAGTTTCTTGTTCATGAGTTCACCTCTTGATGGAGAAAATAGTGAAGACGCAGAGTGATGGGGGCCTGTGTATCATGAGTCGGAAGCGGATTAAAACTCTTTTATTGTGATGCGGGTTGCCTTTACTACCTGCTGGCATGTGCCATGCTTAGGGTCCTGTTCCGGACCCAGGGAGGGGAAACGAATGGTCAAGTCTCTCATCATCGCACTCGCATCAGGCCTCGCATTTTCGGCCCAGGCGGCCGACTGGAGTTTTCTCCAGACCGAATCGGACAGCCAGCTCTACGTGAAGAGTTATTCCGGCGTGCTGCTCGGCAATCAGACTCATCACGGCGACAATTTCGACCTCTGGCTCATCAACACCGGCTACCAATACCCGGTGCTGGATGATGTCACCCTCTACATGGAGGCCGGCCCCGCCGTCGGCACCCGCAGCGATCAGGCCGGCTTCAATATCAGCTCAGGGGTGCGCTATCAGCTCTCCCCTTCACTGAACATCGGCAGCCAGCTCAAACAGCTGGAGGTGAGCAACCCCAGCACCCTGGTGGAGCTCAACAGCAGTCTGCTGCTGACACCGCAACTGGCCATCACCGCCAACTACGGCGTCAGCGCCTTCAGCACCGAGCAATTTCTCACCCTGGGGGTTGGCTTCAACTTCTGAACCTTCAGATGAGCCGGGCACCACTGATCAGCACGCCGTTGAGATCGGCGTAGACATAGTCACCCGGCGCTATGGTCACCCCGGCAAAAGAGAGCTCGGCATCCAACTCACCCTGTCCCAGCTTCTCGGTCTTGACCGGACAGGCCGCCAGCGCCTTGACGCCCAGCGCCAGCGTAGCCAGGGTGCCCACATCCCGCACCGCGCCATAGATCAGGATCCCCTCCCAACCCTGCTCCACCGCCTTGATGGCTAGCTGATCCCCGAGCAGTGCCCGGCGCAGGGAGCCGCCCCCGTCGATCACCATCACCTTGCCCCGGCCGGGCTGCGCCACCAGTTCCCGCACCAGGCTGTTATCCTCGAAACAGGAGAGGGTGACCGCCTGGCCATGAAACAGCGGCTTGCCGCCATAGTCGTGAAACAGCGGTTCGGCCACCTGCACGGCATCGCCGTGTTGATCGCAAAGGTCGGGGAGTAAGTCCAGCATCGTCAGCGTCCTTCCATGGAGTGAGTCCGTTCATTCTTTCATCATGTCGGGTCCCTGACAATCCAGCAGGAGGCCAGTCTGCCCAGATGGTGTGGCTCCCCCTTCATCAACACGGGGATCAGCCAGATCTCTCCCCCCTCGACCCAGTAGCAGGCATTCTGGCCAAAACGACTGGCCAGCCGGACGGCATCGGCACGGGGCATCTGTAACAATAACGACGCTTCCTGCCAACTTTCATCCAGGGAACTGCCCCACACCGGCCCCATGACGAGCAGGTCGGGGACGTCGTCGATGAGCCGCAACAGGGCAAGATGACGGCGGCAATTGCGACGCATTCCGAGCCATCTGCTGGCCGGATTCCAGGTCGTGACGATGGCATAGGCGGGCCAGGAGGGCGGCTCGAACGGGGCAAAAAAACAGACTTTTCTGTAGTTTTCCCACAAAATCATGTCAATCACATGTTACATCCCATTACATTCCATAGGGGCGAAAAAGCGGGCCAGCCCAAGTATCATGCAGCGAACTCAGGGTTTGACTTATATCAAGCCAGAGTTAAAAAGTTGCTATCTGACGGCAAAGAGTGTTGTTATGCGCCTGTTAACTGATAAAATGCAGCAACTTTTGTAATGGACTACCTTTCAGGGCTTCGCTCGTTCAGGCTTGTTGAGACCCCATGTGTGGCACAAGGATGTTTGCCAACATCGATACCAAATTCGCGATGATTCGACCTGATATTCATACCCAGGATGACGTAATAAATTTTCAGGACCGGTCGAATAACGCCAAAGAGTGTTAAAATTTCGAAAATTAACTGATAAGAATCTGGGAATACTCATGCAAACACCACACATTCTGATCGTCGAAGACGAACTGGTCACCCGCAACACTCTGAAAAGCATCTTCGAGGCCGAAGGCTACATCGTGCTCGAGGCCAACAATGGCGACGAGATGCATCAAGCCCTGACCACCCACACCATCAATCTGGTGATCATGGATATCAACCTGCCGGGCAAGAACGGCCTGTTGCTGGCCCGTGAGCTGCGCGAAGATGACAACATCGCCCTGATGTTCCTGACCGGTCGTGACAATGAGGTGGACAAGATCCTGGGTCTGGAGATCGGCGCCGATGATTACATCACCAAGCCGTTCAACCCTCGTGAACTGACCATCCGTGCTCGCAACCTGCTGAGCCGCACCATGAACGTCACCGCCGGTGGCGAAGAGAAGAAGCTGGTTGAGCGTTACCTGTTCAACGGCTGGGCACTGGACATCAACAGCCGCGCACTGGTCAGCCCGGCTGGGGACATGTTCAAGCTGCCCCGTTCAGAATTCCGCGCCATGCTGCACTTCTGCGAGAACCCGGGCCAGATCCAGACCCGTGCCGAGCTGCTCAAGAAGATGACAGGCCGCGAGCTGAAGCCCCACGACCGTACCGTCGATGTCACCATCCGCCGCATTCGCAAGCACTTCGAGAGCGTGGGTGACACCCCGGAAATCATCGCCACCATCCATGGCGAAGGCTACCGTTTCTGCGGCGAGCTGGAGCAGGAATAAGCCCGACCGGCAGAGTGTGGAGTGAGAGGCGCCCTTGGCGCCTCTTCTGTTTCCGGCAGCCAGCGCCTGCTTGGCGTGGAAAAACAAAAAACCCACTCGATTGAGTGGGCTTTTTGTTTGATATCTGGAGCGGGCAGCGGGAATCGAACCCGCATCATCAGCTTGGAAGGCTGAGGTAATAGCCATTATACGATGCCCGCAAGGCTCAGAAACTACTGTCGATATTCGGGGATGGGTCGGCGTCAGGGGTAGCGTGCGAGGCAGAGGCAATAACGAGACGGGTCGTCTACCGGATATCGGAATGTGGAGCGGGTGATGGGAATCGAACCCACGTATGCAGCTTGGGAAGCTACCGTTCTACCATTGAACTACACCCGCGTCAGTGGCCTCTACTATATGCATTTTGCCGGCGAGCGCAATCACCGCCGTCCTGTTTTTTGCCATAAATCAAGCTGTTCGGCCAACTAATGAGCATGCAGCTGCTTTTTCAATCAATCATCTTCACGCCGCCGGATCTGCGAGGTTGCCAAGCCATGGGGGCGACGATAGTCTTGCGCCACTCGACCGAGGAGGGTGGTAATGGACAAGAACACGCAGAAACATCTCTATGGCTGGTTGCGCAAACAATCGAGCCATGGCCGACGCTGGATCGGCCTCTCCATCGGCTTTGGCCTGGGTCAGGGCATGCTGATGGTCGCCCAGGCCTGGTTGCTGGCCACCCTGCTCCATGGCTTCATCATCGAAGGCACCACGCCAGAACAGTCCATCCCCCTCTTCATTAGCCTGCTGCTGGTGACCGCGGCCAAGGCCGGGCTGGCCTATGGCCGCGAGGTCGCCAGCTTCAAGGCGGGCAGCGCGGTGCGCCAGGCTATCCGCGAGCTGGTGCTCACCCGCCTCGGCCGGCTCGGTCCGGCCTACATCCAGCGCCGCCCCGCCGGCAGCTGGGCCAGCCTGCTGCTGGAGCAGATCGAAGACATGCAGGAGTTCTTCTCCCGCTATCTGCCGCAGATGGCCGTCGCCGTGTTCATTCCCCTGGTGATCCTGGTGGCCGTGTTCCCGGTCAACTGGGCCGCCGGCATCATACTGCTCGGCACCGCCCCCCTGATCCCGCTCTTCATGATCCTGGTGGGGGTCGGCGCCGCCGATGCCAACCGCCGCAACTTCCAGTCGCTGGCGCGGCTCTCCGGTCACTTCCTCGATCGCCTGAAGGGATTGCGCACCCTGCAACTCTTCCTGCGCACCCAGGCCGAAGGTGAGGCCATTCGCGACGCCTCGGAAGATTTTCGGGAGCGCACCATGGAGGTGCTGCGGCTCGCCTTCCTCAGCACCGCCGTGCTGGAGTTCTTCGCCGCCATCGCGGTGGCGCTGGTGGCGGTCTATTTCGGCTTCTCCTACATAGATCACCTGAACTTCGGCAACTATGGCGTCAAAGTTACCCTCTTTACCGGCCTGTTCGTGCTGTTCCTCGCCCCCGAGTTCTACGCCCCGCTGCGTGAACTCGGCGCCAACTATCACGCCAAGGCGCAAGCCATAGGTGCCGCCGAACAGCTGCTGGAGTTTCTGGAGGCCGAGGTCAGCGAACCCGCCTCCGGGCATACCTCCTTCCAGGCCGATGGCCCCATCAGGGTAGAGGCCCGCGCCCTGGAGGTGCTGAGCGCCGAGGGCAAGGTGCTGGTCGGCCCGCTCGACTTCCAGCTGGCGCCCGGTTCACGCACGGCCCTGGTCGGCATCAGCGGCGCAGGCAAGAGCTCGCTGGTCAACGCCCTGCTCGGCTTCGCCCCCTATCGCGGCGAACTGAAGGTCAACGGGCAGGAGCTCGCCGAGCTGGATATGAGCCAGTGGCGCCTGCAACTGGGCTGGCTATCCCAGAACCCGCAGCTGTTCCACGCCAGCCTCCGTGACAACCTGCTGCTGGCCAGGCCTTCCGCAAGCGACGCCGAGTTGGAAGCAGCCCTGAAACGGGCCCAAGCCTGGGAGTTTGCCAGCGAGAAGGGGTTCGACTATCAGGTCGGCGATCAGGCCGGCGGCCTCTCGGTCGGCCAGGCCCAGCGCCTCGCCCTGGCCCGCACCCTGCTCAAGTCCACCCAGCTGATGGTGCTGGATGAACCCACCGCCAGCCTGGACCGCCATTCCGAGCGCGCCATCATGAGCACGCTCGAGCAGGCGAGCGCAGGCCAGACCCTGCTGATGATCACCCACCGCCTCGATCAGCTCAGCCAGATGGACAACATCCTGGTGCTGGAACGCGGCCAGCTGGTGGAGCAAGGCCATTTCTCCCAACTCAGCCAGGCCCGTGGGCCCTTCGCCCGGCTGCTGTCCCAACGTTCAGGGGATTCTCTCGATGACTGATCTACTGCCGTTCCTGCGCCTCTACCGCCAGCACTGGCTCAGCCTCTCGCTGGGTCTGCTGCTGGCCTTCGTCACCCTGGTGGCCGGCATGGGGCTGCTGTCCCTCTCCGGCTGGTTCCTCTCCGCCGCCGCCGTGGCCGGGCTGGCCGTCGCCAGCCGCGACACCTTCAACTACATGACCCCGGCCGGCGGGGTGCGCTTCTTCTCCATAGTGCGCACCGCCAGCCGCTGGGGCGAGCGAGTGGTGAGCCACGATGCCACCTTCCGGGTGCTGACCCGGCTACGAGTCTGGTTCTGGCAGAAACTCTCGCCGCTCTCCACCGGCACCCTGGCCGGCTTTCGGCAGGCGGACCTGCTCAACCGGCTGGTGGCCGACATCGACGCCATGGATCATGTCTACCTGCGCCTCATCACCCCCATAGGGGCGGCCCTGCTCAGCTGTGCCGGGCTGGTGTTCTTCCTCTCCTTCTTCGACAGCCGCCTGGCGCTGACCCTGGGAGCCATACTGCTGCTCGGCATGCTGGCCCTGCCGCTGGTGTTCTACTTCGCCGGCCGCAAGCCGGGCCAGGCGCTGATCGCCGAGAAATCCAGCCTGCGCACCCGGCTGGTGGACTATCTGGACGGCCAGGCCGAGCTGCAGATGTTTGCCGCCGCCCCCAAGGCGCTCGCCGAGCTGCAACAGGCCGAGCAGGCCCTGATCCGCGCCCAGGCCCGCATGGCCAGGGTGAGCGGCCTGGCCAATGCCAGCGTCCAGCTGCTGAGCGGCTGGACCCTGACCCTGATGCTGTGGCTGGCCGGTCATGGCGTCGGGGGCGCGATGCCGGATCCCATCACGGCGCTGATGGTGTTCGCCACCCTGGCGAGCTTCGAGGCGCTGCTGCCGCTGGCGGGGGCCTTCCAGCACCTCTCCACCAGCCTCACCTCGGCCCGTCGTCTCAACGAGATCCTGCAAGATGCCAAGGCCCCCGAGTGGGGGGATGAACAACAGCATGCCCGCGAGGGTTCCCTGCAGATCCGCGACCTCCATTTCACCTACCCCGGCCATGACCAACCCGTGCTGCGGGGCTGCTCCTTAGAGCTGCAGGCTGGCGAGAAGTTGGCGCTGCTGGGCCAGACCGGCTGCGGCAAGTCCACCCTGATGGGGCTGCTGACCCGCGAGTGGGAGATGCAGGCGGGCGAGATCCTGCTGGATGGCAGGCCGCTCACGACTTATGGGGAAGGGGCGCTGCGCACCTCCTGCTCGGTGGTGAGCCAGCGGGTGCACCTGTTTGCCGCCACCCTGCGGGACAACCTCAAGCTGGCCGCCCCGGCCGCCAGCGATGAGCGGCTTGTCGAGGTATTGAACCTGGTGGGGCTCGCCGCCCTGCTGGAAGATGAGGAAGGTCTCGATGCCTGGCTGGGGGATGGTGGACGGCCCCTCTCCGGCGGCGAGCGCCGCCGCATCGGCATCGCCCGCGCCCTGTTGCACGATGCGCCGCTCTGGCTGCTGGATGAGCCGACCGAGGGGCTCGACAGCCAGACCGAGCGCGAGATCATGGCCCTGCTGTTCAAGCTCGGCGCCGAGCGCTCCCTGCTGCTCATCTCCCATCGCCTGCTGGGGCTGGAGCAGATGGACAGGATAGCCCTGATGGAAGAGGGGCAGATCCGCCTCTGCGCCCCTCACGCAGAGCTGCTGGCCGACGACTACTACCGCAGCCTCCATCAGCGGTTGGCACCGGTCTGATCCGCCGTTATCGGAGCAACATAAGGGAAGAGGGGCAGATCCACCTGTGTGCCCCACACTCTTCCCAGAGTTGCTGGCCGATGACGACTACCGCAGCCTCCATCAGCGGCTGGCGCCGGTCTGATCCGCCGTTATCAGGCCTAAATAAAGGAACAGGGGCGGATCCACCGATGCGCCTCTCACTCTTCCAGGAGTTGCTGGCTGACGACTACTATCTCAGCCTCCACCAGCAGGCTGGCACCGGTCTGATCCCGTCTTTCCTGAGTAAGAGAAGAGATAGAGGGGCGCCTCCGTCGGTGCGCCCCTCACTCTCTCAGGAGTTGCTGGCCGATGACGACTACCGCAGTCTCCATCAGCGGCTGGCGCCGGTCTGATCCCCGTCATGCCCCCTCCCTATGGCTAAAAATGGGGCTGGTCCCGGGCAGCGACTGGCCCCTATAATGGCCCCCTCACTGTTCAACAAGAAGCCGACATGAAACGCCTGACTCTACTGCTGCCCCTCATCGCCTCTGGCTGCGCCGATTTCTCCTTCAACAGCAATCTGGACAAGGAAAACTTCGACGAGTATTTCAAGCCGGGCGGCGTCCAGATCTATGAGCAGGGTCAGCTTGCCGACCTCAACTACCTCTACCTCGGCACCGTCGAGGGGGAATCCTGCCAGATCGATGCCAATCAGCCGGTGCCCAATGCCGGTGAGGCCCGCACCCTGGCCCGCCGCCGCGTGGCGGACATGGGCGGTAACGGCGTCAGCTTCGACAAGTGCGCCGAGTTCAGCGATGTGCCGGGCTGCCTGAAGCAGGTGATCTGCTACGGCCAGGCGCTGAAAGTCGCCGAAGTGAAGTAAGCCGCCCCCATGGCACTGGCCATAGTCCGACTCGGCAGCCCCCGTCTGCCGGACGAAGGTCTGCGCATCGGCACAGTGCGTCGCCCGCCCCGTGGCGTCCCCAAAGCTAAGTTTGCCAGCCAGGATTGGTACGATGTCTGGTTCCCGAACCTGGCTCCCAGTAGCGACACCATGAAGCTGGGTCAGGCCGCCGAGACGCCAGCTCAGTGGACCGCCTTCTGCCGGCAGTACAAGGCCGAGATGGCCAGTCCCTCTGCCCGCCACGATCTGGCGTTGCTGGCTGCCCTCTCCCACCACACCAACCTGTCGCTGGGCTGTTATTGCGAGCAGGAGTCCCGCTGCCATCGCACCATCCTCAGGGAGCTGCTAGTCGGCTCCGGCGCCACCCTGCGTTGAGCCACCGATAGACAGAGAGGGCGTCCCATGGGACGCCCTCTCTGTTTTTACTCTGCAACCAGATGCTTGCCTGTTCACACGACGCTCTGCGTCGAGAGCCGCCGCCGCAAGGCCTGCTCCTCCCCGGCACTGAGCCCGGTCTGCGCCTCATCGACGACCCCGGTCGCCAACCAGTCGGCGAGATCCGCCACCGTCTCCTCCAGCGGCCGGAAGTTGAGCCCCTGCACTATGGCGGCCTCGGCACTGATGCAGCCATAGCCGGCATATTCGGCCAGCTCGTTGGGCAATAGCGTGGGGTAGCTCTGCCAGGGCTCGATGCCGGCGTCCAGCAAGGCGGGCCAGGGCACCCACTCAAGCTGCAGCGGTTCGCGCGGGGCCAGCCGGGCGGCGAGGCGCGCCACCCAGTCCGCCAGCTCAATGCCGGGTTTGAGCAGGTTGAAGCAGCCCCCCAGCTGTTGCTCGGCGGCCCGCAACACGAATTCGGCGCAGTCCCGTACATCCAGATATTGCAGCCGATCCTGGCCCGAACCCGGCAACAGCCAGGGACCCCCTCGCTGCACCCGCTTCACCCACCAGGCCAGGCGGCCGGTCGGATCAAAGGGGCCGCACAGCACGCCGGGGCGCAGAATGCAGAGCCGCTCCCCCCAGCGGGCGCGATATTCGGCCTCGCACAGCACCTTCAGCGGACCGTAGTCGGTGACTGACTCGTCGATGGCCACCTCGTGCAGCGGTGCCGACTCATCCATCCCCTCCTGGGCGAAGTCGCGATAGACGCTGATGGTGGAGATGAAGATCAGCCGCTCGCAGCGCCCCAGCAAGGTCCTGGACAGGCTGGCCGCCTGCTCGGGCCGGTAGCAGCAGGTGTCGATGGCCAGATCCCAATGCAGCCCTTCCGCCTGCAGCGCACCGAGCTGCTGATCCCTGTCACCCTGTAGCAGGGTCAGCTCACGCCAGTCGGGATGCTGGCGATGACCGCGATTGAACAACGTCACCTCGTGGCCCCAATCCAGCGCCAGCGAGCTGAGATAGCGACCCAGAAACCCGGTGCCGCCGATGATAAGCAGTTTCATCCATGTCCCCTTGTTCGGTACGAACTGACCCTCTCTGCGACAGCCCCTATTTCATACCGATATACCCCCTGTTCGGCACAAACCAGCCGTCTGCGCGACAGTCCTATTTCATACCGATATACCCTGTTCGGCACAAACCAGCCATCTCCGCGACAGCCCGGATTTCGTGCCGATATACTTCCTGCCCCCACCCTACGCAAGTTGGCGCCAGGGCACAGCCCCCGGCGAGCCGGGATGGGAGCAAGATCACGGCGACAGGAGGGAAACCGGCATCGGGCGGCTATGCCTGCGTTTTCGGGCCGGCTGTGCTAAATTGCCGGGGTTTTTTAGCCGCGGATCCGCCATGAAGTTCGAAATCGACACCCTCGGGATCATCCACTCTCCCTACAAGGAGAAGTTCGCCATCCCCCGCCAGCCCGGTCTGGTCAAATCCGTCCGGGCCCGGCTCGAGCTGCTGCCCCCCTACGATCAGCCGGACGTGCTGCGCGGCATAGAGCAGTTCTCCCACCTCTGGCTCAGCTTCGTGTTTCACCAGACCATGGAGCAGGGTTGGCACCCGACGGTGCGCCCGCCACGACTGGGCGGCAACGAGCGGGTCGGGGTCTTTGCCACCCGCTCCACCTTCCGCCCCAATCCGCTGGGCCTGTCGGTGGTCGAGCTGCACGGCGTCGGCCGCGAGCGGGGCAAGCTGTGGCTGGAGCTGGGGGCGGTCGACTTGCTCGATGGCACCCCCATCGTCGACATCAAGCCCTACATTCCCTATGCCGACAGCCTGCCGGATGCCCGTGGCGGCTTCGCCCCCGAGGCCCCGACCCCGCCGCTGGCGGTAAGCTTCAGCGCCGAGGCGGAGCAGCAGCTCGCCCGACTCGCCTCCCGCCACCCCGAGCTGCGCCAGCTGGTGAGCGAGGTGCTGGCCCAGGATCCGCGGCCCGCCTACAAGAAAGGCAAGCCGGATGAAAAGCTGTACGGCGTCAGACTGTTCGATCTCAACGTGCGTTTTCAGATCCAGGAACCCCACTGCCTGGTGTCGGCCATAGATCCCGCCTGAGCACCCCTGAGATCACGCCCATAAAAAAACCACCCGCCGGGTGGTTTTTGCATGTTACGCCTGTGCCTGCCAGATCAGAGGCGCTGCAGCAGCAGGCTGCCGATGGAGTAGCCGGCGCCGAAGGAGCAGAGCACGCCACGGGCCCCGCTCGGCAGGTCCTGGTTGAACAGGTGGAAGGCGATGATGGAGCCCGCCGAGCTGGTGTTGCCGTAGCTGTCCAGGATCACCGGTGCCTCCTGCTGGCTGGCATCGTGCCCCAGCAGCTTGCGGCCGATGAACTGGTTCATGGTGAGGTTGGCCTGATGCAGCCAGAGCCGGCTCAGGGCATCCGCCCCCCAGCCCTGCTCGCCGAGCTGGCGCTCTATCTGTTCGCACACCAGCGGCAGCACCTCCTTGAACACCTTGCGCCCCTGCTGGCGAAACAGCTTGTCATCGCCGTAGCGGGTGCGTGGGCTGAACCGGTTCAGGAAGCCGAAGTTGTTGCGGATGTTGTTGGAATACTGGGTCGCCAACTTGCTGGCCACCAGCTGCCAGGCCCCTGCCACCTTGCAATCCGCCTCCCGCTCCAGCAGCACGGCGGTGCAGGCGTCGCCGAAGATGAAGTGGCTGTCTCTGTCCCTGAAATTGAGGTGGCCCGAGCAGATCTCCGGGCTCACCACCAGCGCCAGTTTGGCGGTACCGGCCGCCAGCAGATCCGCCGCCGTCTTGATGCCGAAGGTGGCGGACGAGCAGGCTACGTTCATGTCGAACGCCATGCCACCGGCACCGAGATAGTGCTGCAGCTCGATGGAGAGCGCCGGGTAGGGACGCGGCATGTTGGAGGCGGCGACTATCACCAGATCGATCTCGGCGGGTTCGCGACCGGCGGCGATCAGTGCCTGCTCGGCGGCCGCCACCGCCATCTCCACCATGATGGAGGGCTTGTCATCCGGGCGCTCTGCCAGCAGCGGCTGCATGATGTCCGGATCCAGCACCCCCTCCTTGCTCACCAGGTAACGGCTCTTGATGCCGGAGGCCTTCTCGATGAACTCGCAGCTGGAGTGCTGCTTGGCCGCCAGCTGACCGGCGTCGATGGCGGAGGCGTTCTCCTCGTTGTAGAGATCCACATACTGGTTGAAGGCGGCCACCAGCTCTTCGTTGCTGACGGCAAAGGGCGGGGTATAGAGGCCTGAGCCACTGATCACGATAGAAGTCATCTTTGCTCCTGGCCGGGTGCGATCCCGGCTTGTCTGTTTTGTAGGGTATGAGAGGGTCATAGCTGATCGATCGCCGCGGCGAGACCGGCCAGGGTCAGCGGGTGCATGCGCCCGCCAATCAATTCATTCATCAACTTGATGGAAGGGTGCCAGAGCCACTCCCGCCTGGGAATGGGGTTGATCCATGCCAGCCTGGGATAGTGCTGCTGCAGGCGGGCGAGCCACACCTGGCCC
Source organism: Aeromonas encheleia (assembly GCF_900637545.1). Classification (NCBI taxonomy): domain Bacteria; kingdom Pseudomonadati; phylum Pseudomonadota; class Gammaproteobacteria; order Aeromonadales; family Aeromonadaceae; genus Aeromonas; species Aeromonas encheleia. The sequence goes on from NZ_LR134376.1 coordinate 3,290,193, forward strand.
GCCTCCTCGTTCCAGTACTCGACGCTGCCACCAGGCCAGCTGATCTCGTAGGGGCCCATCTTCGCATCCCCCACCAGGATCACCCTGTAGTCGCTGCCGTAAGTGCGCAGCAGGCGCAGAGTGTCGAATCGCTCCTCGACCCGGCGATTGTTGTCTTGCCAGACGAAGTCGTAGAGGCAGTTGTGAAAATAGAAGAACTCCAGATGCTTGAACTCGTGGCGCAGGGCCGAGAACAGCCGCTGTACCTCGGCCACGTGGGCATCCATGGAGCCCCCGACATCGAAGAAGACCAGCAACTTGATGCCATTGCGGCGCTCGGGCCTCAGCTTCACATCGAGCCAGCCCTGGCGGGCGGTGCTCTGGATGGTGTCATCGAGATCCAGCTCGTCCGGGCTGCCCTTGCGCACCCAGCGCCTCAGCTTGCGCAGCGCCAGCTGGATGGCGCGCTGGCCCAGGGGGGAGTCATCGTCGCTGAAGTTGCGATAGTGGCGCGCCTCCCACACCTTAGCCGCCTTGCCCTGTCGCCCCTCTCCCCCCATGCTGACCCCTTCCGGGTGAAAGCCGCCGTGACCGAAGGGGCTGCTGCCCCCGGTCCCCACCCACTTGTTCCCGCCGGCGTGCCGCTCTTTTTGCTCCGCCAGCCGCTGGTTGAGGGTCTCCAGCAGCTCATCGAGCCCGCCGAGGGATTGCAGCAGTGCCTTCTCTTCCGGACTCAGCAGCCGCTCGAACTCCTGGCGCAGCCACTCATCCGGCAGGGTCTCCGGCAACAGGGGGTTGGCCTGCAGGCCGTCGTAATACTCGGCGAAGGCGCGATCGAAGCGATCGAAGTGGGCCTCGTCCTTGACCAGCAGGCAGCGAGACAACAAGTAAAAGTCATCCATGTCGAGGCGGGCGAGCCGGGCCGCCAGGGCCTGGTGCAGATCCAGCAATTCGCGCAGCGAACAGGGCAGCTTGTGGCGCCGCAGATGGGTGAAAAAATCGATCAGCATTCAGCGACCGCGCCGCGCCAGGAAGGCCAGCTTCTCGAACAGGTGCAGATCCTGTTCGGTCTTGAGCAGGGCGCCATACAACGCAGGCACCAGCTTGCCCGGCTCGCGGGTGCGCATCGCCTCGGGGGAGATGCCGTCGGCCAGCAGCAGCCGGATCCAGTCCAGCAGCTCTGAGGTGGATGGCTTCTTGCGCAGCCCCTCCACCTCCCGCAGCTCGAAGAACAGCGCCATCGCCTCGTCCAGCAGCTCCTCTTTCAGCCCGGGATAGTGCAGCTGGACTATGGCCTGCATCTCGGCCTTGTCGGGGAAGCGGATGCAATGAAAGAAGCAGCGGCGCAGGAAGGCATCCGGCAGCTCTTTTTCGTTGTTGGAGGTGATGATGACCACGGGGCGTTGGCGGGCCTTGACCCGCTCGCCGGTCTCATAGACGTCGAACTCCATCCGATCCAGCTCCAGCAGCAGATCGTTGGGGAACTCGATGTCGGCCTTGTCGATCTCGTCGATGAGCAGCACAGGCCGCTGATCGGCCGCGAACGCCTGCCATAGCTTGCCGCGGCGAATGTAGTGGTTGATGTCCTCCACCCGCAGATCGCCGAGCTGTGAGTCCCGCAGCCGCGCCACCGCATCGTATTCATAGAGCCCCTGCTGGGCCTTGGTGGTGGACTTGATGTGCCAGCTGATAAGATCGGCGCCAAGCGATTCGGCAACCGCCTCGGCCAGCACCGTCTTGCCGGTACCGGGTTCCCCTTTAATCAGCAGCGGTTTCTCCAGCAAGATGGCGGCATTGACTGCCATACTCAACGCCTCTGAGGCGAGGTAGCGATCGCTTCCTGCAAATCCCATAACGTCCATTCCTTTGGCGGCGGGAGACCCGAGCAAGGCCTCGGTAAGAAAGAATAAGTTCTATATGTTGTAATAACATATTGTTATAACGATTCGTCACTTCTCATTCAGAAACCACAGGGTAATCTTGTTTCATCGCCTTAACAAACACAGGGATAGCACCATGAGCAAAATTTTTGAGGACAACAGCCAGACCATAGGCAACACCCCACTGGTTCGTCTCAATCGTGTTACCAAGGGCCGCGTGCTGGCCAAGATCGAGAGCCGCAACCCCAGCTTCAGCGTCAAGTGTCGGATCGGCTCCAACCTCATCTGGGATGCCGAGAAACGCGGCGTGCTGACCAAAGGCAAGGAGATCATCGAGCCCACCAGCGGTAACACGGGCATTGCTCTGGCATTCGTGGCCGCGGCCCGTGGCTATCCCATCACCCTGACCATGCCGGCCACCATGAGCCTGGAGCGCCGCAAGCTGCTCAAGGCGCTGGGCGCCAACCTGGTGCTGACCGAAGGTCCGCTCGGCATGAAGGGCGCCATCGCCAAAGCCAACGAGATCCTCGAATCCGAGCCGGGCAAGTATGTGTTGCTGCAACAGTTCGAAAACCCCGCCAACCCCGAGATCCACGAGCTGACCACAGGCCCCGAGATCTGGGACGCCACCGACGGTGACGTCGATGTGTTCGTGGCCGGTGTCGGTACCGGTGGCACCATCACAGGCGTCTCCCGCTTCTTCAAGCAGACCAAGGGCAAGGCTATCATCTCGGTCGCGGTCGAACCCTCCGAGTCACCCGTCATCAGTCAGAAGTTGGCCGGTGAAGAGATCAAGCCAGGTCCGCACAAGATCCAGGGCATAGGTGCCGGTTTCATACCGGGAAACCTGGATCTTAGCCTGCTGGACAGAGTCGAGCAGGTGAGCAGCGAGGAGTCCATCGAGATGGCTCGCCGCCTGATGGAAGAAGAAGGCATTCTGGCGGGGATCAGCTCGGGGGCCGCCGTGGTGGCCGCCGCTCGTCTGGCCGAGCTGCCGGAGTTCGAGGGCAAGACCATAGTGGTCGTGCTGCCAAGCGCCGCCGAGCGTTACCTCTCCAGCGCCCTGTTCGCCGGGGTATTCAGCGAGCAGGAATTGCAGCAGTAATTGATCGTCTTACATCAAAACAACGGCGCTCTTCGGAGCGCCGTTTTCTTTATGAGCTAAACTCAGTAGTCGACAGTGTCAGTCGGCCCCTTATTTTTTGGGGTAAAATAACAAATTTGGATGTGACAAAAAAAGCAGACATTCTGTGATAAATCTCATATCCTGTGCCGCGTCACGAGGTGTTTGCTGGTTAAGTATCACAAGGTAACAAAATGTTATTTTTCGTTATAAATTAATTTCAAGCCAGTCATGGCGCGGCTTGTAGCCCGATAACGAAAAGACTTGGTCAGGACGCCGAATACTGCACAGAAAATTGACCTGGATTAAACCATTGCGGGTCTGATTTCGTTACTTTACAACATATCCATACTGACACGGTGAGACAGGAAGCCTCATAAGCGTCCATCTCTCCACACAATATCAATAATATGGGGTGAAACCATGTACGAGAAGTCTGTTGTTATTACTGCTGAAAACGGCCTGCACACCCGTCCTGCAGCTCAGTTCGTGAAAGAAGCTAAAGAATTCCAAAGCGAGATCACTGTGGTCTCCGGTGGCAAATCCGCCAGCGCCAAGAGCCTGTTCAAGCTGCAGACTCTGGGCCTGACCAAAGGCACCAACGTGACCATCCAGGCCGATGGCCCGGACGCTCAGAAAGCCGTTGAGAAGCTGGTTGCCCTGATGGACGAGCTGGAGTAATCCAGCTTTATTCCTCCCCCACAGTCGTTTTAATAGGAAGGATTATGATATCTGGCATTCTTGCGTCCCCCGGTATCGCATTCGGTAAGGCGCTTCTTCTGAAAGAAGATGAAATCGTTATCAATCAGGGCAAGATCTCTGTTGACCAGATTGACGCCGAGATCAACCGCTTCCTCGAAGCCCGCACCAAGTCAGCCGCACAGCTGGAAGCCATCAAAGAGATGGCAGGTCGCACCTTCGGTGAGGAAAAAGAGGCCATCTTCGAAGGCCACATCATGCTGCTCGAAGATGAGGAGCTGGAAGGGGATATCAGATCCTTCATCAAAGACAACAAGGCTTCCGCCGACAAAGCCATCTATGAGGTGATCGAGCAGTACGCCAAGATGATGGCCGAGCTGGATGACCCCTATCTGCGTGAGCGCGCCACCGACTTCCGTGACATCGGAACCCGTCTGGTGAAGAACGTGCTGGGCATCGCCGTTGTCAACCTGAGCACCATCGACGAAGAGGTCATCCTGGTCGCCAAAGACCTGACCCCGTCCGAAACCGCTCAGATCAACCTGAAATACGTGCTGGGTTTTGTCACCGACATCGGTGGCCGTACCTCTCACACCTCCATCATGGCCCGCTCCCTGGAGCTGCCGGCCATCGTGGGCACCAACGACATCACAGCGCGCGTCAACAATGGCGAGATGCTGATACTGGATGGCATCAACAACCAGATCATCATCAACCCGACCGCCGAGCAGCTGGCTGAGGCCAAGAAATTCCAGGCCCAGTTCCAGGCCGAGAAAGACGAGCTGGCCAAGTTGAAAGATCTGCCCGCCATCACCCTTGATGGTCATCAGGTCGAAGTGTGCGCCAACATCGGTACCGTCAAGGATACCGAGGGTGCCATCCGTAATGGCGCCGAAGGCGTGGGTCTGTACCGTACCGAGTTCCTGTTCATGGATCGCGATGCGCTGCCGACCGAAGATGAGCAGTTCAAGGCCTACAAAGAAGTGGCAGCGGCCATGCCGGATCAGCCGATCATCGTCCGCACCATGGACATCGGCGGCGACAAAGAACTGCCTTACATGAATTTCCCGAAAGAGATGAACCCCTTCCTGGGCTGGCGTGCCGTGCGCATTTTCTTCGATCGCGAAGACATCATGCACGCCCAACTGAAGGCCATTCTGCGCGCCTCCGCCTTTGGCAAACTGCGCATCATGTTCCCGATGATTATCTCCGTCGAAGAGTTCCGCAGCCTCAAGGCGACCGTGGAGCAGCTGAAGGCTGAACTGCGTGCCGACGGCAAAGCCTTTGATGAATCCATCGAAGTGGGTATCATGATCGAGACACCGGCTGCTGCCGTGATGGCTCATCATCTGGCCAAGGAAGTGGATTTCTTCAGTATCGGTACCAACGACCTGACCCAGTACACCCTGGCCGTCGATCGTGGTAACGAGATGATTTCCGCCATGTACAACCCGCTGTCACCCTCCGTCCTGACCCTGATCAAGATGGTAATCGACGCTTCCCATGACAATGGCAAGTGGACCGGTATGTGCGGTGAACTGGCTGGTGACGAACGCGCCACCCTGCTGCTGCTGGGTATGGGTCTGGATGAGTTCTCCATGAGCGCCATCTCTGTACCGCGTATCAAGAAGCTTATCCGTAACACCAACTTCGAAGATGTGAAGGCAATGGCAGACCAGGCTCTGAGCTATGCGACCGCCGCCGAAATCGAAGCCTGTGTAGATAACTTTATTAAGCAGAAGGCAGTCTGCTAAGATCGGCTGCAAACAGCGACAATCATCTCTAGGAGCTTTACTATGGGTCTGTTTGATAAACTGAAGAAACTGGTTTCCGATGACAGCTCTGACACCGGCGGCATCGAAATCTTTGCCCCCCTGTCAGGGGAAATCGTACCGATCGAAGACGTGCCTGACGTTGTCTTCGCCGAGAAAATCGTCGGTGACGGCATCGCCATCAAGCCGGCTGGCAACAAGATGGTTGCGCCGTGCGACGGCACCATCGGCAAGATCTTCGAGACCAACCACGCGTTCTCTCTGGAATCCGACTCTGGTATCGAGCTGTTCGTTCACTTCGGTATCGACACCGTCGAGCTGAAAGGCGAAGGCTTCACCCGTATCGCTCAGGAAGGTCAGAAGGTCAAGCGCGGTGATACCATCATCGAGTTCGATCTGGCCGTTCTGGAAGCGAAAGCCAAGTCTACCCTGACGCCTGTGGTCATCTCCAACATGGATGAGATCAAAGAACTGATCAAGATGACTGGCGCCGTGACCGTGGGCGAGACTCCGGTGATCCGCATCAAGAAATAATGCGCCGCTGGCCTGTGCCAGCTGCCGCAACGAAAAACCGAAGCCTTGGGCTTCGGTTTTTTTATGGGCCAGGATCCGTTGATAACGGACTCCCCCTCGCCCAGCGCCTCGGTCCGATACCCTAACCTGCCTCCAATCCCTGATCCACACCACGCAGAGTCACAGGATGCCCGTTACAACGCCCATGATGGGCGGCATGGCTCCAGGCATCGGCTGAGCCATGCAATCCGAGCAGAACCGCCCATCACCCGTTCTCATCTGCACGGCCCTCGCAAGCGAGGTGTCAGCCGTATCACCCCACGTCGACAAGTCTCCCATCGGTCACCCCTTGGGAAGTGGAATGAAGTGTCAGAAAGTTATCGAGATCAAGGTTTTGACAAACAAGCCTTGTAACATGGAGATGATCAAGACCGGGTTTGGATGCAGGAAGCTAGCCCGGTGTGACAGAAACAGAGCGGACGCAATGAGCGCCCGAGTAGGAGATGAGCATGTTGAAGAATACGGAACGACGTTATGGCAGTCTGAGCATCGGGTTGCACTGGCTGACCCTGCTGTTGATGATCGCCGTCTACAGCCTGATGGAGTTCAGGGACATCTTCCCCAAGGGCTCCGTCGGACGTGATGCCATGAAGGAGTGGCACTTCATGCTGGGTCTACTGATCCTGGCACTGGTGGTGGTGCGCCTGCTGGTGCGCTTCAGCAGCCCGTCACCACGTATCGAGCCCGCCCTCTCTCCCCTGATGCTCAGGCTGGCCCACCTCGCCCATCTGGCGCTGTACGGCTTTCTGCTGCTCACCCCGCTACTGGGCTGGCTGCTGCTGAGCGCGGGTGGCAAGCCCATCCCCTTCTTCGGAGCCGAGTTGCCCGCCCTGATGGCGCCGGATGATGGCCTGAAGGGGACCATCAAGGAGCTGCACGAGACGCTGGCCAACATCGGCTATGCCCTGATCGCCCTGCACGCCGCCGCGGCCCTCTATCACCACCATGTGCTCAAGGACAACACCCTGACCAATATGCTCCCCGAGAAGAAATAACTCCGGACCGGCCACGCCAACAAACAGGCCCCATAATTGGGGCCTGTTTGTTGGTCGACACATCGTCCTCAGGGCAAGACTACCCGGCTCTCGCCGCCGCCGAGGGCCTCGACCCTTATTTGCACACCGATGCGCTCCACCAGGGTCTGGACGTGGGAGATGACCCCGATCTGGCGGCCCGCCGCCTGCAAGGAGTCGAGGCTGGAGAGCGCGAGATCCAGGCTGTCCGGATCCAGGGTGCCGAATCCCTCGTCGATGAACAGCGACTCGACCTGGGTCTGGCGGGAGGAGAGGCTGGAGAGCGCCAGCGCCAACGCCAGCGACACCAGGAAGCTCTCGCCGCCGGAGAGGGAGTCCACCGAACGCACCTCGTCCCCCATGTCGAGATCCACCACCTGCAGCGCCAGATCGGTGCCGGGCACCCGCTCCAGCCGGTAGCGCGGCGACAGCTCGGCGAGCTGGGCATTGGCCTCCAGCAGCAAACGCTCCAGGGTGAGGCTCTGGGCGAAGGTGCGGAATTTGGCACCGCTGGCCGACCCTATCAGCTCAGACAACTGTTGCCAGTGATCCACCACCCCCTGCTGGCAGGCCAACTCTGCCTGCAGGCTCCCCGCCTTGAGCGCCGCCGTCTCGGCCTGGGCCAGGGTGCTCTTGCACTGGAACAGCTGCTCCTCCAGCTCGCGGCACAGCGCAGTGCTGGTGGTGAGGCGCTGGTTCAGCTCCTCGGTGGAGAGCGCGGTCAGCTCCCCATGATGCTCGCGGTAACGCTCCAGCTTGGCTTCCTCCTGCGCCTGCGCCCGCTGGCGCTCCCCGAGCCGGGTTCTGGCCTCGGTCAGGGCGTCCTCAAGCCGCTGCAAGGCGGCGCGCCGCACCTTGAGCTCATCCGGGCTGATGGCCAGCAGCCGGCGCAGATCATATTCGGCAATGCCGAGCGCACTGGCCTGCGCCGCCCAACGCCCCTGCACCTCGCGCCGCCGCCGGCTGCTCAGCTGCCTGTCCTGCTCGAGGTGAGTGAGCCGGGTCCTGAGCTCGGTCTGTCGCTCCCTGGCGGCCCGCAGGGCGGTCACCGCCTCCTCGAGCCGGCTGGTCGCCTGCTGCAGCCGCTGCTGCCATTCGTGCTCGACCAGGGCGATGGCGCGGCCATCGAGACAGGCCTCGCGGCTGGCCAGCAGTCCCTGGCGCTGCTGTTCGCCCTCCTTGTAGTCGCGCTCCAGCTTGTGCAGCAGCGCGTTCTGGCCCTGCACCCGTACCTCCTGGGCGCTCAGTAGGGGGGTCAGGCTGGCGAGCTCGTTGCCTAGTTGCTCCCACTCTCCCTGCCCCTGCAGATAGGCCTCGCAGCTCTGCTGCCACTCCTGCCAGCGCTCACCCTCAATCCACTGGCGCCAGGGCTCTGCCCCCATCTGCTGATCGAGCCTGGCCTCCCCCTGTGCCAGACGCTGGCGCAGGGTGATCTCCTGCTCGGCCAGCGCCTTCAGCTCGGCCTCCCAGGCTACCTTCTGGCGCTCGTCTTCGTGCCACTGCTGCTCACACTGCTGATACCGGACGTTGAGTTGGGCCAGTTGCTCCCGCAGCCTCGCCAGCTGCTGCTGCCCCTGCTGGGCCTGCTGCAACTGCTGTTGGCCGGCCGCCAGCTCGTGATCCAGAGCCTCCCCCTGGGCCAGTAGCTCGGCCTGCAGCTCGGCCCACTCCACCGGGCTCTGGCGCGGTGGCAGGCCACGCCCTCCCAGCAGTGACCAGCGCTGGCTCAGCTGTTCGGATCTCGCCGCCAGCTCGGGCTGATGCTGCTGGCGGGCGGCCAGTTGGCGGGCCAGTTCGACCCCTTCGCTCTCCCCCTGGATGTGCTGATGATGGAGTCGCTCCCAGTCGAGATCCAGCTGACGGACGCGCTCGGCCAGCTGCGCCAGTATGCCAGCCACCTGGGGCTGGCTCTGGCGATAGGGATGCTCCTCGGCGCCGCAGAGCGGGCAGGGAGCCCCCTCCTGGAGCACGTGACGATGCTGCTCGAAACTGGCCACGGCGCGGGCCTGCTCCAGGGCATGGCGCGCCTCCTCCCGCTGGGTGCCGAGCCGCGCCAAGGCGGGCTCCAGCTCATCGTGCTGGGCGGCGAGCCGGGCCAGCTGCTGCTCGAGCATGCCGATCTCTTGCCACAATCGCTGCTGCTGTTCGCTGTGATTGCGACCCGCCTGTGCCAGCTCCAGCAACTGCCGCACCCGTGCCAGCTGCTCGGTGCGGGACTGACGTAGCTCCTGCGCCCTGGCAACCTGGGCGTCCCACTCCTGCGCCTGCACCTGATCGTGTTGCAGCTGCAGACGTGCACGCTCCTGCTGCCAATGGTCACGCTCCTGTTGCCCCTGCTCGAGGCGAGCCTGCAGATCGCGCAAGGCATGACTCTTGTGCTCATGGCTCTGCAGCAAGCGCTGCAGCAGCGCCTTGTTCTCGGCCCAGTCCTGCATGGCCGCCAGCAGGGGTTGCCACTGGCGTGCCAGCGGGGCCAGCGTCTTGCGCTCCTCGAGCCAGCTCGCCCATTGCCGGCGGCGATCCTCGAGCGCCTGCGCCCGCTCGCACTGCTGCTGCCACTCCTGTTGCAGCTGGAGTTGCAGGGTCCTCGCCTGCGCGCCCTGCTGCTGGATCTCCTGCAACTGGCCGGCCTTCTCCCGGATGCGGGTATCGAGATCCTGTGCCCGCTTGAGCTCGGGTTGCAGGGCTCCCCACTCCCGCTCGGCGGCCAGCTTGTCCGCCAGCAACTGCTGCTCACGCAGGGCGGCCTGTTGCTGCGCCTGCGAGGACAGCTCAAGCTCGGGTCCCAACTGGCCGACAAGCAGCTCCTGCTGTTGCACCTCCTGGTCGAGGCGGGCCAGCTCGTCGTGATCGGCGCGGGCCACCTGGGCCTGCTCGGCGCGGCCAAACTCCTCCCGCTCCGGGGCCGCCTGGGCATGAGCCGCCTCGGCGTCCGCGAGTGCGGTCTGCCCCTCCTGACAGGCCAGACGCAGGGCGGCGATGCGATCGTTGAGGTCGCGCAAGTCCTGCAACAGCTGACGCTGCTGCTGCTCGTGCTTGAGGCTGGTGGAGAGGCGCTGCTGCTCGGTGACCCAGTGCTCGCGGGTCGCCTCGTCCATCAGCGCCACGTCGCCGAGCCGTTGGCCTATGGCCGCGAGCGTCTGCTGCTCGGCCCGGGCCCGCTCATGGGTCTGTACCGAGATGGCGGAGTAGAGCTCGGTGCCCGTCATCCGCTCCAGCAGCGCCGAGCGCTCGTCGGCGCCCGACTTGAGGAAGGCGGCGAACTCCCCCTGGGGCAGGATCACCGCCCGGCGGAACTGCTCCCAGGAGAGGCCCACCAGCTCATCGATGCGCTCCTGCAACTCCCGCTTGCTGCCGGAGAAAATCTGGCCGGTAACGACGTCGGTCAGGCTGCGCTCCTGGGCCTGAAAGCGCCCCTCCGAGCGGTTGCGGGCCCGCCGCACCGCCCAGCGTGCCAGCCAGATGCGACCGTCACAGCCGCGAAACTGCACCTCGGCAAAGCCGCTGGCATGACCACGGCTGAGGATATTTTTAACATCGTTAGCTGTTAATTTTTCTTTTTCGTCTTCATCAGCTCGGCCAATTTTTTCAACATTCTTGCGATTGGCAATAAAGCGCGGCATCTCGTCATAGAGCGCGAGGCAGATGGCGTCGAGCAGGGTGCTCTTGCCCGCCCCGGTATTGCCCGTGATGGCAAAGAGCCCAGCGGCCCCCAGGGCGCCACGGGTGAAGTCGATGGCGAAGGTGCCGGTCAGGCTGGCCAGATTCTCACCGGCGAGAGACAAGATTTTCATACTTCGGACTCCTTGACCTGCGCCAGGATCTCTTCAAACGAGGCCACCAGCTCGGCCTGGGGTTCACCGTCAAACTGGCGCTGATAGCAGAGCCTGAATACCTCGGTCGGCGAGAGTTCATCCAGCCTGCGTCGGCTGGCACCATCGGCCAGCCCCTGACCCGAGCCCTGATAGCGGGTGCTGATGCGGGCCAGCCGCACCGGCTTGCCCGCCATGGCCGCCAGGATCCGCTCGCGGATGCGGGCCTCGGGCTTGGGCAGCAGCAGGCGCACCTCGAGGAAGGGTTGCGCCTCCTGGGGGCAGTCGGGCAGGGAGAGTGCCTCGATGGCTTTGAGCGCCGCGTCGAGTTCACTCTCCGGCAGCCGGATCATCTCGACGCTGCGGGGCACGGGGAGTCGCTCCAGCCCCGCCAGTTTGCCATCCTCGAACACCACCTCCAGCACCTGATGGTTGTAGTTCGCCTCTGCCAGCGACAACGGCAGCGGCGAGCCGCTGTAGTGCACCGCCGTGGCCGGGCTCTGGGCCAGATGCAGGTGACCGAGCGCCGTGTAGTCGGCACCTGCGAAGATGTCGGCGGGCAGGGCGTGCTGATTACCGCCGAGCACCCGCCGCTCGGACAGCTCGGAGAGCTGGCCCGCCGCCAGATAGGCATGGCCCATGGCGATCAGCGCCTGGCCGGGCTCACAGCGCGCGCGCCCCGCTCCCAGCACCTCGGCATAGACCTGACGCACCCCCTCGATCAGCCGATCCTGCCCCTCTTCCAGCGGCTCGACCCGCAGATCGCTGCTGCGCAGGAAGGGTACGGCGGCGCACCAGGCCGCAACCTTGCCCTCCTGGTCCTGCAGCGGCACCAGCAGGCGCTCGGTCTCGAGCCGCCCCTCCCCGTCCCGGCTGATGCTGCCCACCAGGTGCAGATCGAAGGCCCGCAGCAGCTCGTGAGGGGCATCCAGCTTGGAGGGGGAGTCGTGGTTGCCGCCGATCAGCACCATGTTGAGCCTGGGCATCTCGGCCCGCAGCCGGGCCAGGAAGCGGTAGAGCTGTTGCCAGGCGCTGGCGGGGGGATTGGCGGTATCGAACAGATCCCCCGCCACCAGCAGGGCGTCGATCTGCCGGCTCTTGATGGTGTCGGCCAGCCAGTCGAGGAAGGCGTCGTGTTCGAAGCGGCGCTCGTGGCCATGGAGTTGATGACCCAGATGCCAGTCGGCGGTGTGCAGGATTTTCATGAGAAGGCGGCTCGGATTGTCGAATCGATCTGTCGAATCAATCTGTAGAATCAATAGGGGAGCGGTGCCGGCGGCACCCGATGCAGACAAGATGCGGATCTGCCATCACTTTTTCAAGCAAAACAGGCCGCCGGCGTCAGATTCAGGCGGTCGGGAAGCACATCCTGTATTGGGGGTGACCGGTCAGCGGATCGGACTGCTCCCCCGCGATCACGAAGCCGTGGCGCCGATAGAAGCGCACCGCCGGCTCGTTCTCCACGAACACCCGGGTATGCAGCTTGCCCTCCTGCAGCTTGGCCTCCTGCAGCAGGGCATGGCCGACCCCGCGGCCCTGCCGGTCGGGGCGCACGAACAGCGCCGCCAGGAAATCCTCCACCAGCGCCATGAAGCCGAGCAGCTCACCCCGCTCCTCGTATACCCAGATGCGGGCATGATCGAGGTAGCGGGTACGCAGCTCCTCCTGGGCCTGCCACCAGCAGGAAGCGTCAACAAAATCATGAGCCTGCAAGGATGCCAGCAGCCAGATCTCGACTATCTCTTCCATGTCTTCCGGCCTGCTCGCTCTCAACATTTTCGCATCCTTGTTAACAAACTCGACACAGGCAGTCTAGGGGAGTTTGATGACACAATGGGGGTGAAACAGGACTCCCTGTGAACTCGATCTCCCTTTATTTAGCGAGAATGATTGGCTGATCACAAAGCGCCTCTCTAGTACAATGCCCGCCGGACAATCTATGAGACCGAGGACGCCATGTGGTTTAAAAACCTGCAGATTTATCGCTTTACCCGCCCCTTTGACCTGACCGTGGATCAGCTGGAAACCCAGCTCGAGGCCTGTGCCTTCACCCCCTGTGGCAGTCAGGACATCTCCCGGTTCGGTTGGGTCAAGCCCCTCGGCAAATTCGGCTCAACCCTGACCCACTCCGCCTCTGGCCACATCCTGCTCTGCGCCCGCAAGGAAGAGAAGATGCTGCCGGGCACGGTGATCAAGGAGATGCTGGCGGAGAAGGTCGAAGCGATCGAATTCGAGCAGGGCCGCGCCCTCAAGAAGAAGGAGAAGGAAGCGCTGAAGGAGGAGATCCTCCACACCCTGCTGCCCCGCGCCTTCAGCCGCACCAGCCAGACCTTCGCCTGGATCAATCCGGCCGACAACCTGATGGTGGTGGACGCAGGCTCCGCCAAGAAGGCGGACGATCTGCTGGCCCTGCTGCGCAAGAGCATAGGCACCCTGCCGGTGGTCCCGGTAGCCCTCAAGAACCCGCCCGAGATCACCATGACCGAGTGGCTGAACGAGGGTAACCTGCCCGCCAGCTTCACCCTGGAAGACGAGGCCGAGCTGCGCAGCGCCATGGAGCATGGCGGCATCATCCGCTGCAAGCAGCAGGATCTGATGAGCGAGGAGATCAAGAATCACCTGGCCAACGACAAGCTGGTGACCAAGCTGGCCCTGAACTGGGGCGAGACCCTGAGCTTCGTGCTGGGGGACGATCTCTCCATCAAGCGTCTCAAGTTCAGCGAAGAGCTGCGCGAGCAGAACGACGACGTGACCAGCGAAGATCCCGCCGCCCGGCTGGATGCGGACTTCGCCCTGGTGACCGCCGAGCTGGCCCAGTTCATCCCGGCGCTGTTTGCCGTCCTGGGTGGCGAAGAGCAGTCCATCTAGCCGAGCCGACCAGATAGGATAGTCCCCTGGCGACAGGAGTCATCGCAAGCAACCGCCCTTCACTTAACAAGAAGGGCGGTTTTTTTATGTGTCGAGCCAGGGTGCCGGAGGCAGTCCCCGCCTCAGAGCGCGCCGCGATCCAGAAGCGTGCGGTGCAGCCGCTCGGCCAGGGCGCGATAACCCGCCCCATTGAGATGCACCGCATCGGACTTGAACTCGGGGCTGCGCAGCAGCTCGCCTATGCTCTCCTCGTCCAGCACCAGCTGGTATTGCTCCGCGAGCTCGGCGTAGAGCGGTGCCCCCGTGGCGAACAGGGACCTGCGGGGCACGGCCACCAGCAACAGTTGGGCACCGCTGCCCTGCACCGCCTCTATCATGGCGGCCAGGTTGGCCTTGAGCGCCGCCTCCCCGCTGCCGCGCAGTATGTCGTTGCCCCCCTCCAGCAAGATCACCAGCGCGGGCCTGTGCTCGACCAGCAGCGCCGGCAAGCGAGCCATGCCCGCCTGACTCAGCTCGCCCGAGACCCCGGCGTTGATGACGGGGTGACCGCTCAGAGCGGCCAGCACGCTGGGGTAGCTCTGAGTCGGGCTGGCGCCGCGCCCCTCGGTCAGGCTATCGCCGAACGCCAAGATGGTCTCCCCCGCCCCCAGGGGCCTGAAGCCCGGCTCGCCGCAGGCCGTCAGCAGCAGGCAGAGCAGCCCCATCACGCATCTTCTCATCCCTCTCCCCCAAGCCCGCCGGGCTCCTCCATCGATATGCTTGTAACCATATGAGTAGCAAGACAATCTTTCAATAAAGCCTCGATTGTGCCACATTCCAGCCTGGTGTTGAAAAAACAGACAAGGAGAGTGTCATGTCCCTCAAGCCCCTCGGTCTGCTGGTGGCCTTCGGCCTGCTCGCCGGTTGCGCCCCCCAGAATGGCTTCCATTATGTGCCCCCGCCCCAGACCCTGCTCGCCCCCGAGGCGGCCAGCGGCTGGACCGACAAGCAGGGCTGGCAAGGCCGTGACTTCATGGTGGCCGCCGCCAATCCACTGGCGGTGGATGCCGGCTATCAGATCATCAAGGCCGGCGGCAGCGCGGTGGATGCCGCCATCGCCGTCCAGCTGGTGCTGACCCTGGTGGAGCCCCAATCCTCCGGCATCGGCGGTGGCTCCCTGTTGCTGGTGTGGGATGGCAAGCGGGTGAGCGCGGTGGATGGTCGGGAGACCGCCCCCGCCGCGGCGACGGATCAGCTGTTTATGCGGGACGGCAAGCCGATGGCGTTCTACGACGGCGTGGTGGGCGGTCGTTCGGTCGGCGTCCCAGGCACGGTGCGCGCGCTGGAGCTGGCCCATCAGCGCTATGGCAAGCTGCCCTGGGCCACGTTGTTCGAGCCGGCCATCACGCTCGCCGAGCAGGGCTTCATCATCAGCCCGCGGCTGGCCACCTTGCTGCAAAAGGATCCCTACCTGGCCAAGGATCCCGACGCCCGCGCCTACTTCTATCTGCCGGATGGCACCCCAAGGGCCGCCGGCAGCAGGCTCAGCAACCCGGCGCTGGCCGGGGTGCTGCAGACCCTGGCCCGGGAGGGGGCCGACGCCTTCTATCGGGGGCCGCTCGCCGAGGCCATGGTGGCCAAGGTGCACCAGCACCCCACCAACCCCGGCGTGCTGGCGGCCGCGGATCTGGCCAGCTACAGCGCCAAGCTGCGGGACGGCCTCTGCTTCGACTATCGCCAGAGCGAGGTGTGCGGCTTCCCGACCCCCTCCTCCGGCACCATCGCCCTGGGCCAGATCTTCGGCATGCTGGAGAGCCGCGACATGGCGGCCCTCAAGCCGGTGCCCACGGCCGACGGCCGGCTGGCAGCATCAAGCGAGGCCATCCACCTCTACAGCGAGGCGGCGCGGCTCGCCTTCGCCGACCGCAACCAGTATGTGGCGGACGGCGACTTCGTCGGCGTGCCGGTGCAGGGGCTGCTCGACAAAGGCTACCTCGCCGAGCGCGGCAAGCTGATCGGCACCCGCTCCATGGGGATCGCCCAGCCCGGCACGCCGCCACTGGCGCTGGCCCGCGGCAAGGACGCCACCCCTGAGCTGCCCTCCACCAGCCACGTCTCCATCGTCGACAAGGCGGGGATGGCGGTCTCCATGACCAGCTCCATCGAGGATGGCTTCGGCTCGCGGCTGATGGTCAACGGCTATCTGCTCAACAACCAGCTCACCGATTTCTCCTTCACCTCGGCGGATGCCGCCGGTCTGCCGGTGGCCAACCGGGTCGAGCCGGGCAAGCGCCCGCGCTCCTCCATGTCGCCCCTGCTGGTGTTTGACAAGCAGACCGGCGAGCTGGAGATGAGCCTCGGCTCCCCCGGCGGCTCGGCCATCATCAACTACGTGGGCAAGACGCTGCTCGGCACCCAGGACTGGGGGCTGAACCTGCAGCAGGCCATCAACCTGCCCAACTTCGGCAGCCGCAACGGCCCCACCGAGCTGGAGCAGGGGCGCACGCCCCAGGCCGTGATCGAGGGTCTCAAGGCCAGGGGACATGAGGTGCTGCTGAACGAGCAGACCTCAGGCCTGCAGGGGGTGGAGCGCAACGCCGCCGGCTGGTTTGGCGCCGCCGATCCCAGACGGGAGGGGGTGGCCAGGGGCGAGTGATCGCCGCAAGCTCATCACAGCGGAGGCGGCCAGGGTGCCGCCTCCGCACCTTGTCCGTTTGCCTCGCGTGGCGGCCCGAACAACCAATCACCGATGAATTACTCCTGCCAAGAAAAGGGCAAACATCCCGCCTTCTCCCCTCAGTTTCATTACTTATTCACATTTAATCGCAGATATGGGCATAAATGTGGATAAAGATTGCCAATTCTGCATAAATGTATTATTTTTCAACAGAAACGGCAGCGTTGTCTTCAACACTCTGTGCTTGCTGCGGCCGACACTGTCTCTTTCGCCCCCTGCTCATTGACAGCTGCCCTCTTCGCCCCCGCGGTGATCTGGTAGCCCACTGACTGCCATTAGCGAGGTGACGATATGGACCATTCACTCCCCCTGATCACGACTCTGGTAGGCGGCCTGGTGCTCGCCTATCTGTTTGGCATGCTGGCCCAGCGCCTGCGCATCTCCCCCATGGTGGGCTACCTGGCAGCAGGCGTCGTCTGCGGCCCCTTCACCCCCGGCTATGTGGCCGATCTGAGACTCGCCCCCGAGCTGGCGGAGATCGGCGTCATCCTGCTGATGTTTGGCGTCGGCCTGCACTTCTCCCTGAAGGATCTGCTGTCCGTCAAACAGATCGCCATCCCCGGCGCCATAGTGCAGATCACCCTGGCGACCCTGCTCGGGCTCGGCCTCTCCCAGTTGCTCGGCTGGAGCATCACCGCCGGGCTGGTCTTTGGCCTGGCGCTCTCGACGGCCAGCACTGTGGTGCTGCTGCGGGCGCTGGAGAGCCGGGGCCAACTCGATACCAGGGAAGGCCGCATCGCCATTGGCTGGCTGATCGTCGAGGATCTGGTGATGGTGCTGGCGCTGGTCCTGCTCCCCATACTGGCGAACCTGCAGACCGGAGGCGAGACCCTGACCCTGGCCCATGTGCTCCGGGATCTGGGCTTCACCCTGGCCAAGGTGGCCGCCTTCATCGCACTGATGACCATAGGGGGCCGCCGCCTCATCCCCTGGATGTTGGCCCGCACCGCCGCCACCGGCTCCCGCGAACTCTTTACCCTGGCCGTGCTCTCCTGCTCACTCGGCATCGCCTTTGGCGCCGTCAAGCTGTTCGGGGTCTCCTTCGCCCTCGGCGCCTTCTTCGCCGGCGTCGTGATGAACGGCTCGCACCTGAGCCACAAGGCGGCCAACGACACCCTGCCACTGCAGGATGCCTTCGCCGTGCTCTTCTTCGTGTCGGTGGGCATGCTGTTTGATCCCGCCGTCCTGCTGCGCGAGCCGCTGGCGGTGCTGGCGACCATCTTCGTCATCATCATCGGCAAGTCGGTGGCGGCCTTCATCATAGTGCGGCTGTTTGGCCACAGCCGACGCACCGCCCTCACCATCTCGGCCAGTCTGGCGCAGGTGGGGGAGTTCTCCTTCATCCTGATGGGGCTGGGCAGCCTGCTGGGGCTGGTGCCCGATGTGGCGCGCGACCTGGTACTGATCGGGGCCTGTTTCTCCATCATGCTCAACCCGCTGGTGTTCAATCAGGCCGAGCGCTGGTTGCGGCGCCACCCTGAGCCGCAGGCGGAAGAGGCCCCCATCCAGTGCCCCCTGCGGGGCCATGTCGTGGTGGTCGGGGCCGGCGCCATCGGCAGCCATCTGATCCGGCGCCTGCACGAGCAGGGGCAGACGATGGTGGTCATAGACAGTGACGAGAGCCTGCTCGCCCCCTGGCGCGCCCTGGGGATCAGCTGCCTGGCGGGTCAACCGACCCAGGGGGATCTGCTCGATGCGGCGCTGCCCGATGCCAGCTGGCTGCTGATCACCCTGGATGACAGCCTGCTGGCCGGCGAGGTCGCGGCCATGGCCCGTGAGCGGGGAGCCTTGCTGCAAGTGGCGGCCTGCGGCCAAGCGCCCGAGGAGGTGCATCACCTGCGCGGACGCGGCGCTCAGCACGTAGTGCAGAGTCAGGAGGAGGCGGCGCGGCGATTGTGTCAGCTGGTGATCCACTCCCTCCCCACCGAGCCGGATCCGGCCTGACCCCTCTCGGGTGCATGCCGCGCCCCTGTCCCGTAGGGGCGAAGCATGGCAAGCGCCTGGAATACACCCCTGGCCCCAGCGCCCTCCCGCCACAAGATGAAAAAATCGAGGCCACCCTGGGGTGGCCTCGTTGTTTTCATCGCCTGATAGAAACCCGCGCTTACACCCCCAGCCGATCCCGCAGGCTGTACCAGGTGGCACCCGCCATGGTGAAGGGGATGCGGAACAGCCGGCCACCCGGGAAGGGGTAGTGAGGCAACTTGGCGAAGGCGTCGAACCGCTCGGCCTGGCCACTCAGCACTTCCGCCAGCAGCTTGCCCGCCAGATGGGTACAGGTCACGCCGTGGCCACTGTAGCCCTGCATGTAGTAGATGTTGTGGCCGATGCGGCCAAACTGCGGCAGACGGGACAGGGTCAGCAGGAAGTTGCCGGTCCAGGTGTACTCCACCTTGACGTCTTTGAGCTGGGGGAAGGTCTGCAGCATCTTGGGGATGATCAGCCGCTCTATGTCCGCCGGATCCCGCGCCCCATAGACCACGCCGCCGCCGTAGAGCAGGCGGTGATCGCCGGTGGTGCGGTAGTAGTCGAGCAGGTAGTTGCTATCTTCCAGGCAGTAGTTCTGCGGCAGGAGGGCGCGGGCCCGCTCCTCCCCCAGCACCTCGGTGGCGATCACCTGGGTGCCGCACGGCATGCTCTTGGACGCGAGCTCGGGCACCAGGTTGCCGAGATAGGCGTTGCCAGCCACCACCACGAAACGCGCCTTCACCGCCCCCTTGGCGGTCTTCACCAGCGCGGGCTGGCCCGGGGTGATGGCGGTGACGGCGGATTGTTCGAAGATCCTGCCCCCCTGCATGCGGATGGCCTCCGCCTCCCCCAGCGCCAGGTTGAGGGGGTGGATATGACCACCACGCTTGTCGAGCAGGCCGCCGACGTAGCGATCGCTCGCCACCACCTCGCGGATCCCGTCCTCATCGAGCAGCTCCAGCTCGTCGTTGCCCCACTGCTGCCAGCGGGCCTGCTGGGCCTTGAGCTCGTGCAGTTGACGCTCGGTCTCGGCGGCAAAGACCCCGCCCTGCTGCAGATCGCACTGGATGTTGTAGCGCTTGATGCGCTCGCGGATGATGTCGCCCCCCTCAAACAACATGGAGCCGAGCAGCCTGGCCTGATCCGGCGGGCAATTCGCTTCTATGGTGTCGATGTCACGGCTGTAGGAGTTGACGATCTGGCCGCCGTTGCGACCGCTGGCGCCGAAGCCCACCCTGGCCGCCTCCAGCACCACCACGGAGTAGCCCTTCTCCACCAGATGCAGCGCGCTGGAGAGGCCGGTGTAACCCGCCCCTATGATGCAGACATCGCACTCCAGCTGCTCGGTCAGGGTCGGATAGGGTGCGTGTTTATTGGCGCTGGCTGCGTAGTAACTGTTTACATGTTCGGTCATGATCCTTGTTTCCTTACCGGTTCTTTTCCAAAACTAGAAGTTGGCCGGGGTATGGGCGCTGACGATGCGGCAGCTCTGCCCCGACGGGTTGCTGAAACTGTGGGGCTCGCCGGTGTCGATCACATAGCTGTCCCCGGCATTGAGCCGATAGGTCTGCCCGGCCAGGGTCAGCAGCACGGATCCCTCCAGTACGGTGCCGACCTCCTCCCCCAGGTGCTTGACCTGGCCCCCGGTGTCCGTGCCGGGGGCGTAGGTCTCCAGCATGAAGCCGAGCTGGCGGCGGTTGTTGCCGTTGTGCACCAGCTTCATTGAGACCCCCTGGCTACCCAGCTCGATCAGCTGCTCGGCCTTGATCACCACGCTCGGCGTCCTCTCCTCCTCGGCGAAGAAGCGCGACAGCGGCAGCTCGTAGACGCTGAGCAACTTCTGCAGCGAGGCCACCGACGGGCTCACCTTGTTCTGCTCTATCATGCAGATGGCGCCGTGGGTCAGCCCGCTCAGCTCGGCGACCCGACGCTGGGAGAGCCCGAGGCGGCGGCGGGTGGTGGCGAGCCGCTCCCCCATGCTTTTATCCATCCCTTTGCCCGTCAAGGGGTTATCCGTCATGGCCTGCCACTGGGCCTCTCCTTGTGGTTGCTGCATCGCCCACCTCCCTGTGTGCTTGTGTAGGTGCCTGCCTAAGTCCTGTGAGCCATCTGGTTAAAATAGCGGACCAACTCCACCGCAGTGTTCGTTATCCTGCACAACCAGGCCGTTCATTATTTTGCACACCTGAGTCCATGAAATCCGATAGAATTGCCCTGACAGCTCCATTTCTAGCATGTGACGGCCGCTTTACTCAAATATATTTAACACTTGAAAAACATTTCGGCTCAATTTATGGTCGTTACGTGCTTATTATTCTATACGGTGGCACCGTCGGATGAGTTGGCCACCCGGACCCACAATCGAGGCTTCCTATCTATGTCAGCATCGTCAGCATCACAACCCGCTCAGGCTCACGCCTTGCTCAAATCCCTTGCCTATATAGATGGTCACTGGTGCGAGGCCCATGACGGGCGCCAGTTCGCGGTGCTCAACCCGGCCACGGGTGAGATCATCACCCAGGTGCCCGACATGGGCGAGGCCGACACCCGTCGCGCCATCGAGGCGGCGCACGGCGCCCAGCCCGCCTGGGCGGCCCTCACCGCCAAGGAGCGCAGCACCAGGCTCTATGCCTGGTTCGAGCTCATCATGGCCAACCAGACCGAGCTCGCCCGCATCATGACCCGCGAGCAGGGCAAGCCGCTCGCCGAGGCCAAGGGCGAGGTGGCCTACGGTGCCAGCTTCATCCAGTGGTTCGCGGAAGAGGGCAAGCGCGCCTATGGCCGCACCATCCCGGGCTTCTCCGGGGATAGGCGCCTCGCGACCATCAAGCAGCCGGTGGGCGTGGTGGCCGCCATCACCCCCTGGAACTTCCCCATCGCCATGATCACCCGCAAGGCGGGCCCGGCCCTGGCGGCCGGCTGCACCATCGTCATCAAACCCGCCGCCGAGACCCCGCTCTGCGCGCTGGCGTTGGCGGTGTTGGCCGAGCAGGCGGGCATTCCGGCCGGGGTCATCAACATCATCACCTCCCATCAGGCCTCGGTCGTGGGCGACGAGCTGTGCCGCAACCCCAAGGTGCGCAAGCTCTCCTTCACCGGCTCCACCCGCATCGGCAAGCTGCTGATGCGCCAGTGCGCCGACACCATGAAGCGGCTGTCGCTGGAGCTCGGTGGCAACGCCCCCTTCATCGTGTTTGACGATGCGGATCTCGACGCCGCCGTCGCGGGTGCGCTCGCCTCCAAGTACCGCAACGCGGGCCAGACCTGCGTCTGCGCCAACCGCATCCTGGTGCAGGCCGGCGTCTACGACGCCTTCGCCGACAAGCTGGCCAGCGCCGTGCGCGCCTTCAAGGTCGGGGATGGCATGAGCGAGGGCACGCAAATCGGCCCGCTCATCAATCCCGCCGCCGCCAGTAAGGTGGCCGAGCTGGTCAATCAGTCCATCACCGCCGGCGCTTGTGTGCTGGTGGGGGGTGAGCCCCATCCCGCCGGCCCGCTGTTCTACCACCCCACCATCCTGACCGAGGTGGCGCAGGACAACCCCATCTTGCAGGAGGAGATCTTCGGCCCCGTGGCCCCGCTGGTGCGCTTCGAGACCGAGGCCGAGGCCATCGCCATGGCCAACGACACCCCCTACGGGCTCGCCGCCTACTTCTATGGCCGGGACATTGCCCGGGTGTGGCGGGTCGCCGAGCGGCTGGAATACGGCATGGTCGGCATCAACGAGGGGATCATCTCCACCGAGCTGGCGCCCTTTGGCGGCATCAAGGAGTCGGGCCTTGGCCGCGAAGGGGCCAGCGAGGGCCTGGAAGAGTACCTGGAGACCAAATATCTCTGCTTCGGCTCGATTGCATAAAAATACATTTATTGTAATTATTAATTCTTTAATGACAGGGGTGTCTCGAATCGACCACCCCATGACATCACCACAAGGAGAGGGTCAGCAGCCAGGCTGCCGGCCCATCACAGTGAATTGAGGGGCTAGCCCCAGAGGGAGAATAGAGATGAGTAACCAATCCTGGCAGGCCCGCCGTGAAGCCGCCGTGGTACAGGGAGTCGGCACCCTGCTGCCGGTCTTTATCGAGCGGGCGCAGAACGCCGAGCTGTGGGACGTGGAGGGCAATCGTTACATCGACTTCGCCTCCGGCATAGCGGTGCTCAACACCGGCCACAACCATCCCAAGGTGCTCGCCGCCGTGCGCGAGCAGCTCGAGAAGTTCAGCCACACCTGCTTCCAGGTCACCCCCTACGCCGGCTACATCGAGCTGGCGGAGAAGCTGAATGCCCTGGTGCCCGGCCCCACCCCCAAGCGCACCCTGTTCCTCTCCACCGGCGCCGAGGCGGTGGAGAACGCCATCAAGATCGCTCGTGCCCACACCGGCCGCAGCGGCACCATCGCCTTCAAGGGCGGCTTCCATGGCCGCACCATGATGGGGATGGCGCTCACCGGCAAGGTGGTGCCCTACAAGACCGGCTTCGGCCCCTTCCCGGGCGAGGTCTATCACCTGCCCTTCCCGGCCGATTATCTGGGGGTGAGCGAGGCCGAGGCCCTGGCGGCGCTGGATCTCTGCTTCAGCTCGGACATTGAGCCGGCCCGGGTGGCCGCCATCATCCTGGAGCCAGTGCAGGGGGAAGGAGGCTTCTACGTCGCCTCCATGAGCTTCATGCAGAGCCTGCGCAAGATCTGCGATCAGCACGGCATAGTGCTCATCTGTGACGAGATCCAGACCGGCTTCTGCCGCACCGGCAAGACCTTCGCCACCGAATACAGCGGCATAGAGCCGGACATCATGACGCTCGCCAAGAGCCTGGCGGGCGGCTTCCCGCTCTCGGCCGTGGTGGGCAAGAGCGACATCATGAACGCCGCCAAACCCGGTGGTCTGGGCGGCACCTATGCCGGCTCCCCCATCGCCTGCGCCGCCGCCCTGGCGGTGCTGGAGGTCATCGAGGAGGAGCAGCTCAACCTGAAGGCCCAGACCCAGGGCGAGCAGATCAAGGCCCGCCTGCACCGCCTGGCGGAGCGCTTCGACTGCATCGGCGACATCCGCGGCCCCGGCGCCATGGTGGCCATGGAACTGGTCAAGGGACGGGATGCCACTAAACCTGACCCGGATCTCACCAAGCGGCTGGTGGCCGAGGCGGGCAAACAGGGGCTGGTGTTGCTGGCCTGCGGCGTGCGCGCCAACGTCATCCGCTTCCTGGCCCCCCTCACCGCCCCCCCGGCCCTGATCGACGAGGGGCTGGACCTGCTGGAGCAGGCGCTGGCCGCCGCCAGTCAGGGCTAGCGCCCGGATCTGCCCACCCGCACGAAGGATATCGTCAGATAACTGCAGGCCGTCCATCGCGGACGGCCGCCATATACGGTATCATCGCGCCCCTAAAAAATGATGGCAGGAGCAGTTGGCTCCCTCTGTGACGCATCACGCCGTCATGGAGCCCGTCTCCCTGCTCGGCAGGCGGGCTCTTCACCACTGCATTCTTAGGAGACAGGCCCCATGGCCCCACGCCCCGCGCGACTGAAGCAAACCCTGACCCTGTGGCAAGTGGTCGTGATGGGGTTGGCCTACATGACCCCCATGGTGGTGTTCGATACCTTCGGCATCGTCACCGACATCACCCAGGGTCATGTCACCACCGCCTACCTGCTGGCCCTGGTGGGGGTGCTGTTCACCGCCTCCAGCTACAGCAAGATGGTGCGCCACTACCCGATCGCGGGCTCGGCCTACACCTATGCCCAGCGGGAGTTCTCCCCGGTGGTGGGCTTCATGGTGGGCTGGTCCTCCCTGCTCGACTACATCTTCCTGCCGATGATCAACATGCTGCTGGCCAAGATCTATCTGAGCGCCCTCTTCCCCGGCGTCGAGCCCTGGATCTTCATCCTCGGCATGACGGTGCTGATGACCGCCATCAACCTGCGCGGCATCGATCTGGTGGCCAACCTCAACGGCCTCATCATCTTCATCCAGGTCGCCATCATGCTGGTCTTCCTCGGCCTGCTCGGCCATGGCATCTATCAGGGAGAAGGGCTCGGCACCCTCAGCCTGCAGCCCGTCTACAGCACCAGCACCGAGCTGCTGCCGCTGCTGACCGGCGCCACCATCCTCTGCTTCTCCTTCCTCGGCTTCGACAGCCTGAGCGCGCTGTCCGAGGAGACGCCGGAGGCCGGCAAGGTGATCCCCAGGGCCATCATCCTGACCGCGCTGCTTGGCGGCCTCATCTTCGTGGTGGTGGCCTATGCCCTGCAGCTCTACTTCCCGGATGCCTCCCGCTTCAAGGCGCCGGACGCCGTGCTGCCGGAGATCGCCCTCTATGTCGGCGGCAAGCTGTTCCAGAGCGTGGTGCTGGTCTGCGCCTGCGTGGCGGTGCTGGCCTCGGGGCTCTCCTCCCACGCCGGGGTCTCCCGCATCCTCTACGTAATGGGACGGGACAAGGTGCTGCCCCAGCGCACCTTCGGCTACATCCATCCCAGGTGGCGCACCCCGGTGTTCAACATACTGCTGGTGGGCCTGCTGGCCTTGTCGGCCGTCAGCTTCGATCTGGAGATCGCCCTGGCGCTGATCAACTTCGGCGCCCTGGTGGCCTTCACCGTGGTCAATCTGTCGGTGATCTCCTGCTACTACGTGCGTCAGGGCCGCAACAAGACCTGGCAGGATCGCCTGCAATACCTGGTGCTGCCCCTGCTCGGGGCCGGGACTGTGGCTGTCCTGTGGCTCAACCTGGAGCAGACCTCCCTGATGCTGGGGCTGATCTGGGCCGCCATCGGCGGAATTTACCTGTTTTTGCGCACCACGGTCTGGCGCGTCTCGCTGCCGAGCCACCCGGCGGAAAGCCTTGCCAGCAGCGGGCTGGCCCCCCTGCCGTCGACACCGGAATAGGCGCGGTTTATTGATGTAAACCCTATCCTTGCGCATTCTCTTGTCGGGAATGCCGATCCTGGCTTGTCATCCCCCCCCATCTGGGGCAAAATGCGCGCCGATTTGAATAACCGATGTGATCCTCACATCGGTTATTTTTCATTTTGAAAACAAGTGTCTACTTCGAGGCCGGAACGTTCCGGAAATGATATCTAGGTTCAGATGGACCTAATGCCGCAATGAGGAAAAACATGGGGCTCTTATTGGCTTTGTCTCCGGTTGTCACCGGAACCTGCTTTGGTCGCCGCGCGACCAACGTCTGTGGTTTGCATAGCAATGCGATGCATATGCGAGAAACCAGTCCCATGGCCTCAAGCCATTCAACTTCCTGCCAGCCGTGCAAGGAGGAAGCCTGAGTGAGCCAGCAACCCGTTCGTCTGAAGAAAACCCTCAGCATGTGGCAAGTGGTGGTAATGGGCCTGGCCTATCTGACCCCCATGGCCGTGTTCGACACCTTCGCCATCGTCGGTGACATCACCGAGGGCCGGGTCGCCACCGCCTATCTGCTGGCGCTCGGCGGCATACTGCTGACCGCGTTCAGCTACGGCCATCTGGTGCGCAAGTTCCCCTCCGCGGGCTCCGCCTACACCTATGCCCAGAAGGTGTTCAACCCCTACATCGGTTTCATGGTGGGCTGGTCTTCCCTGCTCGACTACATGTTCATGCCGATGATCAACATACTGCTGGCCAAGATCTACCTGACCGCCATGTTCCCGGGGGTCGATCCCTGGATCTTCATCTTCGGTCTGGTGACTGTGATGACCTTCCTGAACCTGCGCGGCATCAACCTGGTGGCCAACTTCAACGGCGTCATAGTGGTGATCCAGCTGGCCATCATCACCGTCTTCATCGGCCTGATGGGCTGGGGTATCTACCACGGCGAGGGCGCGGCAACCCTGATGAGCAGCCGGCCGTTCCACTTCGAATCCGCCAGCGTGCTGCCGCTGTTTACCGGCGCCACCATCCTCTGCTTCTCCTTCCTCGGCTTCGACGGCCTGAGCTCACTCAGTGAGGAGACCCCGAACGCCGGCAAGGTGATACCGCGCGCCATAGTGCTGACCGCCCTCATCGGTGGCGTCATCTTCGTGGTGGTCTCCTACTGCCTGCAGCTCTACTTCCCGGATCTGGCCCGCTTCAAGGAGCCGGACGCCGTGCTGCCCGAGATCGCGCTCTACGTCGGCGGCACCTTCTTCCAGAGCGTGGTGCTGGTGTGCACCACGGTCGCGGTGCTGGCCTCCGGCATGGCGGCGCACGCTGGCGTGTCCCGCATCCTCTACGTGATGGGGCGCGATCGCATGATCCCGGAGCGGGTGTTCGGCTACATCCATCCGAAATACCGGACTCCGGCCATCAACGTGCTGATGGTGGGCGGTCTGGCCCTCTCCGCCGTGTCCTTCGATCTGGATACCGCGCTGGCGCTGGTGAACTTCGGTGCCCTGGTGGCCTTCACCTTCGTCAACCTGTCGGTGATCGGTCAGTTCTGGGTGCGGGAGAAGCGCAACAAGTGCCTCAAGGATCACCTGCTCTACCTGCTGCTGCCGCTGCTCGGCGCCGCCACCATAGGGGCGCTCTGGATCAACCTGGAGCAGAGCTCGCTGGAGCTTGGCCTGATCTGGGCCGGGCTGGGGGTGACCTACCTGTTCCTGCGGCTGGCGGTGTTCCGCATCCCCTTCCGTCAGTACGAAGAAGCGGTCGACGGTCAGTAAGGATCGTGGATAAACAGAAGGGGAGCCGCGGCTCCCCTTCTTGCATTCAGACATCCGCACAGGCGGATCATCAACCCTGATTGAGCACCGCGGTGGCAGCCGCCTTGACCGGATCCTTGGCCACCGCCTTCGCATCCCGCTGAGCCTGCTTGAGCTGCTGCCCGGTCTGATTGACCTTGCCCTGCGCCTCCTTCAGGCCGGCGCTCTGCTTGTTCAGCGCGGCATTGGTGTGCTGCTTCGCCTCTTTCAGGCCCGCCGTCTTCTTGTCCAGCACATCGGTGCTGCTCTTCTTCACCTCGGCCTTGGCCTTGTCTTTCTGCTGACGCATCAGCTTGTCGGCGTCGCAGTTGCCCTTGACCCCCAGGGTCGCATTCATCGCCTCGTTTCTGGCCGCCTTGTCGAGGTTGCACTCGGACTTGAACACGCTGGCCTGCGCACCGGCAGACAGCAACCCCAGAGACAGACACAATACCCATGCACGCATAACAACTTCCTCAGCTTGGAGACAGGAGAGTCCGGCAGCATATAACCCTGAGATCTCAGTGCAAGGGCGGGGGGCGGTTGTGGGCCAGATGGCGCCATATCGGCGTTTACTCCGACACTTTTTGTCTGCGACGAGCCGCGCCGCCCTGTCACCAAATCATCATAAAAGTGTCACTTTGTCATATTTCTGTCATGGAGCCTTGCTGTAATGCGCCCGTCCATTCTTCACAGACTGCCCAGAGGCACCATGCACAGCACCCCATCTTCCGCACAGCAGCAGACCCGTCGTACCGGCCCACTGTTCAACTGGTTGGCTGTGATCACCCTGATCTACCTCATCCTGGTCGCCGTCGGCGCCGTCTCCCACGGCTTCAAGGGCTTCTCCGGCGGCGCCGAGGGCGCGGCCCAGATCTTCGCCTTCGCCAACAACCCCTTCGTCGCCCTGCTGCTCGGCATCCTGGCCACCGCCCTGGTGCAATCGTCCAGCACGGTCACCTCGGTGATCGTCGGCCTGGTGGCGGGCGGCCTGCCCATGGAGATGGCCATCCCCATGGTGATGGGCGCCAACCTCGGCACCACCATCACCAATACCATCGTCTCCCTCGGCCACATCCGGGATCGCGCCGAGTTTCGCCGCGCCTTCGCCGCCGCCACGGTACACGACTTCTTCAACCTGCTGGCGGTCTTCATCTTCCTGCCGCTGGAGCTGATGTTCGGCCTGCTGCAACGGAGCGCCGAGTGGATCGCCAGCCTGCTGATGGGCTCCGCCGACATGTCGATGAAGGGGATGGACTTCATGAAGCCCCTCATCTCGCCGGCACTGGATCTCATCGATCAGGCCGTCGCCATCCTGCCGGGCAAGGGCCCCGCCATCGCCACCATCTGCATCGGTATCCTGCTGATCCTCGCCTGCGTCACCAGCCTGGGCAAGGTACTGCAACAGGTCATGGTGGGCCGTGCCAAGGAGCTGCTGCACAAGGCGCTGGGCCGTGGCCCGCTGACTGGCATCGCCTCCGGCACCCTGGTCACCGTCATGGTGCAGTCCTCCTCCACCACCACCAGCCTGATGATCCCGCTGGCCGGCGGCGGCGTGTTCAGCACCCGTCAGCTCTACCCCTTCACCCTGGGTGCCAACATAGGCACCACCATCACGGCGCTGCTGGCGGCCACCGCCATCAGCGGTACCGGTGCCCAGCTGGCACTGACCATCGCCCTGGTCCATGTGCTGTTCAACCTGTTCTCCGTGGCGCTCATCTATGGCGTGCCCTTCCTGCGCGAGCTGCCCATCAAGGCCGCCGAAGGGCTGGCCCGAGTGGGCAGCGAGAACAAGCTGCTGGCCCTTGGCTACGTGGCCGGGCTCTTCTTCGCCCTGCCGGCGCTGATGATGGTGGCGGCCAAGTAATAACGTCTGATGGCACCAGGGGAGGGTCACCTTCACCCCCTGGTCATCTGTCTCGCCTGGGAGCGCCATCCAGCCAATCCAGACGACAGAAGAAGAGGGGCAACATTCGCTCCCTCCTCCTTTGTCAGCCCGCTCACATCCGCCAGCGGCGCGGCTCGCCCTGCGCCCCTGGCTGGGATAAGATGCGACTCTCATTGCACTCTTTGCATTTCAGGGAATAAGGAAAACCAATGAAGTTCATTCTGATCGCGCTGCTGGTTGCCGGGGTGGCCTACTACTTCTACTCCAGCGCCAACAACAAGAAACTGGCGGAAGAGAACGTGCGCCAGGGCGCCGAGTTCCTCGCCGGCAACAAGGAGAAGCCGCTGGTGACCACCACGGCCTCCGGCCTGCAATATGAGGTACTGACCCCGGGCTCGGGTACCGTCCACCCCACCGCCACCAGCAAGGTGAAGGTGCACTACGAGGGCAAGCTCTTGGACGGCACCGTGTTTGACAGCTCGGTCGCCCGCGGCGAGCCCATCGAGTTTGGCCTCAATCAGGTGATCCCCGGCTGGACCGAAGGGGTGCAGCTGATGGTGGAAGGGGAGAAGACCCGCTTCTACATCCCCGCCAACCTGGCGTATGGCGATAGAGCCGCTGGCAAGATCCCGCCTGGATCTGTACTGATCTTCGATGTGGAGCTGCTGGGCATCCAGTAAGCCCCAAGGCTCAACCGCCATCAAAAACCAAGGCCAGCGCTCACACGCTGGCCTTGTCGTTTCTGCCCATCCCCCATTTCACCGCACTCTCTGACCGAGCCACCCTGGCGGGCTCGCGTCCATCCGCCAGCGCCTCGAGCCGACCAGACTATCAACCCATGGTGAACAGTGCTTATACATGGCAGTGGATTGTTAACCATTATTCCCGGGCAGATAATGACCTCATCCTCAGTGGCCCCCGCCCTGATCCCGTTTCCCGCGGTGCCGGCCGATCCTGCCGAAGCCGCCAACAAGGAGTCTCATCATGGCTATCGCCCCCGTCTGGTTTATCTCCCACGGCGCCCCGGATCTGGTTCTGCGTGACCAGCCGGCTACGCAATTTCTAACGAAATTGCGCCTCGGCGACATCAAGGGGCTGGTGGTGATCTCGGCCCACTGGTTCAGCCGCGGCGAGCCGCAACTCAACGTCGAGCCCAGCCCGGCGCTGATGTATGACTTCTACGGCTTCCCCGCTCCTCTCTACCAGATCCGCTGGCCCGCCAAGAGCCCGGCCTGGCTGCAGGAGGCGGTGAGCGATCAGCTGCTGCTGGCCGGCCTGCCGGCCAGCCCGGTGCGGCGCGAGCTGGATCACGGCGTCTGGTCGCCGCTCTCCCTGATGGATCCCCAGAGCGCCACCCCGCTGGTGCAGCTCTCCATCCCGGCCAGCTTCACCCCGGCCCAGCTGTGGCAGCTGGGGGAGGCCCTGCAGGTCCTGCGCGAGCAAGGGATCGGCATCCTCGCCTCCGGCGCCATCACCCACAACCTGCGCGCACTCGGGCCGGATGACAGCCCGGTGCCCGACTGGGCAAGCGCCTTCGTCCGCTGGCTGGAGCAGGCCATGAGCGACGGCGATCGCCCGGCGCTGGAAGATTATCGCGCCCGGGCCCCGGGCGCGGTGGAATCCCATCCCCACGACGATCACCTGCGCCCGCTGTTCGTGGCGCTGGGCGCGGCCGGCCAGGACAAGCCCCACAAGCTGCACGACAGCTGGGACTACGGCAGCCTCTATATGGGTTCCTACCGGTTCGGCTAGGGCGACGGGGATGAGCGGTGGCTGACAAGGCGCAGCGATGGCGGGCCTGTCCCGCCATTTTTTCCTGTCGTTCCCGCGGGGAAATGCCGAAGAAAGGGACTGATTTTGCGATAATTCCGGTAGAATGACCGCTTTCTGGTGCATTTGACCGACAAGGATGACTGTCGCAACCCGGGTGACATGATGAACCTGCTTCGATCGCTGACCCTGCTGTGCCTGCTGTTCGCCCAGCCCGCGCTGGCGCTCACGCTGCACAGCCGCCACTACATACAGCACACCGACTCCCCCCGGATCCCGGCCGAGCAGCGCTGGCTGCAGCAGACCGCGCAGCTGCGCGTCGGCATCCTGCGCCACGACTATCGCCCGTTCAGCATGACCGTCTCGGACAGCCGCTTCGAGGGGATCTCCGCCGACTATCTCAACATCCTGGCCAAGGCCTTGCAGAAGCCGCTGGTACTGCGCCGCTTCGAGGACAAGGAGAGCGCCCTCGCCGCCCTGCGCCAGGGTGATGTCGACATCGTCAATCTCGGCAACCTGACCCTGGCCGACGGGGATAGGAGCGGGATCCGCCTCAGCCGGCGCTACTTCAGCAACACCCCCGTCTTCTCGGCGCCAAAGCAGCGCCAGGATCCCCTGCTGACCCCCGGGCAGAGCGTCGCCACCGTGCGGGGCTTTATCGATGAGCAGGAATTCAAACGCGACTACCCCCTGCTCAGCCTGGTGACCTACCCCTCCAACGTGGCGGCCTTCGACGCCGTCTTCTTCGGCCGGCAGGATGCGCTGCTCAGCGACATCCACTCCATGTATTACCTCAACAGCGAGCGCTTCGACAAACTCAGGCGGCGCGGCGAGGCGCCACCGAGCCTGGTTTCCGACGGCTTTCGCTTCGCGGTCTCCGCCCGGGCGCCGCAGTTGCTGAGCCTCATCAATCGCACCCTGCGTGATGTCGACGACATCACCCGCAACCTCATCTTCAGCCAGTGGAACGGGCCCATCCGCGACATGGTCGACAACCCGGCCGATGCCTATGACGCCGCCGAGCTGGCCTGGTTGCGCAAGGCGCCCCCCATCAAGGTCTGGCTGATGGACGATCTCTACCCTTATGGGGTCAAGGATTATGATGATCAGCTCACCGGCATGACGGTCGACATGCTGGCCAAGGTGAGCAAGCGCACCGGCCTGCGCTTCGAGTTCGCCTCCTTCGGTTCGGATCGCCAGCGCAACAACGCAATGCGGGATGGCAGGCTCGATCTCATCGGCGCCATCTCCCAACCCGTGGCCGAGAGCTATGGGCTGCGCCCTTCCCTGCCCTATGCCAGCGACGACATCTATGTGATCCTCGCCCAGCAAGCGGATCGGACCACCTCCAGCCTGCAGGATCTGGCTGGCAAGCGCGTCGGCATGACCCACTACAACCCCCTCGCCGCACGTCTCGGCAGCAGCGAAATAAGCTTCATGGAGAGTGCCGAGGAGGTGATGCAGGCGCTCAACCGGGGCAGCCTCGACGCCGCCATAGTGCCGCTCTACTTCGCCCAGCATGCGGTGGACGGCCACCGCCTGACCCGGCTGCGCATCGCGGGCCCCGCCGACGACGAGCCGATCCGCATGGGCTTCGCCAGCCTGGCGGACAACGACATGCTGATGAACATCCTCGACAAGACCATCCTCTCCATCTCCCCCAATGAGCTGGCCATGATGAGCTACGAGTGGCGCAACCGTAAGCTGCCGGCCCCCACCTTCATGGAACGCCACGCCGACTACTTCTACCTGCTGTTTGCGGTCCTGTTTGGCCTGGCCCTGCTGCTGCTGTACCGCAATCGCATGCTCAACCGGCTGGCCCGCTCGGAGCAGGCGTCCCGCCAACAGCTGGAGGCCCATGTCCGCTTCATCGAGGCGCTGGGGGAGAGCCTGCCCCACCCCATAGTGGTGCGGGACAGGAGCGGCAAGGTGCTGCTGTGCAACAGCAAGTACCTGGCGCTGCTCAATGCCCAGCCAGGCGCCGTGCTGGGCAAGCCCCTCATCGAGGGCCTCCGTGGCCGGGTCGATGCCGATGCCCTCGCCGGGCTGGAGCGGGACTTCGCCAAAGTACTGCAGGATGGTGAGCCCATCTTCGTCGATCGCGTCTTCAACAAGGGGGATCACAGCAAGTGCATCTATCACTGGATGGTGCCCTACTGCGACAGTCAGGGGGCCATCAGCGGGGTGATCAACGGCTGGATCGACATCACGGAGCGCAAGGCGATGGAGAGCGCGCTGCGTCTGGCCAAGGAGCAGGCCGACAGCGCCAGCCGGGCCAAGAGCGACTTCCTCGCCACCATGAGCCACGAGATCCGCACCCCCATGAACGCCATCCTCGGCATGCTGGAGCTCGCCATCCAGGATCCGGCGCTCTCGCCCCATACCGGAGAGCAGCTGCGCATCGCCTCGGAATCGGCCAACGGCCTGCTGGATCTGGTCGGGGATGTGCTGGATATCTCCAGCATAGAGGCGGGTCAGATGACGCTGGCCCCGCAGCCGTGTGCGCTCACGCCGCTGCTGCAGTCGGTCGCCCAGGTGTTCGCCGGCATGGCCGAGCAGAAGGGGTTGAACTATCGCATCGAGCTCGAGACCCAGTCGTTGCCATTGGTGCTGGTCGACCCCTTGCGGCTGCGTCAGGTAGTCTTCAACCTGCTGAGCAACGCCATCAAATTCACCGAGCGCGGCGAAGTCAGCATCCGGGCCACCCTGGAGGGGGAGCACGAGCAGGCCCCAGTGCTGCGACTGCGCATCAGCGACAGCGGGGTCGGCATCCCGGCCGACAAGCTGCCACTGCTGTTCACCCCCTTCTACCGCGCCCACTCTCCCTATCAATACGCGGGCACCGGCCTTGGCCTCAACATCGCCAGGATCCTGTGCCAGATGATGGGGGGCGATATCGGGGTCAGCAGCCAGATCGGCGTGGGTACCCGACTCGATGTCAGCCTGCCGCTGACGCCGGTGGTCTCGGCCCTGCAGTCGCCAGAGAGCCTGATCAGGCAGGAGGAGGCCGAACAGACGCCACTGCGGATCCTGGTGGTGGATGACAACCACGCCAACCAGACGCTGCTGCGCCAGCAACTCAAGTACCTGGGGCACGAGGTGAGCGTGCGCAGCAACGGGCTGGAGGCGCTGCGTGCCGTCGCCAGCCACCACTTCGATCTCGTCATCACCGACTGCCAGATGCCGACGATGGATGGCTTCGAGCTGACCCGCCGCCTGCGTGCGCGCGGCCATGAGCTGCCCATCTGGGGCTTCACCGCCCACGCCCTGCCCAGGGAGCGGGAGCTCTGCCTCGCCGCCGGCATGGACGAGTGCCTGTTCAAGCCCATCGGCCTAGCCCGCCTGCGCAGCGTGCTGGCCGGGCTGAGCCGATCGGAGCGGCGCGAGTCTTGATGGGAGGCTAGCTGCTGCCAGGTCAGAACTGGATCCCTATGGGCGATAGATGGGAGAGAGGCAGCCCTGGCTGACGGCTTGCAACTCCCAGAGACGGGGAGCAAGACGGCAACCACCTGCAACTCGAAGTGAAGCGAGAAGAACTGCCAGAGTGACATGAAGTACCAAAACCTCTTCAGGGTATGTTCACCCCTCTGTGTTAAAAACGATATGGGCATAACAGGTGACACCAACGAGGGATAAAGCTGCAAAACTGTTGAGGTTTAGAAATGCTACTTGATTACTTTGCGTTAGGGGTCTTGGTATTCGTCGTCTTGGTGTTGTTCTACGGCATAATCGTCATTCACGATATTCCTTATGAAATAGCCAAACATCGTCAGCATCCCCATCAGGATGCCATTCATGTGGCTGGCTGGGTCAGCTTATTTACTCTGCATGTTATTTGGCCATTCCTTTGGATCTGGGCCACCCTCTACCGCCCCGAGCGGGGGTGGGGGTTCGTTCAACGCTTAAAGAAAGATGAAGAGGACATTTCAGCGCTCAGGCAAGAGCTCGCCACGCTGCAAGCCCGCATGGCGACGCTCGAACAGAATGAGAGAGGGTGATAGCCATGGACCTGCTACTGATCCTCAGCTACGTTGCTTGCGCTACGGGCATATTCAAGATATTCAATCTCCCGCTCAACAAGTGGACCCTGCCGACCGCCGTGCTCGGTGGTTTTTTTCTCGTGGGTGGGCTCATCGTTCTGATGAACTACAACCATCCCTACGCGTCAATAGCGCGTAACTACTATGTCTCCACGCCTATTGTGCCGCTGGTGAAAGGTCGTGTCAGTGAGGTACCCGTCCAGGCAAATCAGATGATCAAAAAAGGCGATGTACTGTTTCGCATTGAGGCCGAACCCTTTGAACAGAAGGTGGCCAGCTTGGCCGCAAGGCTCGCATCCAATCGGGAACAACTCAAATCCATTGATGCCAGGCTACGCTCCGCCAGCTTGGATCGTGACCGAGCACAGGCATTGGTGAATCGAGGTATCGGCAAGCGGCGTGACCTCGATATGACCCAGGCTAATGTGGATGACATTACTGCCCAAATAGACCAGCAGAAGGCCACCATCGTAGACCTGCAAGCCCAACTCAACGAGGCCAAGTATGAGCTGGAGCAGACCGTGGTCACGGCTCCCAGTGATGGCTATGTTTCTCAGTTGGCGCTTCGTCCCGGTATGATTGCGGCCCCTTTTCAATATCGCCCCGTGATGAACTTCATCCACCAAGATGATACTACCTATGTTGGCTGGTTCTGGCAGAACAGCATGCAGCGCTTAGCCGAAGGGGATGAAACCGAAATTGTAATAGATGGTATCCCTGGTCGGGTCTTCACTGCTGAGGTGATGTCGGTCATACCGGCGTTGGCGGCCGGGAATGTGCAGGCGAACGCCAGTCTGATAGATCAGACATCGGCCCAGACACCAGGGCGCCTGCCTATCGCTCTCAAGATCACGGATCCTGACTGGCCCAAGTATCAGGTTATTGCGGGCTCCAGCGGTCAGGCCGCCATCTATACCAAGTACTTCACCCAGGTTTCCATTATCCGCAAAGTGCTGTTGCGAATGACGAGTTGGCTTAACTATCTGTTTCCCTTTCACTAGCGCCGCGGCGGAACCAATGGCGGCCCGGAGTCCATTCGGGTCGCCTGAATGTGGGAAACAATCCTCTAAATATGTCTGACGTGGGCACAGGCACAACAACAGGTCAGCTACGTCTCGTTTGCAGGATTCCATTCTTGTCTGCGCGCCAACACCATGAGGGATTCACTCATGAACCGTTTACAACAGCAATGGACCTTGATCAGTCCATAGAGGGATATCTGTGAAAATATGCTTATGGTTCCTCGTAGCCAACTATTTTCTCGTGCTCTTTGATGTGTCCGTCCATCGCTCAGACGAATACTCAATTCTGGCTACTTACTACATCTTCTACCCCTTTGTATTGGTGCTTAGCATTGTGTGTGAGGTCGTGTTCATTGCCAAAAAGCAGTGGGTATATACCACGACAAATGCCGTCCTTGGCGTCGCCACTGTCGTCATTGCGGACTACCTCGGTAGATAATCCCCACCAAATAAAAAGCCCCAGTCAAAACTGGGGCTTTTGCTTCCGATTATCTCAACGTGGTCAATGCGTGGACACGGTAAGGAACAAATCATTTAATTTCATATGCTTAAAAATAAAAAAGACAGCCTTGGCTGTCTTTTTTATGCGAGGAGACGGTTCAGTAGAAGATCCGCTCGCCCCGTTCGCTCATCTTGAGCCACACCGGCTTGGTGCTGGTCTTGCTCCAGATGCGGTGCAGGTAGCTGTAGAAGCGGGCGCGATCGCTGCGAAACAGCATCACCGGGAAGACCAACACGCCCACCAGCAGCACGAAGATGCGACGAAGGATTATCTGAGTCAGAGAGAAGGGATGAAACATGATTTAACGCCTCACTGGTAAGACCACTGAGCAAAGATTACTCCACAATTTGTAGGATTACTACACCAATAAGCCCACTTTTTTATAAAAAAACCGCCTAAAAACCAAAAAGTGAAACCGGGTTACATTATTTAACCAAAGAGTAACAAGGCTGGCAAAAACCACTCCTTGGACAAGAGTTAGATCATGGGCAGGGAGATGAAGGAAGAAGAGGATGAAACTGGCAGAAATCGCGGTCCTGAGCGTGCTGGGCCTGCTGATCTGGTCGGAGTGGCAGGAGTGGCGACTCAACCAGCATGACGCCATCGCACTGGTGTACCAGGGGGTGCCTACCGTCAGCCTGTGGCAATGCGGTCAACTGAGACAGAAGATGGCCGATCTGACCGAGCACTCCGCCGAAATGCAATTTCAATACCGGGGGCAATCCCTGAGCGACGTGAGTCACTATCTGCAGAGAGAGTGGCGCCAGCAGGGCTGCGAGCAGTTACTCACCCAGCAAGGATATTAAAAACAAGGGGGTATGCCAAAGAGAAGTTTCGAGGCTGAAACAGGGCATGGAAGACGAATGAAACAGAGGAAGAATATGGAGGCACGTTCCGGAGTCGAACCGGACTAAACGGATTTGCAATCCGCTGCATAACCGCTTTGCTAACGCGCCATGCTGACAAGGCTGATTGCCTTGAAAGTGATACCCATGGTTGGTGCCATGAGAAATTGGAGCGGGAAACGAGACTCGAACTCGCGACCCCGACCTTGGCAAGGTCGTGCTCTACCAACTGAGCTATTCCCGCCTGACTGCTATGTGCCAGTTGCCTGACAACGAGGCGCATTATACGTACCCAGAGCACGGGCACAACCCTTTTTTCTGACTTTCAGCACTTTTCCCGGTCGTTTGCTCAGGCTTTAAACGCCTTGGCCGAAATTCCCTCGGCCCGCTGTGACTCCGTAGGCGAATTCAAGATAAAGTCATTGAAATGATTAGTCTTTAATCAGAGACTTGTCGCGTTTAGTAACTGGATTCTCAATTGAAAATCACAAGATGAAATGGACCTTCAAGCCTCGTGGGCTCAGAGCCCAGCTGATGCTGGCTTTTTTCATGTTAGGCCTGGTGCCCTTCCTGGTCGTCACCCTGTTTTTCCTCTATAGCCACGGCAAGGACCTCACCACCCAGACCTCCAATCATCTGGTGTCGGTGCGCAACATCAAGAAGAGCCAGCTGGAAGACTACTTCGGCAACCTCAAAGAGCAGATCATCAACTTCTCCCAGCAGGATTTTGCCGGCAACAGTATCGGTCGTTTCTATGGCTTCACCGGCGCCTTCGAGAAGCTGGGCACCACCCCGCAGGAGGCGCGCGCCCGTGCCCAGGCCCGCTATGTGCCCGGCTCCTGGGATCAGTTGCAAAAACCCGACAGCAAGGTGGACATAGAACCCTCCATCAGCGCCCTGATCCTGGCGGACGAGATGTACGGCCGGGTGCATCAGCGCTTCCACCGCGGCTATGCCGATATGGTGCGCAAGTCCAATTACAGCGACATCTTCCTGGTGGATCTCAACGGTGATGTGGTCTATTCGGTCACCAAGCATGCCAACTTTGCCACCAACCTGCTCTCCGGCCCCTATCAGGCCAGCGGCCTTGGCGACACCTTCGCCAAGATCAAGCGCCGGCTCGATGGTGGTCAGAAACCCCAGCAGATCTTCGAATTCACCGATTTTGGCCGCAACGAGCTGACCGGCCAGGTGGTCGCCTACCTGGCCGCCCCCGTCATGCAGTACGACTATGTGCGCGGGGTGGTGATCTTCGAGCTGCTGCCGGACAAGCTCAACCAGATCATGGCGGAGCGGGAGGGGTTAGGTGAGACGGGGGAGACCATACTGGTCGGCCCGGACAAGCGGATGCGCGCCAATGCCTGGCTCGCCCCCGAGTTCAGCGTGGAGAACAGCTTCAGCCCAAACTTCCGGCCGCTGCAGACCCCGCTGGTCGTCAAGACCCTCTCCGGTGAGCAGGGGGTCGGGCTGTTTCGCTCCTATCACGATGACGAGGTGCTGGCCGCCTACACCCAGGTCAAGGTATTCGACACCGAGTGGGCCTTCGTCGCCGAGATCTCCACCAGCGAGGCATACCGCCCCATCCGCCAGCTGGAGACCCTGGTCATACTGCTGGGTGCCGGCTCCCTGCTGCTGCTGATCCTGTTCTCCCGCTGGCTCTCCCACTCCATCACGGCGCCGCTGCGCTCCCTCACCGCCGCCGCCGAGCAGGTGGCCGACGGCGCCCTGGACCACCCCATCAGCATCGCCCGTACCGACGATGACATAGACCGGCTGGCCCAGGCGTTTCGCCACATGCAGCGCTCGGTGAAGGACAAGATAGAACTCATCGAGCGCCAGACCCAGGAGCTGCAGCAGCAGGTCAAGCTGACCCACAAGCAGAACCTGAGCCTGCAACAGGCGGACAAGCTCAAGGATGAGCTGCTCGCCAACACCTCCCACGAGCTGCGCACCCCCATCCACGGCATCAAGGGGATGGCGGAGTCCATGCTCGCCAGCCAGCAGGATCTGACCGAGGGCCAGCAGAAGCAGCTCGGCCTCATCATCAAGAGCGCCGACGGCCTGGCCCGGCTGGTGGACGATCTGCTCGACTATCACCAGATGCGCTACGGCCAGCTGGAGATCCATTCCCAGCCGGTCTCCTCCAAGGGGGTCATCCGGCTGGTGCTGGATCTCTGCCAGCACCTGGTGCAGGCCAAGCCCCTCACCCTGGTAGACATCAGCCCGGCCGAGCTGCCGCCGGTGCTGGCCGACGAGCAGCGGCTGGAACAGGTGCTCTACAACCTGGTGGGCAACGCCATCAAGTACACCCCCCAGGGCAAGGTGGTGCTGAGCGCCCTGGTGGAGGGTCAGTTCCTGCGCATCAGGGTGACCGACACCGGCATCGGCATACCCCGGGAGCATCTGGAACACATCTTCGAACCCCTGGTGCAGATGAGCCCGGAGCTGAGCAAGCAGGGGGCCGGCCTCGGCCTCTCCATCACCCGCCAGCTGGTGCATCTGATGGGGGGCGAACTCAGCGTGGAGAGCGAGCCGAGCGTCGGCTCCACCTTCGCCTTCACCCTGCCGCTCGCCAGCGGCAAGGCGGGCAGCCTGACCCTGGACAGCCGCCAGATGGAGCATCAGCTGGTGCGCCAGCAGCCACTGATCCTGCCGGACTGGGAGAGCGATGACCTGCCGCCACCGCCGGCCGATGCGCCCCTCATCCTGGTGGTGGATGACGAGCCCATCAATCTGCACATACTGCGCCACCTGCTGCAGCCCTGCGGCTACCGCATACTGCCGAGCAGCGACGGCCACGACGCCCTCGCCAAGCTGGCCCAGGAGCCGGTCGACCTCATACTGCTGGACGTGATGATGCCAACCCTGTCCGGCTTCGACGTCTGCCGCCGCCTGCGCGAGCAGCATCCCAAGGACAAGCTGCCGGTGCTGCTGCTCACCGCCCTCAACCAGCCCAAGGACATCGAGGAGGGCTTCAACGCCGGCGCCAACGATTATCTGGTCAAGCCATTCTGCAAGGAGGAGCTGTTTGCCCGGGTCAGGGCGCTGCTGGAGGCCAGTGCCGGCCGTGCC
Organism: Aeromonas encheleia; assembly: GCF_900637545.1. Lineage (NCBI taxonomy): Bacteria > Pseudomonadati > Pseudomonadota > Gammaproteobacteria > Aeromonadales > Aeromonadaceae > Aeromonas > Aeromonas encheleia. Next base: position 3,330,373 of record NZ_LR134376.1, read on the forward strand.
TCCCTGGTGGAGAACAGGCTACTGAAGCAAGAGATAGAGCACCGCCTCAGCCTGCAGGCACAGCTGCATCAGGATCAGGAGCGGCTGCTGACTCTGCTGGGGGAAGGGGCGGATCCCATGGTCTTCATCGACGAGCAGGGCATGGTGCTGTTTGCCTCCCGCGTGCTGGCGAGGCTGCTGGGACAGGAGCCGGAGGCCATGGAAGGCTTGCCCCTCGACGAGTGGCTGGCGACCCCCCTGGCGAGCCAGTGGCCCGACCTGACCGCACGGCCGGAGCAGGATCTGAGCTTCCTGGTGGCGGGTCAGAAGGATGAACTCAACGCCCGTGCGCTGCCCATCAGCCTGGGTGGTCAACGCGCCTTCGCCCTCACCCTCAGCACCGAGTCCCGCCAGGATGACAACCGGGTGATGGCGCTGGAAAACGCCCTCAAGAGCCTGTCGCGCCAGGCCATCATAGAGGATGGTCAGCTGCTGGGTGAACTCAGCCGACTCGGTGGCGAGTTCCGCTCCCTGGCGGACAACCTGATCCGCCAGCAGGATGACGAGCCGCTGCGCCGGGCCCTGGTGGACACCATGCGCCTCACCCTGGATGCCTGGCAGCAGAGCACCGGCAAGGGCAAGATAGTGCTGGCGGAGAAGAGCAAGCTGTGGCGCGTCTACATGGACAGATCCAGCCCCCAGACCCGCACCCTCGACAAATACCTGAGCCTGGACACCCTGCCCAAGGCCCCTCGCTGGAAGACGGTGGTGGCCAGCGCCGAATACGTGCTCAAGCAGTGCCCGCTGAGCGAGGTGCAGCAGCAGAGCCTGCACCAGAGCACCCAGCTGCTGCGCCAGCTCGCCAGCCGCAAGGGCTGACGGCCGTCCTTGGGGCCAGTCTCACGCTGCCCAAGGAATGGCGGAGCAGTTTGAAATCAGCCAGGCCGAAAACACCACAGCCGCGACTGGCGCGGCTGTGGTGCAATAAAGGCTGATGAGCTGACGCTCATAGGATGGGGCAATGGTGCGAATGCTCGATCATGACCCGGCTCGGCCGAGCCACATCCCCCACTCTCAGGCCTATTGCTTCAATTCGTTCTTCACCTGGGCAAATGACTTGGGCCAGGGCCCCGCCTTCTGCAGGGCAGGCGACAGCTTGCGAATGGCCGCCAGCGCCTGGCTCATGCTGGTATGCTCCCCCTTCAACACCACATACCAGGGGCTGCCGTGGAACTTGGTCTGATAGATCCACACCTTGCCAGCGAGCCGGTTGGCGAGCACAAACTGCTCTATGGCCGCCAGGCTGCCTGATCCCATCAACTGGACGCTGAGGTGGTTGCCGTTCTTCTGCTGCAGGACCTTGGCAGGCGTCAAGCTCACCTTGCCGGGCGCCTTGCCTTGCGGCTTGATCTCAGGCTTGGGAGCTGGCTTGGACACCGACTCCGGAGGCACCGACGGCTTGGCCGCAGGCTGAGCGGCAGAGGGCGGAGTGCTGGCGGTTATCAGCATGGGCGGCTGAGCCACCACCTTCTCGTCGGCCGCTATCGATACGGCCGCGCTCGGCTCGCCCAGCATGGGGGTGGGAATCGCCTCGTCGGCCATCCCCTCTCCCTGCACCCCATCAGACCCGATACCGGCCGTCAGCGCCGGCAGGGGCAAGCTCGCCTCATCCGGCTGGCTCGAGGTTGCCGCGGCGCCACTGGCCTGGGGTTCTGACGAGAGGGGCTCTGCTGGCGTGGGGACCTCGACGGCCGCCTCGGGCTCGCTCTTTCGAGCGGCCGGGTCCGCATAGCTCAGCACCAGGAAACACAAAGCGCCGGCGGCCAGACCGAGCCCAATCTGGCGAATGAGAGAAGGGGTAATGCAGTTGCGCAGATGGCATTCGGTCATCATGTCCTCCAGGACGTCATGAGAATGGCGAGGTGACCACCGGTGCTGCAAAGAGGCATCATGGCCAGCAGCTCGTACGGCAGGGGATGGATATCGGCAGCGAGCGCGGCCCCTGACCGGGGTGGGCCTTGGGCTCGTGCATGTCGCTCAGCGTCTTGGCGGGATGGAAGATAGACGGGAATGACTGCGCCGGCAGCCATCTCTGTTTGTTATTCGTTACACCGCATAAACGCCGGAGCACCATACCGGGGGTGCGCTGAACTTGGCCTGAATCCTCCGACTATCCACAGGGCTCAGGCCGCTTCTAGCCGATTGTTTCGCCTGGTATTTGCCTCGGCTCGCCCCGATGGGTGATCTTCTGCATCCCAGAAGCAAATCAGAGGAAGGGGTGGCTGTTCTGTGGGGTTCAACGAGCCGGCATGCTGGCAGAAGCGACGGAAAACAAGCAGTCAACAAAAAGCCCAACCTGTTGTACAAGTCGGGCTCAGAAGATGGCGGAGAGACAGGGATTCGAACCCTGGGTGGCATTGCTGCCACAATTGATTTCGAGTCAATCCCGTTCGGCCACTCCGGCATCTCTCCGCGGGCCCTCATATTGACCCAACCCGAGTCGGGAAATCAATGTAAATATCGTTGAAGATCATACGACTGGCTATTAAACAGCCAGCCCGCGGCGGATCGCTCCCCTCCCCCGCCATCGCGCTCTGGTCGCACATCGGCCATGCCACCCCTGGCGGTCAAGATGTGACTCTTCCCCGCCGGCGTCAGCGGCCATCAGTCGACCCGCGCTTATCCCCGTTTCCCCGAAAAAGCGGGGCCTGCACGGTGAAAGGGGGTGGTGGGCTGTGCCCAGCCGGCTCGGCAGCGCCTCAGCCCGACGCTGGTAATCCCGGGACTATTGGTTACAATCTCTGCTCATTTTTTGGGAGGGAGCGCTTCCCTCAAGACAAGACTGACAGATAGGAAGAACCATGTTGTATCCACGTATCGTCTCACTGCTGCTGGTCGCCACCAGCCTCTGGGCCGCGCCGGTCTGGTCCAAAACCTATCCCCTCCCGCCGGCGGACAGCCGCCTGATCGGCGAGCTGGAAGATTACATAGTGCAACCAGGGGATCACCTGGAACTGGTCGGCAAGCACACCCAGATTGGTTTTCTGGCCTTGCTGGAAGCCAATCCAGGGGTAGACCCCTATCTGCCCACCCCAGGCACCCGGCTGACCCTGCCGACCCAGATGCTGCTGCCCGATGTGCCGCGGGAGGGGATCGTCATCAACCTGCCCGAACTGCGGCTCTACTACTTCCCCAAGGGCAAGCAGGAGGTGATGGTGCTGCCCATCGGCATCGGTGACATAGGTCGCGAGACGCCTGAGATGACCACCACCATCATAGCGAAGAACCCGAACCCGACCTGGGTGCCCGGCCCCATGGTGCGCAAGTCCTGGCTGGAGCAAAAAGGCATAGATCTGCCGGCCGTGGTGCCGCCCGGACCGGACAATCCGCTGGGCAATTTCGCCATGCGCCTGGGCTACGGTCAGCGGGACTACCTCATTCACGGCACCAACAAGGATTTCGGGGTCGGTCTGCGGGTCAGCGCGGGCTGCATCCGGCTGCGTCCCGACGACATCGAGACCCTGTTTAACTTGGTGCTGGTCGGCACTCAGGTGCGGGTGATCAATCAGCCGGTCAAGATGGCAGTGGAGCCGGACGGCCGACGCTGGCTGGAGGTCCACTCCCCGCTCTCCCGTACCGAGGAGGAGATGGCACAAGGAGCCCCCCTGGTGCTGTCAACCGAGGTCGAGCAGTTCATTGCAGCCCCCGAGGTGGACAGCACTCAGGTGACGGCCCTGCTCGACAGCAAGAGCGGGCTGCCCCAGCCCATCAGCGGCTGAGTGCTCACCGGCATGGCGGTGATGAGACAAGGCCTGCTGAGCCTGCTGCTCCTGTGCGCCAGCACGACGGCGATGGCCGACATCCTGTGGATGCGCAACGGCGATCGCCTGACCGGCACCATAGAGGAGCTCACCGACGAGCAGATCAGCATCAAGCCGGCTTACAGCCAGGCCCTGACCATCCCGCGTGATGCCATCAAGCGCTGGCGGCTGGACAAACAGGAGCAGCCGAGGCCGTTGACCAGAACGGGGATCCCCTTGCTGGACACGCCCGACGGGCTCAATGCCTGGCTCTGGAGCGGCACCGGTGATCTGAACATCAAGTTGAAGGAGAACGACAAGAAGACCAACAACGTCAACCTCAAGGTGTCGACCGAGCTGGCCAATCTGGACTGGCGTTATACCCTGGATGGAGAATACATCTACGAGACGGCGAACAGCATCACCGACAGCCATGAATACACCCTCAGCCCCAAGCTGGACTTCTTCTTCGATGAGCACTGGTTCCTGCGATCCTCCCTCGATGCCGACTACAACCTGATCGACAGCAACTATCTGGAGCTGAGCTATGCCTCTGGCCCGGGTTACCGCTTCTGGAACGACAAGCAGAGGCGACTGGAGTTTATCAGTCAGCTGGGCTTGCAGCGTTCCTACTTCACCCCCGAGGTCTGGAGCGATTCGGTTCTGTTCGATGAACGCATCATCAACTACCCCTTCATCAACCTCGGCTGGGACTATCGTCAGCCCATCTCCGTCTGGCAGCAAAGATTCGAGTTGTTCAGCAAGGGAACCTACGAGAAGTTCATCGATCAGCCCTCCCCCTACCTGACCAGGAATCAATCCGTCAACGGCAGCCTGGGGCTCAGGTACTACTTCAACGACCACCTGCGCCTCTCCTGGTCGAGTGAACTGAGCTGGGACGATAACTGGCTCGAATATGGCGGAGATCAGCAGAGTCTGGATGACAAGGAGTGGCGCCATACCATCACCCTGGGTGCCAGCTTCTAACGCTGACCTGGCCCGCCACGGGCACCCAACCCCGGAAACGACACAGGCCCACCGAAGTGGGCCTGTGTTTATCTGCAGCAAGCGGGACCAGGGTCAGAAATAGACTCGGGTGACCGATTCGATGACGCAGCCGGGGCGGCGAATGCCCTCTATCTCTATCTTGATCTCTTTGAGCAACTCGAGCCCGCCCTTGATCGGCGTCACTCGGGAGAGCCTGGTGCGCGCACGGATGTTGCTGTCCACCTTGATCGGATAGGGGAAACGCACCTGCTCCAGACCGAAGTTCACCACCATGCGGGCGCTTGGAAACTCCGGGGTAGCCTCATCCACCGAACCGGTCAGCTGGGGTAACAGGGCCAGGGTCAGGAAGCCGTGGGCGATGGTGGTCTTGAACGGCGACTCGGCCGCCGCCCGCTCGGGATCGGTGTGGATCCACTGATGATCGCCGGTGACGGCGGCAAACTGATCGATCAGCGGCTGGCTGACCTGCAGCCACTCGCCGACATGGGTCTCTTCCCCGATCTGGGTCTGCAGCTCGGCGTACAGGCTGGCCGCCTCACCATCCAGCTCAATCAGGTCGTCCTCGGCCAGGGCCGGCTGGCTGTTGACCGCCTGGGCCTGGGATCTGCCCCGTCGCCGCACCAGCTGATGGTCGGCCTGCAGGTCGAGCACCCGTCCCAGCAAAGGGTGAAGGTGTGCCTTTTGCTGAAACTCACGCCAGTAGTCGCGGATCGCCGGAGAGAGCCAATCCTTGAGCTCAAAGGGGTGTTGCGCCAGTATCTCGCGCTTGTGCTTCAGAAAATCGACAACTTTCATTTACCGATCCCTATTCGATTCCATGCCTGTAAAGAGGTCTAACCAGTCCCATTTTATGAAAGTTTCAATGGTAAGTACAAAAAAATCTCGGCGTACAACTGTACCGGGGGTGAGAGTGATCACTAACCGGAAGGCTGAATGGGGGCTGTTCTGGCGGGAAAAACGATTATCTTGATGGCAACGTCACGAGAGCAGAGCGAATCCGAAAAGGGCTCTGCTCGACCTGTTTCTGCCATCAGAGCCCCGTTTCTCGATCATTTTTTCCCGGCAGACCACCAGTGACCATGAGCCTCGGGCTCCAGGAAGCTCCATGCCAGGATCCGGCTCACCTTGTTGCCCTGGGCCATGTCGAGCACCCGCACCTGGCGTGCCCCGGCCTGGGCCAATGCCTTCTTGGCGGCAGGCAGGTTCTCTTTCTTCGACACCAGCGAGCTGAACCAGAGGCACTGGGTGGCGAACTCCATGCTCTGGTCTACCATGCCCGCCAGAAACGCCGTCTCGCCCCCCTCACACCAGAGTTCGGCCTTCTGACCACCGAAGTTGAGCAGTGGCGCCCCCGTCACCGCCTTCCCGAGATTGCGCAGCTTGCGCTCCGAGCCCTTGCTCGCCTCGGCCAGCGACGCATGAAACGGCGGGTTGCAGAGCGTCAGAGCGAAGCGCTCCTTCGGGCCTATGATGCCGCGAAAGATGTGTTTGGGGTTGGCCTGATGGCGGCATTCGATCTGCCCCGCCAGCCCATTGCTGCCCGCCAGCAGGGTCGCAGCCTTGACCGACACCGGGTCTATATCCGAGCCCACGAAGCGCCAGCCATATTCACGGGCCCCCAGCAGTGGATAGATGCAGTTCGCCCCCACGCCGATGTCCAGCACCCGCACCCCCTTGCCCGTCGGCACCTGGCCCGCGCTCTCGGCCAGCAGATCCGCCACCCGGTGCAGATAATCCACCCGCCCCGGGATGGGGGGGCAGAGGTAGCCCGGCGGCAGATCCCAATGCTTGATGCCATAGTGCAGCGCCAGCAGGGCACGGTTCAGCGTCTTGACGGCGGCAGGATCGGCGAAATCCAGGGTGCGGGTGCCGTGCTCATTGATGAATACGAAGGGCAACAGCTCTGGTGTGCGCTGACAGAGCGCGTCGAAGTCGTAGGGCGCCTGATGGCGGTTGCGCGGATGCAAGCCGGATTTGCGATCGGAGTGGGTCTTCATGCTGAATCTGCCGAGGAACGGGGGCCACACTATAGAGAGTCGGCCCCGGAAAGTCTAAACGACGGCCATAAAAAACCGGGCTGCCTGAGCCCGGTTCAAGTGAGGTTGGAAAAACAGTCCGTACTGCGAGCCGTTTGTCCAGCCTGACTCAGATCTCGATCCGGCGTGCCTGCCAGAACTTGCCGCGCCAGTAAGCGTTGTCCAGTCTGGAACGGGTGACCCCGGCCCGGGTGGAGGCATGGATGAATTCACCGTTGCCGACATAGATGCCCACGTGGTTCAGACGCTTGCTGATCTTGAAGAAGACCAGATCCCCTTCCATCAGATCCCGTTTGGCTACCCGGGTCCCTTCGTGTACCTGGGAGCGAGTATCCCGTGGCAGCTCGATGCCGACCGCATTGCGGAACACTTCACGGGCGAAGGCAGAACAATCGATACCGCGTTGACTGCTCCCGCCCATGCGGTAGGGAACGCCACGCCACTCTTTATATACGGTCAGGATTTCGTTTACATCGGGTGTCTGCGAAGCTTCCGGTTCAACCACGGGTTCCATCATGGAAACTTCGATCTTGCTCGCGACCTCGGTCTGGGGTGCCGAGGCACAACCCACCATTCCGAGCGCGACCAGCAGTAGCATCAGGTGGCGCAATCCTTTATCCCCGCAAAAGAGTAAACATTGTTAAAATACGGCCGTAGAGGGCAATTTATAAGGCAACAGCACCCGACTATATCCAAGAATTCTATCGAGGCAAGTGAAAATCCCTATCGACATCACATTTTCGCAAGGAAATGCATTATTTTTCATAATTAATGTGATCATGCCCAAACAATATACAATCGCGAAAGTGGCCATCAGGGCCAGTTAAAACTGATTTTTATCGCTGCTTCACCCCCTTTTTTAAGTGAAAAATTATGATCTCAGCGGATCTCTATTTGTTAAAACCGGCTCAGATCTGTGCCGAGCAGCTGAATACGCTGCCCCATGAACTCTCCCGGGAGGAACATCAGCATTGGCACGCCATCCAGCAGCCAAACCGCCGGCAGGAGTACCTGCTGGGCCGGGTGCTGCTCCGCCGCCTGCTGGCCGAGCGGCTCCACTGCCCGACCGAGGAACTGGTGTTTTGCACCGGCCCTCACGGCAAACCCGTCTTGTGCGACGAGAGTTGGCAGTTCAACCTCAGCCACAGCGGCGACTGGCTGGTGCTGGCACTCTGCCAGGTGGGACCGCTCGGGGTGGATGTCGAGATGGGGCTGCGCCGCCGCCAGATCCTGCCGCTGGCCAGACGCTTCTATGCAGCCAGTGAATACGCATGGCTGCTCTCCCTGCCTGCGCAGGAGCAGGAATCGGCCTTCTATCGGCTCTGGTCGCGCAAGGAGGCAGTGCTGAAGGCTCAGGGGGATGGCATAGCCGCCGGACTCGACAAGCTGTGTTTTGTGCCCGAGGAGGGGTGGCGGCTGGATAATCGGCTCGATGCCCACACCTATCAGGTGCAAGACTGGCCGCTCGACGGCGGCTGGCTCTGCCTCGCCGCCCCGACCCGCAACGTCAATGGCTACCTGCTGGACGAGCGCTTGAAATCCACCCCCCTAGACCCCATGTTAACTCACACCATTTTTCGAGAGTCAGCCTCATGATCGTCGACATCAATCCCCAGAACTTTCACGCCGAACTGATCGATGCGTCCATGAAGAAGCCGGTCGTCATCTATTTCCACGCTCCCCAGATGCCCGAATGCCAGGGCATGACCCCGCTGGTGGAGAGCCTGGTCGGCCCGGCTAATCCCCAGGTCACCCTGGCCATGGTCGACATGAATGATCCCCAGTTGCAGCCGCTGGCCAGCCAGCTCGGTCTGCGCGCCCTGCCCGCCCTGGTGCTGTTCCATCAGGGCCGCCCGGACGAGCAGGCCATCCTGGAAGGCCCGCAGGACGAAGCGACCCTGCGCCAATTCTTCGCCGCCTTTACCCCCAAGGAAGAGGAGTTGCTGCTCGAGCAGGGCCAGCAGGCGCTGGCCGAGGCGCAGCCCGATGTGGCGCACGCCCACCTCACCAAGGCCCACCAGCTGGCGCCGAGCCGACACGATATCAACCTGTGGCTGGTGCAGGCCGCGCTGGATCTGAATCTGCTGGATGAGGCGCAGGCGCTGCTCGCGACCATCCCCATGGTGGCGCAGGACGATCATTATCAGACCCTGAGCTCCCGACTGGCGCTGGCACTGCAGGCCGCCGACAGCCCCGAGCTGCGCGCGCTGGAGCTCCGTCACGCAGAGAACCCGGACGATGCGACCCTCACCCAGGAGCTGGCGGTGCAGTACAGCCAGGTCGGCCGGCAGGAAGAGGCATTGGCGCTGCTGTTTACCATTCTCAGACGCGATATGGCGTTTGGCGATGCCAAGAAGATCTATCTCGATATCCTGACCACCATGGGTGCCCATCCGGCTGCGCAGAGTTATCGTCGCAAGCTCTATAGCCTGCTTTATTGATCGATGAAGAAATCAGGGGATGCCGAGCAATCGGCATTGCCTTGTTCAGGCAGGAAGTGCGGTAATAAGGGAAATGACAAATTTCAGGCAAAAAAAAATGGCGCATTAAAATGCGCCATTTTTTCGCATGGATTACTTCTTGTAGGAAGTAGCCATGTTGTCGATGCGCTGGTTAGCACGCGCAGCTTCTTGATTAGCAGTTGCGATATCAGCAGCCATCTTGGATTGATCAGCACGAACTGCGCTAACATCTTGAGCCAGTTGGTCAACTTTGTTAGACAGATTCTGAACGGAGGTTTCCAGTTCGCTGGTGTTCGCACAACCGCCCAGCAGGGCAGACAGACCAACAACACCTACCAACAACAATTTTTTCATTTTTAAAGCTCCCTTTAACTCGCCAGACGTTTAGCAAGCGGCGTGATTATGGCACAAATAAATACGAGTTTGGATAGGCCCCACCACAGATAAATGCATTAAAACTCTCATTTTTTTTAAACGTACACTTTTTGTGCAAACTTAAGTCAAAAACGAGTGCTCTGGATGAGGTTCGCACCAAGCGTAACCAAAAAATGTACTTATTACAATTTCGTATGAAGCTCAGGCTGAACGTTCTGCCAATAATTGACGGTATTGCACCAAATCTTCGATGGTCAACACCGGCATCTGATGCTGGCGACCAAATTCCACCAGATCGGGCAGCCTGGCCATGGAGCCATCCAGCTTGGTCAGTTCGCACAGCACCCCATACGGTTTGAGTCCAGCCAGCTGCATCAGATCGACAGTGGCTTCGGTGTGACCACGCCGGGTCAGCACGCCACCGGTGCGAGCCCGCAACGGGAAGACGTGACCGGGGCGATGCAGATCCGATGGCTGGGCGCCGTCGGCGATGGCCGCCCGGATGGTGGTGATGCGATCGGCGGCGGAGACCCCGGTGGTGACGCCCTGGGCCGCTTCTATGGTGACGGTGAAGGCGGTCTGATAATGGCTGGAGTTCGCCTCCACCATCATCGGCAGCTCGAGCTGGCGTACCCGCTCATCGGTCAGGCAGAGGCAGACGATGCCGGAGCATTCGCGGATCATCATGGCCATCTGTTCGTTGGTCATGGTTTGCGCGGCGAAGATGAGATCCCCTTCGTTCTCGCGATCTTCATCATCGGCCACCAGCACGCCACGGCCGGCACGCAATGCGGCCAGCGCCATTTCGACACGGGTAATGGGATCACCAAATTCACTGAGTAGAGACTGATTCATGGTAAGACTCCTAAATAAGACAAGGACCAGAATCAGGGCATGGAAAGGCAGACAGAAGTAGGCATGCGGCAGCCAGCCCTAGGAGGGCCAGACTGGCAAACTCTGTCTTATCCTCTTTCATCCGGACTGTGACCGTCGGCTCCGGCATCTCACCGGATCTGCTGACCCCGGCCCCGGTTCTACACCAAGGTCGGGCGCTCGCGGGCTCCCCGAGTCAGATCGGGATACCGCCGGTGGGGAATTTCACCCCGCCCTGAGAATAAGCACTGATAGCCTAAAGAAAAAAAACCTGGGATACCAGCGCAAAACCCATCAAGGATAAATATGGGCCCCGCTGGTATCGACTTGATCTGACGGCGCACGGCGCGCTGTCCTTTCTGATTTTGTTTATGGCATAGTGCCTGAAAAAACGCGCAGCCCGCGCAGACTCGGGCGCCAACACCACAAACGGAATCATGACAGAGATGGAAAAGAAAATACTGCTGACGGATTGCCCCGACGCCAAGGGCCTCATCGCCAAGATCACCAACATCTGCTACAAGCACCAGCTCAACATCAACAAGAACGACGAGTTCGTGGACCACGAGAACGGTCGTTTCTTCATGCGCACCGAGCTGGAAGGCCGATTCAACGATGAGACCCTGCTGGCGGATCTCGACGACGCCCTGCCGGCGGGTGCCCAGCGCCGCCTGGTCAAGGCCGGCAAGAAGCGGATCGTCATCCTGGTGACCAAGGAGACCCACTGCCTCGGCGACATCCTGATGAAGAATTACGCTGGCGCGCTGGACATGGACATAGTGGCGGTGATCGGCAACTACGACACCCTCGCCGAATTGACGGGCAAGTTCGAGATCCCGTTCCATGCTGTGAGCCACGAGGATCTGAGCCGCACCGAACACGAAGAGCAGGTGCGCGCCATCATCGACGGCTACCAGCCGGATTACGTGATCCTGGCCAAGTACATGCGGGTGCTGACCCCGAGCTTCGTGGAGGCCTATCCGCGCAAGCTCATCAACATCCATCACTCCTTCCTGCCCGCCTTCATCGGGGCCCGCCCCTATCGCCAGGCGTTCGATCGCGGGGTCAAGCTGATCGGTGCCACCGCCCACTTCGTCACCGACGATCTGGATGAAGGTCCCATCATAGAGCAGGACGTGATCCACGTCGGTCATGCCTTCAGCGCCGACGACATGGCCAAGGCCGGCCGGGATGTGGAGAAATCCGTGCTGAGCCGGGCGCTGGAGCTGGTGCTGAACGAGCGCGTGTTCGTCTACGGCAACAAGACGGTGGTGTTCAAGTAAGCCGCGGCTCACCGAACACCCAACAAAAAAGGCTCCCTCGGGAGCCTTTTTCATTAGCAGACTGTCATTCGTGCAGCGCCAGGCCGTTGATGGTGGCCACGCCCTTGTCGAGCTTCAGCTCGGCACTGAGCTGTTCAGGCTCCGCCTTCAGATAACCCTGGGCGGTGAACTGCGCCAGCATGGGCGCCAGCTGCGGGACGGCCTTGCCCAGCTGGTCGCCGAGTTTGGCATGGAGCAGACCGGACAGGGCCTGCATCCCCTCCTCGCTGCCCACCAACTGCTCCAGCGAGGTCGGTGCCAGCTTGACCTCTCCCTGCAGGCTGACGGGTTCGCCATTGAGCTGGGCGCTGAGATCCGTCAGCTGCAGCGTGGCGCCGCGTTGCAGCATCTTGTCCAGGGCCTGCTGGATGGCCACCTCATCCACCCGCTGGCCGCTGACCTCCTGCAAGGCCTGGTAGCCTTCCAGATCCAGCCCCTTCAGCTCCAGGTTCAGGTTGCCCTGCGTCAGCGCCAGGGTGTCGCTCTCATTCTCCAGATTGAGGGTCGCCACCTTCATCTGATAACGGCTGGAGAGCGTCTGGGCATCGTCCCCCGCCAGCTGGGTGGTCGTGCTCATCCCCTGCAGGGAGACCCTGACGCTCTCCGGCAGGGTCAGGGAGAAGGCAGACAGGGTCGCGTCGCTGCGGGGGGAGAGCCAGATCCCGCTGATCTCGGCCAGATCGGCGCTGCCCTTGAGATCCGCCAGCACCATGTCCAGCTTGCCCTGTGCCTCATGCAGCGTCATCCCTTGCCACTGGAAGACCACATGGCCATTTCCCTCCAGATCGCCGCTGTAGGTACCGGTCATGGGCAGGAAGCTTAACTCGCTGACCCCGTCCTTGAGCTTGAAGTCATTGGCCCAGAAGCGGGCACTGTTGCCCATGGTCCAGAGGCTGCTTGCCGACTCCATGCCGACTTGCCACTGCTGCATGCCGAGCGCGGTGAAGACCGGCGCCAGGGTGCCTTGGGCGGTATCGAGCAGCAGATGGCTCTTGATATAGAGCGGCAGAATGCGGTTGTTGAAGCTGAGCTGCACCTCGATGGGCTCGCTCCCTGCCAGCTGGGGATCGAAGCTGGCCAGGGTCTGCGGCGTCACCACCACCTTGAGCACGCCGTCGCGGCTAAACAGATTCTGGCTGGACGGGATCCAGCTCAGCTCGATGCCGCTCTCCTGTTTGACCTTGATGATCTGCTCGGCCAGGGTCTGGTCGAAGGTATTTCCCGTGTACCAGCAGGCACCCAGCCCACCCACCACCAATGCCGCACCGACGGCCAGCGCCACTCTCTTCTTCATCTTGATGTCATCTCCAAAGGCTCATTGGCGCACTCTACGGGGCAGAGGTGCGATGAGGCAAGCCCCATGCCGGGTCGAGGCTTATTATCTTGTGTCATAACAAGGGGCTAAGCAGACCGCTCAGGCCCCTCGCCTGCCGCTATCTGCAGCGGTAAGCGACGCGTCAGCCACCAGGACACGAGCCACTGGCCTGCGTCAAAGCAGGGGGCTGAACATGTAGAAGATGTTCTCCAGCAATTTCTTGTACCAGGGACGGGCCCGCCACTTGACCAGCGACATGGGGGTCGCCTCCAGCATGTAGCCCTGCACCAGCTGATTCATCTCGGCCACGAACGCCGGGTTGTCGATGAGCAGGGTCACTTCGAAGTTGAGCCAGAGGCTGCGCCGATCGAGGTTGACCGTCCCCACCAGGGCGAAATCGTCATCCACCAGCACACTCTTGGTGTGCAGCAAGCCGGCATCGTAGCGATATATCTCGACCCCGGCCGCCAGCAGATCTTCCATGAAGGAGTTGCTGGCGTGGTTCGCCATCAGGGAGTCGTTGCGATGGGGCAGCACCAGCTGCACCAGCACGCCGCGGGCCGCCGCCGAGGAGAGCGCCGCCGCCAGCGGATCATCGGGCACGAAATAGGGGGTGGTCAGCACCAGGTGATGGCGCGCCTGGTAGATGGCCAGCAGCAGGCTCTGCTGGATGCAGTCGCCGCCGACGAAAGGGCCTGAGGGGATGAGCTGGGCCCGGTAGTTGGTCTGCGGCCAGGCTTCGGGCTCGTGCTGCAGGCTGTCGAGCAGGCGCTCGCCGGTTTCCATCTCCCAGTCCCAGACGAAGGTGGACCACATCAGCGGCACCACGGGCCCCTGCACCCTGATCATGATGTCGACCCACTGGCCCACGCCCGCGTCCTGCTTGAAGAAGCGGGGGTCCACCATGTTCATGGAGCCGGTGTAGCCGACCCTGTCATCGATCACCACCAGCTTGCGGTGCATGCGCAGATCCTGGCGCTGGAACGGGATGCGCCAGGCACCGACCGGCAGCACCTCCACCAGCTTGACCCCGGCCTTGCGCAGCTGCCGCGGCCAGGCGGAGCGGAAGAAGGTCTTGCTGCCGATGGAATCGAGCAACACGCGACAATCCACGCCGCGTTGCGCTACCTCGATCAGCGCCTCGCACACTGTGTCGGCGTCCCCGCCGGGATGCCAGATGTAGAACTCCAGATAGCAGGATTGGGAGGATTGACGGATGTCGCGCACTATCTCCTGCAAGATGCTCTGTGGCTTATGCAGCAGCGTCATCCGGTTGCCGGAGAGCATGGGCATGGCCAGCCGCCCCTGGATCAGATCGTGCAGCGGCCGCGCCTTGCTGCCCACCTCGCAGCAGTGCTGGGGGAAGAGGCGGGCCAGCTGGCGGATCCAGATAGCATAGGGACGGTACATGGCCTGGGCGCGTTCGGCCCGCTTGCGGCCGAGCCTTATCTCGCCAAACAGCACATAGAAGCCGACCCCGGCGAACGGGATGGCATAGATGAGCGACAGCCAGGCGAGGGAGACCCCGATGGGGCGCCGTTTCATCACCACCCGCAGCGAGATCCCCGCCACTATCACGGTGTGAAACAGCAGCAGCAGCCAGCCGAGGAAGCGGGAAAACAGCAACTGGATGTCGTATTCCAAACCGTCGAGCAAGGCGATTCCTTGGTGCAATGAACGAATGACGTGGGCAGATCCCGGGGGATCAGAATGGTATGCTGTAGCACAAACCCATTCTATCAGGTCGTTAGCATGATCCTGCAATCTGTGCTGCTGAGCCTGGCCATGTTAGGTCAAGGCTCATATGACATCAATGAGCAGCAGATAAACCAGTACCTGCAATCCCAGGTGCAAGTCGACAAACAGCTGGAATTGCCCGGCATCATCAAGGCCCATGTTCAGCTCGAGCAGAGCGATGTCCAGATCGGGCGCCAGAGCCCGGATACCGCCCGGGTGTTTGGCAAGGGCAAGCTGAAGATCTCCCTGCCGGACCAGACCCAGTACGACGCGCTGCTGAACATGACCTACGAGGCGAGACCGCGCTACGACAAGGCCCAGAGCGCACTGTTTCTCGATAACATGAAGCTGATCGACTACAAGCTGGAGCCGGCAGAGGCCGAGCAGAAGTTCGGTTTCATGCTCAGGATGCTGCTGCAGAGCATGGAGAAGCGGCTGGAGACTCAACCCGTCTATCGGCTCGACGCCAAGGATCCCAATCAGCTCTGGCTCAAGGAAAATCTTGTGGGGCTGGAGCTGTCACCGGGCAAGATCCACCTGCTGACCAAGCCCCAGTAAGCGCTCAGTTGTAAGCCGGGGTATTGGCCTGGCGCACCAGCAGATCGATCTGATAACCCTGCTCGCGCTGCTGGTGATACAGGGTATGGAGCGGCCCGCCCAGCTCGTGCAGGGGCAGATGGGCGAAGCCCGCCTTGAGGTAGAAGGGTTTCTCGAATGGCAGGGCGTGGCAGACCACCGGCTTGTCCAGCAGATCGTGACAGGCCCGCTGCAACAGGCGGGAACCCAGGCCCAGGGACTGGTAGTGCGGCAACAGCCTGAAACCGCACAGGTGATAGTAATCCTGCTCGTCGCGCAGGCGCACGGCGCCCACCAGCCAGTGGGCATCGCGCACCACGAAGATCCGCTCGGCCAGATCCGGCACATAGTGGGAGAATGTCGTCTCGTAGTAGTCCCTGATCAGGGAGAGATCCGCATCGCAGTACTCTTCGAAACTGAACTCCATTGCCCGCCTGCTTGTCACACCCATTTCACCCTTGGCCCAGCGGCCCTCTCTTTTCCATTCATCATCCGTGCCCGGCCGACCTGACAGGTCAGACCACAACCAAGATAACACGCCTTGGCGTCACAAAAAAACGCTGTTATTGATATCACGCACTGTAACTTTAGTAGCCAGCCGAACATTGGCGTCCGGCGCTGCACTTATCCTAGATGCCGGTAAGATGCTGATGGATCCATCCTACCCGTTTTACGCATCTATGCCACAGAAACGCTCTCAAGATACTGATTTAAAATAAGAAGCTTGAAAAGCAAACATTTATTGGCAATGCATCATTTTGGCCAGGCCCAACAAATGGCTTCCCTTGCGCAGCTTTTGGACCGCGCCAACCTGGGTGACACCTCGTCGCAGCCCAGTAGTGCCGCGGCCTGAGTCGGGTGCCTGCCGCGCAACCGGCCATCACCCACGATATTCCAACCAACGACGGTTTTCGCTACCAGATCCTGAACCAGACCGACGAGAGACTGGCCTATGCCTATCTGCTCGGCAGCGGCGACTGCTTCGTGCTGTTCAAGCGCGGCAAGCAGGGGCTGGTCGGCATCAACAAGTGCGACTACGAGCAGGAGTACTGGCTCGATACCGCCAAGTTCGAGCTGGACTGGTATCGCACCTATAGAGATGTGCTCGAGCAGGCGGCCACCCTCAATGTGCAGAGCCAGTGGGTGCGGGTCGCCATCCCGGCGCGCGGTGCCCGGCTCTGGCTGCAGGAGTGAGCGAGCTGACGCCCTGAGCTAAGGCCGCCTGCGGGCGGCCTTCATGGTTCCCGCTTTTATTGCGGCCCGGCGCCTCGCCGAGCTTGTTCTGCCTCGCCCCTGATGCTTTACTCAACGGGGCTACCGAGGCTTAAGGAGCAAGCCGTTGAAAGCATGGATGTTGCTGGGAGCCATCCCACTGTTTCCCCTGTCCGTCTGGAGCCAGATACCGCCGCCGGCCGAGGTGGTGATCCTGGCCGCCGAGGCGCCGCCCTCAGTGCCTGCCGTGGCGCCTCCCCCACCGCCCGTGGCAACGCCAGCGATCGTAGCAACGCCAACGGTCGTGGCCGCGGCCCCCGTGCCGGCCTCCCGCCAGATCCAGGTCTACAAGTCGGTGCAGAAGAATGGCGTGATCCGCTACTCCGACATCATGCCCGATCAGGGTCACTACGAGCTGCTGCTGTTCAACGACTGCTACGCCTGCGATCCCGCCTCCAAGGTCAACTGGCGCACCACAGGCCTCTTCCTCTATGACTATGCCAGCACCATCAAGGCGGCGGCCAAGACCTACAGCGTCGATCCCGCCCTCATCCGCGCGCTTATCCACGCCGAATCAGCCTTCAACCCGCTGGCCGTCTCCCGCAAAGGCGCCATGGGGCTGACCCAGCTGATGCCAGCCACCGCCCGTGAACTGGGGGTGGGCAACGCCCTGCTGGCGGAGCAGAACATCTTCGGCGGGGTGAAGTACCTGGCGGGCTTGCTCAAGCAGTATGACGGCAACATCTCTTTGGCCACCGCCGCCTACAACGCCGGGGCCGGTGCGGTGCAGAAGCACGGTGGCATCCCGCCCTATGCGGAGACTCGCGCCTACGTGGAGCGAGTCAAACTGCTGCACCAGCGCTACCGGGATATGCTGAGCGCCCGGGGCCTGTAAAGCATCATCATTCCCCCGCGATCCCCGATACCGAGACCCGCCCCCCATATGGTGGAGCGGGTACAGCTGCTGCACCAGCGCTACAAGGAGCTGCTAAGCGCCGGGGGTCTGTAAAGCCCACATTATCCCGCCCTATGCCGAGACCCGCCCCCCATATGGTCGGGTGCCACTGCCACACCAACACCACAAAGCGCTGCCGAGCAGCTCGGAGTTTGTAAAACCCACAACCCCATAAAACAAAAAACACGCCCGAAGGCGTGTTCTAGAGCAGCATGTTGCGGGAGCTTATTTCTGCTCGGTCGCCACCATGCGATAGGCCAGGGCACCCAGGATGCCGCCGACGATGGGGGCAACCCAGAACAGCCACAGCTGGCTGACGGCCCAGTCACCCACAAACAGCGCCACACCTGTGCTGCGCGCCGGGTTGACCGAGGTGTTGGTCACCGGAATGCTGATGAGGTGGATCAGGGTCAGGCACAGGCCGATGGCGATCGGTGCGAAACCGGCCGGCGCGCGGCTGTCGGTGGCGCCCATGATCACGAACAGGAAGAAGCCTGTCATCACCACTTCACACACCAGGGCCGCCAGCAGGCTGTAACCACCCGGTGAATGCTCGCCATAGCCGTTGGAGGCAAAGCCGGCAGTCACATCGAAGCCGGCCTGACCGCTGGCGATCACATAGAGCACGGCACCCGCCGCTATCCCGCCCAGCACCTGAGCCACTATGTAAGGCAGCACACCGGAGGCAGGGAAACGACCACCGGCCCACAGGCCCACGGTCACGGCCGGGTTCAGGTGGCAACCTGAGATGTGGCCGATGGCGAAGGCCATGGTCAACACGGTCAGACCAAACGCCAGGGAAACCCCGAGCAGACCTATTCCTACATTGGGGAATGCCGCCGCCAGCACCGCACTGCCACAACCCCCCAGCACCAGCCAGAAGGTGCCCATAAACTCAGCTGCATATGGTTTCACGCTAATAATCTCCCATGATGATGAAATATGAGCCGGGGCTCATGCGGACACTGTCATTAAACAGGCGCCACATTATGGGAGTGTGAATCAAGAAGATGAAGTGAGCCCATTTTGTCTATGAAATGTGACTAGCATCACAAGTTATTGATTAATTAAGAGGATTGTCATTATCACGCGCTATGGACCTCACTGGTCCGACCGGAGCCTGCGACAGGCTGCGGCAACAGTGCTGATTTAATCAACAGTGGCGAAACGTTTTGCCGGACCGGATGGACCGTGCCGGTGCTCAGCGATAACGGCCGCGCACCGAGCCGGTCACCCGCCCCGCCATCTTGATCAGGCTCTGGCGGGTATGGAAGTGGCAGAGCGCCACCCCGAGGGCATCCGCCGCATCCGCCTGGGGCGTAGCCGACAGCTTGAGCAGATGAGTCACCATGTGCTGCACCTGCTCCTTGGCCGCCCCGCCCGTGCCCACCACCGCCAGCTTGATCTGGGTCGCCGAGTATTCGCTGACCGGCAGCAGGGCGTTGACCGCCGCGACTATGGCGCTGCCACGGGCCTGACCGAGCTTCAAGGCCGAATCGGCGTTGCGGGCCATGAACACCCGCTCGATGGCAAACTCGTCTGGCTTGAACTGGGTGATGATCTCGCTCACCCCGTCATACACCTGCTTGAGGCGTGACGGCAGCTCGCCCAAGTCGGTGCGGATGCAGCCCGACCCCAGATACTCCGCCTTGCCTGCGACTATACGGATCACGCCGTAGCCGGTGATCCGCGAACCCGGATCTATCCCCAAAATAATGCTCATGAAACCATCGTTGCTCTAAAGGCAGATCATGGGCGCCAAGATAGCAAACAAGCCCCCGCTTGGCTCGCATAGCCGCAGGCTGGCCCGCTGACTGCGCGCGGAAGCACCATCTTATACAGTGGTATGGCGACGCACTGACCAGTGCGTCCCATCAAGCCGTGGCCCATGCCAGCGTAAATCCCCCCTCCCCACCCGAGCGTTACTCCCCGGCTAGGGTCACCAGCTGCTCGGCCAGTTGATGGCTGCGCAGATAACTGTCGATGAGGGCGCCATCGGCCTTGCCCGCCTCAATCTGTGCATACCAGTGCGCCAGCATGGCATTGAAACCGCGCCGCGCCAGCACCGGCTGCCAGTCATCCACCGCGATGCTGCTCAGCTGCTTGCCACGGGCGAGGGTGCCCTGGGTGCAGTTCTCCACCTGCAGCGACAGATCCTCGCCATAGAGGCTGATGCGCTCCTCGGTGAGGCCGGCGCTGCGGTTCATGCTACCGCTCACCGCCGCCTGCCCGCTCTGCCAGGCCACGCTCACCCCGGCCAGCAGCTCGGGCTGCTGGCTACTGCGCCTGAGCACGGCATGGAGTGGCCCATCCGGCGCGCCGCCATAGTGGCAGAGGCTGTCGAGCACATGGATAAAGTCATCGAACAGGAACTGACGGGGCAACCCGGGCAGGGCATGACGGTGCTTCTGCCAGTGCAGCTCGGTCACCGGCTGCTGACGAGCGGCCGACAGCACGGGCAGGTAGCGGCGGTTGAAACCCACGAACAGCGGGCAATCCTTCGCCACGGCCAGATTGCCCAGCGCCTCCACCTCGGCGGCGCTGTCACAGAGCGGCTTGTCGACAAAGGTGGGGATGCTGGCGCGCAGGCACTGCTCCGCCAGTCTGCCATGCACGGCGGTGGCGGCGTGGATCATCACGGCATCCGGGCGGCTCGCCAGCAACTCATCCACCTCGGTAAAGCACTCGGCGATCCGGTACTGGCGGGCCAGCTTGTCCAGCACTTGGGGATTGCGGGTGCAGAGCAGCGGAGTGACTCGCTCGTCGCTGGCGAGCAGCGGCAGATAGGCCTTCTGGGCGATATCACCAAGGCCTACGAGGGCAATGCGCATGGGAACTCCTTGTCATAAATCGCGATAGCCGCAGGGTAACATCTCGCCCGCACCGAACGCATGAAATCGGATCTGTGCAAACGACGGGAGGGGATACCCGCTCAGCAGGGGAGTATTCTTGCTGCCATCGGCTGGCTAAGATGCCTTCTTCACGCGCTGAACCCATCAAGGAAGACCATGAGCAACTCGACCCTTCACTCTCTGTTTCGCTACAAGGCCTGGGCCGACGGCGAGCTGCTGGATGCCCTCGCCACCCTGGACCCGCAAGTCTATGGGGAGGCGCACCACAATGCCCTGCGGATCTTCAACCATATCCATGTGGTCGATGCCATCTTCCAAGCCAATCTGAAGGGTCTGCCCCACAGCTTTACCGCCACCAATACCCCGGAAACACCGACGCTGGCGGCATTGCGCTGCGCCATCGGCGAACTGGATGCCTGGTATCTGGAATACGTGGCCAATCTGAGCCAATTGGATGGCGAAGCCGTGCTTTCGTTTAACTTCGTGGATGGCGACAAGGGACTGATGTCCCGCGAGGAGATGCTGCTGCATCTGGTGACCCACGGCGGTTATCACAGGGGCGCAATCGGGCGGCTTCTGGTGTGTAGGAACTACTACACGCTGTTTTTTTTACAACAATCAGCATGTAAGTTTTTGATTTGTATCGGTGTCATTTTTAGGTGGATTTTTATAGGTTTTTTGTAGGTTGTTTTGTTCTTATGTGGAACCAGACACACAGCAAGCTGTGGTCTGTAGCAATCAGAAGGACACTGCGAAGCCAGGCCTATCGGGCTCAGTTGCTTGGTGGTGATCATCAAATAGCAGAAATGAAAAAAGCACCTGTGGGTGCTTTTTTCATAGATTGATAGTAACTGTTGCGATTACCCAGCTTGTGCGTTAGCATGCTAACGCATGCTTGCGAAAGGACGACATATGACTTGGAATCGTCAGAAGAGTGATTTGGAAGCGATGATGGTGAAAGTGCTAAAGAAGAAAAAAGCACTCAGCTTAGGTGAAGTTGTGTCAGAAATTGAAAAGATTGAACCCAATGCTTTTAGTGGGAAGACCCCAACAAACTCATTGTATTCCATCATTTACCGAAGAGAAAAACGCCGTGTTGAAAATGGCAATAAACTACTCTTCTTAATTGAGAAGGATAGAAACTATTCTGTCTACTCACTGAATCCGAAGTGTAAAGAAATCCTATGAAAAAAGCACCACATGTAATTCCATATCAAGGTAGCAAAAGAAAGCTTGCTGAAGATATTTTGTCTTACATGGATTTTGAGATTGATACTCTGTATGAACCATTTGTTGGTTCTGGTGCTATCACTCTTGCTGCTGCTGCCAATCAGAAGGCAAAAAAATTCGTTGTTGCCGATAAGCTTGAACCACTGGCTGAACTTTGGAAATTGATTGTTAGTGACCCTGAGCGATTGACTGAAGAGTATTCAAGGCTGTGGAATGAGCAATTGGCTGATCCTGCCGCTTACTACAAGAAAGTTCGTAACGACTACAATAAAAAAAAGTCACCATCTGACTTGCTATATTTAGTGGCAAGGTGTGTGAAAAATGCTGTTCGTTTCAATGGCAGTGGTGAATTTAATCAAGGACCAGATAACCGTCGCCTTGGTTTGAAGCCAGATAAATTGAGGCGCGAAGCAGTACTAATGTCTAAGTTACTGAAAAATAGAATTAAGATTTTTGGTGGAGACTTTAGAGATGCAATTGCTGATGCAACCTCTAATGATCTCGTTTACATGGACCCACCTTGGCAGGGAACAAGTGGAAAACGAGATCCACGATATGCCTATCTTTTGAATATTGATGAACTGATTCAAGAGCTAGACAGCCTGAATAAGCGAAATGTTCCATATATGCTGAGTTTTGATGGAACATGTGGCGACAGGACATATGGCACTGAACTTCCTGAATACCTTCAACTGAAGAAGGTTGGACTTCATGCGGGTCGTTCCAGTCAAGCAACATTACTTGGCCGTGATGATATGACAATTGAATCTCTTTATTTGTCACCTGCTCTGGTTGCTAAAACAAAGACTGTGAGCCACGAAAAGAAAAGCCCCCAACTTGACTTGTTAGGGGCTTCTGAGAGTTGATTACTTAATCAGCTTGTTGATTTCATCTTGAATGGAAGAGCCATTCCGTTTGGCTCTTTCTTCAAGCTCCTTGTATTTCAAAACATCAACACCAGAGAAAACAAGGTCAACTCTTCGCTCTTCTTTCATTGCCACATGGGTGTAATTTTCAGGAGATGCCCAATAGCAAGACTGACAGATTTGCAGAAATTTGATTTCTACAAAATTTTGGCAGTGCTCACAAACCCATGATTTTTGCCGTTGAGCAGCACCAGATAGCAACATGAAATCTGCTGGATTTCTAACAGTTCCGTCATCGTCACCAGAAATTCTATAAGGAACCCGGTGATCAATTTGAAGATGTGATTCGTCGTATTGTTCAGTGCTGATTGCACATCTAGCACCGAATTGTTCAACGAGTGCTTTCTTTAGTTGCTTGGGAAGAATTTTTCTTCCACCAAGTTTTCCATCTTCAATCTGAGATGGATCACCAAATCGGTAAGCACCAATAGACCGACCATCACTTCCCTTGACTTTGAAAGTCTCTAACGGGATGCCTTGGTCACGAACATCACCAGCAGCACGAGGCGGGTGGTTGTAGCCGTAGGTTTCCTTGAGATCTTCAGTCGTGATATAGCCATGTTTGATGATGTGATCGATCACAACCTTCGCACGATGTGCCGTCACCTTCTGAGCAGCTTCTAATAATTTGGGGTCTATCGCCACGATCCTCACCAGGGTAGTTGTTGACAAACCCCGGATTGTACGCTTGGTTTACATTCTCGAAAAGCACCTTATCATGAACAAAAAAGCACCTACGGGTGCTTTTTTGTTGCCTATTGCTAGAACATATTTATTTTTAGCTAATCAACTGGTAATCCCCCCATTTTTAGGGGCATTCAAAAGTAGAGGTCATGCAGCCTTTGTCAGATGCTGCTTTGGGGTATAACCATCCAGCGCCATATTGGGCCGCTCATGGTGTACAAGTCTAGTTATCACCTCGCCGGTCACTTGGCGGCCCCGCCTTTTGCGGCAGGCTTGCCACCCTGAGCTGCCGGTTTGGCTATGCCGGCACGGCTGGGTGCCTTGCCCTTATGGGCGGGTTTGCCCTGCCCGGCTGGTTTGCCTTGGGAGGCTGGCTTGCCATTGGCAGCGCCTTTCCCCTGAGCAGCACCTGCGACCTTGCCGTTACCAGCCTTGGCTCCGACATGGCCGCCCTTGTTGGCACCACCGTTGTTAACCGATGCGCCTTCGCTGCGAGTGCCCTGCTTGCCATTGTGTGGAGCCGATGAGGCGCCCTGTGCGGCGGCGGCGCCTTTAGTCGCGCCCTTACTGGCAGAGGCGCCCTTGCCCGCGCCATTGCCACGCTGGTGCACGATATTGCTATGGCGGGTCAGCGCGGGCTTGAGGCCCTTGTTACGGCTGCGCTCGGCCTTGGCCTCGCCGCGTCCTTCCGGCGGCACCAGGCAGTTGGGGCCGTTGCCGATCAGGTGACCCTTGCCCATTTCCAGCAGGGCTTCGCGGATCATGGGCCAGCCGGCCGGATCGTGGTAGCGCAGCAGCGCCTTGTGCAGGCGACGGCGGCGCTCACCCTTGACCACAAACACGTCCCCGCCCTGGCGGCTCACCTTGTTGAGGGGGTTTTTCTCGGTGTAATACATGGTGGTGGCGTTGGCGAGCGGCGACGGGTAGAAGTTCTGCACCTGATCCAGCTTGAAGCTGTTGGTCTTGACCCAGAGCGCCATGTTCACCATGTCTTCATCCGTGGTGCCCGGGTGGGCCGAGATGAAGTAGGGGATCAGGTACTGCTGCTTGCCCGCCTCTTTCGAATACTTGTCGAACAGCTCCTTGAAGCTGTAGTAGCTGCCCATGCCCGGCTTCATCATCTTGGAGAGCGGGCCCTCTTCGGTGTGTTCCGGCGCGATCTTGAGGTAACCGCCGACGTGGTACTTGGCCAGCTCCTTGATGTAGCGCGGATCTTCCACCGCTATGTCGTAACGCACCCCGGAGGCGATCAGGATTTTCTTGATGCCCTTCACATCCCGCGCCTTGCGATAGAGGTCGATGGTGGGGGTATGGTCGGTGTCCATGTGCGGGCATATGGTCGGCCAGACACAGGAGGCGCGGCGACAGGTCTGCTCGGCCTTGGGGCTCTTGCAGCGCAGCTTGTACATGTTGGCGGTGGGGCCGCCGAGATCCGAGATGACGCCGGTGAAGCCCGGCACCTTGTCGCGGATCTCTTCGATTTCTTTGATGATCGACTCTTCCGAGCGGCTCTGGATGATGCGTCCCTCGTGCTCCGTGATGGAGCAGAAGGAGCAACCGCCGAAGCAGCCACGCATGATGTTGACCGAGGTCTTGATCATCTCGTAGGCCGGGATCTTCTCCTTGCCATAGGCCGGGTGCGGCACCCGCTGATAAGGCAGGCCGAACACGCCGTCCATCTCGTCGGTTTCCAGCGGGAAGGCGGGCGGGTTGACCCAGACGATGCGATCACCGTGGGCCTGGGAGAGCGCGCGGGCGCAGCCGGGGTTGGTCTCGTGGTGCAGGATGCGCGACGCATGGGCGTAGAGCACCTTGTCTTCCTTCACCCGCTCGAACGCCGGCAGCTTGACGTAGGTCTTCTCCCAGGGTTTCTGCTTGGGCGGCTGCACCAATACCGGCTTGGCCTCCTGCTCCACCGGCGCCGTGCCTTCGTCGTCACTGCAGGGCGCCCCTTCCATATAGGGGTTCATGATGGGATCGATGCGGCCGATCTGATCCAGCTTGCTCGAATCCACCCCGCGCCACTCGGGCAGCGGCTCCTTGCGGATCACGGCGGTGCCGCGAATGTCCTGCATGGTCTCCATGGTCTCGCCGTTGGCGATGCGGTGCGCCACCTCGATCAGCGGCCGCTCGGCGTTGCCATAGATGAGGATGTCGGCCTTGGCGTCCAGCAGTATGGAGCGGCGTATGGTCTCGGACCAGTAGTCGTAGTGGGCGATCCGGCGCAGCGACGCCTCTATGCCGCCTATGACCACGGGGACCTCCTTGAAGGCCTCTTTGCAGCGCTGGGTGTAGACCAGAGTCGCGCGATCCGGCCGCTTGCCGCCCACATCCCCCGGGGTGTAGGCGTCGTCGTGGCGCAGCTTCTTGTCCGAGGTGTAGCGGTTGATCATGGAGTCCATATTGCCCGCTGTGACGCCATAAAACAGGTTCGGCTTGCCCAGGCGCATGAAGTCATCTTTGGATGACCAGTCCGGCTGGGCTATGATGCCGACCCGAAAGCCCTGGGATTCCAGCATGCGGCCTATGACCGCCATGCCGAAACTCGGGTGATCCACATAGGCGTCACCGGTCACCAGGACTATGTCGCAGCTGTCCCAGCCGAGCTTGTCCATCTCCGCTCTGGACATGGGCAGGAAGGGTGCAGTGCCGTAGCACTCGGCCCAGTAGCGGGGATAGGAGAAAAGGTGGGTAACCGGCTGCATTTTGAACACCTGGAACAATTCTGGTCGCGCATTATACCGGCAGAGCCGTGCGGGAGCGATGGCTTTTTGCCCCCATAAACCCAGAGGGATAAGGCGCAGCCGCCGGTGAAGCGAGGCGCACCGCCGCCGTGGCGGCAGGCAGCGCCGACAACCGGCCAACGAAGAGGGCGCCCGCAGGCGCCCTTCTCAATCCAGCGGGATCAGCCTGGCCGCTCAGGCCGCCGGCTTGCCCCGCTGCTCGGGCTCGCTGTCCACCGCCAGCGCCTCGTCCACCAGCAGATCCCGCGCGCCGGTCATGCCGGCCCGTCTGGCCAGCAGGTGATAGATGGCCGGCACCATCACCAGGGTCACCAGGGTCGCCAGGGAGAGGCCGAAGAACACCACAGTCCCCACCGCCATCCGGCTCTCATAGCCGGCCCCCATGGAGATCATCAGCGGCACGGCGCCTATGATGGCGGTCAGCGAGGTCATCAGTATGGGGCGCAGGCGGCGCACCGAGGCCGCGATGATCGCCTCCTCGAATCCCTCGCCACGCTGGCGCAGCTGGTTGATGAACTCGACGATGAGGATGCCGTTCTTGGTCACCATGCCGATCAGCATGATCATGCCGATCTGGCTGTAGATGCTCAGCTCCTGCCCCGTCAGCCACAAGCCCAGCAGGCCACCGAAGATGCCGAGCGGCACAGTCACCATCACCACGGTCGGGGTCAACAGGCTCTCGAACTGCGCCACCAGCACCAGATAGACCACCAGCAGGGCCAGGCCGAACACCATCAGCATCTCGCCCTGATTGTCACGGTAGTCCTTGGAGTCGCCGGCATAGTCCACCGTCATGCCGGCGGGCAGATGGGTGCTGGCCCAGCCGTCGAGAAAGTCGAGCGCCTCCCCCAGGGTGTGGCCGGGGGCCACGTCCGCGGTGAGGGCGATCGCCTTCTGGCGCTGGTAGTGGTTGAGGCGCTGCGGGCTCGCCACCTGCTTGACGGTGGCCAGGGTCGACAGGCTCACCATCTCGCCGCTGGCCGCCTTCAGATAGATGCGGCTGACATCGGAGATCCCGTTGAAGTCGCGCTGGTTGGCGCGCAGATAGACGTCATACTCCTCGCCCCTGTCCACATAGGTGGTCTGGCTGACGCCGCCGAGCAGCGCCTGCAGCGAGCTGGCCACGGTGGAGACGGGGATGCCGAGCTGACTGGCCCTGTCCCGCTCTATGGTCACCTGCAGCTCGGGGGTCTTCTCGGCGTAGTCGAGATCCGGCGCCAGCATCAGGCTGCTCTGGGCGGCGGCCTGCTGCAACACCAGCCCCTGCTCATAGATTTCGGCATAGTCCGAGCCCTGCAGCACAAACTGCACGGCGGCGTTGGAGCCGCCCTTGAAGCCGGGTTGGAAGGTGCGGATCATCACGTCCGGGATGGCGGCGAGGCGTGTGCTGAGGGTGCGGGCGAACTCGGTCGCGGTCTCGCCGCGCAGCGCCCAGTCGGTCAGCTGGATGATCGCCATCCCGGTCTGATCGCCACCGCGGCCGAAGGCCGGGGTGCTGAAGCTCATGGCCTGCACCACCCCCTTGCCGAGCAGCGGCATGACCGCGGCCTCCACCTGCTGCATGTTGCGCTTCATCCGCTCTATGCTGGTGCCCTCGGCCCCCTTGACGAACACATAGAGCACGCCCCTGTCCTCGGTCGGGGTCAGGCTGGCGGGCAGCTGGCTAAACAGGGCGCCGATGCCGCCGAGGCAGAGCACCAGCACCAGCGGGGTCCAGGCGGAGCGGCGCAGCACCCAGCCCAGCAGACGCCGGTAGTGCAACTCCACCCAACCGAGGTCACGGTCCAGGGTCGCGGTCAGGGCGTTGGGCTTGTCGACCGCGCGCATCAGCCAGGAGCCCATGGCCGGAGTCAGAGTCAGCGCCACCAGGGAGGAGAACAGCACGGCGAGCGACAGCAGGATGGCAAACTCGGTGAAGAGCCGCCCCACCATGCCATCCATGAAGGCGATGGGCACGAACACCATCACCAGCACGGCCGTGGTCGCGATCACCGCGAAGCCCACCTCGCGGGTACCGTGCCAGGCCGCCATCAGCGGGGGCTCCCCCCGCTGCAGATGGTGGTGGATGTTCTCCACCACCACTATGGCGTCATCCACCACCAGGCCAATGGCGAGAATAAGGGCGAGCAATGTGATGAGGTTGATGGAGAAGCCGAGGTACCAGGCGCCGATGAAGGCGGAGATGAGCGACACCGGCACAGTGATGGCCGGGATCAGGGTGGTTCTGCCCTGCCCCAGGAACAGATAGAGCACGGCCACCACCAGCACGGCGCAGATGGCCAGGGTGATATACACCTCGTGGATGGCCTGCTTGATGAAGACGGTGGAGTCGTAATCCACCTCGAGCTTGGCCCCCTCCGGCAGGAAGCGCTGCATCTCGCTCATCTTCTGCTCTATCCCCTGGGCCACCGCCAGCGGGTTGGCGGTGGACTGGGCGACTATGCCTATCCCCAGGCTCTCCTTGCCATTGCGCTGGTAGGCGCTGTCTTCGTTCTTGGCCCCCACCTCCACGTCGGCGATGTCGGCCAGGTAGATGCTCTGGCCATTGGCGGCGGTCGCCACCGGCAGGGAGCGGAAATCTTCGGCACTGTGGTAGAGACGGGCGATCTGCACCGCCATCGTCATGCTGTTGTTACGGATCTCCCCGCCCGGCAGCTCGATGTTCTCGCGCTTGAGGGCATCCTGCACATCCGCCACCGTGATGCCGCGGGCCGCCATGTCGGCGGGACGCAGCCTGACATACATCACCTGGGTCAGATCGCCAGAGAGGGAGATCTCGCTCACCCCGTCCACCAGACTCAGGGGATCGACCAGCACCCGGTTGGCGTAATCGGTCAGGGCGGTGCGGTCCATCTGGGTGCTGCTGAAGTTGAGCCAGATCGCCACATCCCCGTTACCGTTGTCCTTGGTGACCATGGGCTCGTCCACCTCGTCCGGCAACTTGGGACGGGCGCGGGAGATGGCGTCACGCACATCCGAGGTGCCTTCTACCATGTTCCAGCCGAGCTTGAACTCCACCGTGATGGAGGAGCGCCCCTTGCGGGTCACAGAGTTGATGTTCTTGATGCCGCTGATGCCGGAGAGCTGATCCTCGATGGGCTTGGTGACCTGGCTCTCCATGACCTCGGGGGCGGCGCCGTCATAGGTGGTGGTGATGGAGACGGACGGGGTCTGCACGTCCGGCATCTCCCGCACCGTCAGCTTGGAAAAAGCTACCAGGCCGAACACCGTGAGCAGGGCACTGATGACCACTGCCACCAGCGGGCGGCGCACTGATATATCGGAGAGCCACATCAGCCTTTTACCTCTGCCAGATCGCGCACATAGGCACCGTCACGCAGGTTGACCAGCCCCTCGACCGCGATGCGATCGCCGACGCTCAGCCCCTTGATGACCCACACCTCCTCGCCGTGGGTATCCCCCAGCTCCACCGGGATGCGCTTCACCCGGCCATCCGTCTCCAGTCGATAGACGAAGCGCTGCTCGCCGGCGTACTCCACCGATTGGGCCGGGATCAGGGTCATCTTCTGGGCGGGCAGGGAGAGCTCCACGTTCATCATCATGCCGGGCCGCAGCTGGCCGGTGGGATTGGGGATGATGACGCGGGCCTTGATGTTCTGGGTCTCGTTGGAGATCCGGCTGTCGAGCGTCTCCAACACGCCGGAGAAGGATTGGTCCGGCCAGGCCGAGCTGGTGGCCGTCACCGCCATGCCCGGCCTCAGCAGGGCGAGATAACGCTCGGGCACCGCCAGATCGAGCCGCAGCCGGGCGAGTTCATCCAGGTGGAGCAGCACGTCGCCGCTGTTGACCAGGGCGCCCTCGCTGAGATCGATCAGGCTGACGGTGCCGTTGAAGGGGGCCGGCAGGGTGCGCAGCGACAGCTCGTACTGGGCCGCGTCGACCCTCGCCTGGGCCTGGGCCACGGTCGCCTCCTGCCCTTCCAGCTCCGAATTGGTGATGGCGCCGCGCTCCACCAGCCGGCGCATGTCGCGCAACTTGCGCTTCTCATCGCGCAGGCTGGCGCTCTGCTCGGCCAGCTCCGCCCGCTGCTTGCCCTCATCCAGGGCGATCAGGGTCTCCCCCTGCTTGACCCGCTGACCGGAGCGCACTCCTATCTTGACGATGCGGCCGGTGACCTCGGGACTGACCGCCACTGAGCGGTTCGCCGCCAGCTTGCTGACCAGCTTGATGGAGGGCTCGGCCAGGCTCTGCCGGACAGTCTGCGCCCGGATATTGACTTGCTTCGGCTGGGGTTTGCTGACCGGTTCGGCCTGACGAAGATACCAGAGACCCGCCACCAGCAGGGCGAGCGGGAGGAGCCACAACCATATGCGCATTTTCATCAAACAATCCATGCAATGTAGGAGAAACGAGGAGACTTCATCAATGATGGCATCATGGTAACTCCTGACTATGCCGCGACTATGTATAAATGTGACAAATCGTAACAGCCAGGGCGAAAGATCATCAGACTCGCCTCTGGTGGGTGAATCTGACCCTAGGTCGGGCCCAGGCCTGCGGCCGCACTCAGGGTGAGGGCTAGCAGGATGACGGCCGGGAAAACAGGGAGTAAGCTGGAGCCCTCATTCATGCAAGGAGACGCACCGTGTCACGAAAACCCCGTTTGGGACTGGCCCTGGGCAGCGGCGCTGCCCGGGGCTGGGCACACATAGGCATCATACGGGCACTGGAGCGGCTCGGCGTCAAACCGGATCTGGTGGCCGGTTGCTCCATCGGCAGCTTCGTGGGCGCCGCCTACGCCGCCGGTGAGCTGGACAAGCTGGAGTCCTGGGTGCGCGGCTTCAGCCGGCTGCAGGTGATGGGACTGCTCGATCCCGCCCTCTCCGGCGGCCTGTTTCGCGGCGAGAAGGTGTTTGGCATCGCCGCCAACCACCTCGGCGATCCCCCCATCGAGAGCCTGCCGCTGCCCTTCGCCTGCGTCGCCACCGAGCTCAACACCGGGCGCGAGATCTGGCTGCAAGAGGGCCCGCTGCGCCAATGCGTGCGCGCCTCCTGCGGCATGCCCGGCATCCTGACCCCGACCCGGGTCGACGATCAGTGGCTGGTGGATGGCGCCGTGGTCAACCCTGTGCCCATCTCCCTCGCCCGCGCCATGGGGGCCGAGGTGGTGATCGCCGTCAACCTCAACGCCGATATGCACCAGCCCTGGGCTGACGACTCCGACGAACCCGTTCAGGGCGGCCGGTTCAGCCAATGGCTGAACCGGGGTGAACCGAGCACCCCCGGCATGTGGAGCGTGATGACGGGCTCCATCAACATCATGCAGGAGCGCATCACCCGCGCCCGTATGGCCGGGGACCCCCCCGAGATCCAGCTCTGCCCGCGTCTTGGCAGCTTCTCCATCATGGATTTCCATCGGGCGGGCGACGCCATCAGTGAGGGCGAAGCCTGCGTCGAGCGCAACCTGGAGCAGCTCAAGGAGGAGTTGTCCCGGCTCAGGCTCATCTGAGCGCCGTTAGTCACAATAAAAAAGAGCGCCACCGGCGCTCTTTTTTATCTCAGGGAATGGGATCAGAACAGCCCCAGCCCCTTGAGCATCACGATCAGGATCAGCAAGGGCGACACGTAACGGATGATGAAGAACAGGGGTTTGAGGATCTTCAGTTCCAGCTTGCCCCCATTGGTCAGCGCCGCCGCCATCCGCTCATAGCCCCAGACCCAGCCGACAAACAGGCAGAGGAAGATCCCGCCGAGCGGCATCAGCACGTTGGACGAGATGAAGTCGAACAGATCGAAGAAGGTCTTGCCGGCGATCTGCACCTCCGCCAGGGTGCTGTTGGAGAGCGCACAGGTCGAGCCGACCACCCCCAGCACCAGCAGGTTGATCAGGGTCGCCTTGGGGCGGCTCATGTGGAAGCGCTCCGACAGCACCGAGACCGGCACCTCCAGGATGGAGAGCATGGCGCCGGTCGCCGCGATGGCGGAGAGCACGAAGAACAGCACCATGAACAGATGGCCGAACGGGATGCTGGCGAACACCGCCGGAATGGTGATGAACAGCAGGGAGGGGCCGGCCGAGGGCTCGAAGCCGAACGCAAACACCGCCGGGAAGATGGCGATCCCCGCCAGCATGGAGACGAACAGGTCAGCACACATGACCCGGACCGTGGTCAACGGAATGTGCTGATCGTCCCGGAAGTAGCTGCCATAGGTCATCATGCAGCCCATGCCGATGGAGAGCTTGAAGAACGCCAGCCCCATGGCCGTCAGCACCACGCCGGCGGTGATCTTGGAGAAGTCAGGGGAGAACAGGAAGCGCAGCCCCTCGCTCGCCCCCGGCAGGGTCAGGCTGCGCAGGCCGATCACCAGCAGCAGGATGAAGAGCACCGGCATCAGCCTCTTGGTCACCGCCTCTATGCCCTTGGCGACCCCCATCAACAGGATCCCCCCCATCAGCGCCAGCACCAGCCACTGCCACAGCAGGCTCTGCAGCGGGTTGGTGATCAAGGAGTTGAAGGCCGCACCTGTGACGGCGGGATCGGTCGACAGGATCTCCCCGCTGATCGCCTTGAAGATGTAGGCGAACACCCAGGCCGCCACCTCGGAGTAGAAGGACATAATAAGGAAGGCCGCGGTGACCCCCATGGCCGCGATCAGCCACCAGGGCTGTCCCTTGGGCGCCAGCTTGATGAGTCCGCTCACCGCGTCGGATTTGGCCTGACGGCCCAGCATGATCTCCGAGATCATCACCGGCAAGCCCACCAGCAGGGTGGCGATGACATAGACCAGCAGGAAGCCGGCGCCGCCATTTTCCCCGGTCAGGTAGGGGAATTTCCAGATATTGCCGAGGCCGACGGCCGATCCCAGGGTGGCGGCGAGCACGCCGAAGGTGCTGGTGAAGCCATCTCTGGCTTTCGGTATGGTTTGACTCATGCTTGTCTCACTGTACGCATCACGGGAGGAGGCTCCCCATTCAAGGGTCGGAATTCTCTGGGGATTAATCCAGCTTGCCAAGCGGTTTTAATTAAAATCACTGCGCAGAGCACAGCCGACAGCATTTAATTAAATATGGCGGCATTTTGATGGATAAAAAAATGCCGCCTCGAGGGCGGCACTTTTACCAAAGCTCCGATGATCAGGCCTTGGCAATATCGTCCGGACCGATCTGACCGATTTCGGCGACTTTCTTGTCAGCCAGCAGCCAGAGGGTGAACTTGTGCAATTCCGGGTGATGAGCCAGGGCGACCAGGAAGGCGCCTCCGACTTCACGATAACCCAGTTCATAGTTCTTCAGGGTAGTCGGGGGGACACCCAGCAGATCGGCAAACTTGGGACGGCTCAGGCCAACCGCTTCGCGGATCTGACGGATCTTCTTGCCAACAGTTACGATATTTGAATTCATGGTGTTCCATACTCCGTTCGGCGGATTCACTCCACCTGTATTTTTCGCGACGACTCGTAGTCAAGTGTATCAGTTTTGAACGGACTCGTTATGGTCGAGCCTCTATCTTTAATAAGCGTCTTTCGACGACAACCCTAACAAACATCGGGGATGGTAATCGCAGAGCAGCCTCAGGTAAACAGTCTCGAAAAGAAACCTTATTGTTGCCACGGCCATAACTCGTATAATCCGCCGGTTATCCCTTAAAGAGTAATCAGCATGGTATTTCCAGGCATCATCTCCCGTCTTCATCCCGATTCGGACCCAGCGACCCTCGCTCGACAGCTCCTTCAGGGCCAGCAAACCCGAGCCGAGGCATTCTGGTTGCCAGCCGCCCTGCAAAGCGAGGCCGCGTCAGTGCTGGCGGCCCTCTCCGACCGGTGCAGCCTTTACCTCGAGCAGCCCGGCACGCTGCCCCTGCGCGGCCACGACGGCGTCTTGCAGGAGGATGGCACCCTGCTGCTCGGCAATGGTAACCATATGAAGCTTGCCGTGACGCAAGGAGATGGCGGCCTGGTGCCCGAACAGGGTCTGTGCGAGATGGCGCTGTGGCTGGAGGCCGGACATCGAAATTTCATTTGTTCAGCAGCAGTTCAGCCCGTGGCGCGGGCCATCCTCAATATCTGGCCCCTCGACCCCTATCTCGCCCGCCATTTTCTCCTCAGCTTCACCCCCTTGCTGTGCGAAGCAACCGAGGCCGATTACCTGGCGGTATTTTCCACGCGGGAGTCTGGAGCCACGGCACGGCCGGCCTGGGTTGAGGCCTATATGAAGCTTGAAAAAAAGCTGCACCGCGCCTACCTGGATCACTAATAAATTCGGATAAACAGCCAGTTACTCACACGACACAAATTGCCTTATCGATTATCTGTGAGCTTGATCATGTTTTGAAATGAGCATAAAGTGCGCCACGTCATCGGAATGACATCGGCTGTTCGTGAAGGGGGAAGCATTGTCGACAATGCAACCCGTTCACCTGTGCACCCAGATACGTGCCTCCTGGATGGATCTAGGATCCCTGCTCGGTGCAACCATTGTTGCCCGGCAGAGCCAGCAGCTTACATAAATTAAAAAATGCGAAGCACGTGGACTACGTGCCATCTCAACGAGGATTTTTTTATGATGAAAATGGCTCCTTCCCTGATCGCCATCGCTATGGCTACCATGGGCGCAACTGCTGCACACGCCGCTGACGACATCTACTTCGGTGCCGGTGTCGGTGCTACTCACTTCAACGGTCTGAACAAGATCGAAGGCGTTACCGCCGGTGAAGAAGACGCAGCTGCTGCAAATGCCTTCGTAGGTTACAACTTCAACGAATACTTCGGTTCCGAGCTGGGCTACCAGTACACCGGCCGTGGTAACACCGATGGCAACCGTTACGAGAGCCAGGGTGCCACCCTGTCCGGTATCGCTCGTCTGCCGCTGGGTAACGACTTCTCCCTGTTCGGTGAAGCTGGCGCCTACTGGGGCCACACCGACGGTATGGGCACCAGCGATACCAAAGTATCCCCGCTGGCTGGCGCCGGTGTGACCTACAAGGTTAACGACGCGCTGGATCTGCAAGCTCGTTACCGTTACATGTGGGACGTGGCTGACCTGACTACCGCCACCGGCGAGCAGTACAAGTCCAACCAGAGCGTGGCTACCCTGGAAGCCGTTTACCACCCGTTCCGTACTTCCTACGTAGCACCGGTTGCCGCTCCTGTTGTTGAAGAAGCCGCTCCTGCTCCGCAGATCGTTGAGAAGAACTTCGCCCTGAACTCCGACGTGCTGTTTGCCTTTGGCAAAGACAGCCTGAAGGCCGAAGGTGTTGACGCTCTGAACGCTCTGTACCAGCAGATCGTTGAGTTCCAACCGAAAGACGGCAACGCCGTAGTCGTTGGTTACACCGACCGCATCGGTTCTGACGCTTACAACCAGAAGCTGTCCGAAGCTCGTGCCCGCACCGTTGCCAACTTCCTGGTCAGCAAGGGTATGGCTGCCAGCAAGGTCGGTATCGAAGGTCGTGGCGAAGCCAACCCTGTCACCGGTACCAAGTGTAACGGCGTCAAGGCCAAGGCTGAGCTGATCTCCTGCCTGGCCCCGGACCGTCGCGTAGAAGTTCGCATCTCCGGCGTTCAGGAAGTTCAGCAGTAATCTGACTCCGCTCAGATAATGCGAAAAGGGGATGCCACGGCATCCCCTTTTGCTTGCCTGCGATCTGCGTCACGGCAACGCTCGCCCTCTCCTGCCCCCTTGCCGTCTCCCCCTCCTCACCGCTAGTCCCTCGCTGGATGTTTGTACAGAAACTTGATCAATGTGGGTCAAAAGAATACAGTAGCCTCGCTTGTAAGACATTGGATGAACTATTAAAAGTGCTTATTGCCCGGTTAGTTGTCCATGGAGAATTAGCTTCATGAGAATCCAGGTTACCATCCATTTTTTATTCAAGCCGCCCGTGATCGGCTCACGACGTCGCAGCATGAATT
This sequence comes from Aeromonas encheleia, assembly GCF_900637545.1. Taxonomy (NCBI): domain Bacteria; kingdom Pseudomonadati; phylum Pseudomonadota; class Gammaproteobacteria; order Aeromonadales; family Aeromonadaceae; genus Aeromonas; species Aeromonas encheleia. The sequence goes on from NZ_LR134376.1 coordinate 3,366,332, forward strand.
GTCATCTGCGGTCGGTATAACAGAAGAGTGCGCAGTACGCCCATAGCACGGCAACTCAACGAGGATAAAATGATGAAAATGAAAATGGCACCAACCCTGATTGCTCTGGCTATTGCAGCCATGGGAACTTCCACCGCCCAGGCGGCCGACGACTGGTACACAGGTATGGGTGCCGGTTGGGCATATGGCCATGACCTTGACTCCTTCGGCCAGGATGCCGACAAGGACGCCACCGCGCTGTCCCTGTTCGGTGGCTACAACTTCAACGAGAACTTTGCCGCTGAGCTGGGTTATCTCTACGCCGGCAAGGGTGGCGTCGATGGCGTCGACTTCAAGACCCAGGGTGCGACCCTGTCCGGTATCGCCCGCCTGCCGCTGAGCGACATCTTCTCCGTGTTTGCCGAAGGCGGTGCCTACTTCAACCACGTCAACGGCAATGGCGAGAGCGACAACGGCACGGCCCCCCTCGCCGGCCTGGGTCTGACCGCCAAGCTCTCCGATCTCATCGATGTGCAGGCCCGTTACCGCTACATGTGGAGCCTGGGTGACGAGCAGAAGACCTGGGAAACCGACATGAGCGTCGCGACCCTGGAACTGGTGATGCACCCGAACCGCACCACCTATGTCGCTCCCGTGGTCGCCCCCGTGGTCGCCGAGCCGGCTCCCATCGTGGTCGACAAGAACTTCTCCCTGAGCTCAGACGTGCTGTTTGCCTTCGGCAAATCCACCCTGAAGCCGGAAGGGACCGCCGCACTCAATACTCTGTATCAGCAGATCGTTGACGTTCAGCCGAAAGATGGCAGCGCCGTGGTGGTGGGTTACACCGACCGCATCGGCTCCGATGCCTACAACCAGAAGCTGTCCGAAGCACGCGCCCGTACCGTGGCCGACTTCCTGGTCGGCAAGGGCCTGCCGGCAGGCAAGGTGGCCATCGAAGGTCATGGCGAAGCCAACCCGGTCACCGGCACCCAGTGCGATGGCGTCAAGGGCAAGAACGAGCTGATCTCCTGCCTGGCTCCGGATCGTCGCGTCGAAGTGCGCGTCACCGGGGTGCAGGAAGTCCAGCAATAAGCTGCATGCTTGCACGAAAAGAAGGGGCCGCACGGCCCCTTTTTTTATGCCAAAATATTGCCGCCCGCCCCCCGGGCCGGATCACAATAGCTGCCGGTTGTCTCACAGAATTTCTATATGGATGCGCCACTTAAGTGGTTAAACCTCTTATATCGCCTATACATAATGGTGGTTATGCATAACAAGGGCTGGGAGCCCTATAACACCCAACATCGACGAGGATACGCGATGAACATAAGACTGAAACCGGTATGGATTGCATTGGCATTGGCGACCACGGCGGCGCAGGCGGCCCCCGTTCACGACTGGTATATAGGGGCAGGGGCGGGCTGGGCATGGGCACATGATATCGATGACTTTAGTCAGGATGTCAGCGACGATGACACCGCCTACAACGTCTTCGCTGGCTATAACTTCACCGAAAACCTGGGCGCCGAACTGGGCTATCTGTCCGGCGGCGAATGGGATATCAATGGCCACGAGTTCAGCAACCAGGGGGCAACCCTGTCGATCCTGGGCCGGCTGCCATTGAATGACATCTTCTCGGTGTTTGCCGAGGGTGGCGGCTACCTCTACAGCGTCAAATCCATCAACGGCAACGAAGAGAACCTGGCGCCGCTGGCCGGGCTTGGCATGACCGCCAGGCTGACCGACTGGATCGACATCCAGGCCCGCTATCGCTATATGGTGCGGGTCGGTGATGACTCGGACAACGACAAGGTGGGCAGCGGCACCCAGCGCTGGGTCAGCGACATCAGTACCGCCACCTTGGAGTTGGTGCTGCACCCCAACCGCACCGTGGCCGCGGCCGTGGTCGCCGCCCCCATAGTGGCGCCGCCCCCGGCTCCGGCCCCCGTGGATCAGACCTTCAACCTGAGCTCGGACGTGCTGTTTGCCTTCGGCAAGGCGGAGCTGAAACCTGAGGGGATGCAGGCGCTGGAGTCGCTCTATCAGCAGATAGTCGACATCCAGCCCAAGAATGGCAGTGCCGTGGTGATGGGCTACACCGACCGCATTGGCTCAGATGCCAACAACCAGGCGCTGTCGGAAGCCCGCGCAAGCACGGTAGCCAACTTCCTGATCGGCAAGGGCCTGCCGGCCGACAAGGTCAGCATTCAGGGCAATGGCGAGAGCAACCCGGTGACCGGCAACCAGTGTGACGAGGTCAAGCCCAGGGCCGCGCTCATCGACTGCCTTGCCCCTGATCGCCGGGTCGAGATCCGGGTCACCGGCGTGCAGGATGCCGACGCCGCTATGCCCGCCACCTCTGAGCCAGCGACTGAGCCCGCTGCCGAGCAACCGGCACAGTAGCAACCGGCACTCATGCCGTGCACAAAAAAAGGGATGCTACCGCATCCCTTTTTGCATCTGTGCCATTGACCCGAATCAGAACGAGGTGCGGCGATAGCGCCGGTATTCCGGCCGCCAGAAGTTCGCTTCTATGGCCTGATCGATCACCTCATCCGGAGTCTGCACCGCCTTGCCCTGCAGCATGGCGGTCTTGGCCACCATCTTGGCGATGTAGCGGGACACCTGGTGGATATCCGCCAGATCCGGCAGCAAGGAGCCATCCTCCCCCTTCACCAGCGGCGAACACTCCGCCAGGGCACGGCTGGCCGACATCAGCATGGCATCGGTCACCCGGGTGGCACCGGAGGCGATGACGCCGAGCCCGATCCCCGGGAAGATGAAGGAGTTGTTGCACTGGGCGATGACGTAGCGCTTGCCCTTGTGCTCCACCGGCGCGAACGGGCTGCCGGTCGCCACCAGCACCTGGCCATCGGTCCAGCGGATGAGGTCCGCCGGGGTGGCCTCCACCCGGGAGGTGGGGTTGGAGAGCGGGAAGATGATGGGGCGGGTGCAATGCTTGTGCATGGTCTTGACCACCTCTTCGGTGAACAGACCCGGCTGACCGGAGACGCCGATCAGGATATCCGGCCGACCGTGCTCCATCACCTCCAGCAGGGAGATGTTGTCCCCCACCGGCCACTCTTTGATCCGCTCCACCGGCTGGGAGAGACGGCGCTGGAACGGCAGCTGGTTCGGGATCTTGTCGGTGATGAGGCCGAAGCGGTCGACCATGAACACCCGGCCCCGCGCCTGCGCATCATTCAGCCCTTCGGCCTTCATCTGCGCCACTATCTGCTCGGCGATACCGCAACCGGCGCTGCCGGCGCCGAGGAAGGCGACCCGCTTCTCGGAGAGCTTGGCACCGGAGGCCTTGCAGGCCGCGATCAGGCTGCCCAGCGTCACCGCGGCCGTACCCTGGATGTCGTCGTTGAAGCAGCACAGCTCATCCTTGTAACGGTTGAGCAGCGGGGTGGCATTGCCCTGGGCGAAATCCTCGAACTGCAGCAGGATCTCGGGCCAGCGGCGCTTGACCGCCTGGATGAAGGCATCGACGAACTCGTCATACTCCTCCCCCGAGATGCGCGGATGGCGCCAGCCCATGTAGAAGGGATCGTTGAGCAGCTGCTGGTTGTTGGTGCCCACATCCAGCACCACCGGCAGGCAATAGGCCGGGGAGATGCCGCCACAGGCGGTGTAGAGCGACAGCTTGCCGATGGGAATGCCCATGCCGCCGATGCCCTGATCGCCGAGACCCAGGATCCGCTCGCCGTCGGTGACCACTATCACCTTGACGTTCTGCTTGGTGGCGTTCTGCAGCATGTCATCGATCCTGTCCTTGTCCGGATAGGAGATGAACAGGCCGCGGGCACGGCGGTAGATGTTGGAGAACTCCTCGCACGCCTTGCCCACGGTCGGGGTGTAGATGACCGGCAGCATCTCGGTCAGATGGTTGGTCAGCAGGCGATAGAACAGGGTCTCGTTGGTATCCTGGATGTTGCGCAGGTAGATGTGCTTGTCCATGTCGTTGCCAAACGCCATGAACTGGCGATAGGCCCGCACGGTCTGCTCTTCGATGGTCTCGATGTTCTGGGGCAGCAGGCCTTCCAGGTTGAAGCTGCTGCGCTCCTCGCTGGTGAAGGCGCTGCCCTTGTTGAGCAGCGGCGTCTCCAGCAGGGCCGGGCCGGCGTAGGGGATGTAGAGAGGACGTTTCTGATTATTATCTTCAAACATGGATCTGTACCTTGACTGTGTGGCCCGCCGATCCTATGGGCTTGGGCCAACAATTTCAAAGAGTTTGCGCATCCGTGGCGACAGGTTTGCGACCCAGTCGACGAAAGGCCCCCGGGGTCTGCCCCGTCAGGCGGCGAAAACGGTTGGCAAAGTTGGCACCGTCGCTGTAACCGACCCGGCCGGCAAGCTCGCCGAGCGGCCAGTTGGTATAGAGCAGCAGCTGGCGCGCCTTGTTCATTCGCAGCTGGGTGAGCCAGGCCATGGGCCCCATGCCGAACAGCTGCCGGCAGAGGCGGTGCAGATGGGGCACAGAGCAGGCCATCTGGCCGGCAAGCAGCGCCACGCTCCAGGGCTCGTCGAGGCGTGCCTCCACCCGCCGAAACAGCGCCTGCAACCGCAGCTCCGGGGTGCCGCGCACCTCCCCCTGCAGGGTCCTGTCCAGCAGCGCCAGCAGCAGGCTGAGCAGTTGCGGCTGCAGGGGGGAGCGGACCCCCTCCCCCTGCATCAGGCTGAGCAGATGGTAGAGCTGCTCCCCCTCCTCCCCTTGCCAGATGCGGTGGCCGAGCCGGTGCAGGTGGCGCCAGCGCGGGATGTCGTCGAGCAGGATCCAGCTGGTCTGCCAGCGCTCGCCGACAAGCCGCAACCCGCCCGGTACGGCCGCCGGCAGGAACACCAGCGCGCCCGCGGGAATGGGCTGTTCGGTCGCCCCGGTCAGCAGCACGCCCCCCTCGTCGTGGCTGACCATCAGGATGTGGAACTCGGGTCTGTTGCGGCGGATGAGGTAGTGATCCCGCAGGCGGGAGAGACCGGTCAGGAAGATGCCCGCCTCACCGAGCAGGGGCAATCCCTCCCGCCCCAGCATCCGCTCCTCGCAGCTCGGGGCGATCTCCAGGCACTCGCTAGCAAAGCCCATAACACCTCAACAAGATAGTTTTGCACAAGAAAACCGAGAGTCACTCACAGTGGCCCCGCCCCGGTCAGCCCCTATCATATCCCTGACAAGTGTCATCTTTTACACACCCGGTTAATATAAATGAATTATTGGCAAGCGATTTTAAAACAAACCACCGATCGCGAGTTCATGACGCGACTGTGGCGACTGGCCCTGCCGGTTTCGCTGCAATCCATGATGTTCTCCCTGCTGGGTCTCATCGATATCATGATGGTGAGCCAGCTTGGCACCACGGCTGTGGCGGCGGTCGGCTTGGGCAACCGGGTCTTCTTCTTCAATCTGCTGGTGATAGCGGGCCTCTCTGGCGGGGTCTCGGTGTTGGCGGCACAGTATTACGGCCGTGGCGAGCTGGGCGGGGTGCGCCGCTCCCTGGCGCTCGCGCTGGTGGGCGCCCTGCTGGTGAGCCTGCCGTTTGCCCTCATCTATGTGCTCTCGCCGGGCAGCGTGCTCGGCTTTGCCAGCCAAGATCCCGCATTGCGCCTGCTGGCCGACGAGTTTCTGATGATCACCGGCGCGACCATCCTCTGCACCGCCATCGTCGTGCCGCTGGAGGCGGCCCTGCGCTCGGTGGGCAACGCGGCGGCGCCGACCCGGATCGGCATCATCGCCATCATCGCCAACGTCATCCTCAACTATGCCCTCATCTTCGGTAACTTCGGCTTCGAGGCCATGGGGGTGGCGGGCTCGGCCTGGGGCACCACGCTCTCCCGTCTGCTGCAGACCGTGCTGCTGCTGATCTACGTGCTGCGCCAAGAGCCGCGCCTCGTGCCACGCAGACAGGACTGGTGGGACGCCTTTCGGCGCAAGGAGGTGGTGCGCTTCACCCTGATCGCCCTGCCGCTGCTGTTCCATGACGGACTCTGGGCCTTCGGCATGCTGCTGTATGGTTTCCTCTATGCCCACCTCGGCACCGACTCCCTGGCCATCATGACCACCCTCGGCACCCTGGAGAGCATCCTCATTTCGCTGTTCTTCGGGCTGGCGGTGGCCTGCTCCACCCTGCTCGGCCACCGGCTCGGGGCCGAGGAGTACGAGGCCGCCTGGCAACACTCCCAGCTGTTCCTGCTGCTCGCCCCCGTCGGCGCCCTGCTGGTGGGGATAGCGGTCTGGCTGCTGCAGACCAACCTGCTGCAGTGGGTCGGCAACCTGCCGGCTGAGCTGATGGGAGAGGCGGGCCAGGTGCTCGCCATCATGTGCCTCGGCATGCTGCTCAAGGTGTTCAACATGGTGGGCATCATAGGGGTGCTGCGCTCCGGCGGGGACGTGAACTACAGCATCTTCATCGACATCATCGCCATGTGGTGCATCGGCCTGCCTTGTGCCTGGGCGGCGGTCAGCCTGCTGGGCTGGCCCCTCTCCTGGGTGGTGGCGGTGGTGCTGCTGGAGGAGCTGTGCAAGGTGCTGCTGGTGCAGCGCAGGATCCGCCAGCGCCACTGGCTCAAAAACCTGGTGATGGGCTAAAAAACGGGGTCATATCAATGACAGAAAATCCCCCTTTGCAGTATGCTAGCGCCCTCTTCAATCAGCGACAGGGCGCGCCCGTGTCCTGTCAGTAGTCGTTTAAGGAGACGAGCATGCAACCAGAGAAAGAGCTGATCACCGAGACTGCCCTGCTGGAGATGGCCAACGGCATCATCAAGAGTCACGAAGACTTCATCCACGGCATGCGCGCCGACGCGGTGGAGCAGAAGGGAGAGATCCTGGTGTTCAAGGGAGAATTCTTCCTGGCCGAGGATGGCACCCCGACCGGCAAGACCATGGCGGTGTTCAACATGTTCAAGCTGCTGGCCCAGCAGCTGTCGGGCAAGTACCGGCTGAACTAGACGCAGGCGTTGTGGATCAGGATGCCGCCCTCAGGCGGCATCCGTGTTTACCGGGCTGGACAGCACGGTTTTTTCGCCGATCACGCAGTTGCGCCCCGCCATCTTGGCCAGATAAAGACACTCGTCGGCCCGGTTGAGCAGCTCTTCGATGCTCTCCCCGGAGCGGGCCAGCGTCAGCCCTATGCTCACCGTCACCTCCAGCAATTCGTCCGAGATCGGGCTCTTCACCAGCCGCGCCTCCACCGCTATCCTCAGCCGCTCCGCTATCCGCTTCGCCTTGGCCAGCTCGCCACAACCGGGCAGCAGGATGGCGAACTCCTCGCCCCCATAACGACCGAGCACCATGCCGGGTTCCAGCTGCTCGGCCAGGGTGGCCGCTACTTCCCTGAGCACCGCATCCCCCGCCAGGGGGCCGAAGGTGTCATTGATGCGCTTGAATCTGTCCAGATCCAACAGCAACACCGCAAAGGGGGCCTGCTTGTGGATCATGGTGGCCCTGGCCTTCTCTATCCTCTTCATCAACAGGCGGCGGTTCATCATGCCGGTCAGCTCGTCCGTGGTGGACTCCCGATAGAGCTGCAGCAGCATGTTGAGCTGGCCGCACTGCACCCAAGCACTCGCCACCGTGAACAGCGCCAGCAGCCAGATCTGGTTGAGGGTCTGCAGGCTCCACAGCGGCTGCTCGGTCAGCCACCAGTTACCCAGCAACATGGTGACCAGGATGCCGCCCGCCAGTTGCAGGCCGAGGGAGAGCGGTATGGGGAAGATGGCAAACAGGCTGATCAGCAGATAGGGGAAGGCCATGTAGCCCGCCTGCAGCTCCTGATCCGGCCCGAAGCTGTGCAGGCAGATGAGGGCAAACAGCATCATCACCGCCATCAGATAGCCTAAGGCCAGCTTCATCCGTTCGCGCTTGGAGTGAATGAGATAGGAGAAGGGGATGAGCGGAGAGAGGGCCAGCAAGCAGAAGATGCGGGCCTTGAACAACTCGTCGAACTGGGCAGGGGCCAGGGTCAGCCAATCCACCAGCGCCCAGGCGGGAAGACCCAGCATCAGCACACAGGTCAGCAGCCGCAGACGTACCGTCATGAAACCCATGCGGGTCAGGGTAAAATCATCGGAGTGTTCTCTGGCACTCCAAAACTCCGACAGCTTCAGCATCCAGAGTCTCCACGTTACAGACGAGGGCTCATTCTACGCCGTACAGCCTCAAAACCCTATGCGACAGTGACCATTTGAGGGCGAGCACCGTCACACAAACCGGCGGATCATAATCGCCGCGCGCAAACGTTTCAACCCATCCAGAAATAAACCCGATCCCGCTCAATTAGCGCTGGTCAGCCCCATTTCAGCCACTACAATAGCGCCCAATTTTATCCCCCTCCCCACCATTTTTTGAGGTATTTATGGAACAGGCAGCCGCCACGCGCGCCCCCCTAGAGGCACATCCCCCCAGGCGAGCCCACAGCGAACTGGTCTACGGCATCGACGATATTCCCCCCCTGCCCCAGACCCTGTTCGCCGCCCTGCAGCATATGCTCGCCATGTTTGTCGCCATCATCACCCCGCCCCTCATCATCGCCAATGCCCTCGGCCTCCCCGCCGCCGACACCCGCTATATCGTCTCCATGTCGCTGGTCATGTCCGGCATCGCCTCCTTCATCCAGACCCGCCGCTTCGGCCCGCTCGGCTCCGGACTGCTGTCGGTGCAAGGTACCAGCTTCAACTTCCTCGGCCCCATCATCGCCTCAGGCCTCGCCCTCAAGCAGGCCGCCATGCCCACCGAGGATCTGCTGGGCACCCTGTTTGGCACCATGCTGGCGGCCGCCCTCACCATAGTGGTGATGAGCCGCTTCCTGCATCTGGTCAAGCGGGTGATCACCCCGCTGGTGACCGGCATAGTGGTGCTGCTGATCGGTCTGACCCTGATCAAGGTGGGCCTCATCAGCATGGGCGGCGGCTACGGCGCCCTGGCCGACGGCAGCTTCGCCAGCCACAGCAACCTCTTCCTCTCCCTGCTGGTGCTCGGCCTCATCGTCTTGCTGCAACGCAGCCGCAATCCCTGGCTGCGCCTCTCCGCCATCATGCTCGCCATGTTGGTGGGTTATGGGGCGGCGCTGCTGCTGGGCAAGGTGAGTGCGCCGACCTTCGAGGGCCCATTGGTGATGGTGCCCATCCCTCTGCACTACGGCCTCGGCTTCGACTGGCAGCTGTTCGTGCCGCTGGCCATCATCTTCGTGGTGACGGCGCTGGAGGCCATAGGCGACATGACCGCCACCTCCGACATTTCCGGCGAACCGCTGGACGGCCCCGTCTACATGGCGCGGATCAAGGGCGGCGTGCTGGCCGATGGGGCCAACTCCATGCTGGCGGCGGTCTTCTCCACCTTCCCCATGTCCACCTTCGCCCAGAACAACGGCGTCATCCAGCTGACCGGGGTGGCCAGCCGTCACGTCGGCCTCTTCATCGCCGCCATGCTGGCCCTGCTCGGCCTGTTCCCGGCGGTGGCCAGCCTGGTACAGCAGATCCCCGAGCCCGTGCTGGGTGGCGCCACCATCGTCATGTTCGGCACCATAGCCGCCGCCGGGGTGCGCATCATCTCCCGCGAGGAGCTGGACCGCCGCGCCCTGATGATACTGGCGGTGTCGATCGCCATGGGGCTGGGGGTGGCGCAGGTGCCCGAGGTGCTGCAGCACCTGCCGGAGCTGGCCCGAAGCGTGCTCTCCTACGGTGTCGCCACCGGCGGTCTGACCGCCATCATCATGAACCTGCTGCTGCCCATTCGCGCCAACACCAGCCGCTGATCGGGTCAGACCCCCTCCCCTTGAAGCCCCGCCGTGCGGGGCTTTACCTTGCCCCTCCCCGCGGGTACTGTGCTGGCACCACTGCCGCCGGAGGCCGCCATGCCCTACTCCCTGCTCAGCCCGACACCGGATACGCCATCCACTCCCCAGCCCCCCGATCTCGTGCTGGCCCAGGAGCAGCAGTGGCTGCGCGACTGCGCCCGCCACGGTCAGGCCGGTGCCCACCTCTGGCAGGCGCCCCAGTGCCTCATCGTCACCCGCAAGGACATGCGGCTGCCCCACTATCAAAGCGCCTGCGAGCAACTCGCCGCCGAGGGCTGGCCCGTCTATGTGCGCGACAGCGGCGGCACTGCCGTGCCCCACGGCGCCGGCATCCTCAACCTCTCCCTGTTGCTGCCGCGCACCACCACGGATCTTGGCCACTACTACCAACTGCTGGGGGCGCCGCTGCTGGCCCTGCTGGCGGACTATGGCCTGCAGGGGGGCTACGACTTCGTGCCCGGTTCGTTTTGCGACGGTCAGTACAATCTGGTGATCGGGGGTCGCAAGATCACCGGCACCGCCCAGCGCTGGCTGGCGCCGGCCCAGGATCACGGCGGCGCCGTGTTGGCCCAGGCCATGCTGCTGGTGGCGGGGGATCTGGACGAGGGAACCCGGATGGCGAGCCGCTTCTATGAGCTGGCGGGCGGAGAGCTGCGCTTCCTGCCCGGCACCTCCACCACGCTGGCACAGCAGATCGGTTGGCAGGGCAGTCCCGAGGAGCTGGTGGCCCAGGTCCGGCGGCGGCTGCAGGTGCTGCTGATCGGCGGCTAGGCCCCTGCCCTTCTCCAACGGGCAGGAGAGCTAACCACTAGGACGCCAACGAAAAAGCCACGACCGGGGTCGTGGCTTTGTCATTTCCTGCACGGAGCAAAGACAGGCTCAGGCCGTCTGCGGCTCGGGCTCCGACTCGGTATCCTGGTTCCGGCTGAAGCAATAGACCAGGGTCTCGGCTGTCACAGCATGGGATCCCAACAGAGACTCATGCCGTCTGGGGCTCGGACTCCGCATCCAGATCCCGGCTGAAGTAGGCGCGGGTCTCGGCGATCACCACGTGGCGCAGGCCGATGAGGCCAATGAGGTTCGGCACCGCCATCAAGCCGTTGACGATATCTGCCAGGAGCCAAATCATGTCCAGATGGAGGAAGGCACCGCTCGCTACCAGCACCAGATAGATGAGGCGGTAGGGCTTGATCGCCTTGACCCCGAACAGGTACTCGGTGCAGCGCTCACCGTAATAGTTCCAGCCGAGGATGGTGGTAAAGGCGAAGAACAGCAGCCCTATGCTCACCAGATACTGACCTATGTGGGCATCCAGCCCCTGGGCAAAGGCCTGGCTGGTCATGGCGGCACCGCTCAAGTCTCCGCTCCAGACGCCAGTCACCACCAGGGTCAGGCCCGTCATGGTGCAGATGATAATGGTGTCGATGAAGGTGCCCGTCATGGAGACCAGCCCCTGCTCCACGCAGGAATCCGTCTTGGCCGCCGCCGCCGCTATGGGGGCAGAGCCCAGCCCTGACTCGTTGGAGAAGACCCCGCGCGCCACCCCGGACTGGATCGCCAGCATGATGCTGGCACCGACGAAGCCGCCGGTGGCGGCATGGCCGGTGAAGGCGCTGTTGATGACCAACATCACCGCCTCCGGCAGGGCGCCGGCATTGTTCACCAGCACCCCGGCACAGGCGAGGATGTAGAAGATGGCCATGAAGGGCACCACCTTGCTCGACACGCTGGAGATGGACTGGATGCCCCCCAGCGTCACCAGCGCCACTATCAGCGTCAGCACCACGGCGGTCGCCTCGCGGGGCACCGAGAAGGAGAGGCTCATGGCGTCGGAGATGGCGTTGACCTGGGGGAAGGTGCCGATGCCGAAGAAGGCGACACCTATGCCAAACAGGGCGAACAGCTTGGCCAGAGGCTTGGAGCCGAGCCCCTTCTCCAGATAGTACATGGGGCCACCCGCCATCTGGCCGTTGGCATCCTGCTGGCGATACTTGACCGCCAGCAGACACTCGGCGTACTTGGTCGCCATGCCGAACAGGGCCGCCATCCACATCCAGAACAGGGCACCCGGGCCGCCAAGCTTGATGGCGGTGGCAACCCCGACTATGTTGCCGGTGCCTATGGTGGCGGAGAGCGCGGTGCAGAGCGCGGCGAAGCTGGAGACATCCCCCTGCTTGCCCTGGCCCTGATCGCGACCAAATACCAGTCGCAGGGCGAGCGGCAAGCGCACTACCTGAAGCAAACCCAGACGCAGGGTGAGATAGACACCGGTCCCGACCAGCAGGATCAGCAGGGGCGGACCCCAGATAAAGCTATCGATGGCGGTTAACGCCGATTGAATTGATGACATGCATCCTCCTTAAAAAACAACAATTAAGGAGGAGAAGGATGATCTTCCCATAGGTGTCGCGATCGCCAGAGGTGATCGGATGCGGGCCAAGCCCAGGTACAACCATCCCATCCCCTCTGTCCTTTTGCCTGAGAGTTTCCGACACCTGCCTGCGATGCAGTCATGGTGCCTTGCTCCTTCGGCGCCCGATCTAACGGGTCTCTCCAGAGTATCGTCCAGTAGCAGTCCACACCGGTTGCCCGGTACCTGAAAGATTCACTTCTTCGGTGGATGGTCCCCCATCGCTCTCCTGCTACCTTCATCCGAACTAGTTTGGATTAGGAAGCGGGCATGGTAATCCAAAAACTGTGAGCTGTCTCCCGCTCGGCCGCCCGGGGCCGCGCTTTTTTTCCACTGGCGCCAGCATCCAGAAGAATGTTACTTGTTCGTTAACTATCAACAGCTTACCGAGTTTCATTCGACCCATTCTCGAGACAGCTTCGCCACCTCGTTGCATATCGACAGCATCTTTCGTCTCGACCAGAAAAACTTGCCAACATATCCAATCAAAATGCTTGCACAGAAACGCAATAAGCAGATAATCCCGCGCATAACTAAGCACTTTGCCGAGGAGTTATGCATTGTGCCTGGTGGGTCCCTCCGGACCACTCGCCTGAGCCGGCCGCTGCCGTCTCAACAAACCAAGGCTAGGGCAGACCTGCCCCCTAAGGACTTTCAAAACAGAATGAACGAGACCCTGATCGCACAAGACTACCGTCAGCTGGTTGAACAATTTGGCTCCCCCCTGCTGCTGCTCGACAAGGCAGCCGTCCGCAAACAGTACCGGGCCCTGGCCGCCGCCCTGCCCGATGTGCGCTTGCACTATGCACTCAAGCCCCTGCCCCATGAGGCGGTGGTCTCTGTCTTGAAGGAAGAGGGGGCCTGTTTCGATCTGGCCACCAATGGCGAAGTGGATCTGGTGCGCAGCCAAGGGGTTCGCCCGGGACGTTGTATTCATACCCATCCCATCAAGCGCGACAGCGACATCCGCTATGCGCTGGAGTTCGGCTGCACCGTGTTTGTCTATGACAACCCGCTGGAGCTGGAGAAGTTCATTCCCTACAAGGACGAGGTGAAGCTGCTGCTGCGAGTCAGCTTCCCGAACCCGGAGACCAAGGTCGATCTCTCCAAGAAGTTCGGCTGCACCCCGGAGCAGGCGCTGCCGCTGCTGCAACTGGCCCAGGCCAAGGGCATCAAGGTGATGGGGCTGTCGTTCCACGTCGGCTCTCAGGTACCCCACTCCCGTCGCCACGTGCAGGCCATCGACGCCTGCCGCGAGATCATGGAGCAGGCCTGGGATCTCGGGCTCAAGCCCTGGGTGCTGGACATCGGCGGCGGTTTCCCGGTGGACTATGAGGGTGGCGAGTTCGACATCGACGGCTTCTGCGCCCCGATCCGCGCGGCGCTGGCCAAGCTGCCCGCCACCGTGCAGAAGATCGCCGAGCCGGGCCGCTTCATCAGCGCGCCGGCCATGACCTCGGTGTCCAGCGTGATGGGCAAGGCCCACCGCGGTGACAAGATCTGGTACTACCTGGATGACGGCCTCTACGGCAGCTACAACGGTCAGCTCTATGATCACGTCACCTACCCGGTCAGCACCCCCTATGCCCACGGCGAGCTGCACAACGCGGTGCTCTCCGGCCCCACCTGCGACAGCGTGGACGTGATCCGCGACGGCATCATGCTGCCGGATCTGGCGATCGGCGAGCTGGTCATCGGTCGGGTGATGGGGGCCTACACCTGGGCCTCGGCCTCCACCTTCAACTTCTTCCCCAAGGCGAGCATCCTGATCCTGGACAGCGCCCAGAAGCAGAAGCTGGTGGCGGTGGCCTGATCCGGCCTGGATTGCACCAAACAAGAGGGGGAAGCCGATGCTTCCCCCTCTTCGTATCTATCCCTGCGTCACTCTGGCATCAGAGGAACTGGCTACCCAGCAGCCAGGAGGTATAGGCCACGAAGATGGCGAGCAGCAGGCCCCCTTCCCAGCGGTTGATCCGCCCCTGCCCCTTGCGGCCAAGACACATGATCAGCAGCAGCAGGGTCAGCCCCATCATCAGGCTCCAGTCACGGGAAAGCACCACAGAGTCCACATCCAGCGGCGCTATGCCGGCGGCGATGCCGACCACGGCCAGGGTGTTGAACAGGTTGGAGCCGAGCACGTTGCCGAGCGCAAGATCGTGCTCCTTCTTACGAATGGCGATGAGGGAGGAGGCCAGCTCCGGCAGCGAGGTGCCCACCGCCACTATGGTCAGGCCGATCACCAGATCGCTGATGCCAAGCGCCTGGGCTATGGTCACCGCGCCCCACACCAGCAGGCGGGAGGCGGCGATCAGCAGCACCAGGCCAACCAGGAGCCAGACGATGGCGCGCTTGAGCGACATGCCCTCGCTGCTGATATCGTCCGCGATATCCGCATCGAGCGCATCTCCCTTGCCGGTCATGCCGGCCCAGATGGACCAACCCATCAGCACCAGGAACACGGCCCCCAGGATCAGCGCATCAGTGCCACCCAGGTGGCCATCGATCAGCAGGGCACCGGAGAGCAGGGTGATGCCGAGCAGGATGGGGATCTCCTTGCGCACCACCTGGGAGGAGACGGCGATGGGGCTGATGAGGGCGGTCAGACCCAGGATCAGCGCGATGTTGGTGATGTTGGAGCCATAGGCGTTGCCGAGGGCCAGCCCAGGGTTACCCTGAGCCGCCGCCAGCGCGGAGACCACCATCTCCGGGGCCGAGGTACCAAAACCTATGATCACCATGCCGATCAGCAGCGGTGGCATGCCGGCATAACGGGCGGTCGCGGCGGCGCCGTCCACAAATTTATCCGCACTCCAGACCAGCAGCGCCAGTCCGGCAATCAGGGCAACAAAAGCCAGGGTCATATTCTTCTATCCCATCGACTGCAAACACGAGAGCCAGGCTGCTAGCCTGGCTCCATCCAAAAGTGGGCTCAGTGTAGCGAGCCGCCTTGCTATTTCAAGGTGAAATCAAACAATGATTAACAGTTCAGAGCGCGGCCAGCAGACTCTCGGCATCGGACACCTCAAACTTGCCCGGCGCCTCCACGAACAGCTGCTGCACCACGCCGTCCTGGGCGATCAGGGCGAAGCGTTGCGCCCGCAGGCCACCGAAGGCGCCGGTCTCCTTGGCCAGGCCCAGGGCCTGGGTCCAGCTGCCGTCGCCATCCGCCAGCATGGTGATGGCTTCGGCATTCTGGGCCTCCTGCCACGCCCTCATCACGAAGGCATCGTTCACCGAGAGGCAATAGATGGCATCGATGCCCT
The DNA here is from genome assembly GCF_900637545.1 of Aeromonas encheleia. Taxonomy (NCBI): domain Bacteria; kingdom Pseudomonadati; phylum Pseudomonadota; class Gammaproteobacteria; order Aeromonadales; family Aeromonadaceae; genus Aeromonas; species Aeromonas encheleia. Next base: position 3,381,778 of record NZ_LR134376.1, read on the forward strand.
TAGCCTTGAACTCGTCCGCCAGCACCACGTAACCGGGCAGATGGGCATTGGAGCAGGTGGGGGTGAAGGCGCCGGGCACCGCGAACAGCACCACTCTCTTGCCCGCAAACAGGGCCTGGCTGTCCTGCACCTGCTTGCCCTCGGCAGTCAGGAAGGTGAATTCGCCCGCAGGCAGGGATTGGCCGACAGTGATCATGATGTCTCGTCCTTAAGTGGAGGGAAGATGTTCCAGTCTACTCCAACCCTGAAGGGGGCGACACCGGCTCCCCCCTGCCGCCGTGCCTGCCAGGTCGCGATGGTGAGCAGGAAAACCAAACTCGACGGCTCGCGTCGCCACCCTCACCCCTGCCGCCGCGCCTGCCAGGTGGCGATGGCGAGGAGGGAATCCGGAGTGAACTCGTCGGCCCGCACCGCTATCTCGGCCAGGCTCATCCAGTGCACCTCGCTCACCTCCTCCGCCTGCAGCTGCAGCGGCCCCTGATAGCAACAGCTGAACAGCCCGCCCCAGACCCGATAGCCTTCCCCCTCGGCGTAGAAGGTGCCAAACGCCTGCAACGCCACGTCGCGGATACCCAGCTCCTCGGCCAGCTCGCGCCGGGCGGAAGGTTCCATCTGCTCACCCTGGGTCACCACGCCGCCGGCGCAGGCGTCCAGCATGCCGGGGCAGAAGTCCTTGCCGAGGGTACGGCGCTGCACCAGCACTCTCTCGGCCTCATCGAGCACCAGGATATAGCTGGCACGATGGCGCAGATTCTCCCGCCGCACCTTGGCCCGCTCGGCGACCCCGATCACCCTATCCTGCGCATCCACTACGTCCACCCACTCCACTCGCGACACCTTCATTGAACTCATCGATGACCCGCAGTATATCGGGGCAGCGGCCTGCCGAGGCACCCTTTTTTCACGGCCCGGCGCGCCGCCCCGCAGGGCGCGATAACGCCGAAAGAAGGATTCATACAACCCTTTATAAAATGTCACATCAGTGTCACGGGAGCGCGGCATAGTGTGCCCTGTCCAAGCAACAGGGTGTTTTGCCATGAAGGTGTTCAAGCAGTTGTCTCCACGCCAGATTGCTCGTTATATCAAGAGCTTCCATCACGGTAGCTTCATGATAGAGGCGCTGGGGCGCTTCGAGTTTCAGGGCGGGATCATCGATCTGACATCCCTGAGCTGCCATCAGGCGCTGCGCCTGGCCCGGCAGATCAACCTGGCGGTGCGCGATCTGCGCACCACCGCCCTGTTGCCGGGCTGACATACTCCTTTCCGTTGGTAGTCTGCTTCCATGTACGTCTTTGCCCGCCGATCACCGATCGTGCGGGCGTTTTTATCGCGCCCTGCCGTCGGCGCTCAATGCTGCAGGATCTGGGACAGGAACAGCTTGGTGCGCTCCGACTGGGGATGGTCGAAGAACTGATCCGGCACGTTCTCCTCGATGATCTGGCCTCTGTCCATGAAGATCACCCTATCCGCGACCTGCTTGGCAAACCCCATCTCGTGGGTCACGCAGAGCATGGTCATCCCCTCATGGGCCAGCTCCACCATGACATCCAGCACCTCGCGCACCATCTCGGGATCCAGCGCCGAGGTCGGCTCGTCAAACAACATGACCTGCGGATTCATGCAGAGGCTGCGGGCGATGGCCACCCGCTGCTGCTGCCCGCCGGAGAGCTGACCCGGATACTTGAGCGCCTGCTCCGGGATCCTGACCCGGCGCAGGAAGGTCATGGCGATCTCCTCGGCCTCCTTGCGGGGCAGCTGCTTGACCCAGATGGGGGCCAGACAGCAGTTTTCCAGCACGGTCAGATGGGGAAACAGGTTGAAGTGCTGGAACACCATCCCCACCTCCTTGCGCACCGTCTCTATGTGCTTGAGATCCGAGGTGAGCACTGTGCCCCTGACCAGGATGTCGCCGCTCTGGTGCTCCTCCAGCCGGTTGATGCAGCGGATCATGGTGGACTTGCCCGAGCCGGATGGCCCGCAGATGACGATCTTCTCCCCCTTGCCCACCTGCAGGTTGATGTTTCGCAGCACATGAAACTCGCCATACCATTTGTTGACGTCTTTGAGTGAAACCACGGTGTCCGTTGTCATGTTGAAGCTACTCCCGAAGCTTGTGAGCACTGGTTCTGTGCTCCCATTATCCGTTTTTCCCCATTCCACCCCTGTCGGGCGATATTGCGCTGCATATGACAGTCGCCATGCCGTTTGTGATAGGCGGCCTTGAGCGCGGCCATCATCTCTGTTGTCATCTTGCAATCACTCCTAACGCTTGTGACCCGTGTTGAGCTTGTTCTCCAGATAGATGGAGTAGCGGGACATACCAAAACAAAACATCCAGAAAATCATGGCGATGAACACATAAGCCTCGGTGGAGAACCCCAGCCAGGCCGGATCCGCCAGCGCCACCTTGGAGATGGCGAGCAGATCGAACAGGCCGATGATCAGCACCAGGCTGGTGTCCTTGAACAGGGAGATGAAGGTGTTCACCAGGGAGGGGATGGTGATCTTGAGGGCCTGCGGCATGATGATGAGCCCCATCACCTTCCAGTAGGAGAGCCCAAGGGCATCCCCCGCCTCATACTGCCCCTTGGGGATCGCCTGCAGGCCGCCGCGCACCACCTCGGCCACATAGGCCGACTGGAACAATATGATGCCGATGAGGGCCCGCAACAGCTTGTCGAGCTCCACCTCGGTGGTCATGAACAGTGGCAGCATGACGGAGGCCATAAACAGCACAGTGATCAGGGGCACCGCCCGCCAGAACTCGATATAGACGGTGGACAGGCTGGAGATGACCGGCATGTGGGAGCGGCGCCCCAATGCCAGCAGGATCCCGAACGGCAGCGCCACCGCTATCCCCACCACCGCCAGCACCAGGGTCAGCATCAGCCCGCCCCAGCGGTTGGTCTCCACCACCTCGAGGCCAACCCCGCCGTGGATCAGCAGGAAGGCGATGACCGGGAACACCAGCAGGGTAAAGATCGCCAGCCAGCCCTTGCGGGGTGTCCTTGGCCAGATCAGCAACGCCAGCAGCCCGGCCAGCCCGGCAAACACCAGGTTGATGCGCCAGTACTGATCCACCGGGTAGAAGCCGTAGAGGTATTGCCCCAGCCGGCTCTCGATGAAGATCCAGCAGGCCCCTCCCTGCACGCAATCGGCACGGCTGCTCCCCAGCCAGCTGGCCGAGAACAGGGCCCAATCCAGCGCGGACCAGATAGCCGGCAACAGCAGGTACGCCAGCCCCAGGGTCAGCAGGCCGTTCCACCAGTTGGGGAACAGGTTTTGCCTGATCCAGGCGAGGATCCCTCGACGATTGCTGGGCGGCGGCAGCGCTTCTTGCAACTCATTCACAAACATATTGCCTCCCTAGCGCTCCACCAGCGTCATCTTGCGGTTGTAGATGTTCATCAGCACCGAGGTGGTGATACTGATGAGCAGATAGACCCCCATGGTCATGGCGATCACCTCGATCGCCTGCCCGGTCTGGTTGAGGGTGGTCCCCATGAACACCGAGACCAGATCCGGATAGCCGATGGCGGTGGCCAGCGAAGAGTTCTTGGTGAGATTCAGATACTGGCTGGTGAGCGGGGGTATGATGACCCGCATCGCCTGCGGGATGACCACCAGCCGCAGGGTCTTGGTGGGTGACAGCCCCAGCGCGGAGGCGGCCTCCGTCTGCCCCTTGCTGATGGCCTGGATGCCGGAGCGCACTATCTCGGCGATGAAGGCCGCCGTGTAGATGGTCAGCGCCAGCAGCAGGGCGGCCAGCTCGGGCAGCACCGTCAGCCCGCCCCTGAAGTTGAAGCCCTGCAGGGTCGGGATGCTCCAGGAGAGCGGGCTCCCCACCAGCAGGAAGGTAAGCAGGGGCAGCAGGATGAGCAGGCCTATGGAGCAGAGCCAGACCGGGAAGCTCCTGCCAGTCAGCTCCTGGCGGCGATGGGCCCAGCGACGCAGGCCCCAGCTCACCAACAGCGCCAGCAGCAGCGCCCACAGCACATAACCGAAGCCATCCTCGAACAGGGGCTTGGGGATATAGAGGCCGCGCACATTGAGGAAGGCGAGTTCTCCCAGCTCTACGCTCTGGCGCGGCGAGGGCAAGGTGCGCAGCACCGAGAAGTACCAGAAGAAGATCTGCAGCAGCAGTGGAATGTTGCGAAAGGTCTCGATGTAGACGGTGGCAATCTTGGCCACCAGCCAGTTGCTCGACAGCCGGGCCACCCCGAGCACGAAGCCGAGCAGGGTGGCAAACAGAATGCCGAGCACCGACACCAGCAGGGTATTGAGCAGGCCGACCACGAAGGTGCGACCGAAGGTATAGGTCTCGTCGTAGGGGATCAGGCTCTGCAAGATGCCGAAACCGGCGGTGTTGCCCAGAAAGTCGAAGCCGGTGGTGATGCCACGGGTGGCCAGATTGGTCAGGGCATTGTTGATGATGTAGAACAGAAACGCGATCACGGCCGCAACGGCCAGGCACTGGAAGATCAGAGCCCGTACCTTCGCGTCATACCACCAGCGGCCCTGTTCTTTCCTCTGGTTCGGTGCATATAACGCCATAGGGATGACTCCGGCAAGGCCAAGGCAAGAGGGAAATGGGGGGCTAGGCCCCCCGGCAGTTCATCGACTCAGCGGATGGGCGGGGCATACATCAGGCCCCCCTTGTTCCACAGCGCGTTGATGCCACGATCGATCTTGAGCGGAGACCCCGCCCCCACGTTGCGATCGAACGACTCGCCGTAGTTGCCGACCTGCTTGACGATGTTGTAGGCCCACTTGTCATCCAGCCCCAGCACGGCGCCCTTGGGCTCTTCCAGCCCCAGCAGGCGGCGGATGTCCGGATTGGTGGATTTCAGCATCTCATCTACGTTGGCACTGGTGACCCCCGCCTCCTCGGCATTGAGCATGGCGTAGAGGCTCCAGCGCACCACCTTGAACCACTGCTCATCCCCTTGCCGCACCGCCGGGCCCAGCGGCTCCTTGGAGATCACCTCAGGCAGCACCACAGCCTCTCCCGGCTTGGACAGCTTGATCCTGAGGGAATAGAGCTGGGACTGATCCGAGGTCAGCACGTCGCAGCGCCCCGCCTCAAATCCCTTGACGGTCTGATCCGAGGTATCGAACACCACAGGGGTATATTTCATGCCACCGTTGGCGCGGAAGTAGTCCGCCAGATTGAGCTCGGTGGTGGTACCGGACTGGATACAGACAGCGGCGCCGTCCAGCTCCTTGGCACTCTTGACCCCGAGGGACTTGTTGACCAGGAAGCCCTGGCCGTCGTAGTAGTTCACGCCGGCGAAGGTCAGGCCCAGCGAACCGTCACGAGTCAGGGTCCAGGTGGTGTTGCGGGAAAGCAGGTCGACCTCACCGGATTGCAGGGCGGTGAAACGCTCCTTGGCGGTGAGGGAGACATACTTGACCTTGCCGGCATCCCCCAGCACGGCGGCGGCGACGGCGCGGCAGACGTCCACGTCCAGCCCAGTCCAGGTGCCCTTGGCATCCGGGTTGGAGAATCCGGGCAGACCATCGCCGACCCCGCACTGCACGAACCCCTTCTTCTTGACTGCATCCAGGGTCCCATCCGCCCAGACATTGGCCGCCGTCAGCGACAGCACTATCACCATACCTGCCTTGTGTATCTGCTTCATGTCACTCTTCCCTGTGGTTTGATTCAAAGTTGGCACCCCAAACCTCATCAGATGCCTTGGTTTTCTCTGCTTTTTGCAGCTTATCCAGCCGGTTAAAAACCTGTCAATCGGTGCAACCTGGCCCACTTCTGGTGCAACAGCACAAAATGTTTAAACCGCTCGCGGTGCACCATTTGAATAGAAAATAGACCCTTATCGACCAAATAGCCTGCTGTCATAGGCCATTCATTCCATGAGGATTATTTTTTCGACAAAATGCGACTGCACCGTGGTGGGGCAACGAAGTGGCCTCATAACAGATTCATTAAGCTCAAATTTCTGTCAGCAGGCTCCAACACAGGGAGCCGTGACCCTGAAAGGCAGGAATGGGAGTGGCGGTGAAGAGCGCGATGGCCCTGTGGCTTTCCGGCGCTAGGGGACGCCATTGGCGGAGCTGCCATTGACTCGGCAGGCCCCCTGCCCGCACTGGCTCTGTGATAATGCAGCCGGACGGCCAGGGGATCAGCCGCCGCGCGGGCCGTCTTCGATCTCGGTGATGACGCCGTTCTCGACGGTGACAAACTGCATGAACTCGCTCTTGCCGAAGTTGTATGTCCAGCGCTCGGCATACTTGACCGTCATCCTGGCGCCAAAGCCGTTCTCCTCGTAACGGGTTAGGTCCTCCTTGAGCATCGGCTGACCGCAGCGGATCAGCAGCTCGGCCGTGGTATCCCCCTCGGTCAGCAGGGTACTCTTGCAACGCAGGGTACCGGCGCTCACCGGCAGCGTGGCAACCAGCAGTAGCAACCACCACATTGACTTCATTTTGCACTCCATTTGAATAACGCGGCCCCCAGCGTGACACACACCAGGGCGAACAGGACGACCTGGGCCAATGGCCCAGCCACCTCCTGCCAACCGGCTCCCTCCAGCATCACGGCGCGGGCCGCATCGATGATCTGACTGAGCGGCAAACGCGCCGCCACCGCTTGCAACCAGGGGGGAGAGCCTTCCAGCGAAAACCAGACGCCGGATAAGAACATCATGGGCAGACTGATGAGATTGAGCAAACCGCTCGCCAGCTCTTCGTTCTGGATGCGGGCGGCGATGAGCAGCCCGAGCGAGGCCATGGCGGCGCCACCTGCCAGAGCGATCAGCAGCAGCAACCAGCCCGAACCGAGCAGCGGGACCTCAAGCAGCCAGTACGCCACCAGAAACACCAGCAGACTCACCACCAGGGTGATCAGGACCCGCGACAACAGCTGGGCACAGAGGAACTCGGCCGCCGACAGCGGGGTCGCTCGCAATCGCTTGAGCACTCCGTTCTTGCGATAGCGCACTATGACAAAGCCGACCCCGAACAGACCGGAGAACATCAGGTTCATGCCGATCACCCCGGGCAGCAGCCAGTCGCCATAGCGGATGGCCTGGCCGCTCAGGGTCTCCTTCTGCAGCGGCATGAACACAGCTTGGCGCAGCAGGTACTCCGCCATGGCCCCCTGGGGCGCATCCGGGTTGACCCAATAGCGACCCTGCGCCGGTGAGAGCAGCAGATCCAGCTGATGGTGACGCACCTTGAGCCGTCCCCTCCCCTCATCCTCATAGGGGATCAGCTTGAGCAGCGGTATGGCACCGAGGGGCTGGTAGGCGGCGGGCAGCGCCCCCAGCACCCCGATCTGCACCAGCGGCTTTGGGGGGCCGGAGAAGATGAGGGAGAAGCCGATCACCAGCAGCAGGGGGAAGACCAGGTTCCAGATCAGCGCCGCCCTGTCCCGCACAAACTCGAGGTTGCGGGCATGGAAGAGTGCACCTATGCGCTTCATCGATCCGCTCATGCGCCGCTCCTCAGGCTATGGCCGACCCGCTGCGGGAAGAGATCCTCGAGGTTGTGGGCATGGAAGAGTGCGCCGATACGCTTCATCGAGCCGCTCATGAGCCACTCCTCAGGCTGTGGCCGGTCAGGTAGAGGAAGAGATCCTCCAGATTGGGGGAGCGTACCTGCATGCCGGTCAGCGGCACCCCCAGGCTGAGCAGCCGCGGCAACAGGGCCGCCACGTCGGGACAGCTCAGCTCCACCTGATCGCCATGGCGCTGCAGCGGGTGGCCCAGGGTGGCGAGGGCCGGGTGATCCATCAGCCGCACCAGCACGCCGTCGAAGTGACGGGCCAGCAGGGCCGCCGGCGTATCCAGGCTGAGCAGGCGACCGTGGTCGACGATGGCGATGCGGTCGCACAGCTGCTGCGCCTCGTCCATGTAGTGGGTGGTGAGCACCACCGTCTTGCCCTGGGCCTTGATCGCCTCGATACGCTGCCAGAAGTGGTGGCGGGCCTGGGGATCCAGCCCGGTAGTGGGCTCGTCCAGAAACAGCAGCTCGGGGTCGCCGAGCAGGGCCAGCGCCAGCAGCAGGCGCTGACGCTGGCCGCCGGAGAGCTTGCGGCTGTCCCGGTCGATGAACTCGCCAAGGGCACACAGATCGATGAGCTGCGCCTGGGGCAAGGGATTGGGATAGAGGCTGGCAAACAGGCGCAGGGTATCGCGCACCGTCAGAAAATCCTGCAGCGCCGTGTGCTGAAACTGGATGCCGATGCGGGAGCGATAATCGGGAGCGCGAGGGGCACCATGAAACAGGATCTGGCCGCTGTCCGGGGTGAGGATCCCCTCCAGCAGCTCTATGGTGGTGGTCTTGCCTGCCCCGTTCGGGCCGAGCAGGCCGAAACAACTGCCGGCGGGAATGGCGAAGCTGAGCCCGTCCACCGCCTTGACGCCGGGAAAGTGCTTGATGAGGTCGATGACCTCGATGATGGCTGCCATGGTCGCTCTCCTGGGAGAAGCCCTGACTATAACTCGGGCATCTGCCCATTGCCCGACCCCGAGGCCCCAAAAACAAACGGCGACCCAAGGGTCGCCGTTTGCATCAAGCCAGCCGGATCACAGGATGTCCAGCAGCTCCACTTCGAATACCAGCGCGGAGTACGGCGGGATGGAGCCGGCACCACGGGCACCGTAGGCCAGATCGTGCGGGATGTAGAGCTTCCACTTGGAGCCTACCGGCATCATCTGCAGTGCTTCCACCCAACCGGCGATGACGCCGGTCACCGGGAATTCGGCCGGCTCGCCACGGGCGACTGAGCTGTCGAACACGCCACCGTGGGTGAAGGTACCGTGGTAGTGCACGCGCACGGACTGACCGGCCACCGGCACGGCGCCATCGCCTTCCACCATGACTTCGTATTGCAGACCGGAGTCGGTCACCTTGACGTCGGCGCGCTTGGCGTTGTCGGCCAGGAAGGCTTCGCCTTCACCGGCAGCGGCCTTGGCAACGGCTTCCTGCTGTTCCTGCATGCGGGCGGTGATGACCTGGAAGGCATCGTTGATATCGTCACGGCTGACCGCGAACTCCAGACCATTCAGGGCATCTGCCAGACCTTGTTGCAGGGCCGGGATATCCAGACCGGCGAACGCTTGCTGCGCCAGTTGATCACCCATGTTGCGGCCGATGCCATAGCTGGCCTTCTGTTCGATAGAGTCGTATTGGGACATTGAGATGTAGCTCCAGATCCAAGTAATGAGGCATGTAAAAGAGACGGGATGATATCAGACTTTTTCCCGGGGTGCTGCCGGCGCCGGCCCTGATTTACCCGCCGGTGGGAGAGAGTTCACACCAGCCGGAGGCGAACGCCGCCCATTGGCGGCGATCTCCTCAAGAGCTAACCACTCTCGTCAGGCGTCCAGCAGCGCCCGCACCGCCGCCACCTTGGCGCCGTCGGTGATATTGACCCGGCCGTCGTCCGAGGTCCCCATGTTGACGCCGTGGGGTACCATGCCGCCGCGCCAGCCCATGCCGGACATATGCACCTCGCTCACCCCGGTGAACTCGAGGATGGTGCGCACGTTGTCCGCATTGACCCCGGCCCCCGGCATCAGGCTGGCGCGGCCCGCCAGCGTCTGCTGCATGGCCTGCAGGGTCTCCAGACCCGCCAGGGCGGTCGGTGCATGGCCAGAACTCAGGATCCGCTCACAGCCGGCCGCGACTATGGTCTCCAGATCGGCGCGCCAGTTGGAGCTGAGATCGATGGCGCGATGGAAGGTGACGCCGAGGGGGCCGGCGGCGTCAACCAGTTGCTGGAGCAAGGCGGCGGGCACCCGGCCGGCCTCGTCCAGCAGACCCACCACCACACCCTGCAAGCCGGCGGCACGGGCGGCGGCCACATCCAGCAACATGAGCTCGAATTCGGCGGCACTGAAACAGAAATCCCCGGCGCGGGGGCGGATCATGGCGTACACCGGGATGGTCGCGTGGCGCGCCACCTGTTGCATGAAGCCAAAGGAGGGGGTGAGACCACCCAGTCCCAGCGCAGAGCAGAGCTCGATGCGATCCGCGCCAGCCTGCTGGGCGGTAAACAGGGATTCCAGGTTGTCGATACAGATTTCAAGACGGGTCATGATGACTCCTTATTCCGGGGAGATCAGACCCTGTGTCTGATCTCATAAATTAAGCAGGGCCGCACCGCGTACCCCGCCGGCACCGCCGAAACGGGCCTGGCGGATCGCCGGCAGGGCGACGCCGGGCAGCAGATGGCCGGGCAGGCGCTGCGGCAACTGTTCATAGAGGGCGGGCAGGCCGCTGAGGCCGCCCCCCAGCACCACCACCTCGGGGTCGATCACCGAGATGGCGGTGGCGAGCCCGGCGGCCATGATCTCCAGCCAGCAGTCGATGGCCGCCAGAGCGCTGGGCTCGCGGGCATCGGCGCGGGCGACGATCTGGTGGCCGCTGGCCCGCTCGCTGTGGAAATGATGATAGAGCCGCTCCAGGCCGGTGCCGGAGGCATAGGTTTCGAAACAGACCAGGCGGCCGCAGCCGCAGCGGGGACGAGGCAGCTCGGGATACTTCATCAGGATGGTGGCCGGCAGCGGGTAATGGCCTATCTCCCCCGCCAGCCAGTTGCGCCCCTGGATGAGCCTGCCCGCCAGATAGACGGCGCCGCCGATGCCGGTGCCAATGGTCACCCCCAGGGCGCTCTCCGCCTCGGCGGCAGCCCCTTGCTGCACTTCGGACCAGAGGAAGCAGTTGGCGTCGTTGTCGACACTGACGGTACGACCCAGCAGGGTCGCCAGATCCGCCCCCAGATGACGGCCATGGATGGCGGGCAGGTTCGCGGCCACTATGCTCCGATCGTGGCGATTGAGGATGCCGGGAAAACCGATGCCGACCGCCCCTCTGGTGCCAAACCGGGCGTCGGCCTCCAGGGTCCTGGCGAGAATGAGTTGCTGCAATCCCTGATAGTCGTCACCCGGGGTGCTCATGCGCTCCTCGTGACAGAGATTCAAGCCGCCGTCATAGACCGCGAAGGCTATCTTGGTGCCGCCAATATCAAAGCCGTAATACATGCCCACACTCCCTTGCCGGTGAACCGGGTCACCTCAGTCTGTCCAGAAGGGGCACATTGTATTAATTCGCAAAAAAAATAAAGTGACCGGAGGCGAAAAACGGGAGCCAGCTCAAAGCAAACGGAACATTTGTCGCTGCAGGCAGGGTTGCCCGAAGCTCTGCAGGGTGCGCTCCTGACCATCGAAGATGAAGCCGCGGCGCTGGTAGAAGCGCTCCCCGATGTCGTTGCCATCGAGCAGCCACAACCTGACGCATTCGCAGCCTTCCCGGCGCATCTGCACCGCCACCGCCTGCCACAGCCGTTTGCCGTGGCCCTGGCACCAATGGTCGGGATGCAGGTAAAACGCCAGGATGCGGGCCGTCATCAGCGCCCCCTCCCGCGCCGGCTGCCAATAGAGCAGGCCGATGACCAGCTCCCCCAGGCAGAGCAGCATGGGATGGGGGCCGGGCTCGGCGAGCCGGTGGCGCCACACCCGCAGGTGCGCGGTGACCGCCAGCCGGGTCAGCGGCGCCTCCCCGAGCACCTTGCCATAGGCCGCCAGCCAGCTGGCCCGCTGCATCACCGTCATGGCGGCGGCGTCAGCGGGGCGGGCCATGCGCAGACTTATGCCTTGCACTGAGGAGTCAGACCTGCGGCACGGGCCTGTTGATACAGGGGCTGCGCCTCGGCCAGCTGGGCCTGCAGCTCGGCGATGCGGTTCTGATCACTGGGGTGGGTGGAGAGCAGCTGGGGCGGCGCCTTGCCACCGGAGGCGGCACTCATGTTCTGCCACAGGGGAATGGCCTGGGCCGGGTCGAAGCCGGCACGGGCCATCAGATCCAGCCCAAGCCGATCGGCCTCGCTCTCCTGCTCACGGCCATAGGGCAGGGTGATCCCCACCTGGACCCCGAGTCCGAGCGCCGCCATGGTGGCACCGCCGCCCTGGCTGCTGCCCAGGGCCACATCGGCCACCGCCAGCCCGATGCCGGTCAACTGATCCCGGGAGAGACGCTCGTTGGAGTGCTGGGCCAGCACATGGGTCAGCTCGTGACCTATGACGGTGGCGAGCTGATCCTGATTCTTGGCGACCTTGAGCAGGCCGCTGTAGACCCCGATCTTGCCGCCAGGCAGGGCGAAGGCGTTCACCTCCTTGGAGTCGAACACCACCACTTCCCAGCTGGTGATGCCGTAGCTGGCCGGCACCTGGGCGGTGATCGCCTTGGCCACGCAGGAGACATAAGCGTTGAGCCTGGCATCCTTGCTCACCTTCTCCTGCTTCTTCATCTGATCGAAGGAGTCGGCCCCCAGCTGGTTCATCTGCTGGGGGGAGAAGAGCAGCATCTGGCTGCGGCCGGTCGGCGACTGGGCACAGCCGGCCAGCAGCGAACCGCACAGAGCCACCAGGCCGATTTTGGACAGAGAAGAGGCGCGCATGAAGGGATCCTTTACCTTGAAGTTGCCCTATTTTCGGGAATGCCGCCGTCCGGTGCAAGCCGCCAGCCATGACATGCGACCAAAAAGATCCCATGGCGCCAATAAAAACGAGCCCGCATGGGGCTCGTTGTTCTGTACTGGCGAGGCGCTGGCTTACATCAGGCCCAGCTTCTTCAGGTCGGCCTGGACCACCTTGGCGGGGACAGGCACGTAACCGTCCTTGGCCACTATGGTCTGACCGGCCTTGGAGAGGATCATCTTCACAAACTCTTGCTCCATCGGGGAGAGCGGCTTGTTCGGATGCTTGTTCACGTAAACGTACAGGAAGCGCGAGAGCGGATACTTGCCGGTGATGGCGTTGTCAGAGGTCGCCTCGATGAAGGTCTTGCCATCCTTGGAGAGCGGCACGGCGCGCACGCCTGAGGTGACATAACCGATGCCGGAGTAGCCGATGCCGTTCAGGGAGGAGGAGACGGACTGCACCACGGAGGCGGAGCCCGGCTGCTCGTTCACGCCGCTCTTGAAGTCGCCGTTACACAGGGCGTGCTCCTTGAAGTAACCGTAGGTACCGGATACCGAGTTGCGACCGAACAGCTGCAGATCCTTGCTGGACCAGCTGCCATCCAGACCCAGATCGGACCACTTGGTGGCGGCCTTGGCTTCGCCGCACTTGAGGGTGCTGGAGAAGATGGCGTCGATCTGCGGCATGGTCAGCCCCTTGATGGGGTTGTCCTTGTTGACGAACACGGCCAGGGCATCGACCGCGACGCGGATGGCGGTCGGCTTGTAGCCGTAACGCTTCTCGAATGCCTCTTCTTCACCGGCCTTCATGGCGCGGCTCATGGGGCCAAACTGGGCGACGCCCTCGGTCAGTGCGGTCGGCGCGGTAGAAGAACCGGCGGCCTGGATCTGCACGTTGACGTTGGGGTACATGCGCTTAAATTCTTCGGCCCACAGGGTCATCATGTTGGCCAGGGTGTCTGAGCCGACAGAGGACAGGTTGCCCGAGATGCCGCTGGTCGGGGCGTATTCCGGCAGGTCTTTATCCACACCGGCAGCCAGAGTGCTGACAGAAAACAGGGTTGCTGCGGTGAATCCGATCACACCGGCCAGTTTGTTGAGTTTCATCCAATCTCTCCAAAATTACAGAAGGCTATTGCCAATACATGGCGCCGATTAACACTGTCTTGCGGTGGTCAACCCGACTGCATCAGTCAGATTGTTGAGTTTCATTCCCTACCCTCTCTCTCCAAAATGACAGAAGGTCTGTTCTTAAGACGGCGCCAGTATCTGACCTGGCAATGACAAATTTATGGATTTAATGTGACACTTTGATGACATGGCGGCAGATGCTGGCAGATGAGAAGGGGGCCTCGCAGAGGCCCCCTTGATGACACTAACGCATTGCTGCCGAGGCTATTTCACCACCATCCTCGCCGGGATGAGGAAGCTGAAGCGGCTACCGACACCGACCTGGCTCTCTATCTCGAGCTGGGCGTCGTGATGGCTCAGCGCGTGCTTGACGATGGCGAGGCCGAGCCCGGAGCCGCCGGTATGGCGGGAGCGCGCCTTGTCGACCCGGTAGAAGCGCTCGGTGAGGCGCGCCAGATGCTCAGGCGGTATCCCCTCCCCCTCGTCCTGCACCGCGAACAGCGCCATGGCCCCCTGCTTGCGCCACTCCACGCTGATCTTGCGACCCGCCGGGGTGTAGTGAATGGCGTTGTAGACCAGGTTGGAGACGGCGCTGCGCAGCTGATCCCTGTCCCCTCGCACCAGCAGGCCGGGCTGCACCCTGAACTCTATCTGGTGCGCATGCTCCCCGGAGAGCGCCCGCGCCTCCTGCTCCAGCAACCCCAGCATGGCGGGCATGTCCACCAGATGGGACAGATCCACGGTCGGGGCCGCCTCGATCCGCGACAGGGTGAGCAGCTGATTGACCAGATTGTCCATGCGGATGGTCTGCTCCATCATCACCCTGTGCGCCTTGGCCCACATGGCGGGGGGGGGCGGCTCCTCGGTCATCTCCAGATAACCCTTGAGCACGGTGAGCGGGGTGCGCAGCTCGTGGGAGACGTTGGAGACGAAGTGCTTGCGGGTCTTCTCCAGACTGCGCAGCCGGGTCACGTCACGCACCACCAGCATGGCCTGATCCTCGGCGTAGGGCATGATGCGAAACTCGAGCGATTTCTCCTCGTTGATCGGGGAGTTCATCTCGAAGGGTTCGTCATACTGCCCCTTGCCGAGGTAGGCGACGAAGGCGGGATTGCGGATCAGGTTGCCGATGTGCTGACCGGCATCCTCAGGCCAGCGAAAGCCGAGCAGTTGCTCCGCCAGCCGGTTGCACCAGAGGATGCTGCCATCGGTGCGAAACACCACGGCCGCATCGGGCAGCGCCTCGGCCCCCTCCCGAAAGCGGCGGATCAGACCCGCCAGCTCGCGGCGCCGGGCCCGGTGGCGCTGCTGCAGCTTGTAGATGCCGTTGAAGATGTATTCCCAGCTGCCGCTGCCGTTGGGGGGCACCAGGCTGCGATCGTGCCACAGCCAGTCCGACAGCCGCTTCTGGAAGCGGTAGTGCCAGCCGAGGTGCAGCAGGGTGGCTAGCAGCAGGCAGAGGGTGAGGTAATTCGTCAACCAACCTACCAAGACGAAGGGGGCGTAGAAGAACGCCATTCGCCACAACTGTCGCCGCCAGGCGTAAGGTTGCAACATGTTAGCCCCTAGAGACGGGTTGAGAAGCGATATCCGGCTCCACGCACCGTCTGGATCAATCTGTCGTGCCCCGTCTCTTCGATCGCCTTGCGCAGGCGACGGATGTGCACATCCACGGTTCTGTCCTCCACATACACATTAGTACCCCAGACGTTGTTGAGCAGTTGCTCGCGGCTGTAGACCCGCTCCGGGTGCGTCATGAAGAAGTGCAGCAGCTTGAACTCGGTCGGCCCCATGTCGAGCGCCTTGTCTTCGGCGCTGACGCGATGGGAAACCGGATCCAGCTTGAGCCCCTGCACCTCGATCACCTCGTCCACCGAGGTGGGGGAGACCCGACGCATCACGGCATGCAGCCGCGCGGTCAGCTCCTTGGGGGAGAACGGCTTGGTGATGTAGTCGTCGGCTCCCGCCTCCAGACCGCGCACCTTGTCCTCCTCCTCGCCACGGGCGGTCAGCATCACCACCGGGATCTGGCGGGTCACCTCATCCTGTTTGAGTTGCTTGATAAACTGGATGCCACTGCCACCGGGCATCATCCAGTCCAGCACGATAAGTTCCGGGTAGGGCTCACGCACCTTCGCCAAGCCATCGGCATAGTCTTCCGCTTCAATCGTCTCATATCCTTTTTGCTCGAGCACGAAGCAGAGCATTTCGCGGATTGGTGCCTCGTCCTCGACCACCAGAATTCGCTTAGCCATATCCCTTCTCTCTCCTCTGTGAAGATGGGTGCGCCAATTATTAGAACTTTCTGTGACACTTTTATGACTTTATGACAGGCAGGATGATAAACGTTTTCAGTTTCAGTTGGCAGCGACGCGTTGCAGCAGGTCCCAGCGGTTGCCACTGAGGTCCTCGAACACCACCACGGTGCCATAGGCCTCGACCCGGGGCTGTTCACAAAAGTGCACGCCATAGGCCTGCATCCGATGGTAATCGCCCCAAAAATCGTCGGTCTCGAGGAACAGGAAGACCCGGCCACCGCCCTGCCGGCCGATGGCGGCCTCTTGCTCGGGATTGGCGGCTCGCGCCAGCAACAGCGCCGAGCCGGAGGCGCCCCTGGGGGCGACCCGCACCCAGCGCTTGCCGGGCTTGCCCGGCTCGTCGAGCGGGCTGTCTTCCAGCAGGGCGAAGCCGAGCCCCTGGGTGAAGAAGGCGATGGCCTGGTCGTAGTCGGCCACCAGCAGGGTCAGGGCGCCAAGGTGTTGCGGCATGGGGATGTTCCTCGTCAGATGAGCCGGGCGGCGAGCGCCTTCATTGCGGCGCAGCATAGCGGGCTTTTGCCCGCAGAGGCCAGCACGGCCAGTGCATTTGAGGGCACCACCGCGCGCCCTTACCCCACCTCGACCCGGTTGCGCCCCTGCTTCTTGGCCCGATAGAGCGCCTCGTCGGCCCGCTTGAGCACACTTTCCAGCGGATCGCCGCGCCGCTCCGCCACCCCGAAGGAGGCGGTGATCTTCAGGCCCCTTGGCCAGTGCGGATAGCCGACCAGCGCGGCCCGCAGCCGCTCGGCCAGCGCCAGCGCCTTGGCCTGCTCATGGTGCAGGCAGACCAGCACGAACTCCTCTCCCCCCCAGCGCACCAGGCGGCAGAGGCTATCGCAGTGGCGCAGCACCTCGCTCACCATGTGCTTGAGCACCTCGTCCCCCATGGGGTGGCCATGGTTGTCGTTGACCCGCTTGAAGTGATCGATGTCGATATAGATAAAGGAGAGCGGTATCTCGCCGAGCTCGCTGAGCAGCTTCTCGCCGCCGAACCGGTTGAGGGCCCCGGTCAGGGGATCGTAACGGGCCTCCTCCTCGGTGCGCCGACTCTGCTCGCTCAGGCTCTGGCTAAGCGCCTCGGCCGCCCGCCGCGCCGCCCTGGCCTTGCGCAGCCGGTCCCGCATCAGCAGATGCTGCACCAGAAACAGCGTGAGCCCGTAGGCCAGCCAGCTCAGCAACAGGGGACGATAGAAGGAGCCAGCCCGCCCCCAGCGGCCATAAAACTCCATCTGCTCCAGCGCCAGCCGGTAGTGGCCGGGCTTCATGCCGACACCGGAGGCGATCTCGATGGCAAAGACGTGGTGCAGATCCGGCCCCTGCTGGGAGAGCGGGATCTTGTATTGCTGCACCCACCAGGTGGCCGGGGTAAACACCTTGAGCGGCACGTCCTGGACACGGCCGTAATCGTCGGGGCGGAAGATCACCTCGTTGAACTTGTGGGAGGTCTCATCCCCGGGCTTGGAGTAGGCGGGGTGATAGTTGCGCAGATAGAGTCGCCATACTTGCTCCCCCTCGCCCTCGACCCGCAACTTGATGCGCACCCCGTCGAAATGGGAGAGATCGATTCCCTGCTCGGGCTTGGCCAGGGTCAGAGCCAGCTCACAGAAGGGAAATTCGTAGCCGGCGCGCAACTGGCAGTCGATAGCGGGTTGCTCCCGTGATGGGAGCAGGGAGGTGACCGAATGGCCCCCCAGCGGGCGATCATCATGCACGGTGACGGACAGTTCGGCATTCGCCACCATCTCCAGCCGTCGATCCGGCCCGAATTCAAACAGCAGGATCGCCAGCAGGCTCAATACCAGCAACACCCAGAACAACAGGTTGGTCACGCGAGAATAGGAAGGAAGCATATGTATCACGCCTAAACAGGACTCTTACTCTACACCTTCCGATCCGGCTCCAACCTGATCCGGATCCGAAGGTTATTACACGCGCCGCCGCGGGCGCCATGGGCTAACGGGCCGCTGACATGCCTAGGGGCATGCGGGGCCGCCGCTCCCAGACGCAGGGATAACCCTGCTTGAGTTCCGTTCGGAATCAGATCCATGCTCGGGGTGGGAGGGAGCGGGCCAACGTCTTGATATCTTTACCACAGAGCACTCCATGCTACGGAAAAATAAAGAGAAATCGTCTTGCGCCCCATAGTACACAAGGCGGGCAGGAAGCGATAGCGCCCTCAGCCGCCCGCTCGCAGCGTCCGGTAGAGGGTGGTGCGGCTGATGCCGAGTCGGCGCGCCGCCTCGCTCACGTTGCCGTCACACGCCGCCAGGGTCTGCTGCACCCGCAGCCGGTTTTGCTCCCTCAGGGTGACGGCCTCCCCCACACACTGGGCTCGCGACAGCGTCTGCTCCTCGGGCAGATGCAGGTGCGAGGGCAGGATGTTGCCCAGCCCCTCCGCCAGCACGCAGGCCACCTCCAGCACCTGCTTGAGCTGACGCACGTTGCCGGGCAGGGAGTGGGCCAGCAGCTGGCGCTCGGCGGCCTCATCGAGCCGCAACGCGGGATCCATCTCCCGCAGCAGGTGCAGGATCAGGGCCCTGCGCTCGGCCAGCGGTCGCGCCCGCAGCGGCGCAAGTGACTGGCGCCAGCCGCAGATGCGGTAGTAGAGATCCTCGCGAAAGGTGCCGGCCTGCACCATGGCGGCCAGATCCCGGTGGCTGGCGCTGACCAGCCAGAAGTCCACCGGCTCGGGTCTGTGGCTGCCAACCGGGGTGACGGCGCGCTCCTGCAACACCCGCAGCAAGCGGGTCTGGGCCGACAGCGGCAGCTCGCCGATCTCGTCCAGCATCAGGATGCCGCCGTGGGCGGCGCGCAGATAGCCCTGACTGCCCTGGCTGCGGGCGCCGCTGAAGGCCCCGCCCACGTAGCCAAACAGCTCGGCCTCCACCAGCTCCGCCGGCAGGGCGCCGCAGTTGACGCACAGCAGCGCCTTGTCCCGTCGGCTCGACTGGCGGTGCAGGATGCGCACCAGGTGTTCCTTGCCGCTGCCGGTCTCCCCCTCGACGAGCAGGGAGATGCCCCGCTCCAGCATCTTGAGCGGCACCGATGCCGCGTCCTGACGAGGCGCCACGACGGGCGCGGGTTCGGGCGCCAGCCGCAGGCCACGGCGCTCGCGCAGCAGTTGTTGCCCATCGAAGGGGTACTGGCCGAGCCAGAGTCGCCCGGCCCGGTTCGCGCCGAGCAGTTCCCCCGCCTCCCCCAGCAGCAGCCGGGCGGACCAGAGGCTCTGGGGCTCCAGATCCACCAGCCAGCCCGGCTGGCGGGCCAGCAAGGCGTTCTCGAGCGTCATGGCCAGCAGCCGCACCGTGCCCAGCATGTCGCCGTCGTGGTGCGCCGCATCGGTGGAGATGTCGAGCACCCCGAGCAGACTGCCGTCCGGCCCGAGCAGCGGGCTGGCGCTGCAGCTGAGGAAGCTGTGCTGGGCGAAGAAGTGCTGGGCCCCCAGCACCTGCACCTCGCTCTGTTCGGCCAGCGCGGTGCCGATGGCGTTGGTGCCCTTGCTCGCCTCCCCCCAGCGGGCGCCGCTGCGCAAGAAGATGCGCTCGGCGTGACGGGCGAAGCCATCGTCGCCGCTGGCGGCCAGGATGGCCCCCTCGGCGTCACACAACAGCAGCCGGCAGGGTCGCCCGGCCAGCAGCTGGGCAAACAGTGGCAACACGAAACGCTGGAAGCAGGCAACGAGCCCCTGGCTCGCCTCCAGCCGGGCCGACAGCTCCCCCTGGGGCAGCAAGTCCAGCTCGGTGCTCTGCTGGCGGCTGAGCCCCTGATGCAGGCAGCGCTGCCAGGAGCGTTGGATGGGGCCGGCAAATTGGGGTAACTCGATCATCACGCCTCCTGTTCATAAAGGGCACAGTGTCGCGGTCACTGTCCAGAAACGGCACAGGCTGGACGCCGCCACCGGGCTCACTGGTTAATCAAGATACGACGCCACACCCCGCTTGATAACGTTTTTGTAACTTTTATCCTGCTGGTCAGACCCTCTGGCATGACCCTTGCGATAGCTGATGGGTGACTGCGTCAGGGAACAGGCATGACAGCCGGAGTGCCCAGGCACAACCGATCAGGACCACACACATAAGGACGTCGAGATGATTTATACCGCCCCCGGCCAGGCAGGTGCCCTGGTCAGCTTCAAGTCCCGTTACGACAACTTCATCGGTGGCGACTGGGTCGCCCCCCGCGCCGGCCGCTACTTTGAGAACATCTCGCCGGTGGATGGCAAGGTGTTCTGCGAGGTGGCCCGCTCCGACGCCGCCGACATCGAACTGGCGCTGGATGCCGCCCACAAGGCCTTTGCCAGCTGGAGCAAGACCAGCGTCACCGAACGCAGCAACCTGCTGCTGCGCATCGCCGATCGCATCGAGCAGAACATAGAGCGGCTCGCCGTCGCCGAGACCTGGGAGAACGGCAAGGCGGTGCGCGAGACCCTGGCCGCCGATCTGCCGCTGGTGGTGGATCACTTCCGCTACTTCGCCGGCTGCATCCGCGCCCAGGAGGGCTCGGCCGCCGAGCTGGATCAGAACACCGTCAGCTACCACTTCAAGGAGCCCATCGGGGTGGTCGGCCAGATCATCCCCTGGAACTTCCCGCTGCTGATGGCGACCTGGAAGCTGGCGCCTGTGCTGGCGGCCGGTTGCTGCAGCGTGCTCAAGCCCGCCGAGCAGACCCCGGTCACCATCATGCTGCTGATGGATCTCATCAAGGACATACTGCCCCCCGGCGTGGTCAACGTGGTCAACGGCTTCGGTGCCGAGGCGGGCCAGGCGCTGGCCACCAGCGATCGCATCCAGAAGCTCGCCTTCACCGGTTCGACCGAGATCGGTGCCCATATACTGCGCTGCGCCGCCGACAAGATGATCCCCTCCACCGTCGAGCTGGGCGGCAAGTCTCCCAACATCTATTTTGACGATGTGATGAGCCACGAGAGCCAGTACATCGACAAGGCGGTGGAGGGCATGCTGATGACCTTCTTCAACCAGGGCGAGGTGTGCACCTGCCCCTCCCGCGCCCTGGTGCACGAGAAGATCTACGACGATTTCATGGAGCGGGTGCTGGCCCGCACCCGTGCCATAGTGCAGGGCAACCCGCTCGACACCGCGACCCAGGTGGGGGCCCAGGTCTCCCGCGAGCAGTACGACAAGATCCTGAGCTACATGGCGATAGGCCGGAACGAGGGGGCCAGGATGCTGATCGGCGGCAACGCCGCCAGGGTGAGCGGGCTGGAGGGGGGCTTCTACATCCAGCCCACCATCTTCCACGGTCAGAACAAGATGCGGGTGTTCCAGGAGGAGATCTTCGGCCCGGCGCTCGGGGTCACCACCTTCAAGGACGAGGCGGAGGCGCTGGCCATCGCCAACGACACCCAGTACGGGCTGGGGGCGGGTCTGTGGACTCGGGACAGCAACCTGGCCTGGCGCATGGGCCGCGGCATCCAGGCCGGTCGGGTCTGGGTCAACTGCTACCACGCCTATCCGGCCCACGCCGCCTTCGGCGGTTACAAGAAGTCGGGGATCGGCCGCGAGACCCACAAGATGATGCTGGATCACTACCAGAACACCAAGAACCTGCTGGTGAGCCACGACATCAACCCGCTCGGCTTCTTCTAGCCAGGCAGTCGCTCATCTCAACAGACAAGGGCGCCTTAGGGCGCCCTCCCTTTATCCGTCGATCTCATCCCGACTGACGCCAGCCAGGGCTCAGCCCCCTGGCTGGGCTAGCTGCTGACGATAACGCTGGGGGGAGCAGCCCAGCTCCCGGTTGAACATGGCGATGAAGGCCGAGGTGGAGCCGTAGCCGAGCCGCCAGCCAATCTCCTGAATGGGCAGCTCCCCCTTGAGCCAGGCCAGCGCCTTGAGCAGCCGCAGCCGGGCCCGCCACTGACCGAAGTTCATGCCGAGCTCGCGCACGCAGCGCCGGGCCAGGGTGCGCTCGGTGCTGTGCAGCTGCTCGGCCCACTGGGCCAGGGTACGGGGATCGGCGGGATCGCTGCGCAGGGCCGCCAGCATGGGGGCCAGCAGCTTGTCCTGGCTCATCGGCAGGTAGCTCTCCTGGCAGCGGGTCCGGCTCAGTTTCTCCACCAGCAGCTCGGCCTGGCGCCTGTCCCACTCGTCCTCCATGTGCCCCAGCCGCCTATCGCAGAAATCCGCCAGCATGGCCCGGATCAGCGGCGTCATCTCCAGCAGCCTGGGCTCCGTGGGTAGCCGGGCGGCCAGGCTGTCGTTGACGTAGATGGAGGTGTAGTCGAGGGCCTGCTGGTTGTAGGAGGCGTGCTCCAGCCCGGCCGGCACCCAGATGAGGTAATCCGCCGGGGCCAGCAGCCGCTGCTCGTCCAGCACTATCTCCATCACCCCCAGGCTTATCATGCTGAGCTGACCCCAGGGGTGGCTGTGGGAGGCGCAGGCGCTGTCGGCCTGGATCTGCTGATAGCGCAGGTAGAGCGGATTGGGCTCGGCCAGTTCGGCATCCTGGCGCTGATGGGGACGCGGCTGCATGGGTTGTCCTTTCTGCGGGATAGATTGTCAGTTTTACGTTACTTGCCAACAAAAAGACAATAGTAGACTGATGGCCTGATGCTAAGGAGTCTTTAATGCGTATCTTCTCCCCCCTCCTGTT
This sequence comes from Aeromonas encheleia, assembly GCF_900637545.1. NCBI lineage: Bacteria > Pseudomonadati > Pseudomonadota > Gammaproteobacteria > Aeromonadales > Aeromonadaceae > Aeromonas > Aeromonas encheleia. The sequence goes on from NZ_LR134376.1 coordinate 3,404,284, forward strand.
CCCCCTGATGGCGGTGCTGATCTGGGCCACCAACACCGTGGTCTCCAAGGCCGCGGCCGGTGTCGTCGATCCCGCCGCCATCTCGTTCTACCGCTGGGTGCTCGCCGCCCTAGCGCTCTCCCCCTTCTGCCTGCCGCAGCTGTGGCGCCGCCGCGCCGAGGTCCGCCTCTGGCTCGGCAAGCTGCTGGTGCTCTCCCTGCTCGGCATGGTGCTCTACCAGTGTCTGGCCTACTACGCCGCCCACAGCACCTCGGCCACCAACATGGGGGTGATCGGCTCATTGCTGCCGCTGCTCACCCTGCTGATCGGCGCCTGCTTCTTCGGCCAGCGGCCCGGCAAGCAGGCGCTGGGGGGCATGAGCGTCTCCCTGTTCGGGGTGTTCTGGCTGCTGAGTCAGGGTCAGCCCCTGGCGCTGCTGCATAACGGCATCAACCCGGGGGATGGCATGATGCTGCTGGGGGCGGCCAGCTATGCGCTCTATGGCCTGCTGATCCGCCGCTGGCAGCTGCCGTTCGGCCCCTGGCTCAACCTCTATGTGCAGATCCTGCTGGCGGTGCTGCTGCTCATCCCGGTCGCCCTCAGCGCCGACTCGCTGGCGGTGCCGCGGGAAGGCTGGAGCATGGTGCTGTTCGCCGGGCTGGCCTCCTCCCTGCTGGCGGCCTACTGCTGGATGCGCGGCCTGGCCAGCCTCGGACCTGAGCGCACCTCGGTGTTCATGAACCTGATCCCGCTGTTCACCGCCATGATCGCGGTCACCAGTCTGGGGGAGCCCATCCACGGCTATCACCTGCTCGGCGGCGGCCTGATCCTGGGGGGGGTCATGTGTTCCCAGTTCAAGCCAAGACGGCGCGCGCCCCAGCTGGAAGGGGCCTGATCCCCGGCCACACCAAGGGTGCCGGGTACAGATAAACAACAAGGGAGCCGAGGCTCCCTTGTTGTTTATCCTGCTCGCCTCAACCGGGGCGGCGCCAGTGATAACGCCGCTCGGGGCGGCCGCGCTGGCCGTAGTTGAGATCCACATCCAGCTTGTCTTCGGACTCCAGAAACTCCAGGTAACGGCGCGCCGTGGTGCGGCTGAGCGACAGGCGCAGCGCCACCGTATCGGTGGAGAAGGCCTGGTCCGGCTCCCCCGCCAGTAGCTCCAGCACCTGGCGCAGGGTGATGGCATCTATGCCCTTGGGGGTGTCGCGCACCTCCCGCGGCTGAATGCGGCCCTTGCCCATCAGGCGGTCGAGATCGCTCTGCTCCAGCAGGCCGCGCTCGCACAGGCGCCGGTGCAGGGTCAGGATCTCGTCCAGGCTCTGCTGGATGCGAAACAACCGCAGCGGCTTGATGATGTAATCCTGCACCCCCAGGTTGAGGGCCTGCTGTATGGTCTCCACGTCGCAGGAGGCGGTCACCATGACCACATAGACCTCGCGATTGTGGCTGCGCAGCCGGCTCACCCACTCCAGGCCGGAGCCATCCGGCAGGGAGATATCCACCACCAGCAGCTGGGGCTCGGTGGCGCGCATCATGAGATCGGCCTGGGCCAGGCTCTCTGCCCGGCCCAGCAGGGAGTAACCCGCGGTCGAGGAGATCAGCTCGGCCAGGATGGCGCCGATCCGCTCGTCATCCTCGATAACAAGAGTGAAAATTGGCTTCATCGCTCACACCAATTGGTTTTTATTCAAATAGATACCGAACAATGTCGTCTGCTCGGCGGTGCGTCGCCATTCTATCACACCCCCACGGCGGGCCACCGTCTTCTTGACCAGAAAGAGACCTACGCCGTGATCGCCGATCTGGCGGCTGACGCCGTAGTCGAACAGGTGATCCGCCAGCGCCTCGTCCACCCCCTCACCGCTGTCCTCCACCTCGATCACCAGCCGCCGCCCGAAGTCGTCGACGGAGAGGAGCACCCTGGGGGGGCACTGCTGGCGGTTGGCCCAGGCCGCGCGGATGCCGTTGTCCAGCAGGTTGCCGAGGCAGGTGATGAGATCCGCCGATATCTCGGCCGAGTACTCCCCGAGCGCCGAGCCGGGATCCAGCACCAGCTCGACCCCCAGCTCCCGCGCCCGGCTGAACTTGCCGAGGATGAGCCCGGCCACCGGTTTGTTCTCGATGGAGCGCAGCAGATCCTGCAGCATGGTCTGGCAGGCCTCGTTTTCCTGCTGGATCAGCTCCACCGCCTCGTCCACGTGGCCGAGCTGCAGCAGGCCGGAGAGGCTGCTCAGCTTGTTGGCAAACTCGTGGGTCTGGATCCGCAGCATCTCGGCATACTGGCGCAGGTGGGTCACCTGCATCCCCAGGCTGCCGGTGCCATCCGGTCGGCTGAAGATCAGCATACGGCCCGGCTCGCGGCCGCTGAGATCCTGCCAGTGGCCGACGAACGCCTCCCCCTGCACGGTGAAGTTCACCCCGCCCTGCTGGTTCAGGGCCGGCAACAGGCTGGGGGCCAGCTCGGCCAGGGATTGCCCCAGCAGGGCGTGGCGGCCGGTACCCGGCAGCCGCAACTGGTAGAAGGCCGCGCTGTTGAGCATCTTGATGCGATGGTTGCCATCGAGGGCCACTATCCCCTCCGAGATGCCCTCCAGCACCAGGTCCTGCTGGGCGAAGCGGTTGACTATGGTCTCCGGCTCCAGATCCAGCAGGGTGCGCCGCAGCCGGTGCTGCAACCAGAACGCCAGCAGCAGGCCGCAGCCCAGCACGGCGCCGATGGCGCTGATGAGCAGGGCGATCCTCTCCAGATAGATGCCCTCCACCGTCTGCATCAGGTAGCCCACCGCCACCGCGCCTATGGCACGCCCGTCCGCCCCTATCACCGGCGAGAAGCAGCGGATGGCCGGGCCGAGGGTGCCCGCATCCTTGGAGCAATAGCTGCGCAGCTCATTGATCACCGGCCAGATGTCCTCGCCGCGGAAGGTCCCGCCGACCAGCTCGGGGGACGGGTGGCTCAAACGGCGGGCATGTTCGTCGGTCACCACCATGTAGGCGGCATCGGTGCGGCTGCAGATCCCCTGCACATAGTCGCGCAGGCCGGGATCGCTGCCCTGCTGCAGGGCCTGCACCACCCGGGTGTCCGCCGCCAGCACCCGCGCCAGATCGCTGCCCTTCTCCTGCAGGTTGCTCTCCAGCAGGTGGCGGATGAAGAGGGCGAGCAGGCCCCCCAGGATCACGATCAGCAGCAGTGACAGCCCGAGGGAGAGGGTGACCAGTTGGTGGCGCAGTTTCATCGATTAACCTTGCAGCGTCAGGAGGCGGACCAATAGTGCGGGCGCCACCAGGTCTGGTCAATAAGCGGCGCGGGATCGCCGCTGAAATCGGCAAGCCCCTCGTCCCGGGCACAGAGCGCCACCGCCCTGGCCACGGCGCGGGCCACCTCCCCCACCTGCTCGATGGGAGGCAGCAGCCGCCCCTCCGCCAGCGGATAGGCCCCCACCGCCCGCACCGCCGCCTGCAACATGCCATCGCTGATGCGGCGCGCCTTGACGGCGCAGGCACCGAGGCCGATGCCGGGGAAGACGTAGACGTTGTTGCACTGGGAGACCACCCGCGCCTCCCCAGCCACCTCGACCGGGGCGAAGGGGCTGCCGGTGGCGAGCAGGGCGCGCCCGGCGGTGGCCTGCCACACCTGGGCCGGCGTCGCCTCGGCGCTGCGGGTCGGGTTGGAGAGCGGCAGTATCACCGGCCGCTCGCACACCGCCCCCATGGCGCCGAGCACCTGCTCGGTGAAGAGGCCACCCTGGCCGCTCACCCCGATCAGCACCCCGGGGCGCAGCCGCGTTATGAGCTCGGGCAGGGAGGCGCAGGCCTCCTCCGCCGGGCGGGCGAAGGGCCGCTGGGACGGCGTCAGGTTGGCTCTGTCCAGGCAGACCAGGCCGTCCTGATCGAACAGCTGCACCCCCTCAGGGTTGCCCGCCAGCTGGGCCAGCATGGCGGCGATGCCGCAGCCCGCCGAACCCGCGCCGACGATCAGCACAGGGGTCTGTGCCAAGGTGCTGCCGGCCTGCTGCAGGCCGGCCAGCACGCAGGCGGAGGCGACCGCCGCCGTGCCCTGGATATCGTCGTTGAACATGCACAGCTCGTCTCTATAGCGGGCCAGCAGGTTGGCGGCGTGCTTGCCGGCGAAGTCCTCGAACTGCAACACCACCTGGGGCCAGCGCCGGCGAATGGCCGCCACCACCTTGTCCATGAAGTGGTAGTAAGGCTCCCCGTCCACCCGTGGCGCCTGCCAGCCGAGGTAGGAGTCATCCTCCAGCAGCTCCGGGTTGTTGGTGCCCACATCCACGCACAGCGGCAGGGTGCGCGCCGGGTTGATGCCGCCGGCGGCGGAGTAGAGCGCCAGCTTGCCGATGCAGATCCCCATGCCGCCGATGCCGAGATCGCCGAGCCCCAGCACCCGTTCACCGTCGGAGATGACGATGACATCCACCTCCTGCTCCACCGCGGCGAAGATGTCGTCGAGATCGTCCCGGTCGTGCCAGGAGAGGTAGAGACCGTGGCTGCGCAGGTAGAGATCGCTGTGCCGCTGGCAGGCCTCACCCACCACAGGGGTGTAGATGATGGGCAGCAGCTCCGGCAGGTGGTGGCGCACCAGATCGTAGAACAGCACCGGGTTGTCCTCCTGCAGCTGGCGCAGCAGCAGGTGCTGATCGAAGGGGCTCTGCATGGCCGAGACCAGGCGGTAGATGCGGCGGCGCTGCTGGGAGAGTGACTCCTCCTTGTGGGGCATACGCCCCATCAGGCCTTGTCGCTTGCGTTCGGCATAGGGCAAGCTGGTGCCCATCATGATGTCGTTCATTGTCGATTCCTTTTATGCCAGCAGCGAGATGAGCAGGGTGGCCAGGATCAACATCACGGCCCCCCCGAGACGGGAAGAGATCTGGGCAAACGGCATCAGCTTCATGCGCTGGGCCGCCGACAGCACGGCCACGTCGCCGGTGCCTCCCATGTTGGCCATGCACAGGCCGCCGGTGATGGCCGCCTCTATGGGATAGAAGCCAATCATCCGCCCCACGATGGCCGCCCCCAGGGCCCCGCCGACGACGGTGACCAGCACCATGATGAAGTAGTTGACCGAGAAGGCACCGATAAGCTCGGGGATGCTGGTGTAGGCGACGCCTATGCCCACCAGCAGGGAGGGGGTGAGGTTGCTCACCACGAATTGGTACCAGTCGGCAGCCGCCTGCTCGTAGCGGCGCGGCAGCACGCCGCTCACCTTGATGATGGCCACCGCCAGTATCATCAGGGCGAAGGGGTGCATGGGGATGAAGTTGCCGAGCAGGGAGCCCAGCACGAACATGCTGGAGCTGATGAAGAGCCCGAGGCCGAGGCTCTCCAGGGTCGGAGCCTGGACCTTCTCGTCGGCCACGCTCTCGCCGCTCTCCTTGATCATCAGCTTGCCGTTGCCGGTCAGGGAGGGGTAACGACGGCCGAGGCGGGCCAGCATGGTGCCCACCAGGATGGCCAGGGTGTTGGCGATCACCACCGCCGGCACCATGCGTGACAGCAGATCGGCGCTGGACATCTGCAGCGGGCCAGAGAGGATCTCCACCAGCGGCACGGCGCCGGCACCCATGCCGCCACCCATGATGGGCAGGCCGATGAGCAACACCGCGTTCTTGAAGCCGTAGCCCAGCAGGGAGCCAACCAGGCCGACGCTGAGCAGCGCCAGGGCCACGCCCCCCAGGATCACCGGCAGGTAACGCATGGCGGCGTTTTTCAGCAGGGCGCCGCTCATGCCGAACACAGATCCGGTCACCAGGCTGGCGATGAAGAAGTTGAGGAAGCCCCCCTCCTTCATGAAGCCGATGATCACCTGACCCGCCTCGATTGGCAGGACCCGGTACTCAAACAGCGCGGCGCCGCCGAAGATGGCGAGTATGGTGCCGCCCCCCAGGTATTCGCGGATGGGGGTGATGCGCTCGCCGAGCTCGGTCAGCAGGGTGCCGAGCACGAACATCAGCGCCAGGGCGCCGACCATGCCGAGCGGCAGGGAGCCGTTCCAGCCGGAGAAGAGGACGCAGGTGGCCAGCCCGAGGAAGATCATCATGGGCATGCCGGCGATCTGCTGGTCGCTCCAGGCGACCTTGGCTTGTGCTTGGGGGGTAGAGAGGTTTTTCATTGTTATGCTCCAGCGTGTGGTGTGGCGCTACTCTAGTGATCCCCCCCGGCGCTGTCGGTTAGCAGGCTTGCAAAGCCATATAAAAACATTGAAACCTTAAGCACCATTCAGCACCGGACGCCGGCCCCGCCAAATGCCCTCGCCACCGCCTCTTTTTTTGTGCCTCTCGCCGCCGCAACCTTAATGTGAGCTGAATCACGCTTTACTTAGCCTGCTAAATAAATATAATGCTTAGCAGGCTAAGTATATGAGGTGTCTGCCATGAAAAAGGATCTGGAGATGTTGCGCGAGTTGTCCCTCGCCGAGCAACTGGGGCGGCTGCACCGCTTGTGGCGCACCGTGGCCGACATCGAGCTGGCCCCACTTGGGCTCACCCATCCGCGCTGGACAGCGCTGTGGAAGCTGAGCCGCCTCGGCGGCCACCTCAGCCAGAAGACCCTGGCCGAGGCGCTGGAGATAGAGCTGCCCTCCCTGATGCGCACCCTGGGTCAGCTGGAAGAGCAGGCCCTGATCGAGCGCCACTGCTGCAGCCAGGACAAGCGCGCCCGCATCGTCACCCTGACCCCGGCGGGCAAGGCGCTGCTCGATCAGATCGAGGATCGCATCATGGGGATACGCCATGAGCTGCTCAGCGGCATCAGCCAGCAGGAGCTGGCGCAGTTTGAAGAGATAGTGCACCGCATTTCCGCCAATGCCCTCGGTAAGATTGGCGCCCCGCAGGAAGAGAGAGAATAAGATGACCCCGGATCAACAATTCAAACGCTGGATCAAGTGGTCCATCCTGTGCTTCATCCTGGTGTTCGGCTACTTCCTGCTGGCTGACATCAAGATGCCGCTCACCCCGCAGGCCATGGCCACCCGGGTCGTCACCAGGATGGCGCCCCAGGTCAGCGGCAAGGTGGTCGAAGTCGCGGTGGCGAACAACCAGCACGTCAAACAGGGAGATCTGCTGTTCGTGCTGGATCCCGCACCGTTCGAACTCGCGGTCGAGCAGGCCCGGCTCGCCCTGGCTCAGGCCGAGCAACAGAATCGCCAGCTGGATGCGACCCTGAACGCCACCGCCGCCGACTACAGCTCGCTACAGACCCAGACCGCCCAGAAACAGCGGGAGGCCGAGCGCATCGATGCCCTCTATCGTCGCCACATGGTGTCCGAGCAGCAGAAAGATGACGCGGACAGCGCCGCCCGCACCGCCCGGGCCAACCTGCTGGCCAGCCAGGCCCGCATGGAGCAGGCCAGGGTCAATCGTGGCCTGGCCGGTGACGACAACCTGCTGCTGCGCCAGGCGCGCAACCGCCTCGCCCAGGCCGAGCTCAACCTCACCTACAGCCAGGTCCATGCGAGCCAGGATGGCATCATCACCAACCTGCAGCTCAAGCCGGGCAGCGTGGCCAGCGCGGGGGCTCCCCTGCTGGCCCTGGTCTCGGAGCAGGTGGACGTGATCGCCGATTTTCGCGAGAAGAGCCTGCGCCATGTCAGCCCCGGCAGCCAGGCCCTGATCGCCTTCGACGGCGAGCCCGGTCGCCTCTATGCCGCCCGGGTCTCCAGCCTGGATGCCGGGGTCAGCGCCGGCCAGTTCGATGCCAACGGCCTCTTGGCCAACCCCATCGAATCGGATCGCTGGGTGCGGGATGCCCAGCGCCTGCGCCTGCATCTGGCCCTCGAGCAGCTGCCCGCCCATCTGCCGGCCGGGGCTCGCGCCACCGTCCAGCTGCTGCCGGACAACGCCCTCACCGCCCTGCTGGCACGCGGCCAGATCCGCCTGCTCAGCCTGCTGCACTACATCTACTGAGATGACGGCCATGAACCTGTGGCACAGGCCCCTCACCGCCAACGAGCTGCGCCAGTGCCTGCGCATCGCCTTTGGCTGCACCCTGGGTTTCGTGCTCTGCAAGATCTTCGGCTGGAGCAACGGGGTCTTCTTCACCGTCACCCCGGTGCTGCTGCTGGGGATGATACCGGTGATGAACGGTCACGCCGCCCGCCAGCTTATCGCGTCCGCCGCCATGTGCGGGCTGGAGGTCGGCCTGCTCGGCGGCCTGTTCGGCGGCCATCCCGGCCTGATGACCCCCATCGTCTTCCTGCTGTTCCTCTACCGTTTCGCCGCCATGTCCCGCGGCAGCCTGTTCCTGTTTGGCGCCAACGGCGTGCTGAGCCTCAGCATCATGCTGCACTTTGCCAGCTACCCCCAGACCGATCTGAACGATCTGATCTTCAGCAACCTGTGGGCCAGCGTCCTGTCGGTGCTCATCGCCTACCTGATGACGGCCCTGATCCCGGATGTGGAGGAGCGGCCCAAACCCGCCGCCTCTCCCAAGGCCCCGCACCGGATGCGGCACGAGGCGCTGCTCGGTGCCAGCATCGCCACCCTGTCATTTCTGGTATTCCAGCTGTTCGATCTGCGCGACTCCATGTCCGCCCAGGCGACCACCCTGCTGGTCCTGTTCCCCATGCACTGGGACGGTGCCCTCAGCTATGCCCGCAAGCGCGCCATGGGCACCCTGCTCGGGGTGAGTTTCGGCATCCTCGGTCAGCTGGTGCTGTACGACTGGTCCGGTTTGCTGCTGCTGGTCGCCCCCCTGCTCTGGCTCGGCGCCATGCTGTTCAGCCATGCCCATGTGAAGGAGGCCAGCGGCTCCGGGGTCGGCTTCGGCGCCCTCACCACCCTCGGCATCCTGTTTGGCCAGTACCTGACCCCGGGCAACGATCTGGTGTTCAGCGCCCTGTACCGGGTGAGCAGCATCCTGTTTGCCATCGTCGTCACCCTGCTGGCCTGCTACCTCATTCACCGCCTGCTCAACCGCTTCGAGGCGACCCGCTTCGGCTATTGACCCCTTTTCTGCAGCCAAAGGATGGCTCCCTTTCGCCCCGCTATGCCTACCGGGGCGTTTTTTTGCGTCCTGTGCGCTGGCCGGGCATAGCGGCAACGGCTTGTGATATAGCCCGAGGAAGAGAGACTGCACTCCGTCTGCGAGGTGCCGGACGGGATGTCGAGGCCAAATGTGGACTCCATTGAATGGTATTTCTGCGGCACCGGCGATATATGACGAACCTGGCCCGAACCGTGCTACTGTGGCGCCTCACTCACCGGCCGATTGCGCTCTGCACCTGATGACAGGCTTGTCATGCAAAAGAGTCGCCAGCCAGGGCAGCCCTTGCCCACCTCTCACCCTCAACCCGACGTCGCCGGACCCGCTGTATTGACCCGATGCCATAAGGCGCATCCCTCCCTGCCGCAGCCTGTTCTCACTGTTGTTATCTGCTATCCACTCTTTTTTACTGCGACAGCGGCCATCCCGACGGGAACCAGCTTCAAGCCATCCGCCTGAGGCACTTTCTGTTTGGCGCAGCCCTGCCGCCAACACAGGACACCTGCCATGATTGCCTACCTCATTCTGGTTCATCGCTATCCCGGCCAGTTCAAGCGCCTGTTCAAGGCGATTTACCACGACAGCAACCACTACCTGATCCACGTGGACAAGCGCTCGGGTCCCGAGTTGCAACAGGAGATCGCCGACTTCCTTGCCGATTACCCCAACGCCGCCATGCTACCCAGCAAGAATGCACTCTGGGGCGGCTACAGCCTGGTGGATGCGGAGCTGCGCGGCATAGCGGCGCTGCTGGAGCAGAACAAGGAGTGGGAGTTCTTCATCAATCTGAGCGCCCAGGACTTCCCGCTGCGCTCCCAGCACGACATTCACGACTTCCTGCGCGATCACAAGGGCAAGGATTTTCTCAAGGTCGCGGATCAGCGCCAGCACCGACCGGACACCCTGCACCGCATCGATCACTATGTGACCGAGACCGCCCGGGAATTGGTGTGCGAGCCGGTGAAGACTCGCCCCTACCTGGAGGGGGTGACCCCCTACATTGGCAATCAGTGGATGATCCTGAGCCGGGCCTTCTGCGAGTTCGTCAGCCACAGCCCCGAGGTCGATCGCTTCAAGGCCTTCTACCGCCACACCCTGATCGCCGACGAGGGCTTCTTCCAGACGGTGATCATGAACACCAGCTATCAGGGCCAGATAGTCAACGATGACAAGCGAGCCATCGACTGGATCCCCATGGGCGACATCAAGCTGCGCCCGCGCGACTACACGGTGCATGACGCCGATGCCCTGCAGCAAAGCGATCACCTGTTCGCCCGCAAGTTTGATGAGACCATCGACAGCGACATCCTGGATATTCTGGAGCGCGCCATGATGTGTCCCCTCGCCACACCGGATATCCGCCAGCCAGTGCCGGCCTGACTATCCATCCGGACACATACCGACGCGGTCAGCACTCTTCGAGATTGCGACGCTGGCTCAAGCTGTTAGGCTCAAGTCCATATGACACCAAGGGGAGCTACAACATGAAACAGATCAACCTATTCCTGCTGAGCCTGGGTGCCCTGACCCTGCTCGGCGGCTGCGAGCGCGGTGCCGGCGGCCTGGGGGTGACTGGCGGCGATCCGGTCAGCTATCTGTGTGAACAGAACCAGAAGGTGCAGGTGCGCTACTTCTCGCTCTCGGACGAGAGCCTGAATTTCATCAAGCTGTCCCTGCCCAACGGCAAGGACTACACCCTGCCCCAGGCGGTCTCCGCCTCCGGTGCCCGCTATACAGATGATCATGAGGTGGTCTGGTGGAACAAGGGGAAGGAGGGCTTCGTGGAGATGCGCGACAAGGATGGCGAGTGGCAGAGCCTCTACAACGACTGTAAACAACAATAAAGTGACCCCGGCCTGGCCGGGGTCTGTTTTATCACCCAGAGATCAGTTGATCTCGATTTCGAAGCGGTTGATCACCTGTACCGGGTGAGCATCCGGATTGCCCTCTGCCGGGCTGTAGCGGATCCGGGACAGGGTCGCCAGCGCACTCTGCTCCAGTTCACCGGGTGGCTCTGCCGCCACCACTTCCGGCTTGGTCGGCATGCCATTGGAGTCGATCAGATAGCGCACCTCCACATAGCCCTTGACCGGCTTGGCAGGCCGCCGTACCGGTTCATCATCACCGAAGAATGAACGCTGGTTCTCCTGGATCCAGTAATGGGACAACTGCTCGAGCGGGATCACTATAGGTGCGCGATCGAGTGCCGCCTCAGGTCGGGATGAGCACCCCTGCGACAACGCCAACACCAGTCCTGACCAGACTGCGACTTTCCATTTCATGCAAGACTCCTTGTTCTCTCTGCTGGGCTCAGAGGCCGTCATGAACCACCCCTGTCGGTCAGTCGCCCATCCTAACGAAAAAGTATCCGTTTGAACACCTACAACCAGACCAATCCCGAGTGGTTGACTCCGTTATCACCCAGCTTGCTCATCCGTGAGCCGTGGTGTCAGGCACGCTTGTCGCTGACCACCAGCCAGAGTGCGTGCACCATGCCGGGCAGGCCGCCGAGCAGGGTCAACACTATGTTGAGAAAGAAATGCAGGCTGAAACCCACCTGGATAAAGGCACAGACCGGGGGCAGGAAGATGGCCAGCAGGATCTTGAGCAGATTGTTCATCTCATGGTTCCTCATGAAAGATGTCGCGTGATTCGGATGGGCTAACCATAAACAGCCTTGCCTGCAACTGCAAACCCGACGGGGATCCTTTCCCTCGTTTCTTCCCTGGCGTTGAGCCAGGGTTCAGCTGGCTGCGGTCAGCGTCACGCAGGGGATCCGTTCTTCCATACTCTCCCGCCAGGCGTTGAGATCGTGGATCTGCTGGTTGCTGCTGCCACGCCAGAGCAGGCCGGGATCCGCCAACTCCCGCACGAACTTGCCGTCGACCAGCACATCCAGCAGGGCCACCAGCTCACGCTGGGCTGCCGACAGCTCGCCGAGCAGATAGCCGGTCCAGCACCAGATGTCCTTGCCCGGGCACTCGGCCCGCACCCGCCTTACCAGCGCCAGTACCTGCGGTACGTTGGCCGGATGCAGCGGATCGCCGCCGGAGAGCGACAGGCCACGGCGCTTGATGCGGCTGTCGTTGAGATCATTGATGATGCGATCGCTCATGGCCTGGTCGAACGGCTTGCCCCCATCGAGCCGCCAGGTGGCCTGGTTGTAGCAACCGGGGCACTGGTGCTCGCAGCCCGCCACGAACAGGGTGGCGCGGGTGCCGGGGCCGTTGATCACATCGACCGGGTAGTACTGGTGGTAATGCATCCTCTCTCCTCGGCCCCTGCACGGGCGCCAGATCCGCCAATAAAAATGGCTCCCTCATCAGGAGCCATCTCGTCGCTCAGCCGTTCGTCTTACATGTGCTTGACGCGGCGCTTGACCTCTTCCTGCTTGCCCGCGTTGAAGGGGCGCGCATCCGGGCTGCCGAGGTAGCCGCACACCCGGCGGGTCACCGACACCTTGGCGGGATCGTGGTTGCCGCAGCGCGGGCAGGTGAAGCCCTTGGAGGTACACTCGAACTCGCCGGTGAAGCCGCAGTCGTAGCACTCGTCGATGGGGGTGTTGGTGCCGTAATAGGGCACTCTGTCATAGCTGTAGTCCCAGACGTTCTCCAGCGCCTCCAGGTTGTGCTGGATATTGGGGTACTCGCCGTAGCAGATGAAGCCGCCGCTGGCGATGGGCGGATAGGCCGCCTCGAAGTCCAGCTTGTCGTAGGGGTTGACCTGCTTCTCCACGTCGAGGTGGAAGCTGTTGGTGTAGTAACCCTTGTCGGTCACCCCGGCCACCACGCCAAACTCCTTGGCGTCGATGCGGCAGAAGCGGGTGCAGAGGTTCTCGCTCGGGGTGGAGTAGAGGCTGAAGCCGTAGCCGGTCTCCTCTTTCCACTCGTCGGTCGCCGCCTTGAGCCGCGCTATGATGGCGATGGCCTTCTCCCGCAGTACCTCGCTGTCAAACAGATGGGTATCGGTGCCGAACAGGGCGTTGATGGTCTCGTGCACCCCTATGTAGCCCAGGGAGATGGAGGCGCGGCCATTTTTAAAGATCTCGCTGACGTTGTCGTCGGCCTTGAGCCGCACGCCGCAGGCGCCCTCCATGTAGAGGATGGGGGCGACCCGCGCCTTGACGCCATCGAGTCGCTCGATGCGATACATCAGCGCCTGCTTGGCGACCCGCAGCGCCGCATCCAGCTTGTCCCAAAAGTCCGCCTCATCGCGAGACTTCAGGGCGATGCGCGGCAGGTTGAGGCTCACCACCCCTATGTTGTTGCGCCCCTCGTGGACAAGCTCGCCATTCTCCTCGTAGGCGCCGAGGAAGGAGCGGCAGCCCATGGGGGTCTTGAAGGAGCCGGTCACCTTGACCACCTGATCATGGTTGAGGATGTCCGGGTACATGCGCTTGGAGGCGCACTCCAGCGCCAGCCGCTTGATGTCGTAGTTGGGATCCCCCGGCTTGTGGTTGAGGCCATCCTTGATGGCGAACACCAGCTTCGGAAACACCGCCGTCTTCCTGTTCTTGCCAAGGCCAGCGATGCGGTTGCCGAGGATGGCGCGCTGGATGAGGCGGGATTCCCAGCTGTCGCCGAGGCCGAAGCCGAAGGTGACGAAGGGGGTCTGGCCGTTGGCGGTGTGCAGGGTGTTGACCTCGTACTCCAGCGACTGGAAGGCGTCGTGACACTCCTTCTCGGTGCGAGCCATGGCGTAGGCGTCCACATCGCTGATGCCCCACTCCTCGGCCACCTCCCGGTGTTTCTGCCAGCTGATGGTCACATAGGGCGCCAGCACCTCGTCGATGCGGTTGATGGTGGTACCGCCATAGATGTGGCTCGCCACCTGAGCGATGATCTGGGCGGTCACGGCGGTGGCGGTGCTGATGGACTTGGGGGTGTCGATCTCAGCGTTGCCCATCTTGAAGCCGTGGGTCAGCATGCCCTGCAGGTCAATCAGCATGCAGTTGAACATGGGGAAGAAGGGGGAGTAGTCGAGATCGTGGAAGTGCAGATCGCCGCGCTCATGGGCCTGCACCACCTCGCGGGGCAGCATGTGGCTGGTGGCGTAGTGCTTGGCGACGATGCCGGCCAGCAGATCCCGCTGGGTCGGTATCACCTTGGAATCCTTGTTGGCGTTCTCGTTGAGCAGGGCCGCGTTGGTCTGCTCCACCAGGCCGCGGATCTCCTGGGCCAGACGACCGCGCGCCTCGCGGGCCAGATCCCTGTCGTGGCGATACTCGATGTAGGCACGGGCGATCGCCTTGTCGTCGGAGGCCATCAGATGGTTCTCGACCCGGTTCTGGATCTCGTGAATGTCGACCTCGCCCCGCCCTTCCAGCTCCAGGCTGACGGCGCTGGCAACCCGCTCGCCCAGCGCCGGATTGGCCTGGCTGACCGCGGCCGCCGCTCGGCTCACCGCCTCGGCAATCAGCTTGGCATCGAATGGTGCGCGACATCCATCACGTTTGATCACAACCGGTTTCATGCGTTTTCCCCGTTTTAAAGGCCAGGCTATCGCCTTCGGCTTACCTTGTTTGGTACCCTTCCCCGCGCCTCGTCCTGGGCGCAAATAAATGCAGCCGAGGCTTGACAAGCCAGGGCTGACGATGAGAAGAGAACAGCTTGTACACAGCTTAACAACACAACATATAGGTGTTTTTAATGAATGCGTCCCTATATGTGGTGTCTATTAGGCACCAAAGCGCGGCCTCATTTCTTGATCCACATCAGGTTTTGAGAGGAGTGGGGCAGTTCACAACCAGCACCAAAGGAGCCTCATTAAAGCCACCCCAGACGGGGGGCGGGCTGGCGTCCGATCACCCCCCTATGGGGATGGCGTAGCCATCCGACAACAATTGACGAAGGCATACCAGTGGCAAAGCGCACATACTGGGTGCAGTGTCCTGCCAACGGGAAATGAACGTGACCAAGGTGTTGCTACTGCTAGCCCTTCTCCCTCTCCCCCTCCGGGCCGCCGAGATATTGGTGATCAGCAGCTATCACCCCGCCAACCTGTGGGATCAGAGCTACAACACCAGCCTGCAGGAGCACCTCAAGGGCGCCCATCACCTCAGTCACTTCTATCTGGACAGCAAACGCCAACCCCGCCAGGAGGTGGAGCAGAGCACCGCCAGGGCGATGAGTGCCTACCGGCAACTCAAGCCGGATCTGGTGGTGCTCGGCGACGACAATGCCATCAACGCCCTCGCCCGGCCGATCGCGGCCCAGGGCACCCCTGTGGTGTTCCTCGGCATGAACGAGAATCCCCGCCACAAGGGGCTGGTCGGCCACCCCCAGATCACCGGGGTGCTGGAACGCCCCCTGCTCAAGCGCAACATCAGCGAGATGAGCCAGCTGATGGGGGGCCTGGGCAAGGCGCTGGTGCTGTTCGATGCGAGCGAGGTATCGCGCACCGCCATCGAGGATGAGTTCACGACCCCAAACGAGCAGCGGGTCGGCCAGACCAGGGTCAACAGCCAGCAGATCGACGACTACCGGCGCTGGCAGGAGGTGGTGCTCGCCAGCCGGCAGAACGGCTATGAGGCGCTCTTCATCGGCCTCTACCACACCCTGACCGATGAGCGGGGAGTCCATGTGAGCGAGAAACAGGTGCTGACATGGACCAGCCAGCATAGCCCGGTGCCGCTGTTCTCCTTCTGGGAGTTCTCGGTCGGCAAGGGCGGGGCCATCGGCGGCCTGGTACTCAACGGCCATGCCCAGGGCGAGAAGGCCGCCGAGCTGGTCAACGCCATCCTGGCGGGCACCACCCCCGAGTCCCTCTCCCCGCGGGCGGCCCTGCGCGGTGAATACGTGTTCAGCCGGGAGGAGCTGGCGCGCTGGCAACTCAGGGTGCCACCCAAGTGGCAGGAGAAGGCCCAATGGCTGGAGTGAGCCCAGAAACGACAAACCCGGCCTGATGGCCGGGTTTGTCGTTCGGTGATTCACCTCGACTCAAGGCTGGATCGCCGCCTGCAACTCCTCTTCGGTCCAGACGGTGATGCCGAGCTCCTGCGCCTTGGCGAGCTTGGAGCCTGCGGCTTCGCCGGCCACCAGCACGTCGGTCTTGGCGGAGACCGAGCCCGCCACCTTGGCCCCCAGCGCCTGCAAGGCCGCCTTGGCATCGTTGCGTGACAGGGTGGTCAGGGTGCCGGTCAGCACGAAGGTCTTGCCGGCGAAGGGCTGCTCGGCGGCGGCCTTCTTCTCGATAGCCGGCCAGTGGATACCGGCCGCCAGCAGGGCCTCCAGCACCTCGATGTTGTGGGGCTGGCGCAGGAAGTAGTAGACATGCTTGGCCACTATGTCGCCCACGTCGGCCACCTCGAGCAACTGCTCCACCGAGGCGGCGCGCAGGGCATCCAGGGTGAGGAAGTGGTTGGCGAGGTTGAGGGCGGTCGCCTCCCCCACCTCGCGGATGCCGAGGGCAAACAGGAAGCGCGGCAGTGTGGTGCTGCGCGCCGCATCGATGGCCGCCACCAGGTTGAGCGCGGATTTCGGCCCCATCCGCTCCAGCCCGGCGAGCTGGATGGCGGTCAGGCTGAACAGATCGGCCGGGGTCTTCACCAGCCCCTTGTCCACCAGCTGCTCCACTATCTTGTCCCCCAGGCCATCCACGTCCATGGCACGACGGGCGGCGAAGTGCTTGATCGCCTCCTTGCGCTGCGCCTCGCAGAACAGGCCGCCGGAGCAGCGGGTCACCACCTCCCCCTCCAGCCGCTCCACCGCCGAGCCACAGACAGGGCACTGGGTGGGGAACAGGATGGCGCGGGCATCCGCAGGGCGCTGGGCCGCCACCACCGCCACTATCTGCGGGATCACGTCCCCCGCCCGGCGCACGATCACGGTGTCGCCGATCATGACGCCGAGGCGTTCAATCTCGTCGGCATTGTGCAGGGTGGCGTTGGAGACGGTGACGCCGCCGACAAACACGGGTTTGAGCTTGGCGACCGGGGTCACGGCACCGGTGCGGCCGACCTGGAACTCGACGTTCTCCAGCAGGGTCATCTCCTCCTCTGCCGGGAACTTGTGCGCTGTGGCCCAGCGTGGGGCGCGCGCCACGAAGCCGAGCTCCTCCTGCAGGGGGATGGCGTCGACCTTGTAGACCACGCCGTCGATCTCGTAGGGCAGCTCGCCACGGCGAGCCAGGATGTCGTCATGGAACGCCTGACAGCCGGCGGCACCCTCCTTGAGCTTCACCTCGGCGCTCATGGGCAGGCCCCACTCCTTGAGCTGGCACAGCCGCCCGAAGTGGGAATCCCCCAGCAGCTCGCCGCCCACCCCGACCCCGTAGGCATAGAAGCTCAGGGGGCGGCTGGCGGTGATGCGGGAATCGAGCTGGCGCAGGCTGCCTGCCGCGGCGTTGCGCGGGTTGACGAACACCTTCTCGCCGGCGGCCAGCGCCTTCTCGTTCATCGCCGCGAAACCGGCCTTGGGCATGAATACCTCGCCGCGCACCTCCAGCCGGGCGGGCCAGCCCGTGCCCCGCAGGGTGAGCGGGATGGCCTTGATGGTGCGCACGTTGTCGGTGATCTCCTCACCGGTGGCGCCATCGCCCCGGGTCGCCGCCTGCACCAGCTGGCCCTCCACGTAGAGCAGGCTGACCGCCAGGCCATCCAGCTTGGGCTCGCAGCAAAACTGAAAGATCACCTCGCGCTTGAGCCTATCCCTCATGCGCTGCTCGAAGGCCTGCAGCTCCTCGCTGCTGAACACGTTGTCCAGACTCAGCATGGGGATCTCGTGGCGCACCTGCCGGAAGGCAGACAACGGCTGGCCGCCGACCCGCACGCTGGGT
This sequence comes from Aeromonas encheleia, assembly GCF_900637545.1. NCBI lineage: Bacteria > Pseudomonadati > Pseudomonadota > Gammaproteobacteria > Aeromonadales > Aeromonadaceae > Aeromonas > Aeromonas encheleia. The sequence continues at coordinate 3,422,035 of NZ_LR134376.1, forward strand.
GAGGCCGGGGTTTTCAACTCGGGATGCTCGGCCTCCAGCGCAATCAATTCGCGCATCAGCCGATCGTATTCGGCGTCCGGCACGGTGGGATTGTCCAGCACATAGTACTGATGACCATATTCGATCAGCAGCTCACACAGTTGACGGTGGCGGGAGAGGATTTCGCTCATGGAGAAGTCTCGGACTGTGGTTGGAATAGTAAGTTAATCGCACAAACAAAAATGCGGCACCCAGGTACCGCATTTTTGATGTCATTGACCCGCAGGCGCCTTAGTCGCGACTGGCCTCGTAGGCCGCCAGCTCGTGACGGTAACGGGCGATGTCGTCGTCGCTCAGGGGGCTGCGCGAGGCGTCGGTCAGCATGGCGTCGAGGTCGCTGGCCAGTTGATCCGCCGCCTGCAGCATGTGCTCGAAGGCGAAGGCCGCGTTGCTGCGCAGGGGCAACTGCATGAACAGGGAGACACCCGGGGTGCTGAACTGCTCCATGCGGTAGGGGTTGAAGGTGCCCGGCTTGACCATGTTGATCATGGAGAACAGCACTTCACCCTTGCCACCCAGATCCTCGTGACGGTGGAAGATATCCATCTCGCCAAACTTGAAGCCCAGCGTCAGCAGGGAAGAGAGCAGCGTCGCCCCCTGCAGATCGTGACCGGGGCGGGCCATCAGGTTGATGACATAGACATCCTGCCAGATCTTCTCGACCGGCGGCAGCTCCTGCACAGGGTCGGCCATGAGGGGCTCGTCGTCATAGACCGGCTCTTCGTAGGCTGGCTCAGGCGCAACATAACGGGGTTTGTGTTCGGGGGCTGGCTCGCGGGCACCGAAGGTCGGCGCAGTGGCGTAGGCCGGCTCCACCAGCGGCTCTTCGTCCAGCGGCTGCAGCATGGGCTCGCGCTGGGGACGGGAGCGGTGCACCGGGGTACGACGGATTACCTGAGCAGGCTTGCGCACCGGGGCGGCAGGGGCTTCCTCCATGGTCTCGGCGAGCGGCTCTTCATACTCGTCCTCGTCATCTTCATAGACGGGCGCGGGGGCCACCGGGCGAGCGACAGGCTTGCGCACGGGCGGTGGCAGCTCGTCATCCTCGTCTTCGTCATCGAAGGCGGGGACGGCAGCACGGCGGCTCGCTTCAGGCTGGCGCGCCTCATCGTTGTGCAGCTTGGGCTCGGCACGACGCCCGCCACTGACCACACGCACCTGGCCGATGCCATCGCTGTCGAACGTATCATTGTCACGTTCCCGTGACTTGGAATCCATCCGGCCCAGAGGTTTCTCTTTGATCGGTGCCTGACGGTTTTTTCTGTTGCTCCACAACCCGTGAATGAGCAATGCCGCAATGGCAATACCGCCCAGGGCAACCAAGATGTAACGCAATTCCTGCATTAGCTGCTTCTCTTTCTAGTTTTGCTCAGCCAAAGCGACGGCTTCACCGATATCGACCGACACAATGCGAGAAACCCCGGGCTCTTGCATAGTGACGCCTATCAGTTGCTCAGCCATCTCCATGGAGACCTTATTATGACTGATGTAAACGAACTGTACTGTGCTCGACATCTCTTTGACAAGAGAACAGAAGCGACCGACGTTCACTTCATCGAGCGGCGCATCCACCTCATCCAGCAAACAAAAGGGTGCTGGGTTGAGTCTGAAGATGGCAAAAACCAACGCAAGGGCGGTTAGCGCCTTCTCCCCCCCGGAAAGCAGGGCAATGGTAGCATTCTTCTTGCCCGGAGGTCTTGCCATGATGCTCACTCCGGCCTCCAAAAGATCATCCGAGGTCAACTCAAGCCAGGCACTGCCCCCCCCGAACACCTTCGGAAACAGGGATTTTAAATCTTCGTTGACCTTATCGAAAGTGTCACGGAAGCGTATTTGTGTTTCTTTATCAATTCTTTTAATGGCTTGGCTCAGGGTTTCCAGCGCTTGCTCCAGATCCTGGCACTGGTTTTCCAGGTAGGTTGAGCGGGTTTTCGCCGCCTCATACTCCTCCAGCGCCGCCAGGTTGATGGCCCCCAGCGCCTCCACCTGGGTCTCCAGGGTCTGGATCTCCTGGCGCAGCTTGCCGCGATCGGCGGCGATCAGCACCGCCTGATCGAGATCCACCAGCCGCACCCCCAGCTCCTCGAACTGCTCATGCAGCCCCTGGCGCCGGGTCAGGTTGCGCTCCCGCTCCAATCTGAGCTGGGCGAGCTTCTCCTGCAGGGTCACCAACTGTTTGTGATCGGCGCTGCGCGCCTGCTCCAGCTCGGTCAGCTGTCGCTCCAGCTCCGCCAGGCGCTGATGACAGGCCAGCTGCTGCGCCTCGAGGTTGCGCTGCTCGGTCAGCAGGGGCGACAGATCCTGACCCGGCGTGTCCCCCGGCGCCTTGAGTTCCGCCAGCTCCAGTCCGAGCCGTGCCAGCTCCTGCTCACGCAGGGCGATGAGCTGGCTCAGGTTTTGCTGCTCCAGCTGCCAGCGCTGACAGTGGGCCTGCTGCTGCTCGCGGCGCGCGCGCGCCTCCTCCAGCGCCCGCTCGGCCTGGCTGACCCGCTCCTGGGCAAGCAGCAGGGCCTCTGCCAAGGGCTCGCCCTGCTCCTGCAACTCCATCAGCCGCGCCTCATCCAGCTCGAGCTGCTGTATGGCCCTCTCCAGCCGCTGCGCCTCATCGGCCTGCTCCCTGTCCAGCCGCAGCAGCTCTTCACCGAGCAGGCCGAGCCGCTGCAACCGCTCCTGACGCTGACCCTGTTGCAGGCTCCAGGCTTCCCGCAGTTGCTGCCACTGCAGCTCCCGCTCGCGCAGGGTGCGCTTAGCCAGCTCGAAGGCAGCATGCAGCTGGGCCCGCTTCGCATCGGCCGCACCCAGCTGGGCATCCAGCTGGACCAACGCCTGCTGGCTCGCCGCCAGCTCGGTGTGTAACCGCTCACGTTCACCGAGCAGGGCCAGGGTACCGAGCGCCCCCCCCTGGCCGAGATCGGCCCAGTTCGGACCGAACCAGTCCCCCGCCGGGGTCAGCAACGACTCACCTGCCGCGAGCCCGGCCTGACGGGCCAGGACCGCCTCCCGGCTCTCCACCAGCCAGATGGCGTTGAGGAAGGCGGGGATATGCTCCCCTCCCAGCTGGGCCGCCAGGGTGCCGGGCACCGCGGGATGGGCCGGGCCTATCCAGAGTCCACTTTGTTCGAGATTGCACTCATCCGCCGGCTGGGCTGTGAGCCAGCGACCGAGCACCTTGTCCAGTGCCTGGGCCCATTCGGGCGCCACCTGCAGCCGATCGGCCAGGGTAGCCCCCTGCATCTGCTCCCCCAAAATTTGGTCAAGCGTGGTGAGGCGGGCCTCCAGTTCGCGCACCAGGCCACCCTGCTGGCCCCGTTGCGCCTTGAGTGCCTCGTGGCCGGCCACCGCGGCCTGCCACTGTTCATCCAGCTCGGCGTGCCGCGCCCGGGCGAGCTCCAGCTCGGCCGCCAGGGCATCCAGCCTGGGCTGCAGATCGTCACTCTCCCCTCCTAGCGGTCCGGCCTGTTCGTCTTCCAGCTTGAGCCGCGCCAGCCGGGTCTTGGCCTGCAGCTCCTGCAGGCCATTGACCTGGGCCCGAGTCTGATTGAGCCTGCCCTGTGCCTGGCCGAGCTGCTGCTGCCACTCTTGCTGGCGCAGCCGGGCCTGCTCCAGCTGCTCGCTGGCAGTCAGGCGCTGCGTCTGCTGGTCGGTGAGCAACTGCTCACACTGCTCCAGCCGCGCCGACTCCAGCTCCCCCCTGAGCGTGCCGTCGGTCAGTTGCTCCTGCTGACTCGCCAGCTGCGTCTTGATGCCGTCTATCCGCTCGCCGAGGGCCTGGCGCCTGACCTGCCAGTCACGGCCGAGTTCGGTCTGGTGAAGCTGCTGCTGCTCGAGGCGGGCGATGGCCTGCCCACCGAGGAAGATCTGTTGTTGTCGGTTGGCCTGCTCGGCCTGGGCCTCCTGGCGGGCCACCGACAGGCTGACGTGACGCCCCTCGTCCTGGGTTCGCTTGGCGTCCAGCGCCGCCAGCGCCTGCTCGGCCTGGCTCAGTTCGGCCTTGGCCTCGCCGAGGCGGGTCTCCAGCGCCCACAGCTCGGAGCCGATGAGTTCGGCCCGGGCGGCGCGCGAACGGCCCTTGAGTTGCTTGTAGCGTTCGGCGGTCTCGGCCTGGGCCTTGAGGTGATCGAGGCGGGAACCCAGCTCGCCGCGAATGTCGCCGAGCCGCTCCAGGTTCTCCTGGGTGTGGCGGATGCGTTGCTCCGTCTCCCGGCGCCGCTCCTTGTAGCGGGAGACCCCTGCCGCCTCCTCCATGAACAGCTTGAGATCCGCCGGACGCGACTCCACCAGCCGGCTGACGGTGCCCTGCTCTATGATGGCGTAACTGCGGGGGCCGAGGCCGGTGCCGAGGAAGAGATCCGTCACATCCTTGCGGCGACACCTCTGGCCATTGATCTGGTAGTGATTGGTGCCGTCACGCAGCACCTCCCGGCGCACCGAGATCTCGCTGAAGCGGCCGAATTCGCCGGGCACCCGATTGTGGGGGTTGTCGAACACCAGCTCCACCGAGGCGCGGCCATGGGGGCTGCGGTTGAGGGAGCCGTTGAAGATGACGTCCGTCATGTTCTCGCCGCGCAGATGGCGGGCCGAGCTCTCCCCCAGCACCCAGCGCACCGCGTCGATCACGTTGGACTTGCCGCAGCCGTTGGGCCCGACCACGGCCGTCATGTCGGCCGACAGTTCGATGCGGGTCGGCTCGACAAACGACTTGAAACCGGCGAGTTTGATCAATTTCAGACGCATGAGGGCCTATCTGGGTAACGAAATAACGAAAAGGCGGGCGGTTTCCATCAATATCCGGCGCTCAGCTGAACTGCGACGGAAAAGGAATGGTCAGCGACTTTACCAAATCAAGGGCTTGTTTGTAATATGCTGGCAGTTTCCCGTTAACAGATGGAGCTCAGATGAGCCAATCCCCCCTGGTCAAAGATTCAGTCAGCGGTGCAGACTACTTCCTGCGCGGCTTTTCGCTCATCCGCCAACCCGGCATCCGCACCTACGTGCTGATCCCCCTGCTGGTCAACGTGGTGCTGTTTGCCGGCGCCTTCTATGCCCTGCTACTGCAGCTCGATGGCCTGTTCGGCTGGCTGCATCAGCAGATCCCGGCCTGGCTCGGCTGGCTCGACTACCTGCTGTGGCCCATCGCCCTGGTCACCATACTGGTGGTGTTCTCCTTCATCTTCAGCTCGGTGACCAACTGGATCGCCGCTCCCTTCAACGGCCTGCTGGCGGAGAAGGTGGAGCAGATCCTGACCGGTGAGGCGGTGAGCGACACCGGCATGCTGGATGTGGTCAAGGATGTGCCGCGCACCTTCGGCCGCGAGTGGACCAAGCTGAAGTACTACCTGCCCAAGGCCATCGGCTGCCTCATCCTGTTCCTCATCCCCGTGGTGGGGCAGACCCTGGCGCCCGTGCTCTGGTTCCTGTTCAGCGCCTGGATGATGGCGATCCAGTACGTGGATTATCCGTTCGACAACCACAAGATCGACTTCATCACCATGCGCGATGCCCTCAAGCAGCGCCGCGGCAAGTGCCTGAGCTTCGGCGCCCTGGTCACCCTCTTCTCCGCCATTCCGGTGGTCAACCTGTTCGTGATGCCGGTCGCCATCTGCGGCGCCACCGCCATGTGGGTGGATCAATACCGCAACGAACAGCTCCGCCGCTAAGCAGCGGTCTGCCATAACTAAAAACGGGGGCATAGGCCCCCTTTTCATTACTTATTCTAATGCAAATGTGAGAGTGCTTGTCGTGCCAGAGCAGGCTTGTTAGGATGCGGGCCTTTCTCGCACCCTGGGATAACTCATGTTACATGCTCTCTTCTTGCTCGGCCTGGTGGCCGAAGGGATGACTGGCGCGCTGGCGGCGGGTCGGCGGCGGATGGATCTGTTTGGTGTGGTGATCATAGCGTCGGCGACGGCCATCGGCGGTGGCACCATCCGGGATGTGCTGCTGGGGCACTATCCCCTGCTCTGGGTGGAGCATCCCGAATACGTGCTGCTGGTGGCGGGGGCAGCCATGGCGGGGGTCATCTCGGCCCCGCTGATGCGCTATCTCGGCAAGCTGTTCCTGGCGCTCGACGCGCTGGGGCTGGTGGTGTTCTCCATCTTTGGCGCGGCCCGGGCGCTGGAGATGGGCCACGGGGCCGGTATCGCCTGCATCATGGCCGTGGTGACCGGCGTCTTCGGCGGCGTGCTGCGTGATCTCCTGTGCCAGCGCATCCCGCTGGTGTTCAAGCGCGAGCTCTACGCCGCCGTCTCCCTGGTGACGGCCGCCCTCTACTGCTTCGCGCTGGCCCAGGGGCTGCCCAATGACTGGGCCGCCTTCGGGGCGATCGGCATCGGCTTCGTGCTGCGGCTGCTGGCGGTGCGCTTCAAGTGGGGGCTGCCCACCTTCAATTATCAATATGCCACTCACTGAGTGCGCCAGCTTCTGACTGTATTGAGTTTATTATCACCAACAAAAAAGCGCCTTCCGGCGCTTCTTTGTTGGTGACGACGATGCAAGACTGACTCAGTTGATCCCTTCCGAACTGAAGAACGTCGCCTTGTCGGCGATGAAGCGGATCTTGATATTCTTGCCCTCCCCTCCCCAGACGCAGCTGGTAGTCCCCAGCTTGTCGTCACAACTCTCAGCCTTGCCCAGGATGCTGCTCGCCTCCGTATAGCTGATCCCCATCTTCAACTTGTCATAGTTCTCCCGGTTCAGCTTGCTGCACCCGGTCAACAGCAGGGCGATCAGCCCCCCGATCAGAATCTGCTTCATTTATTTCTCCTCTGGATAGTGTCCAGAGCCTAGCAGCTCAGGGGCCCCCTGTGCCAACCCTGCGCCGCGGCACACCAACCCGGAATCCCCTGTTGGCGAGCAGCGAACGGCAGAGCCGAACCGCCGGTTACCAGCTGCGTACCGGGCCTGTGTCGAGGTGCACGAAGTTGTCAGACGGGTAGTAACCCACACCGCCGACCTTGAGATTCAGGGCCGCCTTGCGCAGGTGTGCCAGCTGCACGCCGGGGATGCGCACATCCACCGCCTGACCCAGGGTGTGGTAGCTGTGTTTGGCGACGCCACGGCTGCGCTGCCGCTTCTGGCGATTGGTGGCCGGTGAGCGGTAGCCCGAGATGAGCTGGATCTCGCCCTGGCGACCCAGTCTGTGCTGCAACAGAAACAGCTGATCGAACAGCTTCTTGTCGATGTTGAACACTTCGTTGCGACGGTAGTCGCGGAAAATATGATTGAGTTCGGCCAGGCCATCGCTCAGATAACGGCCGTTCTCCCAATAGCTGGTGCGCACCCGCTCGCCGGTATTGAGGTTGAAGAAGCTGAGTTCACGGCCCGAGGTACTGCGGCTCGCCATGGCCGGGAACGACAGCAGGCTGGCCCCCATCAGGCAACCGGCGCCCAGCAGCAGACGGCGTCGGCTTATCTCTTGTTCCAGCATCCGTTGTCCGTCCATCGCATCGTTAAGTGAAACTGGTGAATGAATGTGGTACCGAGGCCTGAAACTACCCGCCGAGAAAAGCCCTGTCAAACCGCAAACGCCCATAGAAAAGCCCGGCATGAGCCGGGCTTTTCACTCTGTGGCAGGGATCACAACAAGCGACTCTGGAAGCTCACTCGATCGAATCCGTAGATGTCGTTGCGCAGTTGCTGGCGACCCTCTTCGTCGATCCAGCTGCTCCAGTAGACGGTGAACACCGGGATCGGCGTGGTCAGGGGCAGCCACTTGGTCTGGCTCTCTTTCAAGATGTTGGCGACCTTGTCCGGCTGATAACGGGAGTCCGCCAGCAGCAGCTCGGCGAGATCGTCCGCATGTTCGACCCGGATGCAGCCGGAGCTGAAGGCGCGCGCCCCCTGCTCGAACAGCGCCTTGCCCGGCGTCGAGTGCAGATAGATGGCATCGTTGTTGGGCAGATAGAACTTGTAGCGCCCCAGGGCGTTGTGATCGCCGGGCTTTTGCCGCAACCGGTAAGGGAAGCCAGACGCCAGCGCCTGATGCCAGCCATCTTCGCTGAACTGCACCGGGTTGCCCTCGCCGTCGATCACCTCGAACTGCTCCCGATTGAGGTAGGCCGGATCCCGTCCCAGCTTGGGCAGAATGTCCTTGCTCAGGATGGAGCGCGGCACGTGCCAAGCGGGGTTGAGCACGATGGAGCGGATCTCGCTGGCGAGGATGGGGGTGGCCCGCTGCTCCTTGCCGACGATGACGCGACTGGTGAAGACCTCGCTACCGGACTCCACCACGCTCAGGCGGTAATCCGGGATGTTGACCAGCACATAGCGGCCGGCGAGATGATCCACCAGATCCCGGCGCCACAGGTTGCGCAGCAGCAGGCTGGCACGCACCTCTGGGCCGGTGTTGAGCCAGGAGCGGGTCTGGCGACCTATGATGCCGTCGGCGGTCAGGCCGTGGCGACGCTGGAACTGCTTGATGGCCTGTTCGGTGTCCGCATCATAGGTGGCGTCCTGATGGGTGGGGGCGCCATCCCCCAGCTCGTTGAGGATGGAGCGGATCTGTCCGAGCTCGGTCGAGCTCTCCCCGGCACGCAGGGTCGGCATGTCCAGATTGGGCCAGTGCTTGGCCATGGGCATCGCCAGCAGCTTGCCCACCTCCTCGCGCACGGCCTCATATTCGGCGACCTGGGGCCTGAGTTGCTTGACCTGATCCAGCAGGTTGTCGCCAACCGGTTCGTGGGCCAGCGGCTTGGTCAGATCGAGCTTGAGGGTCTGCATCTGCTCGCGGGCGACCAGATCCATGGCACGCCAGGCCTGCTGGAAACGAGCCAGCTTGCCAAAGGCCTCGTCGTAGAGGGCGCCGCGCCGATCGGCAGGGGCCTTCTGCAACTGCTGCCAGAGTCGGTAGAAGTCCGGGTGCAGCTGGGCGAGCACCGCCTCCTGCAGCTGACGCTCCAGCTCCAGGCGCGCCTGCTGGGCCGTGCTGTTCTGATACCAGTCGTGCTGGATGCTGGGACTGGCCACCACCATCTGTTCCGTGCTGGCCTGGGCCATGCCCGCCGGCCAGCAGCCCAACCAGATAAGGTTTGCCAATGCCCACCAATACTTCTTACCCATGCTTACCTCAAATCGGTTCACTTCGGCCTGTCAGGCGCCACGGTCAGGTGCCCATGATGCGTGAATGCCAGCGACTTTGCTAGCGGGCGGGCGCGTAACGACGCCAGATAAGCGCGTGCTCATCACTCTTGCCAACCGCCTCGATCGCCTGGTTGAAGCGCTGCACAAAGTCGCTCGGCAGGGTCTTCTTGCTCAACATGAAATAGGTTGGCGTCTCATAGACCCGCATGACATGAGGGACTATGCCTTCCGCCAGCCCCTCTCTCTTCAGACCCCAGGGAGTGGCAAGAATATCCCCGAGAAAGCCATCGACCCGCCCCAGCAACAGCTTGCGATAGTTTTGCGCATCGTTGACCTCGCTCACCTGCCCTCGATGGCGCTGCAGCAGCCCGGCAATCTCGGCGCCGTAGTAATAGTCCTTGGTCACCCCCAGCTTGTATCCCCTGGCCAGCCAGCTGGCCAGGTCCTGCTCGGCATAGCTGTCGGACTTGCGCACCCAGAGCGCGCTGCGGCCCGGGTTGTAGGCAGTGGAGAACCAGGCGTAACGCGCCCTGTCATCGTAGAAATAGGCTTCCATGGCGATGTCCAGCCGGCCCTGTGCCAAGTCCTGCAGCACCCGTTTCCAGGGGCGCTCGACATAGACCAGGCGACACCCCAACCGGGTCGCCACCGCGTTGAGATAATCGACCGAGAAGCCGTGCAGGCGCCGATGCTCACCGTCCTGCTGGTAATAGTGATAGGGTGGCCAGTTGTCGAACCCGACGCGCAAGGGCGTGGCACAACCCGAGCGGGCCCACGCCAGCTGGGCAGGCAACAGGCAGAGCAGGCAGAGAAAGAGCAGCCTCATGGATCATCCTTGACGATGGGACGCGCCATCTTAGATCTGCGCAGGACAAATGGCGACAGATCCTGCCACAGCAATGAGCAATATCAGTCATTTGCCTGATGAGGCCCCCTTTTGACGTGGGGGCGACCATGAGCCAGATGCGGGGGCACAGGCCCCGATGGCGAGGATAAAGGGAGGCCGTCGGCGACATTTGGAGCGTGGGGGAAAAGGGGTTAATATCTGAGCGAATATATTTTTGTGATCCACTATGCTTTTTTTGCAATTGGATTAGCATATGCGCGAAATCAGCCTACCCATCCGTCAGGCATCGAGTGAGTGATATGACCTATAAAAAGTTCGGTTTTCTGGCTGCCATCATGGCATTGAGTGGTTTTTACCTCTACACCCTCTACCTGGCCGCTCACCCCAACGTGAGCCTGGCTTACAAGCTCTATTACCTGGAAGGCAAGACCCGCTTCTGGGAGCACAACTCCAGCATGACCTACCAGCCGGGTAACGAACTCAACCTCACCAAGCCGAGCCGCTTCCTCTCCAGCGAAGGCTGGGCCAAGAAGCCGAACGCCGAAGGCACCGAACTCAGCGGCCAGGGTGGCCTCTATTTCGTGCTGCCCAAGCACCAGGCACAACCCGGGCAGGTGACCATCCAGGCCAGGATCAACAGCCCGGAGGCGGGCACCCTGCTCAAGGTCGCACTGGGTCACGACATCACCACCACAGTCAAGCTGGCCAAGGCGGGCATCAACGAGATCCGGCTCAACCTGCCCGGCGAATCGCTGACCGCCGATCCCAAGCACCCCAACTTCCTGGCCCTGTCCGCACCGACACCACTCAACGTCCAGTCGGTACGTCTGACCGTCGCCCAGTGAATCTAAAAATATAAAATATTGTTTTATAACATCATTTTCCAATAAGGAAGTTCCCATGTCGCATGCCGATTTTCGACTCTCTCTGGTCGTTCCCGTTTATAACGAGGAAGAGAGCATAGACGCCTTCATCAGCGCGATAGACAACGAGCTGGCCCCGCTCAAGGATCAGCTTGAGATAGTGTTCGTCAACGACGGCAGCCGCGACCGCACCCGTGAGGTGGTCGAGCAGGCCATCGCCCGCGACCCCCGCGTCACCCTGGTCAACCTGGCCCGCAACTTCGGCAAAGAGGCCGCCATGACCGCCGGCCTGCATCAGGCCAAGGGCGATGCCATAGTGCCGATGGACGTGGATCTGCAGGATCCCCCCGCCCTCATCCTGGAATTCGTCAAGCTGTGGCAGACCGGCGACTACGACACCGTCTTCGGCATCCGGGTCGATCGCAGCGCAGACACCCCGATGAAACGCCTCACCGCCGGCGGTTTCTACCGTTTCTTCAACGCCCTCTCCACCAGCACCAAGCTGCCGGAGAACGCCGGTGACTTCCGCCTGATCGATCGCAAGGTGGTCGAGGCGCTCAAGCAACTGCCCGAGCGCAACCGCTTCATGAAGGGGCTCTTTGCCTGGGCCGGTTTCCGCGCCGTCGGCGTCCCCTACGAGCGTCCCGCCCGCCACGCCGGTGAGACCAAGTTCAACTACTGGAAGCTGTGGAACTTCGCCCTCGACGGCCTGCTCAGCTTCTCCAGCTGGCCGCTGCGGGTGTGGAGCTACGTCGGGGTCGGCGTCTCCCTGATCGCCTTCCTCTACATCCTCAAGATCATCACCCAGGTGCTGTTCTTTGGCATCGATGTGCCCGGTTACGCCTCGCTGATGTCGGTGATGCTGTTCCTCGGCGGCATCCAGCTGCTCTCCCTCGGCATCATCGGCGAGTACATCGGCCGCATGTTCGTCGAGGTGAAGCAGCGCCCTGTCTACCTCATCGAAGGTGTGTACGGCCAGTATGCCAAGCAGGATGAAGCACAACCACAGGACGGCGCGGCCACCGGCAGCAAGAAGAGCGCCGGCAAGAAGGCGGCCACAGTGAAGGCCGCTGACGACCAGCAGGAGCAAGCGCCTCAATGATCTCCCGCGAGGAATTCTGGCGTCTGGTTCGTTTCGGTTTCGTCGGCGGGGGGGCTACCCTCGTCGATCTTGGCACCTCGATCGCGCTGTTTCGCACCTGGCCCACCATCTCGGAGCACCTGGTCACCACGCTCGCATTTGCGGTGGCCTTCTGGTTCTCTTTCTTCGGCCATCGCTACATCACCTTCCAGAAACAGGGGGCGGCCGGCAAGTTCCTGCTGGTGGCACTCTTCTCGCTGGTGGTGCGTAACCTGCTGCTCTCCGGCCTGCTGCTGGCGGGCCTCTCCGGCCTGCTCCCCGTGGTAATCGCCACCCTGGCGGTCACAGTTCTCACCTACCTCCTCTCCAGGATCTGGGTATTTGCCTGATGAATGACATGACAATTCCGACCCCCGACACCGCGGGCCCCTACCGCCCCTCCCTGCGGATCAGCAACCGCGACTGGCTGATGATCATCGCCGCCTTCGTGCTGAGCCGGGCCGCCCTCTACGGCATGGGTTACTTCGGCGTCCAGCTCTACGGCACGGCCCCAATAGGCCCGCTGCAGGCTTACTGCCAGTTCGACTGCGTCTGGTTCCAGCGCATCATAGAGAACGGCTATGACCTCTATCCGCGCTGGCTCAGCAAGGGCAACGCGGCGAACTGGGCCTTCATGCCGCTCTACCCCATGCTCGCCGGCGGCCTCGCCAGCCTGCTCAACATCGAGAGCCTGATCGGCCTGATGCTGGTGGCCAACATCGCCTTCTTCATCAGCCTGCCGCTGATGCTGCTGGTGCTGCGCCAGCTCAAGCTCGGTGACGAGACCGCCCGCTTCGGGGTCTGGCTGCTGGCCTTCTCCCCCTTCTCCGCCTACTTCGTCTCCGGCTATACCGAGCCCATGTTCATGGCGCTGATGCTGGGCATGTTCCTGTTTGCCTACCGCGAGCAGTGGCTGATGGTGGCCTTCCTCGGCGTCCTCATCTCCGGCACCCGCAACCTGGGGGTGATGATGGTGTTCCCGGTGTTGATCCTGGCGCTGCAGGCCTATGGCTGGCGCGAGTTCTTCCGCTTCACCGAGCGAGCCTTCAAGGTGGTGTTCACCCTCTGGCTCATTCCGTTCGGCCTGTTCGCCTACATGGTCTATCTCTACCACCTCACCGGGGACGCGCTCGCCTTCAAGCACATCCAGGTGGCCTGGGGCCGCTACATGGACAGTCCCCTCGACTGGTGGCTCAGTGGCTTCGAGCTGGGCGGCCGCAAGGCCTACCTCTCCATCATGGTGATCTTCGGCTGGTGCCTGAACGGCTATCTGTTCAGCCAGAAGCGCTGGGCCGAAGCGACCCTGATGTTCATCTGCTGCACCATACCGCTGATGACCGGGCTCAATGCCATGCCGCGCTACATGTTCGGCCTCTACCCGACCCTGCTGGCCATCGTACTGCTGACCCATCGCTGGCCGGCCATCCGCCCGGCGGTGCTCTGCGTCAGCGGCATGGTCGCCTCCTTCATCGCGGTGGCCTTCGTCAACTTCAAGTTCTTTACCGTCTGACGCGGGCTCGCCCGCTGGCGAGCAGCCCCACCTGAACATGCCGGTCGACTGACCGGCATTTTTTTGGCCCCCGTCCGGGGGCCTGCACGGCAGCCATCACACTTTGCTCTGCTTGAAAACGTAACCATTTGAACTGACCTCACAAATCGGGATTTTACCGATCCAGACCCGCCACCTTGCCCCCTAGAATGAGCTCCTCAACGGAATCCGCTCACCCAGCTCAAGGAATGGCTTATGCGTCCCTCTCTTCGCCTCGATCGCAGCCTCTCGCCCCTGTGGCTCGCCGTGCTGGCCACGCCACTGTTCGCCAGCCAGGCGCTGGCCGCACCGGCGCTGCACCTCTATGTGGATGGCGAGCCGGTGGCCGAGACGCTGGCACTGGACGAGGGCACCGTCAGCCTGACTCACACCTTAAGCAAGGGCAGTCACCAGATCCGCATCAGCGACGCGAACAACAGCTGCGGCACCAGCTTCGGCCCGAGCGAGAACCAGCCACTCCCCTTCGGCACCGCCCAACCCATGGACAAGTGCGCCAAGGATCAAAGCTTTAGCCTGCGGGTGATGCTGGCGGGGGACTACGAGTTCACCTTCAACCCGGCGACCCCCAGCCTCAAGGTGCTGCGGGCGACCAAGAAGAGCGAGTTCAAGCGCCAGCCCCCCGAGGAGCCCTGCATCGCCTGGGATGGCGGCCCTGTCACCGTGTCGCTCAAGGGCGTCTGGCCGGATGGCACCCGGCTGCGGGATGCCTACTCAAAACAGGAGGCTGTGGTCAAGGGCGGCAAGCTGACGCTAACGCCATCGAAAGAGAGCGGCGGCTTGCTGCTGCTCGAGCCCATAGCGGCGCCCAAGCCCGAGCCCTTCAGCTGGGATCAGGCCAGCGTCTACTTCCTGCTGACCGACCGCTTCCACAACGGCGATCCCGCCAACGATCACAGCTTCGGTCGCCAGAAAGACGGTCAGGACGAGGTCGCCACCTGGCACGGCGGCGACTTCAAGGGCTTGACCGAGAAGCTCGATTACATCAAGTCCCTCGGCATGAACGCCATCTGGATCACCCCCATGGTGGAGCAGGTGCACGGCTTCATCGGCGGCGGCGAACAGGGCAACTTTCCCTTCTACGCCTACCACGGCTACTGGGCGCTGGATTTCACCAAGATAGACCCCAACTACGGCGACGAGGAGAGCCTGAAGACCCTGGTGGACGAGGCCCACAAGCGCGGCATGCGCATCATCCTCGATGTGGTGATGAACCACGCCGGCTACGCCACCCTGGCGGATCTGCAGGATCTGGGGCTCGACAGCCTGACCCAGAACACGGGGAAATTGCCGGCCCGCTGGAACGAGTGGCGCCCGAGCGGTGGCCTCGACTGGCATGGCTACAACCAGTTCATCGATTACCAGTCCCCGAACTGGAACCAGTGGTGGGGGCCTGACTGGGTGCGCGCCGGCCTGCCAGGTTACCCGCAACCCGGCACCGACGATGTGACCGGCTCGGTGGCGGGGCTGCCGGACTTCCTGACCGAATCGACCAAGTCGGTGGGGTTGCCCCCCCTGCTCGCGGCGAAGAAGGACAGCCTGGCCAGGGCGCTGCCCGATGCCACGGTCAGCGATTACCTGATCGCCTGGCACACCGACTGGGTGCGGCGTTTTGGCATCGACGGCTTCAGGGCCGACACCGTCAAGCACCTGGAGCCGGCAGTGTGGGCCAGGCTCAAGCAGGCGGGCACGGCGGCGCTCAAGGAGTGGAAGGCCGCCAACCCGGCCAAGGCCCTCGACAACCTGCCGTTCTACATGGTGGGCGAGGTGTGGGATCACGGGGTGGCCAAGGACTTCTGGTACCGACACGGTTTCGACTCCCTGATCAACTTCGACTACCAGCGCGAGTTCGCCCTGCCCCAGGCCCAGTGCATGGCGGCGGCCGAGCCGACCTATGCCGGCTACGCCAGCCGCATCAATCAGGATCCGGAGTTCAACGTGCTGAGTTACATCAGCTCCCACGATACCAAGCTGTTCTTCGGCGACTATAGGGACGTGCCGCTGCAGCGCCGGGTGGCCAACAGCTTTATGCTGCTGCCGGGCGGCATCCAGCTCTACTACGGCGACGAGTCCGGCCGCGATCTCGCCAAGGATGGTGGCGTCTTTGACCAGAGCGTGCGCTCTGACATGAACTGGCAGGAGCTGGGGAGCGGCGACAAGGCCGAGCTGGTCAAGCACTGGCAGCACCTCGGCCAGTTCCGCGCCGCCCACCCGGCGGTGGCGGCGGGCAGCCACCAGAAGCTGTCCGATGCACCCTACAGCTTCGTGCGAGAAAAAGGCGCCGACAAGGTGGTGGTGGTGTTTGCCGGCCGGCAGCCATAACCCGGCCCGCACCAGACAAACGAGAGGGGAGCCAGTGGCTCCCCTCTCTCATTGCGCAGGCCCCTTCACCTCATGCCAGCTGCCGGGCGATGGCCGGCCACTGCAGCCTCGCCTTGACCAGGGTCTCCTGCCACAGGGGCCAGGCCAGCAAGGCTTGCTGATAGGCCCCCGCCTGGCCGGGCAGCTGGATGCCATAGCTCGCCAGCCGGTAGGCCATCACCGCGTAGAAGGCGTCGATGATCCCCGCCTCCTCGAAATAGAAGGTGCCCCTCGCCTGGGACCAGAGCGTCTGCAACCTGGCCAGCTCGCCTATGGTCTCCACCGGCGGCTCGCACTGGGTCGGCGCCCCCAGGAAGAAGGGCAGGCGGCTGCGGATCTGGCCAAAGCCCGAGTGCAGCTCGGCGCACAGGCTGCGGGCCAGGGCGCGCTCGGCCCTATCCTGCGGGTAGAGCCGCCGTTCCGGGCACAGTTCATGCAGGTATTCGGCGATGGCCAGCGAATCGTGTATCCGCAGTTCGCCATCATCCAGCCAGGGCACCAACCCGGTCGGCGAGACCCGCTTCAACCGCTGCAGCGCCTTGGCATCCTCCAGATCGAACACCTGCTCCTGCCACTCCAGCCCGCTCATGGTGAGCACCAGCGCCGCCCGCATCGCCCAGGTGGAGCCCGTGCCCACCGTCAGTACCAAGGATCCCATTTATTGCCTCCGGCTTGGGTTGTTGATGCCATGGATCGGCCCCGTTGGCACGACATCCCATGGTCGCCTCACATTTGCACCGCTGCGGGTTTGACCCCCCACAGGAGCAGTGCTAGTTTGATTTTTCAAAACAATCAGTTAGCAATAATGTGAGCAATGGACAGCCAATTTACCATCGTCATCGCAGATGACCACCCCCTGTTTCGGGGCGCCCTCTATCAGGCGGTGCACATGGCCATCGACGAGGCCCGACTGCTGGAGGCCGACTCCATCGACAGCCTGACTCAGCTGCTGGGAGAACACCCCGAGGTGGATCTGCTGCTGCTCGATCTCAAGATGCCGGGAGCAAATGGATTCGAAGGGCTCGCCTACCTGCGTGGCCAATACCCGGATCTGCCGATCGTCGTGGTGTCCGCCTCGGAGGATCCCGCCATCATCCAGCAGGTGCTGCGCCTCGGTGCCCTCGGCTTCATCCCCAAGTCCGTCCCCATGAAGGAGCTGGTCAGCGCCCTCAATACGGTGATCGGGGGCGATAACTGGGTGCCGGAGGGGATCTCCCTGCGGCCCGAGTCCGAGGATGGCCCCGACTTCGCCAGCAAGCTGGCCAGCCTCACCCCCCAGCAGTACAAGGTGCTGATCATGCTGCGCGACGGCAGCCTCAACAAGCAGATCGCCTGGGAGCTCAAGGTCTCCGAGGCCACCATCAAGGCCCACATCACCGCCATCTTCCGCAAGCTCGGTGTCAAGAACCGCACCCAGGCGGTCATCGCCCTGCAGCAGATGGGCATCAAGGACGACTGAGCCCGGGCGGTCTAGCGCCTTCCGCCGGTTTGTGACTCGACAAATAGTACGATCGTACTTTATGCTGCAGGCAACAGTGAGGAGCCGCCGATGAGCAAGGGCCGTTTGACCCGCGACAACATTTTGCAGACCGCCTTCGAGCAGGCGAGCCAGCAAGGGCTGGAGAGCCTGACCATCGGCTCCCTCGCCAGCCTGTGCGAGATGTCCAAGAGTGGCCTGTTCGCCCATTTTCAGTCCCGCGACAACCTGCAGATCGCCGTGCTGGGCTATTCCGCTGAGGTGTTTAGGGAGCGGGTGATCCAGCCGGTGCGCCGGCAGCAACATCAGACCCAGCAGCAGAAACTGACCGCCCTGCTCCACGCCTGGCTCGCCTGGAACCAGAGTTTTGCCGGCCGCTGCATGTTCCTCGACGCCTGGACCTCGGCCCAGGAGGGGGAGGTGCAGCAGGCGGCCCGCCAGCTGGTGCGCTTCTGGCTCGACTACCTGGCTCGCCAGGTGGTGCAGGGCCAGGCCCAGGGCGAGTGGCGCAGGGATCTGGATCCCTGGCGCGCCGTCTACCGGCTCTATGGCCTCTATCTCGGGGATCAGGTGTTCAATGCGCTGGATTTGTGTCAGGATCCGGCCCGCCACTTCTGGCCCGAGGTGGAGAGTCTGCTGCTGAGCTGGCGCTGATTTTCAGTTTTCCTTTTAAAAACCGATAAAAAAGCACGACCGTTCGCACATAAAAACGACAGGATGACCATGAGCAGCAAGATCTATTTCAACACCCGCCGTTTCAGCCCGAGCAAGTTGTTGCTGGGGCTCGGCACCCGATTGCACCACGTGCTGGCCCCCGCCCACGCCAGGCGCACCGCCAGCAAGCTGTTGCTGACCCCGCAACGACCCAGCCGTGAAACCGACGCTCCGGCCGGGCTGGTGCAGCAGGCGGTGCACACCCGCGAAGGGGCGCTGATGAGCTATCGACTCGGCCAGGGGCCCGTCTGGCTGCTGATGCACGGCTGGTCCGGCAGCGCCAGCCAGTTCTACCCGCTGATGGCCCATATAGCCGCCCAGGGCTTCACGGCGCTGGCCTACGATCACCCGGCCCACGGCCAGAGCGACGGCCACACCGGTCACCTGCCCAGGTTCGTGCGCGCCTTCGACGAGCTGCTCGAGCGCTGCGGCCCCATCGAGGGGGTCATCACCCACAGCATGGGCGGCGCCGTCACCCTCGCCAGCCAGCATCCCGCCCTCGACAGGCTGCCGCTGCTGCTGATCTCCCCCGTGCTCGACTACGTGCCCCAGCTCTATGGCATGGTGGCGCGCTCCGGCTACTCCATCCGGCTGTTCGATGCGGTGGTGAAAGAGATAGAGCAGGAATACCAGCATCCCCTCAGCACGGTGGATCCCCTCGGCCGGCTCGCCAGTCGCGCCGGCCATGCCCTCATCGTCCACGACGAGGAGGACAGGTTCGCCCCCCATAAGGACTCGCTGCGCGCGGCGCAGGATGGCCGCACCCGGCTGGTGAGCACCCGTGGCCTCGGCCATGGCCGCATCCTCTCCAGCCCCCCGGTATTCGCCGCCTTCGATCGATTGACCCAGCCCCAGGGCGCCGCCTGATACCACTTGGAACTGGCCGCCTCAAAAAATGATGAGGCGGCCATTTTTATATTTGATACAGCGGCTTATAGTTGAATTGCTCGGTGGTAAAACGCGCAGATGGCAACAACAAGGCGCAACATCATGCTCAGACCCGCCCATGGTGGCTGCTTGCCGGCAACAACATAAGGGGTAGCGTCATGGCCAGACCCAATACAGCGCTTCTGTTGACCGGTGGCGGTGCCCGCGCCGCCTATCAGGTCGGTGTCCTCAAGGCCGTGGCCGAGCTCTACCCCCGCAACCTCGGCATCCCGTTTCCCATCCTGTGCGGCACCTCGGCCGGGGCGCTGAACGTCACGGCGCTGGCCTGCTACGCCTCCTGCTTCCATCTTGGGGTGCGCAAGCTGGAGTGGATCTGGCGCCGCTTCGAGACCCACCACATCTTCGACTTCCACCCCTGCCAGCTGCTGTGGCGCACCCTGTATCAGGGCTCGGCCGGCCTCATCAGCCCGAGCAGCAACCGCGCCTTTCACCTGTTCGACAATGCGCCGCTGCGCCGCCTGCTGGAGCAGGTCATCGACTATCACCGCATCGATGACAACATCCTCTACGGCAGCCTGGAGGCCATCGCCATCACCGCCTCTGACTATGATGGCGGCCTCTCCACCACCTTCTTCCAGGGGCGGGCCGAGCATCAGCCCTGGGAGCGGGCCAGACGGCGCGGCCTGCGCACCCTGCTCACCTCGGATCACCTGCTGGCCTCCTCGGCGCTGCCCTTCGTCTTCCCGGCTACCCGCATCGGCGACAGCTTCTACGGGGATGGCTCCATCCACCAGCTGAGTCCATTGAGCCCCGCCATCCACCTGGGGGCGGAGCGGATCCTGCTGGTGACCCTGGACTCGCCACACCCGGCGGCGATAGCGCCGCATCAGGGCCATCTGACCAGCTCCAACATCGCCGGCCATCTGCTCAACACCGTCTTCTCCGACACCCTCAATTCGGATCTGGAGCGGCTGGGACGCATCAACCAGACCCTGGCACTCATTCCGGAGCGGGAGCGCAATCGACTGAAGCTGCGCCAGGTGGAGACCTGCGTGGTAAGGCCGAGCCAGGATCTGGATCTCATCGCCCTCGACTACCTGCCCAGGCTGCCGACCCATGTGCGCCGCCTGCTGCGGGTGATGGGGGTCACCGGCAGCGAGAGCAGCAGCCTGGCCAGCTTCCTGATGTTCGATCCGGGTTACTGCCAGCAGCTGATAAAGCTCGGCTATCAGGATGCGCTGGGGGAACGCCAGCGCATCGAGGCCTTCCTGGGCATAGAGGAGCGGATCCGCGAGGAGGCGTGAGGGGAACAACTCGCCTAGTGCCCCTCCAGCAGGCGCTGCTCGGCCCGCTCCATCGCCACCGCATTGCCAAACAGCACCAGCCGATCGCCGGCGGCCAGCCGCAGCTCGGGTCTCGGTTCCAGGCTCTGCTCGCCGCGGTGGATCGCCTTGATCCGCACCTCGCCGAGGGCCAACTCCCGCACCCGACGCCCCACCGCCCAGGCCTGATCGTGCAGCAGCACGGGGTGCAGCCGCTCCAGCAGCTGATCCGTCTCCAGGTTGTTGGCGCTCTGATCCCCCCAGTAGAAGCCGTGCAGGAAGCGGTACTGGCTGCTGCGCTCGTGCTCCATGCGCCGGATCACCCGGCCGATGGGGATGTCGCAGTTGACCAGCAGGTGGGACACCAGCATCAGGGCCCCCTCCTGGGATTCGGGGATCACCTCGAAGGCCCCGGCCTGCTTGTAATGTTCGAGAAAGCTGTCGTCCCGGGTGCGCACCAGCACCTTGACCCCGCTCGCCAGCTCCCGGATGAGGGTCAGCATGGCATCGATCCGCTTGCGATCATCGAAGGTGATGATCACCAGCCGCGCCCGGGTGAGGCCGGCGGCCAGCAGGATATCCCGGCGGCTGGCGTCACCGAATGCCACCTGCTCCCCCGCCAGCTTGGCCTCGTTCACCCGCTCCGGATCCAGATCCAGCGCGAGGAAGGGCAGTTCCTCGAGCTTGAGAAAGCGGGCACAGGTCTGCCCGGTGCGGCCGAAGCCGGCGATGATGACGTGCTGATGCTTGCTCAGTCCCGACTGAGCCACCTCGGAGCGGGAGAGCAGCGCCGCATCGGTGAGGGAGTGGGCCAGCCCCTGCGCCTTCTGCACCAGCCAGGGGGTCAGGGCGATGGAAGTGACCCCGATGCCGATGAGCAGGGAGACCTG
Organism: Aeromonas encheleia; assembly: GCF_900637545.1. Taxonomy (NCBI): domain Bacteria; kingdom Pseudomonadati; phylum Pseudomonadota; class Gammaproteobacteria; order Aeromonadales; family Aeromonadaceae; genus Aeromonas; species Aeromonas encheleia. The sequence continues at coordinate 3,443,180 of NZ_LR134376.1, forward strand.
CTGCTGGCTGAGCAAGCCATGGTGGCTCGCCAGCGCCAGCAGCACGAAGCCGAACTCCCCCACCTGGCTCAGCATGATGCCGGCCGCCATGGCATCGCGCTTGCGCTCCCCCATCAACCGGCCCGCCAACAGCACCAGCAACGACTTGAACAGGATCAGCCCCAGCACGCTGGCGAGCACCAGCCACCAGACCCGCGCCACCAGCTGCCACTCCATGGCCATGCCGATGGTGATGAAGAAGAGCCCCATCAGCACGTCCCGAAACGGCTTGATGTCGACCTCGAGCTGATGGCGATAGTGGGACTCCCCCAGCATCATGCCGGCCAGGAAGGCACCGAGCGCCATGGAGAGCCCCATCCACTGGGTCAGCGACGCCGCCAGCAAGGCCACCAGCAGGGCGCTGAGCACGAACAGCTCGTCGGAGCGCGCCCGTGCCACCTCGTGAAACAGGGTGGGCAGCAGCCATTTTCCCACCGCGAGCAGGGCGATCAGGGCGAATAACCCCTTGAGGGAGGCCCAGGCGATCTCCGCCAGCAGGGCGCTGCCCTGCACCTCGGGCCTGGCGAGTATGGGGATCATCACCAGCAGCGGCACCACCGCCAGGTCCTGGAACAGCAAGATGCTCACCCCGAGCTGGGCGCGGCGGGTGTGCAATTGTTTTAGCTCCCCCAGCTGCTTGATCACCACGGCGGTGGAGGAGAGCGCCAGGGTGCCCGAGACCACCAGCGCCTGGGGCAGGGTCAGCCCCCACCACCACCCTAGCCAGAAGAACAGCGAGGTGGTGAGCAGCACCTGCAGGCCGCCGACCCCCAGCACCAGCTTGCGCATGGAGAGCAGGCGCGGCAGTGAGAACTCGAGCCCGAGGGAGAACATCAGGAAGACGATGCCGAGCTCCCCTATGGTCTGCATGATCGCCTGCCCGGTGACGATGGCGGCGCCATGGGGGCCGAGCAGCATGCCGACGAACAGGTAAGCGAGGATCACCGGCTGGCCGAGGCGCCGGAAGATCGCCACCAGCAGGACGGCGGCGAGCAGCAGGATCAATACGTCTGCATACAATGGCTTCTCCCATTCATCTCCCGGCGCGGCGGCCGCTAGGCCAACCCCTTCACCGGCGTTGAGGAAACGCCTCAGGCTCCCGGCGTCCATTTCACCCGCGCTTGCCTCTGGCGGTTCTACACTGGGCCCAAGCCCGTCGGTTCTGCACTGGGCCACCCATCCACGACGGGGCCGACGAGGCGTTAGCCACACCGCCGGCACCCCGCCAACCACCTCTTTTTTCCTCCCTTTTTGTTTCGTTAAGCCTAGCCAGCGCCCTTGTTCACTATCGAACATATTTAGGGCACAAGTATTGCAGGGAAGGGTCAGGCAAGGACAAGCAAGCTGGATGGTTAGGGGCTGTCGCGTGGAAAACACATCATCATTGAATGGCTTCGGGCATGGCATCGAGCAGTGGGTGCAGCAGATGGAGCGGCTCAGGCCGCTGGCCGGCCAGGAGCGCCAGCAGTTGCTCGAACGGCTGCTGGCACAACGGGATCTTGACGCCCTGCTGGCAATCTTTGCCGAGCGGGTGGCAAAGGTTGTCCGTATCCATAGCCTCCATCTCGACTGCGGCCAGCCCCATAGCCTCATCTGCCGGCCGCCCCAGACCCATCAGGTGCTGCATAGCTATCGATTCGAGTTGCGCGGCCAGCATGATCAGCGCCTCGGTCTGCTGCAATACGAGCTGGAGCAGCCCCTGAGCGACGATCAGCAGCGGCTGCTGCGCCAGTATCATCAGCTGCTTTGCCTGCCACTGCCGCTCTATCTGCGGCTGGATGGGCTGGAGCGGCAGGTACGGCTCGATCACCTGACCGGGCTCGGCAACCGCTCCTACTTCGATGAGGCCATAGGTCGTGCGGTGGAGCAGCACTGCCGGGAATCCCACGGCCTGGTGCTGGTGTTGCTGGATCTGGACAGGTTCAAGCAGGTCAACGACACCTGGGGTCACCCGGTGGGGGATCTGGTGCTGAGCCGCTTCGCGCAACTGCTCAACGGCTGCATCCGCGGCACGGATCAGGCCTTTCGCCTCGGTGGTGACGAGTTCGCGCTCTTGCTGCAACCCGCCGACCCCGAGGCCTGGCGCCCGGTCTGGCTACGCCTGCAACACGTGATGCACAGCCACGAGGAGCTCAGCGCCTTCGCGGTCAGCTGCAGCCTGGGTGCCGCCAGCTGGCAGGCCGGAGTGGATGTGCAGAGCCTGTATGAGGCGGCGGATGCCCACCTCTACGCCCGCAAACGGGCCGGAGTCACCGACCCATCGGAGTAACGGGTAAGGCTCACCCCTTGGCCGGATTCCGTATCTGCAGTGCCAGCCGATGCCCTCATCCATACGCCCGCAAGCGGGCCGCAGTCACCGGCCCATCGGAGTGATGGGCAGGGTTCAAATCTCGACTGGCTCAGGTTTCTGCCAATGCCAGCCGATGCCGCCCGCCGGCACCTGAAAGCCATCACAGACGAAGAGGCCGGCAACCGCCGCCACCTGCTCGCCGTAATAGAGGATGGGGATGCGGCCCCGCTGCCAGGAAGGGACTCCATACTCCTGCAGCAGCTTCTTCAGCCGCCGGCTGCCCACCCGCCCCACCGGTTTGAGCATGCTGCCCGCCGCCACCTGAAAACGCACCGACAGCGGCTCGTCCGCCCGGGGCAAGCGTAGCCCCTCCCCCTCGGGTTGCAGGCACAGGCTGAGCCGGCCCAGCCCGTCCGGCAGCTCAACCGACTCTCCCACCCGGATGGGCAACTCCTCGTGCCGGGGCAGCAGATTGGGCTGCACCAGATACAGCCGTCCCTGAAAGCGGCGGCACTCCAGATCCTTCAAGCCCAACTGCGGATTAGCATCCTCCCGCGCCAGCGCCACCTCCTGCCAGAGCAGGCCAAGCAGCTCCCGCGAAGGCATCTCCCCGCCCTGGCGGCGGATCCAGTGGCGCAGCAGGTTGTTGCGCCGGGCCGGCGACAGGGCCTGCAACGGAGCTATATGCAAGGCATCCCCCTCCCCGGCTCTATGCCAATCCTCTTCCGCCAGCTCGGTGATCAAGGCCTCCTGTTCGGCGCAGATCGCCATGCTGCGCGCTGCCGTCTGGGCCATGGCGGGCCAGCGCGCCTTGAGCTGCGGGATCAGCGTCTGGCGCAGGAAGTTGCGATCATAGCTCTCGTCCAGATTGCTCTCATCCTCCACCCAGCCATGGGGCAGGCTCGCCGCCGCCTCCGCCAGCTCGGCCCGGCTGACCTCGAGCAGCGGCCGCAGCAGGCGGCCACCGGCGAAGGGCTGGCTCGGCACTGTGCCCGCCAGCCCCCGCAAGCCGGCACCGCGCTTGAGCGCCAGCAGCAGGGTCTCCAGCTGATCGTCCTGGTGATGGGCGCTGAGCAGCCACTCTCCCTGCCCGAGGTGGGCGGCCAGGCACAGATAGCGCGCCTCACGGGCCTGGGCCTCCAGACTCTCACCGTTGCCACGCGCCAGCTGCACCCGCTCGACCAGGAGCGGCACCGCCAGCTGCCGGCACAGGCCTTCGCAGTGTGCCACCCAGGCGTCGGCATGGGGGCTCAGGCCGTGATGCACGTGCAGGGCGCGCAGCCCGAGCCGGTGTTCGCGGGCAAATTGCACCGCCAGCACCAGCAAGACGGTGGAATCGAGCCCGCCACTGAAGGCCACCAGCAGGCCTTTGGAACCTTCCGGCGCTGGCAGAGTCTGACAAAAACAAGAATAAATACGAGAAATCATAGGCTTCCCCAAAACGGCTGGGAGGATCTTAGCAGAGTCAGGCTTATCAAGCTGTAACCGGACTGCTAGAGTGAGATCCCTCCCGAGCTGGGCTGGGAAGCTGAATAACCCGAATTGGAATCAAGCGAATGAACAATAAGAAAAGCATACTGGCCGGCCTCATCGGGTTGGCGTTGTTAGCCGGTTGTAGTCAGGCGCCGGACACAGCAAGCAAGCACTCCGGCCTCGCGCTGGCCAACATGGACACCCGGGTCAAGCCCGGTGATGACTTCTTCCGCTACGTGAACGGCCACTGGCTCGCGACGGCCAAGATCCCGGACGACAGGCCGGCCGACGGCGCCTTCTACCTGCTGCGGGACAAGTCCCTCGCCGATGTGCGGGTGCTGGTGGAAGGGCTGGACGGCAAGGCGGCCGCGGCGGGAACGCCGGCCCAGCAGATCCACGATCTCTATCGCAGCTACCTGGATCAGGCCACGCGAGACGCCAAGGGCACGGCCCCGCTGCTGCCCCAGCTCAGCGAGATAGACCGGATCAGCGACCAGAGCACCCTGGCCAAGTCCTTCGCCCAGGCCGGCCGCATCGGCGGCAATGCCCCCTTCGGCTTCTGGATCGATGCCGACGCCAAGGCGCCGGACAGCTATGCGGTCTACCTCTATCAGTCCGGGCTCGGCCTGCCGGACCGGGATTACTACCTCAAGAGCGATGCGGCCAGCCAGGCGCTGAGACAGAAGTACGAGCAGCACATCGCCGGCATGTTGAGCCGCTTCGGCGAGACGGATGCGGGACCCAAGGCGAAACGCATCCTGGCCCTGGAGACCCGGATCGCCCAGATCCAGTGGGACAACGTGGCCCTGCGGGATCGGGAGAAGAACTACAACAAGGGCTCCCTCGGCGAGCTCAAGCGCCTAGCCCCGAGCATTGACTGGGACGCCTATCTCGGCCAGGCCGGCCTCGCCGGCCAGAGCAGCCTGGTGATCGGCCAGCCCAGCTATCTGTCGGCCCTCAACGGCCTGATGCAGCAGACCCCGATCGGCGACTGGCAAGCCTACCTCAAGTGGCACCTCATCACCGATTACGCCCCCTATCTCGACGGCCAGACCGACCGCCAGAACTTCGCCTTCTTCGGCACCACCCTGAGCGGTACCCCCAAGCAGCGTGCCCCCTGGGAGCGTGCGCTCGGGGTGCTTGACGATCTGCTGGGTGAGGCGGTCGGCCAGCTCTATGTGGAGCGCTACTTCCCGCCCCAGGCCAAGGCCCGCATGGAGCTGCTGGTGGAGAACCTGCGCACCGCCTACGGCCAGAGCATCGAGGGGCTGGACTGGATGTCGCCGACCACCAAGACCCAGGCCCTGGCCAAACTCGCCAAGTTCAGGCCCAAGATCGGCTACCCGGACAAGTGGAAGGATTACAGCGCCATCGAGATCCGCCAGGACGATCTGGTGGGCAACCTGCAGCGGGCCCGCGCCTTCGAATACGCCGACAACCTGGCCCGCCTCGGCAAGCCGGTGGACAGGGACGAGTGGCACATGTCACCGCAGACGGTGAACGCCTACTACAACCCGAGCAACAACGAGATAGTATTCCCGGCCGCCATACTGCAGCCCCCCTTCTTCGACATGACAGCGGATGACGCGGTCAACTACGGTGCCATCGGCGGCGTGATCGGCCACGAGATGGGCCACGGCTTCGACGATCAGGGTGCCAAGTCCGACGGCGACGGCGTGATGCGCGACTGGTGGACCCCAAGCGATCTCAAGGAGTTCCGCTTCCGCACCAGCCGGCTGGTGGCCCAGTACAACCGCTTCGAGCCCATCAAGGGCCAGTACGTCAACGGCCAGTTCACCCTGGGGGAGAACATCGGCGATCTCGGCGGCCTCACCATAGCCCACAAGGCCTACCTGCTGTCGCTCAAGGGCGAAGAAGCGCCTGTGCTGGACGGTTTCACCGGCGAGCAGCGCTTCTTCCTCGGCTGGGCCCAGGTGTGGAAGGGCATGTACAGACCCGAGCTGATGCAGATGCTGCTCTCCTCGGATCCCCACTCCCCGCCCGAGTATCGGGTCAACGGGGTGGTGCCGAACATCCCCGCCTTCTACGAGGCGTTCAACATCCAGCCGGGCGACAAGCTCTATCTGGACCCTGCCAAACGGGTCAAGATATGGTAATAGAGAGGGCAGAGAAATCCTCCCTGTCTGGACCCGGCCAAGCGCACCGGATAGGGTAGTAAAAGAGAAGGCGCCGGACCAACACGGAGTCCGGCGCCGAACACAGACATGACGGCAGGGGCAAGCCCCTGCCATCCCAGCAGCAACAAGGGTCACATCCATGAAAGCCTTATTGATTACTCTCGGACTGCTCACTCTGCCACTGACCAGCCAGGCGGCAGAGGGCTTCTTCAAGCAGCTGACGCTCCCCACCGGTCAGGTGCTCACCGTCGCCGAGGGACGCGGTGAACCTGCCTCCATCGGCAGCTATGACGTGCGCCTCTACTCCGGCGCCAACCCCCAGTTCCCCCTCGATCAGTTCATCGATGGCAAGGTGCAGGCGCGGGACGGCGGCATCAAGGAGCTGAAGCTGCAGGATCTCAACGGTGACAAGCAGCCGGAGCTCATCGTCATAGTGGAGAGCGCCGGCAGCGGCGGCTACCTCAGCGCCGATGCGTTCACCATCAACCCGCAGGCCGGGCTCGACAGCTTCAACCACGTCAGCGAGCTGGCCCCCGGCGACGACGTGATCCAGGCGCTCAAGACTCCCCGCGACTGACTGGCTCGCTTACATCCACCACCTTTGTAACACAGCCCCGCATCGCGGGGCTGTTGCGTTATCGCAGGCTGAGGCCGCTCTCATTCCCCTTCCCCCGTGCCTCTCCCCCCACCTGTCTTGACACCTCATGGCCCCGATAGACGACCCTTTTCTTCTGTGCCTATAATCGCCGCACGGTGCCATCACGAAAATAAGGAGGTAAAAAATGGTTATCCAAGCGTGTCCGATGTTCTCGGCCCGCCTGTTCGGCACATTCGAGTGCTCTTGCCTGCATACCATCGCGCTGCGATAGCGGGTTCGAGCAAAGCCGACTCCCTTCTTGACCGAGACCTTTCTCGACCGTTGTCGCCAGCGCTCCTGATGACAGGGATTTTCGATCCCGCATTTTAGAGAGCAAGAGCATGACAACTTTGATGAGCACCCACTCCCTGCAGATGAACGCGGGAGAGCTTCCCCTGTTCGACAGCATCGATCTCAGCATCCACAGCGGTGACCGCATCGGCCTCATCGGCGCCAACGGTAGCGGCAAGAGCACCCTGCTCAGCCTGCTGGCCGGCCAGGTCGAGCCCCATGACGGGCGCATCCACAGAGCCGCCCCCTGTCGCTGCGAGTTCGTGACGCAGCACCTTCCCAGCCGTTTGCACGGACTCAGCACCCGCGCCGCGCTCGGCGATGCCGTGGCGGACGATCCCGCCCTCGGCTGGCAGCTGGACAAGATGCTCGAGGATCTGCAGCTGGCGCCGCACGCCACCCAGGTCGTCACCAGCCTGAGCGGCGGCCAGCACAGCCGATTGCAACTGGGCCGGGCCCTGCTGCGCCAACCCAATCTGCTGCTGCTCGACGAGCCAAGCAACCACCTGGATCTTCCCTCCCTGCTCTGGCTTGAGCAGTTCCTGCAGGGCTGGCGCGGGGCCTTGGTGCTGGTCTCCCACGATGGCCGCCTGCTCGACCGGGTCACCCAGGACACCCTGATCCTGCGGGACAGACGCCTCTATCGCTTCGCCCTGCCCTGCAGCCAGGCCAGGGCGGCGCTGGTACAGGAGGATGAGAGCGCCCGCCAGCGCCGGGCCGATGAGCAGAAGGAGATCGACCGCCTGAGTGCCAGCAGCAAGCGGCTCGCCATCTGGGGACGGGAGCATGACAACGCCAAGCTGGTGCGCCAGGCCAAGTCCATGGATAAGCGGATCGTCAGGCTGCGGGAGGAGCAGAGCCTGGTCGGCGCCGGCGCCCCCTGGCGGCTCGAGCTGCACGGGCTGGGGCTGCCCGCCGACGCCCTGCTGCGGCTGGAGGCGCTCGACGTGCGCCCGGCTCCCGCCTTGCCGCCCCTGCTGCGGGCCGAGGGACTCTGGCTGCGCTCCGGCGACAGGGTCGCCCTGCTCGGTGCCAACGGGGTGGGCAAGTCCTCCCTGCTGCGCCAGTGTTGGCGTGAGCTGTGCGAGCAGCGCCAGGGTGAGGGCTGGTACCGTCACCCCGCGGCCAGCATCGCCTACTACGATCAGTCCCTGCAGCAACTCGACGGCCAGGCCACCCTGACCGATGCGCTCTATGCCCTGGCCCCGCTGCCGGCGATAAGCCTGCGCCAGGCCCTGATCCGCGCGGGCTTCCCCTACGCCCGTCACGGCCAGCGGGTGCATGCCTTAAGCGGCGGCGAGCGGGCCAGGCTGCTGTTTCTCGCCCTGTCGCTGGCGAGCCATCACCTGCTCTGGCTCGATGAGCCCAGCAACCATCTGGATCTGGAGGGCAAGGAGGAGCTGGCCGAGGCGCTGGCGCAGTTTGCCGGCGGGGTGCTGTTGATCTCCCACGACCGGGATCTGATCGAGCGCAGCTGCAACCGCTTCTGGGTGATCAGGGAGGGCAGGATCCTGGAGGCCTACGGCGCCGAGCAAGCCTATGCCGAGCTGCGCGGCGACAGCCTGCCCCCCGGCAGCATCGCCCCCCATGAGGCGCCGACGGAGGAGACTACCCGGGCGGAGAGCGACGAGGCGCTGCTGGCACGCTGGTACGAGCTGGATGGCCTGCTGGCCGCCGATCTCGCCCGCAAGCCCAGGCATCAGACCCCGCGGCTGCAGCAGGGCTGGCGCGACGAGTTGCAACGGCTCGCCGAGCGGCTCGGCCTCGATGACGACTGACGGTTAACGTCGAGCACTATGAAAAAGCCCTGCATTGGCGGGGCTTTTTTTATCCGTGACACGGTGTTACTCGATGGTCGAGAGGCGGCTGGCATGGCCCCGACGACGATGGCGCCGCCACAGGGAGAAGAGGCCATAGCCCGCGCTCAGCAGCAGGGCGTAGAGCACCTCGGAGGCGAGCGCCACCAGCACCGCCAGGCAGAGCAGCACGCTCAGGCCCGCCAGCCCCTTGCCCACCCCGCCGAGCAGGCGCCAGCCCGCCGCCATGCAGAGCAGGTAGACCAGCACGAAGTTGCCGTTGGCATAGCGAATGAGCGCATCGAGCGGCAGCCGCCACCAGAGGATCAGGGTGATGGAGAGCAGGCAGATGGCGAGCACCCAGCACAGGGCCGCCAGCGGGGCACCGCGGGCGCTGAGCCGGGAGAGGGAGACCGGCAGCTTGCCTTCCCGCGCCATGCTCCAGATCAGGCGGGCAAAACCCTGCAGATAGATGTTGATGCTGGCAAAGCAGGAGAGGTAGCCGAGCACCGCCACCAGCCACTTGGCGGTCGGCCCGAACAGCAGCGAGAGCAGGGCCGGGATGGCGGTGGCATTGGTCGCCTCATCGCCATAGAGCCCATATTTGAGCACCACCAGCGAGTGGACCCAGTAGATCAGCCCCGCCAGCAGCACGCCGCCGAGCAGAGCCAGCGGGTAGTCCCGCTCCGGCCGCTTGAACTCCTCCCCCATGTGGGCGAAGGCCTCCAGCCCGACGAAACACCAGAACATCACCGCCAGCGCCGTGCCCATGGCGGGCCACTCGGCTGCCGTCGGCAGCGGCTGGGCCGCGTCGCGCCAGCTGAGATCTCCCTTGATCCAGATGAGCAGGGTCAGCCCCAGGATCGCCAGCGCGATGAGCAGTTGCAGGTTGCCGGAGGAGCGGGCGCCGCGCAGGCCGAGCAGGAAGACCCCGAGCAGGGTCAACAGCTGGATGGCCCACAGGGTCAGCTCGCCCACATCGAACAGGGCGTGCCAGAAGCCGGCGGCTATGGTGAGCGCGGCGGGCAGCCCCACCGGCAGCACCGCCAGAAACAGGAAGGCGGAGAAACGCTCGGCGCCGTTGCCAAACGCCAGCCCGATCAGATGGGGTGCCCCGCCTGCGTGGGGATAACGGCGGCCGAGGCGGGCGAAGGTGAAGGCGATGGGCAGCACCAGCACGATGAGCAACAGCCAGGCCCAGAGCGAGGCGCCCCCCGCCAGCGACGCCGCGGTCGCCGGTACCACGAAGATCCCGGTGCCGAGCAGGGAGGTGGCGAGCAGCCCCATCCCCTGCCAGAGCCCGAGCTCTTTCTTCAACGCAGACATATCCTTTTGTCCTGACTGGAAAAACACCCCGCCATGTTAGGCCGCAGCCCCTTGCTTGTTAAGGGCTATCCGTTGCTCAAACAAAAAAAGCCGCCTCTGTCGAGGCGACTTCTTCTTTCAACAGCGTAACCGGAGTTATCAGGCAATCAGCTTGTAGATGATACCGGACATGGCGATCAGGCCAATCAGGGTCACGAAGCCGTTGCTGATGTTGCCAGCGTATTTGCGCATGGCCGGAACCTTGGTGATGGCGTACATCGGCATCAGGAACAGCAGCATGGCGATGATGGGGCCGCCCAGGTCTTCGATCATGCCGAGGATGCTCGGGTTGATGGTGGCGATGGCCCAGGTGGTCAGGATCATGAAGACCGCAGTCACCTTGTTCAGCTGCTTGATGTCAACGTTCTTGCCCTTCTCGCGCAGCGCCTTGGCCATCAGGCCGTTCATGCCTTCTTGCGCACCCAGGTAGTGACCCAGGAAGGATTTGCTGATGGCAACCATGGCGATCAACGGAGCCACAGTGGCGATAACCGGGTTGTCGAAGTGGTTGGCCAGGTAGGACAGGATGGAGATGTTCTGTTCTTTGGCAGCAGCCAGGTCAGCCGGGGAGAGGCTCAGTACGCAGCTGAATACGAAGAACATGACGGTCATCACCATCATGACGTGAGCACCCAGCAGTATGTTGCTGCACTTCTTCTCGGCACCTTCACCGTAACGACCCTTGTTGTCCACCGCGAAGGAGGAGATGATCGGGGAGTGGTTGAAGGAGAACACCATGACCGGGATAGCCAGCCACAGGGTCTTGAGGAAGTCACCGTTGAAGGCGTCAGCCAGCGCTGGCGCTTCGGTGATGATGGTACCGTTCCAGTGCGGGATCAGGTAGAACGCCAGGCCCATCAGGGTGATCACGAACGGGAATACCAGCACGCTCATCGCCTTGACGATGAACTGGCCGCCGAGGCGAACGATCGCCATCAGACCGAGGATCAGCGCCAGCGACAAGATGGCACGGGGAGGTGCAGTCATACCCAGCTGGTGAACAATCACGCTCTCAACGGTGTTGGTGATGGCGACCGAATACATCAGTACGATCGGGTAGATGGCAAAGAAGTAGAGCAGGGTGATGAATTTGCCTGCAGTCTTGCCGAAGTGCTCTTCTACGACTTCGGTGATGTCGCCATCACGGGTGGAGCCGGACAGCACGAAGCGGGCCAGACCGCGGTGAGCGAAGAAGGTCAGCGGCAGAGCCAGGATCAGCATGGCAACCAGCGGCCAGAGGCCACCTACACCGGCGTTGATCGGCAGGAAGAGCACACCGGCACCGATAGCGGTACCGTACAGACCCAGCATCCAGACCAGGTCGGCCTTATTGATGCCACGGGAAGCCTGACTGGCTAAACGACCATCAACTGCAATATTCATGTCGGACATAAGTTGTTCCTGTCATCAAGGAAAGTGAAATCTTGTTGTCTATTGGCCACCTGGCCCGGTTCCGTTTCCCTGGAACGCCTGCTGTTCGTCCTTGTCACTACCCCCTCACGCCCCGGCAATCAGGCTACCGCTCCTTGTGATAACCGAATTGCAACAAACGACGGCATGAGATCCTGAACCTGGTTGAGGCACTCGCCTGCATTAACAATTCAGCAACAAGCACCTCATCCGATGAGCTGACTCTAATTAAATGCCCCTATTAATCACAGCGTTTTTTTGAATTAATCAACCAAAGTTTGACTGTGGTCGACTTTCGGTCGTTCGAGATCACATTACAGACGCCGATTTGTTAGCTTTTTTTAACAAATCAAATTTGTTTCAATAGATTCCAATACTTACCGCGACCAACAAATGCGTAACATGTCTGGTTCCGAACGCAGATTGTGTGTGTCAGCCCCTTGGCGTACCCTTGTTTTTCGCCCTCAGCCTGTCGAATCAAGATGACCATCACCCGCACCGATCTCGCCGAACTGGCGGTGTTTGCCGCCGTCGCCCGCCACCAGAGCTTCAGCAAGGCCGCCCTTGAACTCGGGGTCTCGGCCTCCGCCCTGAGCCATAGCCTGAAGGGATTGGAGAGTCGGCTCGGGGTCAGGCTGCTCAATCGCAGCACCAGAGCTGTGGTGCCGACCGACGCCGGTCAGCGGCTGCTGCAACAGCTGGTGCCGACTCTGACCCAGCTGGAGGGGGCCCTCGACGAGTTGACCCGTCACAGTGATGAGCCAGTCGGCAGGTTGAAGATCTGTGCGCCGCGCGGGGCCATCGATGAGGTGCTGGCCCCGGTGCTGATCGACTATCTGGTGCGCTATCCGCGGGTGCAGGTGGAGGTGGTGGAGCAGGAGTTGATGCCGCGCCTCATCGAGGACGGCTATGATGCCGCCATCTTCTATGGGGATCTGCTGCCCAAGGAGATGATCGCCATCCCGCTCGGGCCGCTGCAGCGCTATCTGGTGGTGGGATCACCGGCCTATCTGGCCAGGCGCGGCACGCCCCAGCACCCGGCCGAGCTGGTCCAACATGACTGCATCGGCTATCGCCTCACCCCCCATCACCACTACCGCTGGGCCTTTGCCGCCGACGGCAAGCTGCTGGAGATCGAGGTGAGCGGGCCGCTGACCACCAGCACCCCGGCCCTCTACCTGGGGGCCGCCGAGGCGGGGCTGGGGCTGGCCTACTGCCTAGAGGAGGAGGTTCGCCAGCAGCTGGCGAGCGGCAGCCTGGTGAGCGTGCTGACCTCATGGAGCCCGACCTTTGCCGGTTTCTGTCTCTTCTACCCCAGCCGCCATCAGCTGGGACACGGCCTGCGCGCCCTGATCGACATGCTCAAGGCGCACCACCAGCCGCCGCAATTACTGAGCGGAATTCATCAACTCATCAAATAAACACCGGATTATCAATCAAAACGTAAAAATCTACACTGGTGCTTCGATCCCAACACAGCAAGAAGCATCGCCATGTCCGCTTATTTCACCCGACGCCAACGGGCCATGACCCGTCGCTTCTGGGGCTATGCCCTCCCCTCCATCCTCGCCATGCTGGTGTCCGGCGCCTATTACCTGGTCGACGGCATCTTCGTCGGTCACTACGTGGGGGCCGCCGGCCTCGCCGGCATCAACCTGGTCTACCCAGTCATCATGGTGCTGATCGGTCTCGCCGCCATGATCGCCATGGGGGCGGCGACCGCCATCTCCTTCCAGCAGGGGGCGAAGAACCTCCACCAGGCCCGCCAGGCCCTGGTCAACGCGCTCTGGCTGCTGGTGCTGCTGGGCACCACGGCGCCGCTGCTGCTGTACCATTGGCACATCGACATCCTGCTGGGGCTGGGGATCGAGCAAGGCACCGAGACCTGGCAGCAGGCCAGCGACTACCTCCTGTGGATCGGCGGCGGCACCCTGCTGCTGGCCAGCAACCTGGCGGTGCCCTACCTGCTGCGCAACGACGGCCGGCCCAGACTGGCCATGATCCTGGTCAGTGCCGGCGCCGTGCTCAACATCCTGCTCAACTATGTGATGGTCGGCCGGCTGGGACTGGGGCTGGTGGGCACGGCCCAGGCCACCCTCATCTCAGAGGGCATCGTCAGCCTGCTGGGCCTCGGCTATTTCTTTAGCTCCCATGCCAGGCTGCGCCTCTCGTGGCGCCAGCTCGCGCCCGATCTGCCGGCCATGCCCGGCCTGCTGTTCACCGGGCTGCCGAGCCTGATCGCCCAGTTCAACCTGGGGCTGCTGCTGCTGCTGCACAACAGCCAGCTGATGGTCCATGGCTCGGTCAAGGATCTGGCCGGCTTCACCGTGGCCGGTTACACCGAGGCGGTGTTCATCGTGATATTGCAAGGCCTGGCGTTCGGCATCCAGCCGCTCATCAGCCAGGCGGCAGGGGCCAGGCGCCACCGGGATCTGAAGTTCCTGATGGAGATGGGGCTCAAGATCACGCTGATCTACGGCATGCTGGTCTGGCTGTTGATCCAGCTGCTGCCACGCCAGGTGGCCATGCTCTACACCGGCGATCAGGATGAGGAGCTGCTCTCCGCTGCCGTCAGCAGCCTGACTCTCAACCTCGGCGCCATCCCGCTGGAGGGGATCATCATGTTCGGCATAGTGCTGCTGCAATCCATGGCGCGCACCCGCCAGGCGCTGATCATCTCGGCGGCCAAGACCCTGCTGCTGCTGCCGCTGATCTTCTTGCTGCCGCTGCAGTGGGGCCGCGATGGGGTGCTGATGGCCCAGCCCACCACGGTGCTGCTGCTGACCCTGCCGCTGTGCTGGCTGCTGTGGCGGGAGTGGCGCCGCCTCGCCCTGGCCTGCGCCCCCCGTCCGCTGCGCCGCACCCAGCCGCTCGGCCCCCGCCAGGAGGCACAACTGACACGCCGCGCCGGCTAGCCCTGGCCGCAAGAACGGCAGGCTAGAGCCGGATGGCGCGGGTGTGGACCTCGGGCTCGGCCATCGCCTGCTGCGCCGTCACCAGCTGCAACTCATAGGCCCCCGCCAGCCAGGTGTGGGCCATGACCGCATCCACGCTGGCGTTGGTGCGCTCGAACGCCTGCACGGGATCCTGTCCGGCCAGCAGATTGGCCAGCATGATGGCGCTGAGCAGATCCCCCACCCCGATGGGATGGCGCTTGAACGGATAGAGGGGCCGGGAGATATGAAAGGCCCCGGCGTCGCACACCAGCAGCATCTCGAACCTGTCCAGGGCAAACCCGGCCCGCCCCAGATGCTTGACCATCACCAGCTTGACCCCCTGCTCGCGCAACTGCTGGCAGGCCGCCAGCGCCTCGGGCAGATTCTGGATCTCGCGGTCGGTCAGCTGCTCCAGCTCCAGCAGATTGGGGGCCAGCATGTCGGCGCAGGCCAGCGCCCGCGTCTTGAAGAAATCGGCGACACCGGGGGCCACTATGCACCCCTTGTCGGGGTGACCCATGACGGGGTCACAAAAATAGAGGGCCTCTGGATTGAGCGCCTTGAGATGGGCCACCGCGGCCAGGATCTCCTCCCCCTGCTCGGCAGAACCGAGGTAGCCGCTCAGCAACGCATCGCACTGCCCCAGCACGCCTATGTCGGCGAGGCCCGTCATCAGCTGGCGGATGTGGCCATCCGGCATCCCCATCCCCTGCCAGCCCGCGCTGTACTGGGTGTGGTTGGAGAACTGCACGGTATTGACCGGCCAGACTTCCAGCCCCATGCGGCGCATGGGAAACACGGCGGCACCATTGCCGGCACAGCCGAACACCACGTGGGATTGAATGGAGAGAACTCGTTTCATGATGGCGACTCACACAAAAAGGGTTAAACCCCGCAGGGAAAAACGGGCCTCACGGCCCGTTGTTGTCACTCTCGATTAACGCAGCACCTTGACGGTGTAGCTGCCATCGGCCTGGCGATAGAGGCCGTGGATGTCGGTCTCGAAGCCAGGGTAATGGGCCCCGATCTCACACAGCATCTCGAGGAACTCCAGCACCGGCAGGGAATCCGCGGTCACCATCTCCCCCGGCAGCACCAGCGGCACTCCCGGCGGGTAGGGCAAAATCATGTTGGCGCTGATGCGATCCACCATGTCACGCAGCGGCACCTCTTCCAGGTTGCCGGCCAGCTCCTGCTGCCAGGCGACGTGCGGGGTCATCTTCATCTCCGGCAGCACGTCGAACGCCTTGAACATCAGCTCCGGCAGACGGTACTTGCTGGTCAGGGCGTGGATGCTCTGGGCCAGCTCCTGGATGCGCATGCCTTCGTAGAAGCTCGGGTCTTCACGGTAGAGGCTCGGCAAGATGCTCTTGATGGTCAGGTTCAGGTCATAGCCGCGCTTGAACTCGGTCAGGGCGCGCAACAGCTGCATCGCCTTGGACTGATCGATGCCGATGGAGAACAGGAACAGCAGGTTGTAGGGGCCGGTCTTCTCCACCACTATGCCGCGCTCGTCGAGGAACTTGGAGACCAGAGAGGCGGGCAGGCCACGCGCCATCAGCTCGCCCTGACGGTTCATCCCCGGGGTCAGCAGGGTGACCTTGATGGGATCCAGATACATGTGGTCATCGTCGATGCCGTTGAAGCCGTGCCAGTCATCCTTGGGATCCAGCTTCCAGCACTCGAGGGTGTCGATGTCGTCCGGCTGCCAGACGTCGAAGAACCAGCCTTCACTCTGCTCCCGCAACCGCTTGATCTCTTTACGGAAGGAGACGGCGCGATCGATGGAGTCCTTGATCAGCCGCTTGCCGGTGTTGCCCCGCATCATGGCGGCGGAGATCTCGGTGGACGCCACTATGCCGTACTGGGGCGAGGTGGAGGTGTGCATCATGAAGGCTTCGTTGAAGGTCTCCTCCTCCACGTCGCCCTTGATGTGGATCATCGAGGCCTGGGAGAAGGCCGCCAGCAGCTTGTGGGTGGACTGGGTCTCGTAGAACACCTTGCCCGGCATGGCCTCGCCGCTCATGCCGCACTTGCCCTCATAGATGGGGCTGAAGTTGGTGTAGGGCACCCAGGCGCTGTCGAAGTGGATGTAGGGGGTATCCAGACTCTCCTTGATAAAGCCGGTGTTGTAGAGCAGACCGTCATAGGTGGAGTTGGTGATCACCGCGTAGCGCGGCGCCTGGGCGCCCGGGGTGGCGGCCACCTTGGCGGCGATGGTCTCGCGGCTGAACTCGCTCTGGGGAATGCCACCCAGGATGCCGTAGGCGTTGCGGGTCGGCCGGAAGTAGATCGGGGTCACGTCGTTCATCATCATCAGATGAGTCAGGGACTTGTGACAGTTGCGATCCACCAGCACAGTGCTACCCGCCGGGGCGGAGAACATGCCGACTATCTTGTTGGCGGTGGAGGTGCCGTTGGTGACTATGTAGGAGCGATCGGCGTTGAAGGTGCGGGCTATGTACTCCTCGGCCTCCTTGTGCGGACCCGAGTGATCCAGCAGGGAGCCCAGCTCCGGCATGGAGATGGAGACATCCGCCTTGAACGCGTTGGGGCCGTAGAAGTCATAGAAGATGCTGCCGGCCGGGCTCATCTGGAAGGCGGTGCCGCCCATGTGACCCGGGGTGCAGAAGGTGTATTTGCCCTCTTCCACGTACTTGAACAGCGCCTTGGTGAAGGGCGGCAGTATGGCGTCCTGATACTCCTGGGTGGCCTGGCCAATCTTGAGGGCGATGTCGTCGGCCATGCCGAGACGGTACTCGAAGAAGTGCACGTTCAGGCGCAGATCGGTCAGATGAATGTCCAGGGTGGACTGGTCGTTGGCGAAGGCGAAGATCGGCAGCTTCTCGTTGCGATCGTGGATCTCCTTGCACAGACCGAGGGAGTACTTGTCCCAGTCGAAGATGGCGCCGCAGACGCGGGGGTTCTTCTCGATCAGTTTGAGCAGATCGGCCACGTCGACCGGATAGACCACCTGAAAGCCTTTGCGCTCGAGGGAGGCCTGCAGCTGACGGATGGGCTCTTCCTTGAAGAACACGCCCAGGTGGTTGAGGATGGCAATGATATTCATCTTGATGCTCCACACGTGAAGAGGCGCTCTCCATCAGGGATGGTGAGTGAAGAGCGCAGGAAAAAGGGAAACGGAGTTAGTGGCTGGGCTGCTCGTTGAGCAAGGCGTCGTGCTGACGCAACCCCTGTTTCTTGGCGTAGAACATCAGGATGATGAGCGACACCACGAAGGTAGCGGTGAGGTTGGACCCCTTGGCGCCCATCAGGGCCACCAGGCAGAACACGCTGGCGACGCCGGAGAACAGCATGGCGCCTATGCTGCGGGAGGTCATGCCCTCGAAGCGGATGAGGTTAATGCTGGAGTAGAAGTAGGGCAGCATGGTCAGCAGCACCGCATCCGTGGTCAGCACGTTGAACAGGTCGGCGGCGTGGGCGGACTGGGAGGTGAAAGCGGTCAGCACCACCATCAGGGCCGTCATCTTGAGGGAGCCGAGGATCAGCCCCTTCTTGGCGACGCCGTTCTTGTCCAGTTCGCCGTAGATCTTCGGGAAGTTGCCGTCGTGGGCGGCACGCTTGCCCGCCTCCCCCACCAGCATCATCCAGGAGCCGAGCGAGGTGAAGCAGGCCAGGGCGGTGAAGGCGGAGACGAAGGGGGCAGACCAGTCGCCGAAGATGGCGGAAGAGGCCATGGCGAAGGGGGCGCCGGAGGCGGCCACCTCACCGGCCGGGAACATGCCGCCGATCACCTGGGTGGAGAGTATGTAGATGACGCCGGCGATGCCGGTGCCCAGCATGGTGGCGAGCGGCACTGTGCGCTTGGGATCCTTGACCATGCCGGAGGAGACGGCGGCCGACTCCACCCCGACGAAGGACCAGAGGCAGATCAGCACGGCGCTGATGACGGCGTGCAGGTCGCTGCCGCCTGTGGTGTTCCAGTTCTGGCTGTAGAGGGTGGTATCGAAATGCGCCCAGCCCATCAGGGCGGTGCCCACCACCGGCAGCAGGATCAGCACCAGCCCCAGGGTACAGAGTCGGCTCACCCAGCTGCCGCCAAGCAGGTTGACGAAGGTGAAGATCCAGACCGCCGCTATGGTGGCCACGGCCGCCGGGATGGGGTTGTTGAGGATGGGGAAGAACACCGACAGATAAGAGACGCCGGTGATGGCGATGGCCAGGTTGCCGATCCAGTTGGCGTGGTAGTAGAGCACCCCGGTCTGGAAGCCGAACACCGGGGAGATTTCGCCGGCATAGGCGATGGGGCCCCCTTCTTGCGGGTTCTTGGTGGCGAGGCGGGCGAACACGAATGCCAGGCCCATAGCGCCCACCAGGCAGATAGCCCAGCTGAATACCGAGATGGAACCGACAGTGGCCAGGGCCGAAGGCAGCAGCGCGATGCCGCTCCCCATCATGTTGCCGGCCACCACACCTGTACAGGCGATGAGGCCGATCTTCTTGCTCGTATCGAGGGACATAGGATCTCCGGGTCTATAAAAGGTCGGGTCGTCAAACACTACTGGCGGAAGCTCCCGCCAGAGAATGGGCACAGACTAGACCGCCGGCCCGCGGAAAACATAAGGGCCCCCTCAGGGATAAAAACATGAGCACACTTTTTTAAAGCCGCTCAGAACAACTCATATAAACCCATCAAATACAGACAGTTAAACCACTCATCATGAGCCACCTTGATAAAATCCTGATGTGCCGCCGCCGCCTTGATGAAGTTGATGACCCCTGCCGGCCCACCTTGATATTTTTCGGTGTGCCCCCGACGGGATGAGTGGGCGCCGTTCAGCCCCATCGGCTTGCGGGTCTGGTGCCAGGCTGCCCTTGGTCAGCCGCCGCCGGCGCAATCCTGGGCCCCCCTACCCCATGGCGGGCAGGCGTCAGGGCTCGCCAGCACCATGAAAATCAGCAAGGGCCGGGGCGCCAGCGACTGTGGCCAAAGGTGCATAAGGAGAGGGAGAGAGGGGGATGGGGGGATAAGAGATTGGGGCGCGACGCCCCTTCGGCTGGGCGAGCGGCGGATCCCGCCTCCCGGCCACGGAGAAGCAACAGGCCACCCCGGGGTGGCCTGTTGCTGTAGAAAAAATGGGATCAGGGGGGAGAGATATGGCTTAGAACAGCTTCACCTTGCTGTTGCCAAAGGTGTTGTAGAGAACGGGCGTCAGGGTTTCCATGTTGCTGTAGAAGCCCAGCTGCTGGCAGAGCAGGTAGGTCTGCTCGGTCGCCTCCATCAGGAATGCCTGGCTATAGGCGTCTCCCGCCGCGTCGGGATGCCCGTCCAGCTCGGCCAGCTTGCCTAGCAGAATGTAGTAGAGCACGGTGCGGCCCCGGCTGGCGGCCAGCGCCAGCAGCCGGTTTGCCTCTCGCTGCTGGCCGCTCAGGACGGCCTGCAGGCTCAGCGCCTCCCACACCCGCGCCGGCATCATGCCACCACTCTGTACCACGCTGGCCAGGTGGGCGCCTATCCCCTGCAGCCGTTCGCTCTCCGAGTGGCCCGTCAGGGTGGCCAACGCCTCCCCTGCCAGGTAACGCTCCGCCAGCAGCAGGGGCTGATCGGGCTGGGTCACGAGGGAGCCGTCGAGCAGCGCTATGCCGCGCTTGAGCGCCACCGCATCCTGGCTGTTGGTGTAATAGTGCGCCTCCATCATCGCCATCAGCGAGGCATCGTCGGCGGGCCAGCCCATGCCGGGTGATGCCTCGGGTCGCTCGAGGGCGCGCAGCAGATCCTGGCTGCTCTCCTGCAGCACCGCATGCACGTTGTGACGGCTGAGCTGGTACTGGTGGCTGCACAGCACCCGGTTGGTGTTGAGGTTGCGATACTCCAGATCCATGTAGGTGCCACCCGGGTGATGGGAGACGCGCACGCTCAGCTCCTTGCCGGGCAGAATGCCGCTCGTGCGGCTATGGGTATCGTATTGCACCCGCAGCGGGGTGGCCGCCGCGACCTCCCCCATCAGGGTGCGGGTGATGCCATCGGCAAGGCGCACGCTCTCGCTCTCGCCATCCATGCCGGAGTGGAAACGAAACACCAGCAGATTGGGATCCAGCAAGCTGTGGATCTGGGGGCTGGCGTGCTGGTAGCCGAGCAGGCTGACGATGGAGACCAGCACCACGACCACGAAGATGTCGAAGCTGACCATCTTCCAGCGACTGTGGCCGGTATGGGTCGAGATGGCCCGGGTCAGGGGCCCAGCCGGGAAAGGGGCCAGGCTCTGGCCCTGCACCACCTCGCCATCGGCCAGGGGCTCGTCCGGCTCATCGCGGGGTGACGGCTTGGGCATGGCCCCGGGGGAGGACTCCGGCATGGCCAGGGAGACGACCCGTAGCGGCCGCACCGGCGCCACCAGCTTGTAGCCGCGCTTGGGCACTGTGACTATGTAATCCGCCGCATCGTTGCGACCATCCTTGAGGATCTTGCGCAGCTCGAAGATGGATTGGGTGACCACCTGATCGGTCACCTCGGCGCCATCCCACACCTCGTTGATCAGGGAGTCACGGCCAAATACGGTGCCGGCATTGCTCGCCAGGAACCGCAGCAAGTTGACCAGCCTGGGCTCAAGGTAGACCTCGCGATCGGGACGACACAGCATGTTGTCGTTGACGCTCAGGGTCCAGTCATGGATCTCAAAAACCGATTCGCTCATGATTCGCTCACTGCAGGGTGGACGGCGTCAGGGCCAGGGCAGGCGGCACTCCGCCGCCGGCAGGCTAAAGGCACCTGTGGGCCTGTCTGCGCTCGTCTCGTTGGTGTCTGGGGGCAATCCTTGCAGGGATTCCGATCCGGCAGATCGGAATCGGTCACTCTAAGTAAAATGGGAGATGGATCCCACTTTTTTTGATCGCTAATGGCCGCCGAGTTGATCAGACAGGGGGTTTTCGGCAGGCGCCGGGCCGGGGAAAAGGAATCTGGGCGATCTTCATACAGGACACAAATAACAAGACCCCTGCACATGGCAGGGGTCTTTGGGAGTCACTCGGAAAGGCTTTGGCTTAGCAGTAGCCGTATCCCAGCAGACGCTGGTAGCGCTGCTCCAGCAACTGGTCGCTGTCGAGCGGGCGCAAGGCCGCCAGGTCTTGTTTAATACGGGCCTTGAGGCGCTCGGCCATCAGCTCCACGTTGCGGTGGGCGCCGCCGAGGGGCTCTTCGACTATGTTGTCGATGAGCTTGAGCTCCTTCAGGCGCTGGGCCGTGATGCCCATGGCATCGGCGGCGACCGGCGCCTTGTCGGCGCTCTTCCACAGGATGGAGGCGCAACCTTCCGGCGAGATGACGGAGTAGGTGGAGTACTGCAGCATGTTGACCCGATCGCCGACGCCGATGGCCAGTGCGCCGCCGGAGCCGCCTTCACCGATCACGGTGCAGACCACAGGCACGGTCAGGCCGGCCATGACTTTCAGGTTGCGGGCGATGGCCTCGGACTGGCCACGCTCCTCGGCACCCACGCCGGGGTAGGCACCCGGGGTGTCGATGAAGGTGATGATCGGCATCTTGAAGCGCTCGGCCATCTCCATCAGACGCAGGGCCTTGCGGTACCCTTCCGGGCGCGGCATGCCGAAGTTGCGTCGGATCTTCTCCTTGGTCTCGCGACCCTTCTGCTGACCAATCACCATCACCGGCTCGCCGTCGAGACGGGCGATGCCACCGACGATGGCCTTGTCATCGGCGTAGGCGCGATCGCCGGCCAGCTCGTCGAAGTCGGTGAAGATCTGCTCGATGTAGTCGAGGGTGTAAGGGCGCTGGGGATGACGCGCCATCTGGGATACCTGCCAGGCCCCCAGATCGCCGAAGATCTTCTTGGTCAGCTCTTCGTTTTTCTTCTCCAGCCGACGGATATCTTCGCTCAGGTCCACGGCACTGTTGTGCTCACTCACATGGCGAAGTTCATCGATCTGAGCCTGCAATTCGGCGATCGGCTGTTCAAAATCCAGAAAAAGACTCATAGGGACTATAGATCCTCTAATCAAAAACCAATTCAACCCGCTCTCGTCCAAGCAGGACTCGCAAGTCATCTATCAGTTGATCGGTGGGCGTCACCCGCCACTCGGTACCGAGCGTCAATCGCACCCGGGAGCCGGGGCGACGATAGTTTACCTGAACCGGACAGACTCCGGCACGGGCGGGCTCCAAAATCTCGCACAAACGCGGGAAAAAGCGCTCATCAATGCGTTGTTCATCGAGGGAAATGCGGATCGCCCTGGCGAAACGCTCCCTCGCATCGTTAATATCCAGCAATTCGCGGGCCGACATTTTAAGGCCACCGGAGAAGTCATCAAAGCTGACCTGTCCAGAAACCACTAAAATACGGTCTTTTTGCATCAATTCTTCGTATTTTTCCAGCGCTTCACTGAACAGGGTCACATCCAGACGGCCGGATCTGTCGTCCAGGGTGAAGATCCCCATCTTGTTGCCACGCTTGGTCACCATGCTGCGGGCGGCGATCACCAGCCCCGCCGCCGTGGTGATGGTGTCGCGGGAGGTGGGGTGCAGATCGCACAACCGCCCCGACGTATAACGACGCAGCTCGCTGCTGTACTGGTTGATGGGATGGCCGGTCAGATATAGACCGAGCGTCTCCCGCTCCCCTTCCAGCCAGACCTTGTCGGGCCAGTGCGGCACGTTGGCGAACGCCTTCTTGACGTCGTCGATCTCCTCGGTGAGCACCCCGAACATGTCGACCTGGCCCACCGCCTGCGCCTTGGCGTGCTGCTCGGCGGCGCGCATCGCCTCCTCCAGCGTGGCCATCAGCGCCGCCCGGTGCGGACCCAGTCGGTCCATGGCGCCGGAGAAGATCAGCTTCTCCATCACCCGCTTGTTGATCTTCTTGATGTCGACCCGGTTGCAGAAGTCGAACAGATCGCGGAAGGGACCCTCACTGTCTCGCGCCGCCAAGATGGCGTCGATGGGGCCCTCGCCGACCCCCTTCACCGCGCCTATGCCGTAGACGATATGGCCGTCCTCATTGACGCTGAACCGGTAGCGACCGGTGTTCACGTCCGGCGGTATCACGGTGAGCCCCATCCGCTGGCACTCGTCCACCAGCGTCACTATCTTGTCGGTGTTGTCCATGTCGGCGGTCATCACCGCCGCCATGAACTCGGCCGGGAAGTGGGTCTTGAGCCACAGCGTCTGGTAGGAAACCAGCGCATAGGCGGCGGAGTGCGACTTGTTGAAGCCGTAGCCCGCAAACTTCTCCACCAGATCGAAGATCTTGATCGCCAGCTCGCCGTCGACCCCGTTCTTGACCGCCCCTTCCTCGAAGCCGGAACGCTGCTTGGCCATCTCGGCAGGGTTTTTCTTGCCCATGGCCCGGCGCAGCATGTCAGCCCCACCCAGCGTATAGCCCGCCAGCACCTGGGCTATCTGCATCACCTGCTCCTGATAGAGGATGATGCCGTAGGTGGGTTCGAGTATGGGTTTGAGGCTCTCGTGCTGCCACTTCTCGTCCGGGTAGGAGATGGCTTCCTTACCGTGCTTGCGCTCGATGAAGTTGTCCACCATGCCGGACTGCAGCGGACCAGGGCGGAACAGCGCCACCAGGGCGATCATGTCTTCGAAGCAGTCGGGCTGCAGCCGCTTGATGAGATCCTTCATGCCGCGGGATTCCAGCTGGAACACCGCCGTGGTCTCGAAGCGCTGCAGCAGCGCGAACGACTTCTTGTCATCGATGGGGATGGCGGCGATGTCGATCGGCGGCTTGCCCTCCTTGGCGAGGCGCGGGTTGATCATGCCGAGCGCCCAGTCGATGATGGTCAGGGTGCGCAGCCCCAGGAAGTCGAACTTCACCAGGCCCGCGTACTCCACGTCGTTCTTGTCGAACTGGGTGACCGGGTGATGGCCGGAGTCATCGCAATAGAGCGGCGCGAAGTCGGTGATCTTGGTGGGGGCTATCACCACACCACCTGCGTGTTTGCCGGCGTTGCGCACCACCCCTTCCAGCCGGCGCGCCATGTCGATGAGATCCTTGACCTCCTCGTCCTGCTCGTACAGCTCAGGCAGCTTGGGCTCGACCTCGAACGCCTTGGCCAGCGTCATGCCCGGATCCGGTGGGATCAGCTTGGAGATGCGATCCACGAAGCCATAGGCGTGGCCCAGCACCCGGCCCACGTCCCGCACCACCGCCTTGGCCGCCATGCTGCCGAAGGTGATGATCTGGGAGACCGCCTCCCGGCCATACATCTCCGAGACGTGCTCGATCACCTCGTCCCGCCGGTCCATGCAGAAGTCGACGTCGAAGTCGGGCATGGAGACCCGCTCCGGGTTCAGGAATCGTTCGAACAGCAGATCAAATTCGAGGGGATCCAGATCGGTGATCTTGAGCGCATAGGCCACCAGCGACCCGGCCCCCGAGCCCCGGCCCGGGCCGACGGGGATGCCGTTGTCCTTGGACCACTGGATAAACTCCATCACGATGAGGAAGTAACCAGGGAAGCCCATCTGGTTGATCACCTTGAGCTCGATCTCCAGCCGCTCGTCGTACTCGACGCGCTTGGCGGCGCGCACCTCGGGATCCGGGAACAGGAAGGCCAGTCGGTCCTCCAGCCCCTCCCTGGACTTCATCACCAGGAAGTCTTCGGTGCTCATGTCACCGGTCGGGAAGTTCGGCAGGAAGTATTCACCGAGGCGAACCGTCACGTTGCAGCGCTTGGCGATCTCCACCGTGTTCTCCAGCGCCTCGGGGATGTCGGCGAACAGCTCGCACATCTCCTCCTGGCTGCGCAGGTATTGCTGCGGGCTGTAGCGGCGCGGGCGACGCTTGTCCATCAGGGTGTAGCCATCGTGGATGGCGACCCGGATCTCGTGGGCGTCGAAGTCCTCGGCGGAGAGGAACACCACCTCGTTGGTGGCCACCACCGGCAGCTCGAACTCGGTGGCGATGGCCACCGCCATGTGCAGGTAGACCTCTTCATCGGGTCGGCCGGTGCGCAGCAGCTCGAGGTAATAGGCGTCGGGGAAGTGGCGCTGGTAGAAGGCGAGGCTCTGCTCCACCATCTGCCGGTTGCCCTTGAGCATGAACTTGCCGAGATCCCCCTCCCGCCCGCCGGACAGCACTATCACGCCCTTGGCGTGTTCCGCGAGCCAGCTCTTGTCGATGACGGGGCGACCCTGCACATGACCGCGCTGATAGCCACGGGAGATGAGCAGGGTGATGTTCTGGTAACCGTCGTTGTCCATGGCGAGCAGGGTGAGGCGGAACTGCTCGTCGCCGAGCTCCTCGCTCTGCACCCAGAAATCCGCCCCGACGATGGGCTTGATGCCCTTGCCATGGGCCGAGCCATAGAAGCGCACCAGGCCGCACATGTTCATCTGGTCGGTCAGCGCCAGCGCCGGCATATCGTTGGCCGCCGCCGCCGAGGCGATGGGGCCTATCTTCTGCAGGCCATCGACCATGGAGAAGTCGGAGTGGACCCGCAGGTGGATGAAACGAGGTTCGGCCATGGTTATTCGATCCCCAGCGCCCGGCGCACCGGTTTGAAGCTCTTGCGATACTCGGGCAAGGGGCCGCGCTCGGCCAGGATGGCGAGGTGCTCCGCGGTCGGATAGCCCTTGTGGCGGGCGAAGCCGTAAGCGGGATGACGGCCGTCCAGCTCGGTCATCTCGGCGTCACGGGTCACCTTGGCGAGGATGGAGGCGGCGCTGATGGCGGCCACCAGGCTGTCGCCCTTGACCACGGCACGCGCCTCCATGGGCAGCGCCGGGCAGCGATTGCCATCGATGAAGACCAGCTCGGGCGTCATGGCCAGGCCCGCCACCGCGCGCTGCATCGCCAGCATGGTGGCGTGCAGTATGTTCAGCTCATCGATCTCATCCGGACTGGCCCGACCGATGGACCAGGCCAGCGCCTTGGCCTTGATCTCGTCAAACAGGGCGAGGCGCTTCTTCTCGGAGAGCTTCTTGGAGTCGGCCAGCCCCTGGATGGGGTTGGCCGGATCCAGGATCACGGCGGCGGTGACCACGTCACCCACCAGCGGGCCGCGGCCCACCTCGTCAACCCCTGCTACCAGCTTGTCTTGCGGAATCTCGATCGTCATATCAATGCCTTGAATCAAAACAGGCCCCGCAGGGCCAGTGTCAGCACAGCATCGCCCGGGGGCGCGCTATCTGCCGAGCAGTTCGGCGACCGCCTCGGCGGCCTGCACATCGGCGTTGCAGCGAATTTTCTTGTGCAGCCGGGTGAAGGTGGCGATGAGTTCGCTGTTGTCGTGTTCCAGCAACTTGCTGACCTCGTCCACCAGATTGCACGGGGTGCACTCATGCTGGAGGAGCTCGGGCACCAGCATCTGGTCCGCCAGCAGGTTGGGCAGGGAGACATAGTCCGTCTTCACCAGCCACTGGGCCAGCCAATAGCTGAAAGGCTTGAGCTTGTAGCCCACCACCATGGGTTTCTTCACCAGCATGGCTTCCAGCGCGGCGGTACCGGAGGCGAGCATCACCACGTCGGCGGCGATCATGGCCTCACGGCCCTGCCCTTCCAGCAGCACCATGTCGAGATCCGACGCCACCTCGGCCTTGATGGCCATGAACTGCTCACGCAGTTTCTGGTTGACCAGCGGCACTATGAAGCCGAGATCAGGGCAGTGCACCGTCAGGTGCTTGCACGCCTCGAGAAACACCGGTGACATGAAGCCGACCTCGGCACTGCGGCTGCCCGGCAGCACCGCCAGCCAGCGCCGGCTCGGGTCGATGCCGAGCGCCTGGCGCACGGCGGCCTGATCCGGCACCAGCGGAATGGCATCGGCCATGGTGTGCCCCACGAAACGGCAGGGGGCATCAAAACGGTCGTAGAAGGCTTTCTCGAACGGCAGGAAGGCGAGCACCAGATCGGTGGCGGCCTTGATCTTGTGAATGCGGCTCTGACGCCAGGCCCAGACGGAGGGGCTGACGTAGTGAACCGTCTTGATACCGGTGCGGCGTAGCTTCAGCTCCACCCCGATATTGAAATCCGGTGCATCCACCCCGATGAAGATATCAGGGGGATTGGCAATAAAATGGCGCAACAGCTCGCGGCGCACCTGCAGGATGCGGGGCAGACGACCCAGCACCTCGGTGATGCCCATGACGGAAAGCTCTTCCATCTCGAACAGCGCCTTGACACCGAGCGCCTGCATGCGCGGTCCGGCGATGCCTTCGAAGCGGGCATCGGGATAGCGGACCAGCAGCTCCCGCACCAGACCGGCAGCCAGGATGTCGCCGGAGGTCTCTCCGGCGACGATGCCGATGCGGATCGGGTCAGGCACGGATGATCCCGCGCTCGTTGTCTTTGAGGAAGTCGACATAGAGCTGGACGGCCGGTTCGGCTTGAGCCATCTCGATCAGCACGGGCAGCACCTCCTCGATGGTCTTGCCGGAGCGGAAGATCTCCTTGTAGGCGCGCTTGACGGCGGAGATGGCCTCAGGGCTATAGCCACGGCGACGCAGGCCTTCGGAGTTGACCCCGAACGGCTTGGCGTAGTTGCCGGCCGCCATCACATAGGGCGGTACGTCCTTGTTCAGGGCGGCGCAGCCACCGACGAAGGCGTGGGAGCCGACCCGACCAAACTGGTGAATGGCAGAGAGGCCGCCGAAGATCACGAAATCGCCGATCACCACGTGGCCCGCCAGAGTCGCGTTATTGGCGAAGATGCAGTTGTCACCGATGATGCAGTCGTGGGCCACGTGCACGTTGACCATGAACAGGTTGCCGCTGCCCACCTTGGTCAGGGCCTGATCCTGGGTGGTGCCGCGGTGCACTGTGCAGTTCTCGCGAAAGACGTTGTTGTCACCGATCTCGAGGAAGGTGCGCTCACCGGCGTACTTCTTGTCCTGGCAATCCTCACCGATGGAGGAGTGCTGGAAGATCTTGTTGCCACGGCCGATCCTGGTCGGGCCCTTGATCAGCACATGGGAACCGACCCAGGTGTTGTCACCGATTTCCACCTCGGCTCCAATGACGGAGAAGGGGCCGATTTCCACCCCTTTGCCGATCACCGCAGACTCATGGACGATGGCAGTATCGTGAATGATGGCAGTCTGGTCGATCACGGTTACACCTCGCGCTTTGCACACATCAGTTCGGCGGTACAGACCACTTCACCATCAACGGTAGCAACACCGGTGAACTTGGCAATGCCGCGGCGCTCTTTTAAGAACACCACGTCGAGCACCAGCTGATCGCCAGGGCCAACCGGGCGCTTGAAACGAGCGTTATCGATTGAAGCAAAATAATAGAGTTCGTTGGGGGACGGCTTGCCCACCATGGTAAAGGCCAGGATGCCGGTCGCTTGGGCCATGGCCTCCAGGATCAGCACGCCAGGGAACACCGGCTTGGCCGGGAAGTGGCCTTGAAAGATCGGCTCGTTGAACGAGACGTTCTTGATGGCACGCAAAGTCTTGCGCTCATCGCTGATCTCGTAGCTCTCGACCTTGTCCACCATCAGGAACGGATAACGGTGGGGCAGCAGATCCATGATTTCCTGGATGCCCAGGCTCTTCTTTTCAGTAGTCAAAACAGTACCCTATACCAATCGTGATTATTCTTGACCCAGCTTTTTCTCAAGTCGGTTCAACCGCTTGTGCATCTCTTCGATACGCATCACCCGGGCGGCGGTTTTGCGCCACTCTTTATTGGATTGCAGGGGGATGCCGGAAGAGTAGATACCGGGCTCGGTAATGGGTCGCATCACCATGGCCATACCTGTGATGGTGGCCTGGTCGCAGATCTCCATGTGCCCGTTAAAGACGGAGGCGCCGCCAATGATACAATATTTGCCGACCTTGAGACTACCGGCCATCGTGGTCGCACCCGCGATGGCTGTGCCATAACCGATCTCGACGTTGTGGGCGATCTGGCACTGGTTGTCGATGATGACGTTATCCGCGATGCGGGTATCTTCCAGCGCACCCCGGTCTATGGTGGTACAGGCTCCGATCTCGACCCGGTTGCCAATGGTCACGCCACCGAGCTGGGGGATCTTGATCCACTCGCCGCGTTCGTTGGCATAACCGAAGCCATCGGCCCCGATCACAGTGCCGGCTTGCACCAGACAGTCTGTGCCCAGGGTCACGTTGTGATAGAGGGTGACGTTGGCCCACAACCGGGAGCGCGCTCCCAGTCGGGTATGCTTGCCAACGAAACAACCCGGGCCAATGCGCACGTCATCCCCCAGCACGACGCCGGATTCGATGACCGCATTGGCGCCGATGGCCACTCTCTCGCCCAGTTGCACGTCCGCCGCGATGACGGCGCTCGGATGGATATCCGTGGCCGGCTGCGGGGTGGTGTCCAGCAGTTGGGCTACCCGGGCAAAACCCACATAGGGGTCTTTGAGCACCAGGGCATTGGTGGGACAAAATGGCAAATCCGCCTCTGTAATGAGCACGGCCGTGGCCTTGCTCTGCTCCAGATAATGCCGGTATTTTTGATTGGACAGGAAGGCAATGTCACCCTCCCCGGCCTTTTCCAGTGTCGCTACCTTGCGGATTTCCTGGGTCCCATCGCCATGGACCTGGGCCCCCAGTTGCTGGGCCAGCTGTGCGAGAGTGAATGCCATCAATTAGTTGCTCTTGCTTACCTGAGAAATAACCTGGGAAGAGATGTCCAGCTTGCTGGCGGCATAAGGCGCGGCATTGCGCTCCAGCACCAGATCATAACCATTGCTCTTGGCGATGGAATCGATGGCAGCCTGGACCTTGGTCAGGATCTTGTTGCGCTCTTCCGCCTGGCGACGGCCGTTGTCTTTCTCAAACGCCTGACGCTTCTGGTTGAACTCCATCTGCAGCTTGGCCAGCTTCTCCTGGTTCTGCTTCTTCTGCTCGTTGCTCATGAAGGCTTCGTCCTTCTTGAACTTCTCGACCAGTGCCTGACCGTCGGATTCCAGCTTCTGCAGCTCGCGCATGCGCGGCTCGAACTCGCCCTTCAGCTTCTTGGCCACGGCTTCACGCTGGGGCAGCTTTTGGAAGACTTCGCCCATGTCAACCACGGCAATCTTGGTCTCAGCCCAGGCGGAGCCCATACCGGCAGCCATCAGTGCAAAACTCAAACCAGCTACTTTCAACGCTTTATTCACACTTACTCCTTGGTCCCTCGGTCGAGGGCTACCTGATTTAACTGATTGTGCAAGCAGTCCTTGGGACCGGCTTGTTACCTGGTGAGGCACGCAAGCTGCGCGTCCCATCATTGAATACCCCCACCGAGGTGGGGGAGCGTCCGCCCTCTTTAGAAGGTACGGCCGATGTTGAAGGAGAATACTTCAGTATCATCCCCTTCGTATTTCTTGAGTGGCTGAGCCAGCACGAATACCAGCGGACCCATGGGAGAGAGCCACTGCAGCGACAGACCGGCCGACACCCGGATATTGCTGGGGTCGGAGTAATCCATCAGGTAGTTACAACCGCTGAAGCAGCGGTTCTGGTACTGGTCATAGTTGAAGGTGGTATCCCACACGCTGCCGGCATCGATGAAGAAGCTGGTCCGCAGCTGGGGCTGATAGCTTTCGGAGGCGAAGGGCGTCGGCACTATCATCTCGAGGGAGGCGACCGCCAGGGCGTTGCCACCCACCGAGCTGTCGGTGCCCTGGATCACGTCGTTACCACCCAGGTTGTAGTAATAGAGCGCCTTCGGACCCACGGTGTTGCTCTTGAAGCCACGCAGGGTATCGAAACCACCGGCATAGTAGTTCTCGAAGAAGGGCAGCACGTGGTCATAGTCACCGTTGCTGCCGTAACCGTTACCGTAGGAGGCGCGGGCCTTGGCCAGCATGACCCATTGGTGGTCCGCATCGAACGGGAAGTAGTGGGCATCTTCGGCATTCAGCTTGAAGTACTGCAGATCCATGCCAGGCAAAGTCACCTTGGCGTTGACCCGCTGACGGTCACCGGCGGTCGGGAACTGGCCCTTGTTGAGGGTAGAGCGGGTCCAGCCGGCGGTGACGTCGACGGTGTTGAACACCATGCGGTTGTCGCCATCCAGGTTGCCGCTGTACACCTTCCAGAACTCATCCACCTGCACATAGGGGTTGGGCTGGGACAGCTTGTTGTTCTCGTAGCCGAGGCTGAAATCGAGGCGGTTGTTCTCGTTGACCGGGAAGCCACTGGAGAGGCGGAAGCCGATGGTGGTGTTCTCGTAGTCAACGATGTTGGCATCGGCCGCGCTGAATTCGTTGTAGTAGAGTCGGCCACCCAGGCTGACACCGTCGACGGTGAAGTAGGGATCGTTGTAGCTGAGATCGATGTTCTTCGAGTAGTCGTTGGTGCTGGCGTTGATACCGATCTTCTTGCCGGTACCCATGAAGTTGTCCTGCTGCAGGCCAGCCTGCAGACTCAGACCCGATTCGGTACCGTAGCCGATGCCCGCGTTGATGGAGCCGGCTGGCTGCTCCTTGACCTTGAAGTCGAGATCGACCTGATCATCGCTGCCCGGCACCCGCTTGGTGTCCACTTCCGCGCTCTCGAAGAAGCCGAGGCGGTTGAGACGGGTCTTGGACTGTTCGACGTTGTCGGAGGAGAGCCAGGTGCCTTCCATCTGGCGCATCTCGCGCCGCAGCACTTCGTCCTGGGTGGTGACGTTGCCGCTGAAGTTGATGTTGCGCACGTAAACTCGGGGGCCCGGCTCGATGTTGACGATCAGCTCCACTTCCTTCGTCTCGTCGTTGACCTGCGGGAAGGTGGTCACCTTGGGATAGGCGTAGCCGTAACGACCGAGGAACTTGGAGAGCACCTCTTCGGTGTGGGTCACCTGGCTGGCGGAGTAGACGCTGCCTGCCTCGATGGGGATGAGCCCCTTCATCTCGCTGCCGCGATCGATGAGGTCGCCCTTGACCTGGATGCCGGAGACCTTGTACTGATCCCCTTCCTTGATGTTCAGGGTGACGTAGACCCCCTTCTTGTCCGGGGTCATGGAGACCTGGGTGGACTCCTGCTGGAAGCGGATGTAGCCACGGTCCATGTAGTAGGAGCGCAGCACTTCGATGTCGCCGGCCAGCTTCTGCTTCTGATAGCGCTGATCGCCGGTGAAGTTCCACCAGGGCACATCATCCTTGAGGGAGAGCTGGGCCAGCAGTTTCTCTTCCGGGAACACCTGGTTGCCGACGATGTTGATCTGCTGGATCTTGGCCGCTTCCCCTTCCACGAAGGTGAACTTGAGATCGACCCGGTTACGGGGCAAGGGGGTGACGATGGCCTTGACCTTGGCGGAGTATTTGCCCACGCCATAGTAGAAGTCTTCCAGCCCCTTCTCGAGGGAGCTCAGCACGGTACGATCCAGCGGATCGCCCACCCGGATGCCGGAGGACTCCAGGCTCTGGGTCAGCTGCTCTTCCTTGATGTCCTTGTTACCGGAGAACTCGATGCTGGAGATGGTCGGGCGCTCCTTCACCACGACTTGCAGCACCTGGCCGTCACGATAGACTTTGACGTCCTCGAAGTTACCCGAGGCATACAGCTTCTTGATGGCGTTGGCCAGGGCCACCGAGTCCACGGAGTCACCGACCCGGACCGGCAGATTCAACAGGGCGGCGCCCAGGGTCACCCGCTGCAGACCCTCGACCTGAATGTCTTGCACCACAAAAGAGGCAGGGGCCGCCTGAGCCAGGAAGCTGGCTCCCAGCAGGCAACTCAACACCAATGCTTTTTTAACAGCCATTTTGTTCTTATGTGTCCTTGTTGATGCTCTAGCCTCAGAGGCGAGCGAAATCATTAAACAGCGCAATGCCCATCAGTAACATCAGAATGGCGGCGCCTATCCTGAACCCAACTTCCTGAATTTTTTCTGGTACCGGCTTGCCGGTGACTGCCTCGATGAGGAAGTAGACCAAGTGGCCTCCATCCAGCACCGGCAGGGGAAACAGGTTGATGATCCCCAGGTTGACGCTGATCAACGCCAGGAAACCGAGGAAATAGACCAACCCGTAATCGGCGCTGCTGCCGGCCCCCTTGGCGATGGAGATGGGGCCGCTCAGATTGTCCAACGAGACGATGCCGCCGATCAGCTTGCCGATCATGTCAAAGGTCAGCGTGATCAGGCTCCAGGTCTTCTGGACCCCATGCCACAGGGCTTGCAAAGGCCCATACTGTAACAGAACTCGATACTCATCCGGTAATGGAACCAGTTGCGGCGACAGGCCGACGAAACCGACCAGCTGGCCCCGTACTTTTTTCACGTCCGGCAGCAGGGTCAGGGTCAACTCATTCCCCCCGCGCTCCACCATCACCTGCAGTGGCTGCTCCGGCGATTGCTGTACCCGCTCGACGAACTGGGTCCATTCGGTGATCTCCTGCTCGCCGACCCGCTTGATGCGATCCCCCACCTGCATGCCGGCTTTCTCACTGGCGCTCTTGGGCACGATGGCCTCGACCACCGGGAGCACCTTGCCACCGAGCGGCACTATCCCCAGGCTGCCGATGGGAGACTCTTTGTCCGGATCGAAGGTCCAGCTCTCCAGCATCAGCGTCTTGTCGATCCCATAGCTGGTGTCCGCCGCCTTCAACTTGAGCTGTACCGACTTGTCCCCCAGATGGCTGATGAGGGCGTAGGTCACGCTCTCCCAGTCCCCGGTGGCCTCATCGCCGACCCCGACGATCTCCATGCCCGGCGTGATGCCAGCCTGGGCCACGATGGAGGCGGGGCGCACCTCGCCGATCACCGGCTTGACACTGGGCACACCTATCATGAACATCAGCCAGAAGGCGAACAGGGCGAACACGAAGTTCGCCATGGGGCCGGCCGCGACGATCGCCATCCGCGCCCAGACGCTCTTGTGATTGAAGGCCTGCGCCTCTTCCCCCGGCTTGAGTTCATCGACCCGACCGTCCAGCATCTTGACGTAGCCACCCAGCGGGATCAGGGCCAGCACGTACTCGGTGCCGTCCTTGCCGACACGGCGCCAGATCGCCTTGCCAAAGCCGATGGAGAAGCGCTCCACCTTGACGCCACAGCGGCGGGCCACCCAGAAGTGGCCAAACTCATGCACCGCCACCAGCAGCCCGAGGGCGACGATGAAGGCACCGATATTCCACAGTACGCCGCCCATCAGCCGATCACCTCGTGCTCATCGCCAACGGGGCGCCCGAGGGCGTTGTCATTCCACAGTACAACACCCATCAGTGGTTGACCCCGAGGTCATACCCGAGGGCGTAGAGAGGGGCCTCTGGCCAGCACAGTCCGTTCATCGAGCAAGCTCCTCTATCAGTTGGTGGGCACGGACACGCGCCGTGCCATCCAGTGCAATCAAATCGTCAAGCGATGTTACGGCAGAACTGCCCAGCGCCGCCATGATGGACTCATTGACTCTGGCAATATCCATAAATCCAATCCGCTCTGCAAGAAAAGCCGCTACGGCCTCTTCATTGGCGGCATTGAGCGAGGTGGTCGCCGCCTGTCCTTGCTGGCAGGCCGCCATGGCCAGCGCCAGACAGGGATAGCGTTCGTAGTCGGGACGGATAAAGCTGAACTCTCCGACACTGAAGAAATCCAAAGGTTCCACCCCAGACTCTACCCTGCCCGGATAGGCCAGGGCGTGGGCGATGGGGGTACACATGTCGGGGTTGCCGAGCTGGGCCAGCACTGAGCCGTCCTTGTACTGCACCATGGAGTGGATGACCGACTGGGGATGGATCACCACCTGGATCTGCTCAGGGAGGGCATTGAACAGCCAGCGCGCCTCTATGTACTCCAGCCCCTTGTTGATCATGGTGGCGGAGTCCACCGAGATCTTGGCCCCCATGGACCAGTTGGGGTGCGCGATCGCCTGGGCCGGCGTGACCTTGTCCAGCGCGTTGATATCGGTATAGCGGAAGGGGCCGCCCGAGCCGGTCAGCAGGATCTTGCTGATGCCCGCCCCCGCCAGATCGCAGAAGCCGGGTTGACGCTGAATGGCCTCTGGCAGGCACTGGAAGATGGCGTTGTGTTCGCTGTCGATGGGCAGCAACTCGGCCCCATGGTGGCGAACCGCCTCCATGAAGAAAGCTCCGGACATCACCAGCGCCTCCTTGTTGGCCAGCAGGATCCGCTTGCCGGCACGCACGGCCGCCATGGTGGGGGCCAGCCCCGCGGCCCCGACGATGGCCGCCATCACGCTGTGGGCATCCGGGTGAGCGGCGACCTCGCACAGGGCCGCCTGACCGGCCAGCACCCGGGTGGCGCTGCCGTGGGTCCTGAGCCGCTCGGCCAGTTCGCGGGCCGCGCCCTCATCCACCATGACGGCGAAACGGGGGGAGAATTCGAGACAATCGCGCAGCATGGCGTCCACGCTGCGGGCAGCCGTCAGCGCCAACACCTGCCAGCGGCCCGGATTCTGCCGCAGTACCCTGAGGGTGCTCTGACCGATGGAGCCGGACGCTCCCAGGATCACCAGTGAGTTGTGCATCAAGACTCCTGAACGAGTAACAGACCGATGGAGCCAGCGGCCCTCGATATCATCAGAGAGTTATGCATCAAAACCCCTGACCGAGTAACAGATAGCTGAGCAGGAAGACCGGCAGGGCCGCCGTCAGGCTGTCGATGCGATCGAGAATGCCACCGTGGCCCGGCAGCAGGGTGCCGGAATCCTTGATGCCCGCCTCCCGTTTGAACATGCTCTCGGTGAGATCGCCGAGCACGGAGGCCAGCACCGCCAGCAGGGAGCACAGCAGTACGACACCCATCTTGGCGGGCACGAGGCCCATGAACCAGGTTACACCAATCGCCAGCAGGCTGGCGGTAAACAGGCCGCCCAGCATGCCCTCAATGGTTTTGCCCGGACTGACGGCCGGTGCCAGCTTGTGTTTACCAAACGCCTTGCCGAAGAAATACGCGCCAGAATCTGCCGCCCAGACCAGGCCCATGACGAACAGCAGGATCCAGGCCCCCATCATGGGGTCGTGATAGAAGTTGTAGCCACGGATGGCCACCAGTGACCAGAAGAAGGGCACCAGGGTGACCAGACCAAACAGGGATTTCAGCCAGACGGACTTTTTCCACAGGCTGGCGCTCTGGGGATAGCGCAGCACCAGCAGCAGGCCCAGCAGCCACCAACTGACCGCCGTCCAGAGCACCCCCATCAACAGAGGATGCAGGTGAGGGATCCAGAGCTGCTCCACCGGCACCCAGAACAGACTGGCCCCGAGCAGCAGACAGAACACCAGCGGCAGCCATTGCTGCGGCTGGGCAGAGACGAAGGCGCTCCACTCGCGGCTAGCCAGCAAGAAGACCAGGGCAGCCAGCAGGGCAAAGAATTTCAACGGCAGGAAAAACAGTGCCCCCAAAACCAGGGGTACTAACAGTAATGCGGTAATAATTCGTTGTTTTAGCAAAAGAAACCTCTCTCTTGGGAGCGGGGTTTAGCCGGTCTGGTGCTCGGCGATCAATTCCCGTATCTGTTCACCCGTGCACCCGAAGCGGCGCTCGCGGGTCACGAAGGAGGCAACCGCCTCGCTGAACTCGGCCTCGTTGAAATCGGGCCACAATACCGGGGTAAAATAAAGCTCGGCATAGGCGAGCTGCCATAGCACAAAATTGCTGATGCGATGATCGCCTCCGGTGCGGATCAGCAGATCCACCGGCGGCAGGTCGGCCATGCAGACCTGCTGCGCCAGCGCAGTCTCATCGACCGCCTCGGCATCCAGCTCACCAGCCGCCACGGCGCGGGCCAGCTTGCGGGCCGCCTGGGCGATGTCCCACTGGCCACCATAGTTGGCGGCGATGTTGAGGGTCAGCCCCTGGTTGTCGGCGGTCAGCGCCTCGGCCTTGGCGATCTTGGCCTGCAGCCGATCGCTGAAACGGGCTGTGTCGCCTATCACCTTGAGCCGAATGCCGTTGCTGTGCAACTTCTTCACCTCGCGGCCCAGCACCGTCAGGAACAGCTCCATCAGGGCATTCACCTCCCCTTCCGGGCGCCGCCAGTTCTCGCTGGAGAACGCAAACAGGGTCAGCGCCTCCAGCTTGGCACGGGCGGCAAAGGTCACGGCCTCGCGCACGGACTTCACGCCCGCCTTGTGGCCAAAGACCCGCATCTTGCCACGGTTCTGAGCCCAGCGACCGTTGCCATCCATGATGATGGCGACGTGACGAGGCAAGGACGAGCTGGCGCTATCGCCTAGCGCTGCCAAAAGCGACATTCATTTCTCCCACAAAGACAAAAGCGCCGTGCAGGGGCACTACACGGCGCTCGTAATATACCTGTCGGAGGCTTAGATTTCCATTAGCTCCTTTTCCTTCGCAGCCAGGGCTTCGTCTATCAGCTTGATGAAGGCGTCGGTGAGCTTCTGGATCTCTTCCTGAGCGCGACGATCGTCGTCTTCGGAGATCTCTTTGTCCTTGAGCAAGGATTTCAGGTCGGCGTTGGCATCGCGACGGATGTTGCGCACGGCAACCCGGGCGCCTTCGGCTTCGGCGCGAACGATCTTGGTCAGATCGCGGCGACGCTCTTCGGTCAGCGGCGGCAACGGCACGCGCAGAGTCTGACCGTTGCTGGACGGGTTCAGGCCCAGATCCGAGGTCAGGATGGCTTTTTCCACCGCCTGGATCATGGAGCGATCGAAGATGGAGATGGACAGGGTGCGGGCATCTTCTGCCACTACGTTAGCCAACTGTTTCAGAGGAGTGGCTGCACCGTAATACTCCACCTGGATACCGTCGAGCAGGCTCGGGTGAGCGCGGCCGGTACGGATCTTGGACATCTGGGTCTTGAGCGATTCTACGCTCTTGGCCATGCGGTCCTTGGCGTCGTTTTTAATCTCGTTGATCACAGTGGTTTTCCTTTTGACGAGCGAACCCTGAGCAGGTCCGCTTCTGACTTATTTACTGACGTAATGGATAAGAGCGCCTTCCGGCTTGCTGCTACCTTATTTGCTGATGTGATGGATCAGTGTGCCTTCCGGCTCACCCATGACAACGCGGCGCAGGGCACCCGGTTTGTTCATGTTGAACACCCGGATCGGCAAGTCGTGATCACGGGCCAGGGTAAAGGCTGCAAGATCCATCACTTTGAGCTCTTTATCAAGCACTTCGTTGTAGCTGAGCTCATGATACAGCACGGCGTCCGGATTCTTAACCGGATCCTCGTTGAATACACCATCGACCTTGGTGGCCTTGAGCACCACGTCGGCTTCGATCTCGATGCCACGCAGGCAGGCTGCGGAGTCGGTGGTAAAGAAGGGGTTGCCGGTACCGGCAGAGAAGATCACCACCTTGCCGGCGCGCAGCTGGCTGATGGCCTCGGCCCAGCTATAGGAGTCGCAGACGCCTTGCAGCGAGATGGCAGACATCAGACGAGCATTCACATAAGCACGATGCAGGGCATCACGCATGGCCAGGCCGTTCATGACGGTCGCCAGCATGCCCATGTGGTCACCCACCACGCGGTTCATGCCCGCCTTGGCAAGACCGGCACCGCGGAACAGGTTGCCGCCGCCGATGACCAGACCGACCTGAACACCCAGCTCAACCAGCTCTTTGATCTCTTGGGCCATCCGTTCCAGCACCGCTGGATCAATGCCAAAACCCTCGGATCCTTGCAGGGCTTCACCACTCAACTTCAGAAGAACACGTCTGTATGCAGGCTTGGGATTGGTACTCATGTCACTGATTCCTGGTCATATAAAGACCGCGACATAAGTCGCGGTCTGGGGAAACGGAAAAACCGGTTCGATTAAGCCTTCTGAGCGGCCGCGATTTGGGCTGCAACTTCAGCCGCGAAATCGGTCTCTTGCTTCTCGATGCCTTCGCCCACTTCGAAACGGGTGAAGGAAACAACGTCAGCGCCTTCTTTCTTCAGCAGCTCGGCAACGGTCATGGAAGGATCTTTCACGAACGGCTGACCAGTCAGGGAAACCTCACCGGTAAACTTCTTCATGCGGCCTTCAACCATCTTCTCGGCGATGTCTTTCGGCTTGCCGGAGTTGATGGCGATGTCGATCTGGATTTCGCGCTCTTTGGCAACGACTTCGGCGGACACGTCTTCCGGCTTGACGAACTGCGGGCTGTTGGCAGCAACGTGCATGGCCAGATCTTTGGCCAGCTCGGCAGTACCACCGATCAGCTTGGTGATAACACCGATACGGGAACCGTGTACGTAGGTGCCCAGGTTGTCACCTTCAACCAGCATCACGCGACGCAGGTTCATGTTCTCACCGATCTTGGCGATCAGGTTGGTGATGGTCAGCTCGATGGACTCACCGTTACCGAAATCGGCGGCCTTCAGGGCGTCAACGTCAGCAATCTTCTGGGTCGCGGCGATGTCGGCGATCTTCTGGCCCATGGCCATGAAGCTGGCATCTTTGGCGACGAAGTCGGTTTCGCTGTTCAGCTCGATCATGGCGGCAATGTTGCCTTCGGTACGGGCAAAGATCACGCCTTCAGCGGCGATACGGCCGGCTTTCTTGGCGGCTTTGGCCTGACCGGATTTGCGCATGTTCTCGATAGCCAGCTCGATGTCACCAGCGGCTTCTTCCAGTGCTTTTTTGCAATCCATCATGCCAGCGGCGGTGCGCTCGCGCAGTTCTTTTACCAGGGCGGCAGTAACGTTAGCCATGTTCAGTATCCTCGGTCTTGATTTGACAAGAAACAGGGGCCACAAGGGCCCCTGCTAACCAATTACATCAGCTTGGTTAATAAGGGCTTTTCAGTCCTTATCAATTACTCAGCTTCAACGAAGCCATCTTGTTCGGCTTGAACAACGATGTCCTGAGCGCGAGCTTCCAGTACGGTGTCAGCAGCAGCATTCAGGTACAGGTTGACGGCACGGATGGCATCGTCGTTACCCGGGATGACGTAATCAACGCCGTCCGGGTTGGAGTTGGTATCAACGATGGAAACGACCGGGATACCCAGGTTGTTGGCTTCTTTGATAGCGATGTGCTCGTGGTCGGCATCGACAACGAACAGAACGTCAGGCAGGCCGCCCATGTTCTTGATACCACCCAGGCTCTTCTCCAGCTTGTCCATTTCGCGAGTACGCATCAGCGCCTCTTTCTTGGTCAGCTTTTCGAAGGTACCGTCTTGGCTCTGGGTTTCCAGATCTTTCAGGCGCTTGATGGACTGACGAACGGTTTTCCAGTTGGTCAGCATGCCGCCCAGCCAGCGGTGGTTAACATAGAACTGGTCGCAACGAATGGCGGCATCTTTTACGGCTTCAGACGCGGCACGCTTGGTACCAACGAACAGTACCTTGCCTTTCTTGGCAGCTACGGAGCTGATGAAGTTCATGGCATCGTCAAACATCGGAACGGTTTTTTCCAAGTTGATGATGTGAACCTTGCTGCGGGCACCGAAGATGTAGGACTTCATTTTCGGGTTCCAGTAACGAGTCTGGTGACCGAAGTGAACGCCGGCTTGCAGCATGTCGCGCATAGAAACTTTAGCCATTTTATACCTCTGTATTGGGGTTAGGCCTCCACACATCCCATGTAACCGACCCCAAAGGGGCACCCCGGTACAGGTGTCGATGTGTGTGTGTTATTGAGTAAGGGTGATGAAATGCGGACGCAAGTTCCCCATTCCGGCGCGCTTTATACCATAACTTTGGTCAGGACACCACCAGCAGCCATGCTAAAAATGGATCCCCAGGAGCGGGAATGCGACCGCTGGCTGACGCTGTGATGACAATCACACTGGAAGTAAACGGAGGTTGGGGATAAAATTTCGCCCTGATTGCAAACGCATCTATTTTTCATTACCTGATTTTAGGTCATCCCAGGATGAGAAGTCAGGCCCCAAGAGAGATCCCATGTCCATCAAAATCAAGACACCGGAAGAGATTGAAAAGATGCGCATTGCCGGCCAGCTGGCTGCCGATGTGCTGGTCATGATCGCCCCCCATGTCAACGCCGGCGTGACCACCGACGAGCTGAACACCCTGTGCCACGACTACATCGTCAACGTGCAGCAGGCGATCCCCGCCCCCCTCAACTACCACGGTTTCCCCAAGTCCATCTGCACCTCGGTGAACGACGTGATCTGTCACGGCATCCCCAACCACAAGAAATTGCGGGAAGGGGACATCATCAACCTGGACATCACCGTCATCAAGGATGGTTACCACGGCGACACCTCCGCCATGTTCATCGTCGGTCAGACTACCCCGCTGCGCCGCCAGCTGTGCAAGGTGGCCCAGGACAGCCTGTACGCCGCCATCAAGCGGGTACGCCCCGGCATGTGCATCACCGAGATCGGTGCCGTGATCCAGCCCATCGTCGAGCAGGCCGGTTTCTCCGTGGTGCGCGACTACTGTGGCCACGGCATCGGCAGCGAGTTCCATGAAGAGCCGCAGATCCTGCACTACCGCAACGGCGGCAAGCTGGAGCTCAAGGCCGGCATGTGCTTCACCATAGAGCCCATGGTCAACAGCAAGAAATACCACTGCCGCGTCAACCCGAAGGATGGCTGGACCGTGACCACCAAGGATGGCGGCGACTCCGCCCAGTGGGAGCACACCCTGCTGGTCACCGATGACGGCTGCGAGGTGCTGACCCTGCGCCCAGACGACACTATCGACCGGTTCTACAAACACGGTTAACATCAAACCCCGGCCCTGCACCGGGGTTTTGTTTTTAGCCGCCCGACCAGAGTGTGAGATGCCATGGATGCCAGCCTGCTTTCCCCCCATCTGTTGCCCGATGATCAGCTCACCCGCGAGAACTGCAAGGAGTACTTGAGCCGCTTCCTTGTCTGGTTGCATGCCCGCTTCGATGCCGGTGACAACATCATCGAACTGGTGGCCACCCGCTCCGAGTACATGGATCAGTTGCTGATCCGGCTGTGGCAGAAATTCGGCTTCGACAAGACGCCGCTCACCCTGATCGCGGTGGGCGGCTATGGCCGCGGCGAGTTGCATCCCCACTCCGACATCGACCTGCTCATCCTCTATGAAGGGGAGGAGCTGGATGAAGTGCTGGGGCTGCGCATCGGCGAGTTCATCACCCTGCTGTGGGATCTCAAGCTGGAGGTGGGGCAATCGGTGCGCAACGTGGCCGAGTGCATCGAGCAGGGCCAGGCCGACATCACGGTCGCCACCAACCTCATCGAGGCGCGCTACATCACCGGTCGTCTGGCCGGGTTCGAGCAGTTGCAAGCCGCGACCCATCCCCTGCACTTCTGGCCGAGTGAGGAGTTCTTTCGCGCCAAACGCGAGGAGCAGAGCCTGCGCCATCAGCAGTTCCTCGGCACCGCCTACAAGCTCGAACCCGATCTCAAGAGCAACCCGGGGGGGCTGCGCGACATCCAGACCCTGGCCTGGGTCGCCCGCCGCCACTTCGGCGCCACCACCCTCTATGAGATGACCAGCCACGGCTTCCTGAACCGGGCCGAGTATCGCGAGCTGCTCGACTGCCAGAACTTTCTGTGGAAGGTGCGCTTCGCGCTGCACATGGCCATCAACAAGGGCGACAACCGCCTGCTGTTCGACCGCCAGCGCACCGTGGCCCAGATGCTGGGCTTCGAGGGCGAAGGCAACGGCCCGGTCGAGCAGATGATGAAGCGCTTCTACCAGACGGTACGGCGGGTCGCCGAGCTCAACGAGATGCTGCTGCAGCTGTTTGACGAGGCCATTCTCGGCAACACCGCCATGGATGTCCGCCGCCTCTGCCCCGAGTTCCAGCTGCGGGGCCGGCTCATCGATGCGGTGGATCCCGAGCTGTTTGGCCGCGATCCCGCCGCCATACTGCGGCTCTTCTACCAGATTGCCCAGCATCCCGACATCGCCGGCATTCACTCCGCCACCCTGCGCCAGCTGCGCGAGGCGCGGCGCACCCTCATCTGCTGGTTGCAGGACCTGCCCGAGTGTCGCCGCCTGTTCATGGCGCTGCTGCGCCACCCCAATGGCATAGGTCAAGCGCTCACCCTGATGCACAAGTACGGGATCCTCGCGGCCTATCTGCCCCAATGGAACCTCATCGTCGGCCAGATGCAGTTCGACATGTTCCACGCCTACACGGTGGATGAGCACACCCACCGGCTGCTCAAGAACATCCATCGCTTCGCCAATCCGGCCAGCCGTCAGACCCACCCGCTCTGCCACGAGGTGTTCACCCAGCTGCGCAAGCCAGAGCTGCTCAGCATCGCCGCCCTGTTCCACGACATCGCCAAGGGCCGCCGTGGGGATCACTCCGAGCTCGGCGCCGTCGATGCGCTGGAGTTTTGCCAGCTGCACGGCCTGGATCGCTACGAGAGCCGCCTGGTGGCCTGGCTGGTGCGCCACCATCTGCTGATGTCGGTCACCGCCCAGCGGCGCGACATCTACGATCCTGAGGTGGTGGCCGATTTTGCCCAGAAGGTGCGCGACGAGCTGCACCTCGACTTGCTCTACTGCCTGACCGTGGCCGATATCTGCGCCACCAACGATACCCTCTGGAACGACTGGAAGGGCACCCTGCTGCGCGAGCTCTACTTCGCCACCCAGAAGGCCCTGCGCCAGGGGCTGGAGAACCCGCCCGACATGCGGCTCAAGATCCGCGAGAACCAGCGTCAGGCGAAGCAGATCCTGGCACAACGTGAGGTGCCGGAGGAGGCGATCAACGCCTTGTGGAGCGACTTCAAGGCCGACTACTTCCTGCGCCACAACCCGGAGCAGATCGCCTGGCACTGCCGCAAGATCATCGCTCATGGCGACAATCCCGCCCCGCTGGTGATCATCGGCAAGCACCCCACCCGGGGCGGCAGCGAGGTGTTCATCTATTGCCGCGACACCCCGAATCTGTTCGCCACCGTGGCCTCGGCGCTGGATCAGAAGAACCTCAACATCCACGACGCCCAGATCATGAATTCGCGCAGCGATTACGTGCTGGATACCTTCATAGTGCTGGAGCCGACCGGCGATCCCATCAGCCCGAACCGCACCGCCACCATCAGGAAGGCGCTGGAGAAGGCGCTGCAGGAGCCGGGCAAGCTGGTGCTGCGCAACAAGCCACTGTCGCGCCGCCACCGCCAGTTCAGTGTGCCGACCCGGGTGGTGTTCTTGCCCCGCTCCCCACTCCATAAAGGGGAGACCCGCCACACCCTGCTGGAGCTGACGGCGCTGGATACCCCGGGGCTGTTGGCCCGCATCGGCGCCGTGTTCCAGCAGTGCGGCCTCTCCCTGCATGCGGCCAAGATCACCACCATAGGCGAGCGGGTGGA
This sequence comes from Aeromonas encheleia, assembly GCF_900637545.1. Lineage (NCBI taxonomy): Bacteria > Pseudomonadati > Pseudomonadota > Gammaproteobacteria > Aeromonadales > Aeromonadaceae > Aeromonas > Aeromonas encheleia. The sequence continues at coordinate 3,487,629 of NZ_LR134376.1, forward strand.
GGATTTCTTCAGCCTCACTACGCTCGAGGGGGAACCTCTGAACCAGGCCGAGCAGCAGGCGCTGGAGGAGCGCTTGGTCAATCAGCTCAATCCGCAGGAAGAGGGCGCGGATCAATCTGGAGGCGGCTCCACTGGACACCGCTTTTCATGCTAATTTATCAATCAGAACAAGCGCTTGAGCAACCAACGCACAATAAGTCGCCATTCTCCCGAAGAAATCGGCCCGGGCCCTTAAAAACAATTGGAAAAGTGTGATACAACAAACGGAATTATTTAAAGGAAACCTGTCATGACCGAGTTGCAACAGATCATCGAAGCGGCCTTCGAACGCCGTGATTCCATCACTCCCGGCTCCGTCGATGCCGCCACCAAGACCGCCATCCTGCAAGTCATCGAACTGCTGGATTCCGGCAAGGCCCGTGTCGCCGAGAAGATTGCCGGCGAGTGGGTGGTACACCAGTGGTTGAAGAAGGCGGTACTGCTCTACTTCCGCATCAATGACAACGGCATCATCAAGGGTGACGACGCCCAGTATTACGACAAGGTTCCCCTCAAGTTTTCCGACTATACCGCCGAGCAGTTCAAGGCTGCCGGGGTACGCGTGGTGCCGCCGGCGACCGCCCGCAAAGGCTCCTTCATCGCCCCCAATACCGTGCTGATGCCCTCCTACGTCAACATCGGCGCCTTCGTCGATGAAGGCACCATGGTCGACACTTGGGCCACCGTCGGCTCCTGCGCCCAGATCGGCAAGAACGTGCACCTGTCCGGCGGCGTCGGCATCGGTGGCGTACTGGAGCCGCTGCAGGCCAACCCGACCATCATCGAAGACAACTGCTTCATCGGTGCCCGCTCCGAGGTAGTTGAGGGTGTGATCGTGGAGGAAGGCTCCGTCATCTCCATGGGCGTCTTCATCGGCCAGTCCACCCGCATCTATGATCGCGAAACCGGCGAGATCCACTACGGCCGCGTGCCGGCTGGCTCGGTGGTCGTCTCCGGCTCCCTGCCTTCCAAGTGCGGCAAGTACAGCCTGTACGCCGCCGTGATCGTCAAGAAGGTGGATGCCAAGACCCGTGCCAAGGTCGGCATCAACGCCCTGTTGCGCTCCATCGACGAGTAAGATGTCGCCGTGCAAAAAAAAGGGCGCCTTATGGCGCCTTTTTTAATTGTGCTGTGCATCATGAATATAGATACCATCAGGATGCCTGGCATCAACACCCTGCTGCTAGCCATCGATGACTATCCCACCGGCAAACCCCACAGAAAGAGCCCTTTAGGGCCCATTTTGATTTTGGCGCCCCTGTCACAGGCAAGCCACGGTGACTCGGTTAAGATAGATGGGTCAGGATCGTTTCAAATCGAGGAAGCCCGATGTACGAGAATCTAAAGAGCCTGGGGATCCAGGAACCCACCTCAGTGGACAGCTACACCCTGCGCCAGGAGGCCAATCACGACATCCTCAAGATCTACTTCAAGAAGCAGAAGGGCGAGTTCTTCGCCAAGAGTGTCAAGTTCAAGTATCCGCGTCAGCGCAAGACCATATTGATCGATTCGGGCACCCATGAGTACAAGGATGTCACCGAGATCAACGCCAACCTCAAGTACGTGGTGGATGAGCTGGACAACCTGACTCAGGGGGTGCACGTCCAGGCTGACCCTGACATCAAGCAGAAGATATTGCGCGACCTGCGCCACCTGGAAAAAGTGGTGCAGAACAAGATAAGCGAGATAGAGCGGGATCTGGAGAAGCTGTAACCCAGACCCGGCAACGGCAAAGGGCGCCCCTCAGGCGCCCTTTTTCTTTGTGCTAAGCGTTGGCGGTGCTCATATCCACCCATGGTATACAGCCATCCTGGCAGCCCCTACCCTGTCGATGTCACCGGCTGAGGGGCTCACACACCACCAGCCTCCGATACGCCGCCGAGCGCCCAGCAAAAAGGGAGGCTTGCGCCTCCCTTTTTCAGACTCTGAGTTTCAGGCAACTGTATTAGTTGCTCTTCATCCAGATGTCCATCTCGGTTTTCAGGTTGTCGGACTTGGTACCGAAGATGGCCTGAACACCAGAACCAGCCACGACCACACCGGCAGCGCCCAGTTTCTTCAGACCAGCCTGGTCAACCTTGGACACATCCTTCACACCGACACGCAGACGGGTGATACAGGCATCCAGAGAGGCGATGTTGTCTTTACCACCGAAGGCACCGACCAGGGCGGCAGACATCTCGTCTTTGCTCTGGGCGACGGTTTCTTCAGCCGCTTCGTCTTCACGACCCGGAGTCTTCAGGTTCATGGCACGGATCACCACGGTGAAGACCACGTAGTAGAGGACGGCGTAGACCAGACCCAGGCCCACCAGCAACAGCATGTTATCGGCACGGGGTGACTGCACCACGAAGTCGATGAAGCCGTTGGAGAAGGTGTGACCGTGTACGATCCCCAGGGAGTTGGTCAGCACATAGGCCAGACCAGCCAGCAGGGCGTGAATCGCATACAGTACCGGGGCAACGAACAGGAAGGAGAACTCGATAGGCTCGGTGATACCGGTCAGGAAGGAGGTCAGGGCGGCAGAGGCCATGATACCAACGATCTTGGCGCGGTTTTCCGGCTTGGCACAATGCGCAATGGCAAAGGCAGCAGCAGGCAGACCGAACATCTTGAACAGATAGCCACCGGCCAGCTGACCGAAGCCGTTACCGGCGGCGCGGGTAGCATCGTTGGCGGTCAGGAAGCAGGTCATGATGCCGTGTACGGTTTCACCGGCACCGTTGACACAGGTACCAGCCTGATAGAAGAAGGGGACGTTCCAGATGTGGTGCAGACCGAACGGGATCAGGGAGCGTTCAACCACGCCGTAGATACCGAAGGCCAGTACCGGGTTCTGGTTGGCAGCCCAGTCGGAGAAGGCGGCGATAGCGCCACCCACTGGCGGCCAGATCACGGACAGGATCACACCCAGACCGATGGAAACGAAGCCAGTGATGATGGGCACGGCGCGTTTGCCGGCGAAGAAGCCCAGATACTCTGGCAGCTGGATCTTGTAGAAGCGGTTGAACGCCCAGGCGGCGACACCACCGGCGAGGATACCGCCGAGTACACCGGTATCGATCTTCTCCACACCCATCACAGGTGCCATCACGCTCAAGGTAGCGGTCATGATGCCGTAGCCTACGATGGCAGACAGACCGGATACACCGTCGTTATTGGTAAAGCCAAGTGCCACGCCCACGGCGAACAGCAGGGCCATCTGACCGAATACGGAACCACCGGCTTGCTCCATCAACTGGGAGACAATTTCCGGCAACCAGCTGAAGTGGGCAGCACCCACCCCCAGCAGAATACCTGCAACGGGCAAGACCGATACTGGCAGCATCAGCGCCTTACCGACCTTTTGCAGATTAGAGAAAGCATTTTTTAACATGTGTGCGCTCCTGAATGGATTTTTTTCCGTCAGCGACTCAGTGCAATTTATAGATGACAGCGTTCGTCATCCGCGCTTGTACTGAATACGACTCGGGTTTACTTATTTTGACCAACAGAATATAACCCAGCGCCGCGGGAAATGCCTCCGTCGCGCCGAAGGGAATAATAAATTTGGAGGAGAGATCACAAGATAAATAAAGGGGATTTACTGGGTACAATCGGAATATTACTTTGCACACTCATATTATTACAGCGAGATGAAAAGTGCTGTTTCATATTGTATTTTTATACGTCTTAACAATTCTTAAAGAAACATACTGTAACTCAATGTAACTTATTGCTGTTTTCTATTATCTAGTCTACCGATTAAAGAGGCCTCCAACAAGGGAGGCCTCAAATAAATATTAGCCGATTTAAACGCGGCTATTTAATTCTTCTGTGAGCGTTTGACCGCATCAATAAAGACCGACTTGGCCTTGGTCGAGCCAGCACGTTCTGCCTCGTTCACCAACTGCATCGCCTTGTCGATGTCACCGGCCTTGACCGCCTTCTCGATCTGGCTGTTATAGAAGGCTTCAGTCTCTGCCATCATGGATGCCGTTGCCACGCTGGCGCCCGTCGCCGCCACAGGAGTAACTACCAGTTTGTTCGGCGTGGCTTCTACGGCAGGGGTTGGAGGGGCGATCGGTGCATCATAGCTTGGCTTGTAATAGTTGCTGTTAGTCTGCTTACCACTCAAATCTTCTACCGAGAGTCGTACCACTCCCCATGGGGAATGAGGGACCACAGGATCCTTGGCACCATAGTCCACCACCGACAAGGACTTGGCCATCAGCTTGGTCTGACTCATGACCGTTGTGGCCTCTCCCAGCTTGGATTCGTCGGTGTAAATCAGCATGTAACTTTCGTTATTGGGATTGCCGACCTGGGATCTATCCACGGTAAACACCGCCTCCATCCGATCCCCACTCATAAATCTGGCCGGTTCATACTTGAAGGTCTCGGGTCCCAGCTTACGGGTCACCTTGAAGCGCGAGTCCAGCATCAGTGCTACGGGGTTGAACAACGTGTGATCGACGATCCCCTCCACCGTGATCCGCAGATCGCCACTGTTTACCGGCAAACGATAGGCTGCAAAATAGCTTCTGCCTTCTTCAAACCGGTAAACCGGGGAAGAGGCATCGATAGGAACCACTTGTCCCGAACCTACGGGTAGCTCTTTATAGGGCAATGAGGACAGATCACGGCAGCATACGGAAGCATTCGACAAGGCTGAAACTGCGGCGTCCCGGTTGCTGACCACAGACTTATATTGTTGCGTCGGCGCGACCTGGGCTTCGAAGGAAGAGCAACCGCCTAACACGATTCCACCGATCACGGTCAAGAAAAAAAGATTCTGTTTCATAGTGATGCAAGTCCATTTAGAAAAAAATGCCCCCGACAAGCGGGGGCACAGTGTATCAAGTAAGACTCAGATTACCACCAAGCTTCTGCCTGAACACCCACGGTCCAGGTGTCATCCTGCCTAACACCATTACTGTCAGCACGGAAGGCTCCATCCTGTTGCAGGTAGCTGGCGAACACGCGAAGCTCCGGACGGGACCACCAGCCAGGACCGGCAGACCAAGCCTGCGCCAAGGTGTATTTGGAACCATCAGTGCTGGTCTCAGAGCCTCCCTTCAAGGTCTGCTGATCCTTGAAGTAGCCCGCTTCCAGGTAGGTCTTCATGTAGTCGTTCCACTTATAAGCAGGACGAATAACCACCGAGAAGGTATCACGATCATCGTACTCTCTCATTACCCCCTTCTCGATCTGAGCGAAGTCACTGGACTTGCCATAGACCAACTGGTGACCCAGTTCGACCTTCTCACCGAGTGAAATCACCCCGTGGTTGATCAGACGGATACCATCACCGCTACCTGAGTTTGCTGTCAGGCCGCTGCCTGAGCCGCTACCGTAGTTGGAGGCTTGGCCGGCCAAACCGTCGATAAAGTACTGGACTACGGTCTTGTTGAAACCACCCATCACGGCCCAAGTCAACTCTCCAGTGAGCATGTGACCATCGTCGATATTCGGGTACTGTGCGTCCTGTTGATCGGTCGGGTTGGCATTGGCGAAGTCATAGCCCAGCTCAAGGGAAGCATCTTTCCACAGGGGGATGCCCGCGTAACGAATGTCAAAAACATTGGTGTCGAGAGTGCTACTGTCACCATCGATAGTATCGTAAGAATCCCACGGATCGTTGCGGACAACGGCCACAGAGAGTTTACCTGGGCCCGCCTGGATGTTTTCTACACCGGCACCAGCACCGGAGACGTCCCAGTAGTAGAAGTCGGACAGGTGGATATCATGACGTTGGTAGTAACGCTTACCGGCCCAGAGGGTTTCGCCACCACCAAACAGGTTCTTGGCCTGCACGTTGAACTGACGCAGAGCAAAATCGGCGTCATTTTCTTCACCTTCCCAGTCACGCTTCTGGCCTGAGGTCATAGCAAACATGGAATCTACATAGAAGGTTTTATTATCCTTGCTGAAGACTTCCTGACCCAGTTGAACTTCACCGTAGGTTTCATTCTCGTTGCCCAGACGACCGACACGCTGCTTGTTCAGAGTCTGCATTTCACCGTTGTCGGAAACACCAACACCTGAACGGAAGTAGCCGTGGAAATCAACGGCGAAGGCGGCTTGGGAAGCCAGGGCAGCGGTTACTGCTGCTGCAATCGGGAGCCACTTTGCTTTCATTTTCATTTTTCCTTATTCCCGCTGGGAGTGTGATCCTGATATTCAAGTTCTTATCACCAGAAATCATTTCGGTGATAACCGGGGTCGATTATAAGTAGCGAATTTCGCGACAAACATGAGCTGATTCACAAAACGGCGACAAATCGCGCACCACACCCCTGACGAGTGAGTGAGGGATGGAAAACTGACAATAACAACAACCAATGCATCACTAGACCCAACAAATAAGCAATAAATCACCAATGAAATCGCTTTCAACTATTAATTTGCGATGAGGAATAAGATGAAAACCCTCAATTCCATGACGAAAACATGACTGAAATCGCTTTCAATGCGGAACTTTTAATTTTGTAACTTGTCGCAGTTCTGATGAATAACGGCTTTTTTAGCGGAGTGCGGGTACAGAAAATAACCTGACAAAGTACAGGATATATTTAAGAGAAAGCTTGGCTGCCCCCCAAAATAACTATCCCCCAGCGGCAAGCCGATGGGGGATAAAATAAGAATATTGGGCCAAGAGGATTACAGTTTATTTTCCCAGGTTTTCAACCAGGCCATGGCTGCAACTTCAGGCTCATCTTCCACAGTCGCGTCTATCTCCAGACGCGGTACCAGGGCCTCGGCGGCCAGATCCTGCAACAACCCATCCAACTGGCGACCGGCCCCGCAGAAGTGTTCGTAACTGCTGTCCCCCATGGCGATGAGGGCATAACGCCACCCTTTCATGTAGGGCGCCCGATCGGCCAGGGCGCTGGCAAAGGGCAGCAGGTTGGGGGGAATGTCGCCCTGCCCGGTGGTAGCACTGATCAGCAGCAAGAAGCGGGACGCGTCTATGTCCTCCAGCTCGGCTTCGTCGAAGATCCGGCAGACATGGCCCTCGGCTTGCAGATGATCGCTCAGGGTCTCGGCCACCAGCATGGCCGAGCCATAGACGGTGCCGACCAGGATATCTATCTCGGCCATCAGCGGCTCCTCTGGCGAAGAAGAGGGCCTGGATCTCGCAGGATGTTCTGGGTCTTGGCCCCCGGCAGGCGCGGGGCACGCGGGGTGGCTAGCGGGGTATCTCTCTGAACCATAACCTGTTCCTCTGACTGACGTGGCCTATAGCATGCCACAGCCCGGTCAGAGGCAACAGACCGTGGGGATGGCTAGACCGCGTAGTCGCTCTCGCTGGCAGGCCAGCCCAGCCTGGCAAACAGACCCAGCACCTCTGGTCCGAGCGGAGCCTGGATCCGCATCGGCACCTTGAGCACCGGGTGCTCGAAGCTCAACTTGTGGGCGACCAGCAGCAGCCGCTCACAGCCATAATGCTCGCGGAAGAAGCGATTATGACGACCATCACCGTGGGTGGTATCACCGACGATGGGGTGGAACAGGTGATCCAGGTGGCGACGCAGCTGATGCTTGCGGCCCGTCTTGGGGAAGAGCCGGACCAGGCTGTAACGGCTGGTGGGATGCTTCTTGGAGACCGCATGGGGCAACTCGACCCGGTGCAGGCTGCGAAACGTGGTCACCGCCTCCTGGGCGGGACGATCGGGGTTGCTCATGGCATCGGCGATCTTGTCCAGCTGCTCTTTGAGCGGATGGTCAATCAGCCCCTGCTCGGGCGCCCAGCCCCGCACCAGCGCCAGGTACTCCTTGTGCACCTTGCGGGCGGCAAACGCCTCGGTCAGGGTGCGCGCCACCGCCGAGTCCAGTGCAAACAGCAGCACCCCCGAGGTGGGGCGATCGAGCCGGTGCACGGGGTAGACGTGGCGACCGCCGATGAGATCCCGGGTCATCTGCATGGCGAAACGGGTCTCGGCCTTGTCGAGCCAGCTGCGGTGCACCAGCAGGCCGGACGGCTTGTTGACCGCCACCAGCCAGTCATCCTGATAGAGCAGGGTCAGTTTCATTGCTCCACCGCCTTGCCACCTGACAGCAGGTCGTAACAACTTCCGATGAGACGCAGAGGCCCCATGACCCCAGCCAGCGCTTCCTTCTGATAGAGCCGAGTCAGCTTCATTATTGCTCTACCACCTTGCCACTCAGCAGCAGATCGAAGCGGCCGATCAGCCGCAGCAGATCGGCGACCTCGGCCAGCTCTTCCTTGTAGACTTCGCTCGCCATGGGATAGAGGGAGACGCTGGTTGGCAGCGGCGCCTGCAACATCACCAGCTGCTCCATGCGCGGGATCAACACGAACTGCAGCCATTGATCGAAGCTCAGGGTATCGACGCAGAATGGTAGCTCGCTCGCCAGCGCCTCGGCCCCCGGATGCTCGGCTTGCCAGCGATCGAGGCGTTGCAACTCGGCGGTGAGTTCACCCAGCAGGTTGGCTACCAGCAAATATTGATTCATCTCGCTCTCTTCCTCATCACCACATTAACGGCCCACCCACTGCATGACAGAGGGAGATGGCCGAGCTCATCAAAAAGGGGCGCTACTATACACCGCCCCCCCGGCGGCTGCCATGTTGCCATCACGGCCGCGCCCTCGCACGCCACCACTGGCTATCTGATGCAGCCTCCTTATAATCGCCGGCATCCTCTTTAAGCCGGACCATCACATGTCTGACATCAATACCCTGACCGAATTCCTGACCCAGGCCGATACCGAGTTCCAGCTGTTCGACATGGGCCGCCAGGTGCGCCCGCTGGCGCGCGATCTCTTCGTGCGCATCGAACAGCAGCAGGAGCCCTACCCCTGGCCGCTGCAGCAGCACGCCTGGCTCGGCGTGCACTTCTTCCAGCCGGCCGAATCCAGACACTACCTCTGGTTCCTCAAGTTCGCGCTCGATGAGCGCGGTCTGCTCATCGGCAGCGGCCCCAAGCACTTCATGGATCAGGTGATCGAGACGCTGGGTTACAAGCTGACCGGCGAGCTGGATGAGGATAAGGCCCAGCGACTGGCCGACAATCCCTACACCTTCCGCCCGGCCGAGGCCAAGATGGCCAGCCTGCACGCCAAGCTGGCCCGCCAGCTGGAGCAGGCCCCTTCCGCCTACTACGACGCTCTCTGTCACTATCTGGCGGCACCGGGTGAAGAGGGCTGGCAGAGCCTGGGGCTGCAAGGCTTCGCCGATCTGGCCGAGCGGCTGCAGGACGAGCGCAATCTGGCGCTGGTGTGCAAGGCGCTGCCGCGACTGCCCCAGGCCCCGCTCTATGCCCTGTGCCAGAGCCTGGAGAACGCCCCGCTGCCGCCAGCGCTGCAAGGCGCGCTGCTCGAGCGCATCGGCAAGGAGCAGGAGTGCGCGGCCCCCAATGCCGAGACCCTGGCCTATCTGTGCCGGGCGCTGGCCTCCTGCCCCGGCAACAAGCTGCGCAGCAACAAGCTGCTGACCCTGCTGCAAACCCAGCCGAGCCCGGCCCTGCTGCTCGCCATCGCCGGCCGCCTCTGGCCCGATCTGCAGTCCCCCGCGCTGCTCAGCCTGTTTCTGGAGCAGCTGGCGCTGCAACCGGCCCAGTTCTTCAATCAGCTGTTTGCCGAGCTGGTGACCCTGCCGGCCCTGCGCAATGATATGCTGGCGAGATTGCGTGACCCCGAGCGCAGCGATGCCCTCGGCCAGGCCATAGGCCGGTTGTTCGCCTCGGCATAGCCATATTCGGCGCGACGGCCCTGGCCCCCATCGTTCAGGGCGGGCCAGGGCCCTCATTCATACCTCACAGAAGGAACCCGCTGATGGGAGAAATGCTTGGAATCTTGCTGCTGATTTTCGTCGGTGGGGCCTTCTGGCAACAGCGCCGCCAGGCGGAACTGGCCTGGCAATACATGCGGCGTTACTGCCAGCATCACGATCTGCAACTGCTGTCGCTGGCCCGCACCCACCGCGCCCTGGGGCACAAGCCTCTGCGCCTGCTGACCTATTACCAGTTCGAGTTCTCCAGCGATGGGGAGAGCCATTACCAGGGCCAACTCTGCATGCAGGGCCTGCACGTCGCCGGGATCGAGCTGCCCCCTCATCGCCTGCCTTCGTAGCGGCGGTTGGGGGCAATGGTGACGAGGCTGGCTATAATTCTCGACAATCGCCCTCAAGGAGATACGAGATGGAATTGCTGACCCACGACATGTCCGCCCTGTTTGCCCAATTGGGCCTGGCCAATGACGAAATAAGCCTGCACCGCTTCATCCGCGAACACCACCTGGACAACCAGACCCTGCTGCCCGAGGCCACTTTCTGGAATCCTTCCCAGGCGGTGTTTCTGCGCGACGCGCTCTGGAATGACTCCGACTGGTCGGAAGCCATCGACCAGCTGGACGTGATGCTGCGCCAGGCAAACTGAGCGGGCCAGCGTCGGCCCGCTTGCCTGACGGGCGGGGTTTGAGCTCTGTGCCCCAATCACCTCTCAATCGCCCTGGCTTCCCCCCGCCCCAACAAACTGAGCCGGCGCCCTTCGCTCTGCTTTCCTGAAGGGCAGGCTTTGATTAAGATCTGTGCCTCCATCCGCAAGCAGCAAGACGGCCGCCAGTCAGGTCGCAGTGAGAAGCCCAGATGTCAGCCCAAGAGATCATCAAGATCGCCAACGAACTGAGTGCCAGGGGGATCACCCCCTCGACCGCCATGGTCAAGGCCCGCCTCAGTCACCCCGTGCCCATGGCCGAGCTGCTCAAGGTGTTGAGCCAATGGAAGCAGCAACCCCAGCCGGCCGAGCCGATTGCGGCCACGCCCCCGGTGGTCGCAGCGCCCCCGGCTGAGGTGGTCAGCCTGCAACAGCTGAGCGAGCAACTCGATCGGCTCGAGCAGAAGGTCGATCGCCTGACCGCCCTGCTGCTCAAGCAGCCGGACTGAGCGCCGCCATGTACATCCTCGAACTCAGCTTTGTATGCTACCGCGACACCTCCCTCGGCGAGGCCGAGCAGGCCATAGTCAACTACCTGGACATGCTGCGCTATCAGGGTCAGATCCTGGGGCGGGAGTTTCCCACCAGCATGCAGGATGGTTGCTTCGTCAGCCGGGTCGTCTGCCCCGAGCAAGACAGCCTGCACCCGGATAATCAGAGCGAGCAGGTCGCGCTGGCCGAACAGGGCCTGCACCAGGCCGGTCTGCTGGCCCCCAAGCTGCATCTGCAAGGGATGGATCTGCTCTCCGACAGCACGGATCCCTGCGGCCAGGGCCATCTGCTCGCCTCAAAGACGCATCAGCAAGGCATGGATCTGCTCTCCGACAGCACGGATCCCTGCGGCCAGGGCCATCTGCTCGCCTCAAAGACGCATCTGCAAGGGATGGATCTGCTGTCCGACAGCACGGACCCCTGTGGCCATGGCGATGAGCGACCTAGCTGGATGCTGCTCTACACCAGCTTCCTGCACAGCTGCTCGCCGCTGCGCTGCGGCGATCATTTCGCCCCCATCCCGCTCTACCGCCTGCCCGCCATCGCCAACGGCGACCACAAGCAGATCATCAAGTGGCAGGAGGACTGGGAGGCCTGCGATCAGCTGCAGATGAACGGCTCCATCGCCGAACACGCGGCGCTGCACGAGATAGGCGAGGTGGGCAGCCGCCTGCAGCGCCGGGGCAGCGATCTCGCCAAACGGCTGGAGGGCTCGAGCGGGATCCCGACCTACTACTACCTCTATCGGGTCGGCGGCCTGAGCAAGGCCGCGGAACAGGCACGCCCCTGCCCCGGCTGTGGCGGTGACTGGGCACTCGAGGCGCCGCTGCACGAGATCTTCGACTTCAGGTGCGATGCCTGCCGGCTGGTCTCCAACCTCTCCTGGGACTTCAAGGATTAAGGAGGTCTGCGCCGCACCAAACGCCGCACATAGAGAAGGGCCTTGCCAGCTGGCAAGGCCCTTCTCATTCACGCCGGCTCAGGGCTTGGGGCCGAGCACTGCCCGCCCTCAGACCCACTTCAGTACGGCAGGGTCTCCAGCCGGGTGAGGAACGCCGGCAACGAGGGGGCCAGCGACAGGCGGCGGCCGGAGTCGAGCCATTCCAGCCAGACCTGGCCGCTCTCGTTATCCAGCGAGATCAGCGTCATCTCGTTGCGGGTGGTGGCGATGAACAGCGACGGCGAGCGTTTCAGCTTGCGCAGCATCAGCAGGTGACCGATGAGGTTCTCCCTGAGCAAGTCCAGATCAGCCTCGTTCCAGGGCAGGATCAACTCGATGCGCAGCCCCTTGTAGGAGCAGGGGATGGGGCGGCTGAACCAGTGGCCGAACAGGGCGAGGGCGGCGGGATGCAGCACCAGCTCCAGCGCCTCGCTCATGGCGGTGAAATCCGCCGGTGTGTCGCGTTGCACCGGGCGCCAGGCCACCCTCCCCTCCTTGGGTTCATCCAGCTCACAGGGCGAGCGCCATTGCGGCTCCCACTCGCACAGGGGCAGGCCCCGCCTCGCCTCGCCATCGCGCTGCCAGCGTAAAAAAAACTGCTCCAGGGCAGACAAGACTTGATCCGACATCGATATTCCCCACAATAGCGGCCAAGGATAGCCGCAATAAAATGACCGCAAAAGCCGGTCATTGCACCATCAAACCGTTGAGCAAACAAGCATGAGCAAACAAGAGAGATACGCGGGCGCCAGCGCGCTGCAGGGCCTGAGCCTGGGTCAGCAGTCGGCCTACATCAGCCAGTACGCCCCTGAGCTGTTGCAACCCGTGCCACGCAGCCTGAACCGCGACGATCTGGGCCTGGGCGAGACCCTGCCCTTCCAGGGTTGCGACGTCTGGACCCTGTACGAGCTCTCCTGGCTCAATGCCAAAGGCAAGCCCATGGTGGCGCTCGGCGAGGTGGCCGTGCCCGCCACCAGCCCGAACCTCATCGAATCCAAGTCGTTCAAGCTCTACCTCAACTCCTTCAACCAGACCCGCTGCGACTCGCTGGCGGCGGTGCAGGCCCTGCTGGTCAAGGATCTGAGCGCCTGCGCCGGCAGCGAGGTGAGCGTCACCCTGTTCCCGCTCGATCAGGCGCCCCATCAGATAGCGGCGCTGCCGGGGGAGTGCATCGACGAGCAGGACATCGAGATCGACGACTACGAGTTCGACCAGACCCTGCTGCAGGGCGCGGCGGGCACTGACATCGTCGAAGAGACGCTGCACAGCCATCTGCTCAAGTCCAACTGTCTGGTCACACGCCAGCCGGACTGGGGATCCCTGGTGATCCACTACCGCGGCCCGCGCCTCGATCGGGAAAAACTCTTGCGCTATCTCATCTCGTTCCGCCAGCACAACGAGTTCCACGAGCAGTGCATCGAGCGCATCTTCATCGATCTCAAGCACTTCTGCGGCCCGAGCCAGCTGACCGTCTATGCCCGTTATACCCGCCGCGGCGGGCTGGACATCAACCCCTTCCGCAGCGACTGGGAGCGGGTGCCCGCCAACCTGCGCCTCATCCGCCAGTAACCGCGGGACGCGGCTGACGGGCGGGGCCCGGCGGCCCGTCGCGCAAGCCATCAGTAAACTCTGGACGCACAGGGGGGGCTTGGATAACATGCCTGCACCCCTGTGCTGCTCTCAATCCAATGAATCAACTGTTTTTTCTGGCAATGATGATGTCCTCCCTGTCGGCTCCGGATCTGGATCTGGCCAAGGAGCAGTTGTCTATCGATCTGCAACAGGCCCAGACCCTGGTGCTGACCGATCCCGCCAGATGTGTCCAGATTGCCTCCTCCTTCCTCGAACGCACAGCCAATAATCCCAAGCAAATCATCAGTAACCGCCAGGAATACGGCTATCGGGAGCCGATGCTGAGCTATGGCACGGCCACCCAGGCCACCGGGGCCCATCTGCTCAAGGGCGAGTGCCTGCAGCAACTGGGGCAGTTCAGGCTGGCCCAGGAATCCCTCGATCAGGCCATCGCCATGGCCGAGAAGGAGCAGCAGTTCGAGCTGCAGGCCCACGGTCTCTACCTCAAGGTCCGCAGCCGGAACCAGCAGGAGAGATCCCATGGCGCCGGCGCCATCCTGCTCGATGAGCTGGACAAGTTGCTGGCCAACCCCGGCCTCAAGGAGAGCCAGCTGCAGGTCTATAGCCGGCTGCTGCACGTCAACGCCAGCATAGAGGGGCAGCAGTTCGATCTGGCCAAGCGCCAGCTGAGCGAGGCCCACCAATGGGCGGAGCAGGCCAAGAATCCCCTGGCCATGGCCTGGGTCAGTGCCGTGGGGGGGGATCTCTACCACGCACTCGGACAACCCCAGCTGGCCCTCGGCGACTACATCGATGCCCAGCAGCAGGCCAAAAACCTGCAGGATCCGCTGTTCCTCGGCCTGCTGTCGAACCAGGTCGTCAACCTCTATCAGGAGGAGCAGGAGCCGCAGAAGGCGCTGCAATATGCCAATGAGGCCGCCAACTACTTCCACGCGCTCGGCAACCCTTCCCTGCTGAGCGATGCGCTGATCGTGCTCGCCCGCCTCAACCGCGATCAGGGCGAGATGAACATGGCGTTGGTCTATTTCTTCAACGCGCTGGACCTGCTCGACGAGAACAACAGCCGCACCCGCATCGCCCACCTCAAGTTCGAGATCGGCAAGACCTATCTGCAGACCGGCAACCTGACCCTGGCCCGCAACTACCTCAACGCGGCGCGCCAGTCCCACGAGATGGGAGATGACAAGGAGTCGCTGATCGACACCCTGCTGCTGCTCGGGGAGCTGCACCTCAAGCAGAAGGAGGCGGGGATCGCCATACTGCAGCTGGAAAACGCCCTGACCCTGGCCAACCGGCTCGGGGACATCCGCCGCCAGTTCGAGATCTTTCGCCTGCTCTCCATCGCCTACGAGCAGAAGGGCTACCTCAAGCAGGCCCTCGACAGCTACAAGAATTATCACCAGCGCAGCGAGTTGGTGCGCCAGCAGCAGCTCGATCTGGAGCAGGAAGCGGTCCGTGACAACTATGCCCAGGTGGAGCGCGTACAGCAGGTCAAGGAGCTGGAGCAGCGCCTCGACGTCAGCCAGCATCAGCAGGAGCGCTATCTCTGGTCCAGCGTCAGCACCGGCCTGCTGCTGGCCCTGTTCATCTACCTGTTCTTCACGCTCTGGCTCAAGCTGCGGGTCGCCCGCCTCAATGCCAGGCAGCTGGGAGAGGCCCTGCTGATCGAGCCGCGCAGCGGCCTGGCCAACTGGCAACGGCTGATGAGCCGCTGGCCGCGGGAGATGGCCAAGCGCCAGCAGAAATCCGAGCGCTGGTATCTGAGCGAGCAGCCCACCAGCGAGTTTGACGACAAGCTGCACTACCTGCTGTTTCGGGTGCCCTTCCTGGTCAACAGCCTGGAGCGGCACGGTTATCAGGTCAGCCGCGAAATAGAGCAGGCCTTCGGCCACTACATCAACCGGCTGACCCCGCAGGATGGCCGCATCTACGATCTGCGCGAGGGCCATCTGCTGTATGTGGTGCCGCAGCGCCACGTGGCCCAGCTGCATCAGCTGGCACAGGAGCTGCTCGATACCCTGGCCGCCTTCCCCTGTGACTACCCGCTGGATCGCCACATCAGCCTCGGCATCGTCAGCCACCCCTTCCTGCCGAAGGCGGCGACCGCGCTCGACCACCACGGCCTGTTCGACCTCTGCTATCTGGCGCTGTCAGGGGCCATGCAGCTCAGTGAAAAACACCGCCAAAGCGTCTGGTTGGAGCTGGCCGCCATCGATTGCCAACAGGCCGCGTTTTTTAATGGCGATGTGTGGCAATGCTGCTTGATGGCAATTGACAAGGGACTGGTAAAAGTAAATTCTTCTCATGAAAAGCAATGGGTTAATTGGCTTCAGCTTTCACGGACGAAAGTGCCGGACAACCCATGACATTAGGTACTCAACGGGGTCTTTCATTGGCTTACTGTTGCTGGACGATACAAAAACGATAATGAACAGGGCGACCTGAATAATGAATGACATCGCTGCCGTAACAGGACAACTGGCAAGACTCAGGGAATCCCTCCAGCAAAAACAGCAGGAGCTCGATGGCATGGCCACGTTCTCCGATGCCGAGCGCACCCGCAGCATCCAGTTCATCGGCAAGCTGATGCAGGCCTGCCGCGGTCACGATCGTGAACTGGACAACCGGCTCGCCAAGCTCAAGCAGAAACTCGATGGCAATCCCCCGCTCTCGTCGCTGGATGGGGATCTGGCCGCCATCGAGAAGCTGCTGCAGCAACACGGCAGCGCGCTGGAGGAGTCCATCAGCCTGACCCAGGCCACCATAGAACTGGGCAGCAAGCAGCTCAAGTCCATCAAGGGCTTCCCGGAAGAGACCCGCCGCTCGCTCAAGGAGTTCCTGACGAGCCCCGAAGGCTATGGCATCGGCGATCACCAGAAGAAGGTGGTCCGTCTGCTGGAGTTCTACCAGCAGGCCATCAAGATCCAGCTGCTGCCGACCCAGCCGCTGCTCACCCCGACGCAGGGGGCGGCCACCGATCTGGCGGCGCCCGGTCCCATGGATCCCTTCGATGTGAAGGCCCACGCCCAGATTGCCGACGAGTTGCAGCGGCTCATCACCGAGCTCGACTTCGCCGGTGCCGTGGGCGAGAGCCTGGCGGACATCCGCCGCCAGCTGCTGGGGGGCATCACGCCGCCGCTGCTGGCCGAGATCTGCCTGCAGATCATCGAGCTCATCATCGAGGGCACCCGGGAGGAGCGTAAGTCCTCCCAGGCCTTCCTCAGCACCCTCAACGAGAGCCTGTCGGCGGTCCATTTCAGCTTCACCGAATCCCTCGACGAGGGTCGGGCGCTGCAAAATGCCACCCTGCTCAGCGGCCAGGCGCTCGATCGGGAGCTGGAGGCCATCGATCACACCCTGGCCAGGCACAACTCCCCCATGGAGCTCAAGGGCGCCATCGCTGGCCACCTGGACACCATTCGCCACCTGCAGCAGGACAGGGAAACCATGGCCAGCCGTGAGCGCCATCTGCTCACCCACCTGTCCAACATGGAAGCCAAGCTGCGGCTGATGAAGGAGGAGACCGCCGAGTACAAGAAGCGGCTCACCATCCAGAAGCACAAGCTGTTCCTCGACAGCCTGACCCAGGTCCACAATCGGGCGGCGCTCGACGAGCGGCTCGAACTGGAATACAAGCGCTGGCTGCGTTACAGCACCCCGCTGTGCCTGGCCATCATCGACATCGACCACTTCAAGAACATCAACGACAACTACGGCCACATGGCCGGTGACAAGGCGCTGAAGGTGGTCGCCAAGGCCCTGCAGAGCGCCTTGCGTGATACCGATTTCATCGCTCGCTTCGGCGGAGAGGAGTTCGTGGTGCTGCTGCCGAACATCAACCCGGACAAGTACCAGAAACCGCTGGAAAACCTGCGTCAGACCATCAAGAGCATCCCGTTCCGGTTTAGGGACGCCAGGGTCGAGATCACCATCTCCATCGGCGCCACCCTATTTCGCGAAGGGGATCACACCACTGATGCGTTCGAGCGGGCCGACAAGGCGCTCTACAGCTCCAAAAATCTGGGGCGGGATCAGGTCAATCTGGCCTGAACCCGGCCTGACCGCTGGCTAAAAAACCGGCAAACGCACTCCAGCCCTATTCCCCTGCCCCACCGCTTGCCTCTACTATCGAAATCGAGGGATGTCACGGCATCCCGTTTTCTCCCCAGGGAAAGCACAACGATAACAAGACGAGTGAAGGGGAACTTATGATTACGCACATCAATCCTGTCGGCAGCATGGACTTGCTGTCCCAACTCGAGGTGGATCGCCTCAAGCAGACCGCCTCCAGCGATATCTATCAACTGTTTCGCAACTGCTCGCTGGCGGTGCTCAACTCCGGCAGCCACACCGACAGCTCCAAAGAGATACTGGAGCGCTTCAAGTCTTTCGACATTCATGTGATCCGGCGCGAGCGCGGGGTCAAACTCGAGCTGTTCAATGCACCCGAGCACGCCTTCGTCGATGGCGAGATCATCCGCGGCATCCAGGAGCATCTGTTCTCCGTGCTGCGGGACATCCTCTACGTCTCGGCCCAGCTGGAGTCGAACCGCCAGGTCAATCTGACCAACGCCACCCACCTCTCCAACCTGGTGTTCGCCATACTGCGCAACGCCAAGGCGATCCTGCCGGGGGCGGATCCCAACCTGGTAGTGTGCTGGGGCGGCCACTCCATCAACGAGATCGAGTACCAGTACACCCGCTCGGTGGGCAGTGAGCTGGGGCTGAGGGAGCTGAACATCTGCACCGGTTGCGGCCCGGGCGCCATGGAGGGTCCCATGAAGGGGGCCGCCGTCGGCCACGCCAAGCAGCGGGTACGCAACGGCCGCTATGTCGGCCTCACCGAGCCGTCCATCATCGCCGCCGAGCCGCCCAACCCCATCGTCAACGAGCTGGTGATCCTGCCGGACATCGAGAAGCGGCTGGAGGCCTTCGTACGCCTGGGCCACGGCATCATCATCTTCCCCGGTGGGGTCGGTACCGCCGAGGAGCTGCTCTACCTGCTCGGCATCATGATGCACCCGGCCAACGAGCGCCAACCCATCCCCATCATACTGACTGGTCCCAAGGAGAGTGCCGACTACTTCCGCGCCATCGACGACTTCGTCAAGGCGACCCTGGGGGAACCGGCCACCCGCCTCTACCGGATCATCATCGGCGATGCGCCCGAGGTGGCTCGCGTCATGAAGGAGGCCATGCCCAAGATCCGCGAATACCGCAAGTCTGTCGGGGATGCCTACTCCTTCAACTGGTCCTTGCGGATCGAGCCGGAGTTCCAGCTGCCATTCGAGCCGGATCACGCCAGCATGGCCAGCCTGGATCTGCACCGCAACCAGCCACCCCAGCTGCTGGCTGCCAACCTGCGCCGCGCCTTCTCCGGCATAGTCGCCGGCAACGTGAAGGAAGGGGGCATCCGCGCCATCGAGAAGAAGGGCCCCTTCAAGCTGCACGGTGACAAGGAGCTGATGCACCTGATGGACCGGCTGCTGGAGAGTTTCGTCAGACAGCAACGGATGAAGCTGCCCGGCAGCCAATACATCCCCTGCTACGAGATAGTAAAGTAAGCGGCGAGCTGACGGCACTGCGCCGATCATGACAGTAGGGGCACCCGGGTGCCCCTCTCTCCCCCAGCACATGAAGGGCTACCATGACGCCCGTCCCTTGTTACAATGGGCCGTCCCGACTTCCAAGAGCGCCCCATGTCAAACCTCAGGCCACACCTGCTCATCATCGATGCCCTCAACCTCATCCGTCGTCTGCATGCGGTCCAGGCCCAGCAGGCGCTGACCCCGGCCCAGGCCTTGCTCGCCACCCGCGCCAATCTCATCAACACCTGCAAGAAGCTGCTGGCCAGCAGCGAGCCGACCCACGTCATAGCGGTGTTTGACGGCGAGGTGCACAGCTGGCGCAAGGAGATCTATCCGGCCTACAAGGAGGGGCGCACCCCCATGCCAGCCGAGCTGCGCGACGGGCTGGCCGACCTGCAGGATGCCTTCTGGGAGTGCGGCGTGGATGCCCTGCTCTCCCAGACCGACGAGGCGGACGATCTTATCGCCACCTTAGCCAGCGGGATTGCCCAGCACGGAGCCAGGGCCACCATCATCTCCACCGACAAGGGGTTCTGCCAGCTCATCTGCCCGCAGATCCAGATCCGGGACCATTTCAACAAGCGCTGGCTGGATGCGGCCTTCGTGCAGCAGCAATATGGCGTCACCCCCGACCAGCTGGTGGACTTCTGGGCCCTGACCGGCATCGGCGGCTCCAACATCAAGGGGGTGCCGGGCATAGGCCCCAAGACCGCCACCGCGTTATTGCTGCAACATGGCAACCTGGCCGCCCTGCTCAGCGCCTGCCAGCAGGAAGAGGCCGGCAAGCCCCTGCTCAAGTTGCGCCAGCATCAGGATGAGGCGCTGCTGGCCCAGCGGCTGGTGCGCCTGCAGCGGGATATTCCGCTCGGCTTCAACCTGCGGGAGATACGCTACCCACCGCAAGCCGGTGAATGAGGCAGGCCGTCAGCACGCTGCATCCGATGGTGCGGCTCCTGTTGACATAAGTGGGATGAATGTAAAGAAACATGGAGGATGTGGTGCAAAAATGGTATAAAACAGCCGAATCCTCCCCCTCTGTTCCCTAGAAGTGGATACCTCTCATGTCAAAAAGAAAAATTACCGTCATTCCGGGCGACGGCATAGGCCCCAGCATCATCGAATCCGCCATCCAGATCCTGACTCACGCCGGTTGTGACTTTGACTACGACTACGCCGATGCCGGCCTGGTCGCACTGGAGAAGCACGGCGAGCTGCTGCCCCAGGCCACGCTGGATCTGATCGAGAAGAACAAGGTCAGCCTGAAGGGCCCGCTCACCACTCCGGTCGGCGGTGGTTTTACCTCCATCAACGTCTCCCTGCGCAAGAAGTTCAACCTCTACGCCAACGTGCGCCCTGTCATCTCCTTCAAGGGCACCCGCAGCCGTTACGACAACATCGACATCATCACTGTGCGTGAGAACACCGAGGGCATGTACTCGGGTGCGGGCCAGAAGCGCAGCGATGACAACCAGAGCGCCGAGGCGATGAGCATCATCACCCGTGACGGCGCCGAGCGCATCGTCACCTTCGCCTTCGAGCTGGCCCGCCAGGAAGGCCGCAAGAAGGTCACCATCATCCACAAGGCCAACATCCTCAAGTCCACCTCAGGCCTGTTCCTGGAAGTGGCACGCGAGGTCGCCGCCCGTTATCCGGATATCCAGAACGAGGAGATGATCGTCGACGCCGCCTGCATGAACCTGGTGATGTACCCGGAGCGGTTCGATGTGATGGTCACCACCAACCTGTTCGGCGACATCCTCTCGGATCTCTGTGCCGGTCTGGTCGGCGGACTGGGCATGGCCCCTGGTGCCAACATCGGCGAGGGTGCCGCCATCTTCGAAGCGGTACACGGCTCGGCGCCGGATATCGCCGGCAAGAACATCGCCAACCCGACCTCGGTGATCCTTGCCTCCATCCAGATGCTGGAATATCTCGGCATGCAGGACAAGGCCGAGCGCATCCGCGAGGCGGTGCGTTCGACCATAGAGTCAGGTGATCGGGTGACGCGGGATCTGGGGGGCAGCGCCTCCACCAGCGAATTTACCCAGGCCATCATCGACCGTCTGTAAATACGCCTAACCATATGATTTTAAAAGGGAGCCTCGGCTCCCTTTGTTTTATACCGGATCCCCCTACCTCCCTCGTCAGATGAATACTATGTTCATATGAGGGATAAGGAGATCCACTATGCGTGCTACGTTCATCTTGCTGATCTTCAGCAGCAGTGCCATGGCATTAGACAGACCCATCGACAACGCCTGGTTGACGCCACCGCCCCAGAGCGCTCAACCGGCCGCGCAAGTCTGGCAGTCCACTATCGATACCAACGACCTGCTCAAGGCTCCCAAACAGCTCTCGTTTGGCGTGGACATCATGACCGACAGCAATGGCGCCCAGCAGATCACCCCCTACCAGAAACTGAACCTGACGGCCGAGAAGAGCGTGAGTCTCTCCTTCGAAAAGCACAAACCCAGGATCAAGTTCAACGCCGGCGGCATCAACACGGCGGTCAAGCTGAGGGGGGATGGGGTCAAGATGCAGTTCAACCCGACCGACAAGACCATACCGCTGCAGGTAGAGCTCAAGATCACGGATGACGAGTCCATGATGCGCTTCGACTACCGTTTCTAAGAGAACCGCATAACAAAAAACCGGACGGGTATACCCGTCCGGTTCTGTTTTGCCGTCACGATGACTGCGAGAGTGCTATCCCGAGGTCAGACCTTGGGCTCCAGCTTGGAGACCCAGTACTTGTTGTAGACGTGCACCGTGATCTCTTCCCGATCGTGATAGAGCTGCTTGGCCTGGATCACGAACGCATTGTCGATCTCCTTGAGCAGGCCACGCAACACCTCTATGTTGTGCACCGCCTCGGCATAGCGCTTCTTCATCGGCAGCTTGAGGTTGAACATGGCCTCCTGGCAGTCGTTCTCGCGGAACCAGTCGGCGATCATGTGGGTCACCCGTGCCGGCTTCTCCACCATGTCGCACACCAGCCAGTAGATGTTCTTCTTGCTGGGACGCCAGACGAAGCCGTCATCGCGCAGGTGTTTGACCTGACCTGTGTCCATCAGGGACGGGGCCATGGTGCCGTTATCCACCGCGGTCACCATCATGCCGCGACGCACCAGCTGATAAGTCCAGCCACCCGGGCAGGCGCCCAGATCGACGGCCTTCATGCCGGAGGTGAGGCGCAGATCCCACTCTTCCTTGGGCACGAACACATAGAAGGCCTCTTCCAGCTTGAGGCTGGAGCGGCTCGGTGCATCCGGCGGGCAGCGCAGACGCGGAATGCCCATGTGGAATTCGGAGTTGTTGAACGAGTAGGAGTAACCAATCAGCAGGTGATCGTTGGCCATGAAGAAGGCGTGGAACACCGGACGGTGCGGCGTCTCCTTCTTGGTCAGCAACTCGTTGCTGCGCAGCGCCTGGCGCAGCGGCACTGTGAACTTGCGGCAGAAGGCCGACAACTCTTTCGCTTCGTTGGTGTCGGCGGTCTCGACCCGCAGATCGCCACAGATGGTGTAGCCGCTGGCCGCCTCTATGATGGGCGAGATCCGATCGGACAGATCCAGATCCTTCAGCTCATGGGTCACCACCAGCATCTGGCGGATGAAGATAAGCTCCTTGAACGGCAGCTTGCGGGCCAGCAGATCGGCCTGCTCCTCGTCATACAACTCGAAAATCACATAGCCGCTGTCGTCCTTGACCCGGGCGAAACCGTAACACTGCATGCTACTGGCACGTTCGGTGATCTCTGCCGCCGCCTCTTTCTCAAAACCGGGGCGGCAATAAAGCAGCAGATTATTCATTCTTTCCTCCAAGACGACAGCCAGCCCATATCAGAGCCGTCCATCCCAACATAAAACAGAGGCCACCGGCCGGGGTGATGAGCCCCAGCCCCTTGCTGCCAAGCAGCACCATGGCATAAATACTGCCGGAGAATCCCAGGATCCCCAGCACAAAGGCGGTGCCAGCGAAGGTGATCACCTTGCTGCGCACACCGCACCAACCCAGGATCAACAGGGCCAGTGCGTGAAAAAACTGATACTGCACGGCGGTGTTGAACGCCGCCAGACGGCCGGCATCGATGCCGGTCGCCGCCAGTCCGTGGGCGCCATAGGCCCCCAGCATGGTAGCCGTCAGGCCGAACAGGCCGGCCAGCACCAGCCAATGTCGATGGATTTGCATCCCACTCTCCTTGCTCTTCAAGGCGCTCAGCGCGTTGCCGAGGTCGCGTCGATAAAGCGCCTCATCTGATCCGCCGCCTGTTGCAGGTTCTCCTGCTCGCTCACCCCGCTGGCTTTTCTCGGCTTGAAGCCATGATCACCATCGGTCAGCCAGTGGACCGATACGGCGGGTGAGAAGGGGAAATCGGCCAGTTCGGCACGGCTGCCGAAGGTGTCGCGCTCCCCCTGCAACAACAGGGTCGGCGTCTTGATCTGCTTGAGCACCTCGCCCCGCCAGCTGTCGGGCTTGGCCGGGGGGTGGAAAGGATACCCGAGAATGAGCAATCCTGCAGCATTCATCTCGTCGCCTTCGTTGTCATAAAGAGCGGCCGCCATCCGTCCCCCCATGGACTTGCCCGCCAGAAACAGCCGGGGATGGGCAAACTGGTGCACCATCTCGCGCCAGTGGGCGAGCAACACCGGCTGCCTGTCTGGCGGCCTGCGCTTGCCATCCAGGGCCCGCTTGCTCATGTAGGGGAAGTTGAAGCGGACTACCTCGATGTCCGGTCCCGCCAGCAAGGCAGAGAGCCGGGCGAGGAAGTCGTGCTCCATGCCGGCACCGGCACCGTGGGCCAGCAGAATGCGAATGGGGGCGTCAGTCGCCCCTTCCCTCATCACCTCAGGCATCGGCGAGACGCGCCCGGCGGCGGGCCTCCTCCTGCTCCACCAGCTCCAGCATCCAGTCGCGGAAGGCCACTATCTTGCCCTGATCCGACTGCTGCTCCTGGCACACCAGATAGAAGGCGTTCTTGCTGACCAGTACCTGCTCGAACGGGCAGATGAGACGACCCGCCTCGATCTCGGGCTGGGCTAGCACGCTGTGGCCGAGCGCCACCCCCTGGCCGTGGATCGCCGCCTGGATCACCATGGTGGAGTGGCTGAAGATGGGCCCCTGGTTGACGTTGGGCGCATCGATGTCGAGCTGGCGGAACCAGGCCTTCCAGTCGCGACGGGAGGTGTCGTGCAGCAGGGTGTGCCGGACCAGATCCTCCGGGGTGCGCAGCGGCTTGGGGCCGGTCAGCAGCAGCGGCGAGCAGACCGGGATCAGGTATTCGGTGTGCAGCTTGTCACAGCGCAGTCCCGGCCAGTTGCCGCGACCATAGTAGATGGCCACGTCCACGTCATCGGTGAGCGAGCCTTCGTCCATGTCCACCGCCTTGATCCGCACGTCTATGTCCGGATGGCGTTCGCTGAACTTCACCAGCCTGGGCACCAACCACTGGATGGCAAAGCTCGGCTGCAGGCTGACGGTGAGCGCGCCCTTGGCGCTGCGGGCCAGCAGCTTGTCGGTCGCCTCGGAGATGGAGGCGAAGATGTCCTTGATGTCGAGGAAGTAACTCTGCCCCTCCTCGGTCAACAGCAGGGAGCGGTTCTTGCGGCGAAACAGCTTGATGCCGAGGTACTCTTCCAGCGCCTTGATCTGGTGGCTGATGGCGGCCTGCGTCACGAACAGCTCTTCCGCTGCCCGGGTAAAGCTTAAGTGACGGGCGGCGGCTTCAAACGCTTTCAGTGCATTGAGCGGGGGTAAACGACGAGACATGAGATGACCGACGATGAGTTTTTCTAATGGTGCGCATTATAAATTGTCGGTTGCGGGCCGACCAGTGAATAAACATAATTCGCCACGCAATCCGTTGCCATATGGCTCACACCTTCTCTTCCATGTTGGTTTACATGTGGTTTTTGTGAGTGGGCCGGCAAAGATTGTGGTGTTGTGTTTCTTCCTCTGCGGGAAGAAGGGCTTAAATCGGACCGATTTAACCCAGTCTGTCATCTGAATGTGTTTGGCGCCTCCGGTTGGATGGCGCCTTTTTTCTTATCCCTATACCTTGAACTGCCCCACCAGCTGCTGCTGTTTGTCCGCCAGTTGCGACAACTCGCGTCCGTTGTCGGCCGAGGTGGCCGCCTCGGCCCTGATGGTGTGGCTCACGTCGCGGATGTTGCTGACGTTGCGGTTGATCTCTTCCGCCACCCCGCTCTGCTCCTGCGCCGCACGGGCAATCTGCTCGTTCATCTGGTGGATGGTGCCGACCGCCTGGATGATCTGCTCCAGCACGCTGACCGACAGCTCCACCTTGCCGAGTGTCACATCCGCCTGGCTGTGGCCCGTCATGATCGCCTTGACCACCGCCTCGGTGCCCGACTGCAGCTGGCTGATCAGGGTCTGGATCTCGACGATGGCATTCTGGGTGCGGCCGGCCAGGTTGCGCACCTCGTCGGCCACCACCGCGAAGCCGCGCCCCTGCTCGCCGGCCCGGGCGGCCTCGATGGCGGCATTGAGCGCCAGCAGGTTGGTCTGCTCGGCGATCCCCTGAATGACGATGAGGATGTCGTTGATGTTGTCGCTGTTGGCCGCCAGCCGCTCCACCACCGGCTTGGCGTCGCTGATCACCGTCATCAGCCTGGACATGGCCTGCTGGGTGTCGGCCACCACGGACTTGCCCTCCTGCGCCGCCGTGTCGGCCTGATTGGCCGCATCCACCGCCGAGTTGGCATTGCCCGCCACCTGCAAGGCGGTGGCGCTGAGCTCCTCGAACGCGGTGGCGACCAGATCCACCTCCTGATACTGGGCCTGCATGCCGGCACTGGTGCGCTCGGCCCCCTGCGCCGCCTGAGTCGCGCTGGCCCGGGTGCCGGCGACCGTATCGATCACCTGGCTGATGGTGGATTGCAGCTTGTCGAGGAAGTTGTTGAACCACCTGGCCAGCTCGCCGATCTCGTCATCGCGCTGCAGATCGATGCGCTGGGTCAGATCCCCCTCGCCGCTGGCGATGTCCTTGAGACGGGCCACCACGGTGCGAATGGGGGCGACTATCCGCCGCGCCATCAGCCAGATGCAGAGCAGGGCGAGCAGCGAGATCACGCCCCCGATCAGCAGCTGTGCGACCACGCTGCGTTGGGCCTGACCTTCGAGTTCCCTCTGCAGCTGCAGGGCAGAGGAGAGTACCACGGCACGGGGCAGCTCGATGTAGATGCCCCACTTGCGATCGGTGCCACGCATCCTGACCGGCACGAAGGTCTGCAACAAGGCGCCATCCGGGCTCCAGCGGGTGACCACCTCGCCCTGGCCGAGCCAGCCCTTCAGATCCGTCGCCAGCCCCTGATCCTGCTGGCCAAGGAGGTTGCCGAGCCTGACCTCGAATCCCTCCACCCCGGCCACTCGGCCCTCGTGGCTGAGCAGCAGCACCTTGCCCTGCCCCTCATAGAGGGTCTTGTCCATCTCCTCCACCAGGCTCTGCAGCCTGGTCAAGGAGATATCCACCCCGACCATGCCGAGCAGGGTCCCCTGCTCCAGCAGGGGCGCCGTCACCGAGGTCATCAGCACCTCCTGGGTGCCGACCTCGTCGAGATAAGGCTCGAGCAGGCAGAGGGCCCGCGAGCGGATGCTGCAGCTGTACCAGCCATTTTCCACCCCGCCGTTGGCGGTCGGCTTGTCGTCGGCCAGCACGGCCTCATCCATGACCTCCAGCGTCACCTTGCCATCGACCCTGGCCCAGTAACTGGAGAAACGCCCCTTGTCATTGGCCCCCAGCGCTGTCGAGCCCTGGTAGTTGGCGTCCTCGCCATCGAGCTGATTGGGCTCGAAGACCCCATAGACCCCGAGCAGGTTGGCGGACGATTCTGCCGCATCCTGCAGCTGCTGGTTCACCGCGCCGCGCAGCGCCTCCGAGTGGACGAAGTTGTCGGCCGCGTTCTTGCGCTGGAACAGTATGCCCTCGGCCAGCAGGGTGGCCCGGAAATAGGCTTCATCGAGATAGCTGGTCACCCTGGCCGCCTGGGTAGCACCCATGGCCTGCATCCAGTTCTCCGCCGCATGTTGCGCCTCCAGGGTGGTGGAAGTGAGTACCTGCTCCTGCATGCGAGCGGCATTGAAGAGGGAGGACGCCACCAGTGCCGCGGCACTGGCCAGTAAACAACAGCCGGCGATCAGGGTGATCCGGCCCTGAACAGAAAGAGAACTCATGCCACATTTCCTGACTTCTAAAGGTGTAAGTACTGTATCGGTTTAGGAAACTAAAACTTAACCATATCAACTCAGATCCAGGCTGAGTTGGTTGATTTCCCCGGCACCGGGCAGACCCACCACCAGGCCGAGCAGGCGAATGGGTTTTCCTTGAGCCCGTTGCAGCCCCTCGTGCAGCAGGTCGTGGAACAGGGCGGCCTGATAACCCCCGCGGCGGTAGACGGTGGTCTGCTGAAAGTCGGCAAACTTGAGCTTGATCCCCTGCCCCATCAGCGCCTCGGCGGGGCAGGCCCGGGCGAAGCGCAGCTCCAGCTCGGGGATGAGCTGGCTCAACACCTGCCAGCAGGCCGCCTCGTCCAGCACATCGCTGGCGAGGGTGGTCTCCACCCCTATGCTCTTGCGCACCCGCTGGGCCTGCACCGGCTGATCGTCCTGACCCCAGATCCGCCCCGTCAGCATCTCTCCCAGCTTGCCGAAGCGGGCGCAGAGCTCCTCGGCAGAGAGGGCCCTGGCGTCCTCGCAGGAGTAGAGCCCCTGGGACTCCAGCCGATCCGCGGTTTTGCGCCCTATGCCGGGCAGCTTGCCGAGGGGCAGCTGGCGCACGAACTCGTCCACCTCCTGCGGCCTTATCACGAACAGGCCGTCCGGCTTGCGCTGCTCGGAGGCGAGCTTGGCCAGAAACTTGTTCGGCGCGACCCCGGCCGAGGCGGTCAGCCCCAGCTCGCTGACGATGGCGGCGCGGATCTCGGCCGCCATCAGGGTGGCGCTGCCGCCGCAGTTGGGGCTGTCGGTGACGTCGAGGTAGGCCTCGTCCAGAGAGAGCGGCTCCACCAGCTCGGTGTAGCGCAGGAAGATGGCGCGCAGCTGGCGGGAGACCTCCTTGTAGAGCGCCATCCGGCCAGGGATGAGGACCAGTGGCGGGCAGAGCTTCATGGCCAGGCCGCTCGGCATGGCGGAGCGCACCCCGAAGCGGCGCGCCACATAGTTGCAGGTCGAGATGACGCCGCGCCGATCGGCGGAGCCGCCGATGGCCAGCGGCACCTCGCGCAGGGCCGGGTTGTCCCGCATCTCCACCGCGGCGAAGAAGCAGTCCATGTCGATGTGAATGATCTTGCGCATACCACTGTATAAATAGACAGGCAATATTCCCATGCTACCCCAGCACTGTCATTTCTGCCAGCACGCGAGCGGAGGAGAGAGAATAGACTCTTAAGGCACCGTTCAATCTGAGACTCAAGGAGGAGAGAGATGAGAAAATTCTGGCTGGGACTCTGCCTGCTGCCGCTGCTGGGCATGGCCAAGGATCAACCGACCGCGGAGTGCAGCTGGCTGTTCGAGCGCATCGAGCTGCTGGAGAAGGCCATCAAACAGGGGGACGAGCTCGGCACCCGGGAGGAGCTGGCGCGCTGGCAGGCGGAGTTCAACAAGAAGCGCTGTCGCCAGTACGACTACTGAGCGCCATAAAAAAGCGAGCCGACCATGGGTCGGCTCGCTGGCATTCGAGAGCGGTTGTGACAAAACACGCGAGTCAGATGATCCGGTTATCGACCAGCATCTTGCGACGGGCCTCTTCCTTGGCCATCTTCTTCTTGCGGTTATCGCAGGGCTCCGGGCAATCACACTCCTTTTCGATCCCTATAGTGCCGAGCCCTCCACAGGAACCGGAAATGGTCTTCTTCTGGAAGATGTAGCCGATGGCCATGGCCACCACTACCGCCAGAAACACCCCGAAGGTAATCAGAAAAATCTGCATGTTGTTACCCCTTACTTCTTAACCAGATAGGGCTTGAAGGCATCCGAATAGGCCTCTTCGAAGCCGTCGTCCGTCTTGGTGATGATGAAGATCGCCAGCCCCCGCTCCTTGGCATAGGCCAGGCTCTTCTGCGGCCCCATCACCATGAACACGGTCGCCAACCCGTCTGCGGTCATGCAGGAGGGGTGGATCACCGTCACCGAGACCATGCGATGTTGGATGGGCTTGCCCGTCACCGGATCTATGGTGTGGGAGAAGCGCTTGCCATCCATCTCGTAGTAGTTGCGATACTCACCCGAGGTGGCTACGCCGTTGTCCCCCGGCAGGATCACCTCCTGCACCGAGCCGGCATTGGCGGTCGGCTTCTCGATGGCGACGCGCCAGGGGTGTCCCTTGCCGTTGACGCCATTGATGCGCAGCTCACCGCCGATCTCCACCAGGTAGTTGCGCGACCCCAGGGATTCCAGATACTCGGCGACCTTGTCCACCCCGAAGCCCTTGGCGATGGCGGAGAGATCCACGTAGAGATCCGGAATGTCCTTCTGCAGGGTATCGGCATCGGCGGAGGTGATCACGTGCAGATTGCCCAGCCCCGTCTTCTGGCGGGTCTGGCTGATCAGCTCGTCGGACGGCACCTTGGTCGGCCGCTTGTCCGGGCCAAAGCCCCACAGATTGACCAGGGGACCCACGGTCACATCCAGTGCGCCGCGGCTCTCGCGGCCAATGTGAATGGCCTCGGTCACCACCCGCGCTGTGTCGCGGGACACCACCAGCGGGGTCGAGCCCTTGTGCTGGTTGAAGCGCGACAGCTCGGAATCCGGTCTGTAGGTCGACATCTGATCGTTGACCCGCTCCAGCAGGACATCGACTTCGGCCTGCAGCTTGGCCGCATCTGTGACGCTGCCATCCGCCACCTTGATGGAATAATAGGTACCCATGGTGCTGCCGGTGATGTGGATCTCCGGCTTGGATTGGACCGTTTCCTGACCGCACCCCGTCAAGAAAAAGGCTAGCCCGAAGGCTAGCCAGGTCTTTACAACACTGTGCATGGATTAACCACCAAAGTCATCCAAAAGGATGTTTTCGTCTTCAACACCGAGGTTTTTCAGCATGTTGATGACGGCAGCGTTCATGACGGGAGGCCCGCACATGTAGAACTCGCAATCTTCCGGCGCCTCGTGGTTCTTGAGATAGTTCTCGAACAGCACGTTGTGGATGAAGCCGGTGTAGCCATCCCAGTTGTCTTCCGGTTGCGGATCCGACAGGGCGACGTGCCACTGGAAGTTGTCGTTCTCGGCGGCCAGCATGTCGAAATCTTCGACATAGAACATCTCGCGCTTGGAACGGGCACCGTACCAGAAGCTCATCTTGCGCTTGGTCTTCAGGCGACGCAGCTGATCGAAGATGTGGGAGCGCATCGGCGCCATGCCCGCACCACCGCCGACGAACACCATCTCGGCGTCGGTGTCCTTGGCGAAGAACTCACCGAACGGACCCGAGATGGTCACCTTGTCACCAGCTTTCAAGCTGAAGATATAGGAGGACATCTGGCCGGGAGGCGCGGTCCAGTTGCTGGGCGGCGGGGTCGCGATCCGCACGTTCAGCATGATGATGCCGAACTCTTCCGGATAGTTGGCCATGGAATAAGCACGGATGATCGGCTCATTGACCTTGGACTCCAGCTCGAAGATCTTGAAGCGATCCCAGTCCCCGCGATACTCCTCGGGAATATCGAAGTTCTTGTACTGCACGTGGTGGGCAGGGGCTTCGATCTGGATATAACCACCGGCGCGGAACGGCACGCTCTCGCCGTCCGGGATCTGCAGCTTGAGCTCCTTGATGAAGGTGGCCTTGTTATCGTTGGAGATAACGGTGCAATCCCACTTCTTCACCCCGAAGATCTCTTCCGGCAGCTCGATGTCCATGTCGGAGCGGACGGTGACCTGACAGGCCAGACGCTCGCCATGACGGGCTTCGCCCTTGCTGATGTGATCCAGCTCGGTCGGCAGAATATCGCCGCCGCCGGCTTTCACCCGCACCTTGCACTGACCACAGGAGCCACCGCCGCCACAGGCGGAGGAGACGAAGATACCGCTGCCGGCCAACACGCCGAGCAGCTTGCCACCCGCCGGGCTGGTGACAGCCTTGGCCGGGTCGCCGTTGATGCTGATTGTCACGTCACCGGCGGTCACCAGCTTGGACTTGGCGAACAGAATGACTGCCACCAGGGCCAGCAGGATCACGGTGAACATGACCACACCCAGAATAATTTCCATCTATATTTCCTTTCCGATTACAGGGAAATACCAGAGAAGGACATGAAGCCCAGCGCCATCAGACCCGCGGTGATGAAGGTGATGCCGAGGCCACGCAGGCCTTCCGGAACATCGGAGTACTTCATCTTCTCGCGGATCCCCGCCATCGCCACGATGGCCAGCATCCAACCGGCACCCGAGCCCACGCCATAGACCACAGACTCCACGAAGTTGTAGTCACGCTGCACCATGAAGGAGACGCCACCGAAGATGGCGCAGTTCACGGTGATGAGCGGCAGGAAGATACCCAGGGCGTTGTAGAGCGCGGGGAAATACTTGTCCAGCGCCATCTCCAGGATCTGCACCAGCGCCGCGATCACCCCGATGAAGGTGATGAAGCTCAGGAAGCTCAGATCCAGGCCGGATACCAGGGCGCCATCTTTCAGGACGTAGTTGTAGATCAGGTTGTTGGCCGGCACGGCCACGGTCTGCACCACAATGACGGCGATACCCAGACCCATGGCCGTCTTGACCTTCTTGGACACCGCCAGGAAGGTACACATCCCCAGGAAGAAGGAGAGCGCCAGGTTTTCGATGAAGATCGAACGAATCAACAGACTCAGATAGTGTTCCATACCTTAATCCTTTGCCTCCACCTGCTTGGGATCCTTGGTGCGAACGCCCCAGATGATCAGACCAATGATGAAGAATGCACTCGGCGGCAGCAGCAGCAGGCCGTTAGGCACATACCAGCCACCATTGTTCACCAGCGGCAGCAGCTCGATACCGAACCAGGTGCCGGAGCCCAGGATTTCACGCACTGTGGCCACGGCCAGCAGCACGGCGCCGTAACCCAGACCGTTGCCGATACCGTCCAGGAAGGAGGGCAGCGGGGCGCTCTTCATGGCATAGGCTTCGGCACGACCCATCACGATGCAGTTGGTGATGATCAGGCCCACGAATACCGACAGTTGCTTGGAGATGTCATAGGCATAGGCCTTGAGCACCTGGTCAACCACGATAACCAGCGAGGCAATCACCGCCATCTGGGCGATGATCCGCACGCTGTTCGGGATCTGATTGCGGATCAGGGAGATGAACAGGTTGGAGAAGGCGGTGACCGCGGTAACGGCCAGCGTCATCACGAACGCCGTCTTCATCTGGCTGGTAACGGCCAGCGCGGAACAGACACCCAGCACCTGCAAGGCGATGGGGTTGTTGCCGAGCACAGGCGTCAACAGCAATTTTTTCATTTCGCTCTTGTCAGCCATTGTTGATTTCTCCTGCACGAACCTTGGCCAGGAAAGGACCAAAGCCCTTGGGTCCCATCCAGAAGTCAAACGTGTGCTGTACGCCATTGCCGGTCAGGGTCGCGCCGGACAGGCCATCGATGTCATGCTCGGAACCAGCCGGCGCATGCCCCTTGATCACTCGCAGTGCGGGCTGACCGTCTTGATCGAACAGCTTCTTGCCGACGAACAGTTCACGCCAGGCCGGATTCTCGATCTCGCCGCCCAGACCCGGTGTTTCGCCGTGATCATAGTAGGTGATGCCCTTGATGGTTTGACCATCGGCCGCGACCGCCACGAAGGCGTACATGGTGGACCACAGACCCTGGCCGTAGACCGGCAGTATGATGTTGTCGACCTTGCCTTCTGCGTCCTTCGCGAAGAACACCGGCACCAGCTTGGAGATCTGACGCAGGCCAGCCTTGTCGTCGGCCGGGGCCAGACGGATGTTCTTGGCCGGATCCTTCGCCGCCAGCTTGGTGTCGAAGTTGTCGGCATCGCCGTCAACGAACTCACCGGTGGTCAGGTCGACCAGGCGCGCTTCAATCTTGTTGCCATACAGCTGGGCCAGATCACGCTTGGCCACGGAGCTGACATCGACACCGGCAACGGACAGGATGTTGCTTTGCTTGTCCAGCGCCCTGTTTTCCAGCTGAGCCGGGCGCAGCCCCACGGCGGCCACGGAGACCACGATGGAACACACCAGACACAGACCGGTCACCACGGTGAGGGTACCGATGGTTGAGTCTTTATTAAACGCCACGTGCGATCCTCCGCTTGATGTTCGCCTGCGCCACGAAATGGTCAAACAAGGGGGCAAACAGGTTAGCAAACAGAATGGCCAACATCATGCCTTCCGGGAACGCGGGGTTCACTACCCGGATCAGCACTACCATGACGCCGATGAGGGCGCCGTACCACCACTTGCCCTTGTTGGTAAAGGCGGCGGAGACCGGATCGGTCGCCATGAAGGCCATACCAAAGGCGAAGCCGCCCAGCACCAGATGCCAGTGCCACGGCATGTTGAACATGGGGTTGGTATCGGAACCGATGACGTTGAACAGCAGGGAGGTGGCCACCATACCGATCATCACACCGGCGATGATGCGCCAGGAGGCGATCCGCATGTAGACGATCATGGCCGCACCGATGAGGATCATCAGGGTGGAGACTTCACCGATGGAACCCGGCAGGTTCCCCAGGAAGGCATCCATCCAGCTGATGGCTTCGCCGGTGGCACCGTTGATCAGCGCCATCTGGCCGCCCTGGGCCCACTGGCTCAGCGCGGTCGCGCCTGAATAGCCGTCAACGGCCACCCAGACGGCATCGCCGGAGATCTGACCGGGGTAGGCGAAGAACAGGAACGCACGACCCGCCAGGGCCGGGTTCAGGAAGTTCTTGCCGGTACCACCGAACACTTCCTTGGCCAGCACCACACCGAAGGTGATGCCGAGCGCGGCTTGCCACAGGGGCAGCTCGGGCGGCACTATCAGGGCGAACAGGATGGAGGTCACGAAGAAGCCTTCGTTGATCTCGTGCTTGCGCACCATGGCGAACAGCACTTCCCAGAAGCCACCGACCAGGAACACGGTCAGGTAGATGGGCAGGAAGTGGGCCGCACCGATCAGCATCTTGCTGCCGATGCCGGCCACGGCCGGATCCAGCGAGGCACCCAGCAGGGTCGCGATGGTGTATTGCCAGGTATCGGCACCGGCCGCGCTGCCCAGATGGGCGATGGCGGCGATGGACTGATTACCGACGTTGAACATGCCCCAGAACATGGCCGGGAACACGGCCAGCCACACCATGATCATCATGCGTTTCAGATCGATCGCATCACGGACGTGGGCAGCATTGCGGGTCACGGACCCGGGGGTATAAAACAGGGTATACGCCGCCTCGAACAGGGCATAGTACTTGGAGTACTTGCCGCCCGGCTCGAAGTGATGTTCCAAATTTTCAAGAAGTTGCTTGAAACTCATCGCTTAACCTTCCAGTTCTATCTTGGCCAGGCACTCACGCAAGATCGGGCCGTACTCTGTCTTGCCGGGGCAGACGAAGGTACAGAGCGCCAGATCTTCCTCATCCAGCTCCAGGCAGCCGAGCGACTGTGCGCTGTCGGTGTCGCCGGAGACCAGATCCCGCAGCAGCAGGGTCGGCAGGATGTCGAGCGGCATCACGCGCTCATAGTTGCCGATAGGCACCATGGAGCGATCACTACCGTTGGTGGTGGTAGTGAAGTTGATGAGTTTGCCCTTCATCAGATGAGAGAGGGTGGTACGGGTGATGGAGAACTTGTCGGCGCTGGGATTGACCCAACCCAGGAACTCTTTCTCACGGCCTTCGCCCAGCACGCTCACCTGATTGTGGTAACGACCCAGGTAGTCATGGACCCCTTCGGCCTTGGCACCACTCAGGATGGAACCGGAGATGACACGGTTTTCATCCGCGCGCAGCTCGTTGTTGGTCAGCTGGCTGATGCAGGCGCCCATGCGGGTGCGCAGCAGGCGTGGCTTGACCACGTTCGGACCGGCCAGGGCGATCACCTTGTCGGTGAAGATCTGACCCGTGGTGAACAGCTTGCCGTAGGCGATCACATCCTGATAGTTGATGTGCCACTGCACCTTCTTGCTGCCGACCGGATCCAGAAAGTGGATATGGGTGCCAGGCAGACCGGCGGGATGCGGGCCAACAAACACGGCTTCCTTGACTTGCGCCAGGTTGGAGTGCGGCAGACTGCCTTCACCCTTGCAGACGTGGACGCTGCCATCGGTCAGGCGGCTCAGCACGCTCAGGCCATCGAGGAAGGCCTGGGCCTGTTCCTTGATGATGAGCTCGGCATTGGCAGCCAGCGGGTTGGAGTCCATCGCGGTGACGAAGATGGCACGCGGGGCAGAGCCCACTGCCGGCACCTTGCTGAATGGACGGGTACGCAATGCGGTCCACTGGCCTGATGCGACCAGGATCTCCTGCACCTTGCTGCGCTCGAGCTGTGCAAGCTCGGCAGACGCAAAGTGTTCAAAGGTCACCTGCTCGTCAGAGCCATCGATGTCGATGACGACAGATTGCAGAACACGCTTGGCACCACGGTTGATCTCAGAAACCACACCGGTGGCAGGGGCCGTGAATTTAACGCCGGGATTCTTCTTATCTTCGAAGAGCTCCTGACCTTTAATGACGCGATCACCTACTTTGACGAACATAGTAGGACGCATCCCCACGAACTCTTCGCCGAGTGTAGCAACACGGGTGATGGCCGGGCCATCGTAGATTACTTGCTCCGGAGCACCCAGCACGGGGATGTCCAGTCCTCTTTTAATTGTAATCATACTCACTTGCACTACCGTTAAGGGAAGACAGGTTGGTTAGCGCCGAGAAATACATCACGACGAGTTGTTGAATGAGCCCGTCAATATCGCGGCAAATTGTCGATAAAACAAACAAATCAGCAACATACAGGTTCATTCAAAAGCGACTGAGTTTACCACCTTAGACAAGTCAGTCGCCACGCCAAATGGGGAAAATCCCCGCGCTATCACAAAATTAACCTCTAATGAATAATTCCCTGCCGCCCCTGCAACCCGTGGTTTTAAAGGATTTTTTGTTTTACTACCCAGTTAGGGGTAATTTTACGTGTCCCAAAGGTTGATTAGAAAAAGTAATCCTCACTCGCGGGCGATGCGCTCGG
This sequence comes from Aeromonas encheleia, assembly GCF_900637545.1. Classification (NCBI taxonomy): domain Bacteria; kingdom Pseudomonadati; phylum Pseudomonadota; class Gammaproteobacteria; order Aeromonadales; family Aeromonadaceae; genus Aeromonas; species Aeromonas encheleia. The sequence continues at coordinate 3,523,898 of NZ_LR134376.1, forward strand.
GGCCGGGGGCTATCGCCACGAGCGAGTTGTGATAATTTTGTTAATTAATCGACAATTGAGTAATGAAAAGGTCAACGACTCAGGCAAAGGGGGACTTGCTGACACAGCCCGGGGTTTTGGGGGCCTGTTCCCGCAATTGCCACTCCGCCTCGGTATAGGTATGCAGCGCCAGCGCATGGATGGCGTGGGCCAACTCGTCCGCCAGCACGGCATTGACCTGACGATGACGCCCCAGCAGGCGCTGCCCCTCGAACGCCTGGCTCACCACTATCACCTTGAAGTGGCTCTCGGAGCCCGGCTCCACCCTGTGCATGTAGCTCTCATTGATCACCTCAAGGTGACTGGGGGACAAGGCTGCGGCCAGTTTGGCCTCGATCTGTTGTTGCATGCTCACGACAAAGACTCCCAAGATGGATGTCTGGCCATTGTAGCCAGGGTTGTGCCCCCGATGCATCAGGCCGGCGGGAAATAGGGCCGCCACCGTGCGTCGCGCCGGGCTGGTGAAATTCTCCGCCCCCGCTAGAATAGCGCCACTTCACACGCCTGCCGGGCAACACTCTGCGGGCAGTTGTCATCTATATGCATCATCCTGGACGCTTTCTTATGCAAACCCTTCTCGACACGGCCCATTGTCGCCTGACCCTGTATCGTTACCCGCGGCAGAGCCAGGATCCCCTGCAGGCCTGGGATGCGGCGGACGAGTACCTGATCAACCAGCTCGCCGAGACCCCCCTCGCGGCGGACGGCCCCGTCATCATCATGAACGACGGCTTCGGCGCCCTGACCGCCTACCTGCACGGCCATGCCCCGGTCTGTGTGAGCGACTCCTATATCAGCGAGCGGGCCACCCTGGCCAATCTGAGCGAGAACGAGCTGGATCCCGCGCAGGTCACCCTGCAGGATGCGCTGGCGCCACTGCCCGCGGCCCCCGCGCTGGTGGTGATCAAGGTCTCCAAGTACCAGGCCTTGCTGGAGCAACAGTTGCTGGCCCTGCGCCAGGTGGTGACCCCGGCCACCCGCATCCTGGCCGCAGGCAAGGCGAAAGACATCCACAGCTCGACCCTCAAGCTGTTTGAAAGATACCTGGGGCCGACCCAGACCTCCCTGGCCTGGAAGAAGGCGCGCCTGATCCACTGCAGCGTCGATGACACGCCGTCCGCCGAACGCCCGGCCCTGGCTAACCCCTTCCCGACCACTTGGCCACTGGAGGGCAGCAACCTGCTGATCCACAACCATGCCAACGTGTTTTCGCGCACCAGCCTGGATATCGGCGCCCGCTTTATGCTGGATAATTTGCCTGTGCACAGTGCACGCAAGGTGATCGATCTGGGTTGCGGCAACGGGGTACTGGGGCTGGCGCTGCTGGCGCGGGATGCCGAGGTGGAGGTGACCTTCATCGACGAATCCTATATGGCGGTCGCCTCGGCGCGGCTGAACGTCGAGCACAATCTGCCGGATGCCCTGCCCCGCGCCCGCTTCATGGTCAACAACTGTCTCGACGGCGTCGCGGTCGGCGCGGCGGATCGGATCCTCTGCAACCCCCCCTTCCATCAGTTGCAGGCGATCACCGATCATATCGCCTGGCAGATGTTCAGCGACGCGCACCGGGTATTGCCTCAGGGGGGGGAACTCTGGATAGTTGGCAACCGTCATCTGGACTATCACAACAAACTCAAGCGCCTGTTTGCCAACGCACAAGTCGTTGCATCGAACAGCAAATTCGTTATTTTGAAAGCCATCAAACGCTAAAGATAAAGCTAAAGGAAACCCACGATGAAAAAGTCACTCTTGCTGCTGGCCGCCCTGATGCTGGGTGGTTGCGCCACTCACTGGCCGGAGACCGCGCTGCTCAACCCGCAGGTCATCCCCTCCAATCAGCAGTACTACTCTGGCAACCGGATCACCATGGAAGGGGTGGACAAGCGCGAGGCCGCCTATGTCTTCTCCATCAAGAAGAAAGAGAAGGCCGCCGTGCTGGTCAACAGCGAGCAGCCGCTCAACAACCTGCTGGCCGAAAAACTGGCCGAGGGGCTGCGCAGCCAGGGCCTGGAAGTGGGCAACAGTGGCACCACCAACCTGACCCTGGCCATCTCCACCGCCGCGGTCAATGTGGAAGAGAAGACCTTCACCTATGTCACCAAGTCCAAGGTCAGCCTGCAGGTGATCGCCGACTTCCAGGGCAGCAAGCTGACCAAACAGTTCAACATGTCTTCCAGCAAGGAAGAGCCGGGTGAACCGAGCATGGCCGAACTGGAGTCCATCCTGAACCAGCAGCTTGGCAGTTTATTGCAGCAGATCATGGCAGACGAGGCGCTGCGCGGTTATCTCAAGGGCCAGCCGACGAGCTGAGCGAGGATAGTTAGATGAAAAAACTCTGGTTACTGGTCATGCTGATCGCCCCGCTGGCGTTCGCAGGCCCCAAGGTCAGGATGGAGACCAACCACGGCAACATCGTGATCGAGCTGGCCTCCAAGCAGGCGCCGCAGACGGTGAAGAACTTCCTGCGCTACGTGGCGGACGGTAGCTATGACGGCAGCCTGTTCCACCGCGTGATCCAGAACTTCGTGGTGCAGGGCGGCGGTTACAACCAGCAGTTCCAGCAACTGCCGACCTTCGAGCCCGTGGTCAACGAGTCCAAGGGCGGCCTGCCCAACAAGCGTGGCAGCATCGCCATGGCCCGCACCCAGGCGGTGGACAGCGCCACCCGCCAGTTCTATTTCAACCTGACCGACAACGATAACCTCAACGCCAATGCCGGCGCCGGTTATACCGTGTTCGGCCAGGTCGTCGAGGGCATGGAGGTGCTGGACAAGCTGGCTCAGGTGCAGACGGGCTACAGCTCGATCCTGCGCGCCAACGACGTGCCGACCAGCCCCATCATCCTGAAAAAGGTGGTGTTGCTGGCCGAGAGCAGCACCGACAAGAAAGCGATCAAGTAACCCCGGCTCATCCCTGTCGCCATGCAGTGACAGAGATTGCCGTCAGGCTGAAGGCCCACCCCGCCTGGGGTGGGCCTTTTGTCTGCCGCCCGTCGGGCTTGCCTTGGCTATCCCTCCCGAACCTGACAAAATGACCCCCTTTTCCCAGAGGAGTCAGGCATTTGAACACTGTTCGCCCCCCGAGCCGCACAACGAGCTGGCGCGACTCTCTCGTCGTCTATCTGGAGAGGCGGGTTCTCACCCTGTTTGCCATGGGCTTCTCCTCCGGCCTGCCACTGCTGCTGGTGTTTGGCACTCTCTCGTTCTGGCTGCGTGAGGCCGATGTCAGCCTGACCGACATCGGTTACATGAGCTGGGTCGCGCTGGCCTACGGCTTTAAATGGATGTGGTCACCGCTGGTCGACCGGCTGCCGCTGCCGCTGCTCTCCCGATTGCTGGGGCGGCGGCGCAGCTGGATGCTGCTCTCCCAACTGCTGATCGCCCTCTCCCTGGTGGGCATGGCCTACTGCGATCCCAAGACCCAGCTCGCCCAGCTCGCCCTGTTTGCCCTGCTGGTGGCGTTTTGCTCCGCGACGCAGGATATCGTCATCGATGCCTATCGTATCGAGTCGGCCCCTGAACGGTTGCAGGCGGCCATGGCGGCCTCCTACATGACGGGGTACCGGCTGGCGATGATCATGGCGGGGGCCGGCGCGCTGGCGCTGGCGGCCTGGCTCGGCAGCAACAGCGGTTACGACTACCGCGGCTGGCAGCTCACCTACCTGCTGATGGCGGGAATGATGTCCCTTGGCATCATCACCACCCTGCTCAGTCATGAGCCCGATATCGATGTGAAGCGTCAGGATGAACAGCAGGCGATGCGCAAGACGCTGCTGCTCGGCCAGGGCTGGCCGCGTCCGTTGGCGGGGCTGGGTGCCTGGCTCTACGAGGCTATCTGGTGCCCCTTCGCCGATTTCTTCCGCCGATACGGCGGCTCCGCCCTGCTGATCCTCGGGCTCATCGCCTGTTATCGCATCTCGGACGTGGTGATGGGGGTGATGTCCAACAGCTTCTACGTGGATCTGCAGTTCAGCAAGACCGAGGTGGCCACCATCACCAAGGTGTATGGCGTCATCATGACGCTGGTAGGCGCCGCTTTGGGAGGCGTGCTGGTGATGCGCTTCGGCACCCTGCGCATCCTGTTTCTCGGCGCCGTGCTCACCGCCAGCACCAACCTGCTGTTTGCGCTGCTCAATCAGGTCGGCCACAACCTGGAGCTGCTGACCCTGATCATCTCGCTGGACAACCTCAGCGCCGGGATAGCCACGGCGGCCTTCGTGACCTACCTGTCGAGCCTGACCAACGTCGCCTTCTCGGCGACCCAGTATGCGCTGTTCAGCTCCATCATGTTGCTGTTGCCCAAGCTGCTGGCCGGTTTTTCCGGCCACTTCGTCGAGCTGTTTGGCTACAGCAGCTTCTTCATCGGCACCAGCCTGCTCGGCATCCCGGTGATGGTGCTGATCATCATGGTATCCAAACGAAACAAACACTTGTCTTCGAAAGCGAACAAATAGCAAGCGTTTGCGCCAATGAGGGGGTGATTAGATTCACAATTCCTGACAAAGTTCCCTGGCTCTTGTTTATCCGCTGAATTTATTTGGCTAGAATCCCTCCCGCTCCTTGTGGGCAGGCTACGGAAAACCTCAACTAAATACACAAGAGACCAATAAAATGGCCAAATTTACCAAGACTCTGATCGCTGCCGGTCTGCTGGCTGCCTCCGCCACCCCGGCTTTTGCTGCCGATTACAGCGGTGACATCCACAAGAACGATTACAAATGGATGCAGTTCAACCTGATGCATACCATTGACCAGCGCCCCTTTACTTCTGGTCAAGATAGTTACAACGACACCTATCTGGAAATGGAATTTGGTGGTCGGTCCGGTATTTTTGATCTGTATGGCTATGTCGATATTTTCGATGTTTTCGATACCAGCCACAGTGACAAACACAATGGTCAGAACCTGTTCATGAAGTTTGCTCCGCGTATGTCTCTGGATGCGCTGACTGGCAAGGATCTCTCCTTCGGCCCGGTACAGGAACTGTACATTGCTAACCTGAACAACATTGCTGATGGCCAGATGGAGAACCAAATCGGTCTGGGCGCCGATGTGATGGTGCCTTGGTTCGGTAAGGTTGGGATGAACCTGTACGCTCGTTACTCCAACGAAAACGAATTCTTCCGCGAAGAAGAGAACTCATGGAACGGCTATCAGTTCTCCATGAACTGGTTCAAGCCATTCTACACCTTCGGCAATGGCAGCTTCGTCTCCTACCAGGGTTACCTGGACTATGCCTTCGATCTGGATACTTACGGTCGTGCTGACCGCACCAGCGATAACCTGGCAACCTTCCACGGTATCTACTGGCACTCCGATCGCTACGCTGTTGGTTACGGCCTGAAGTACTTCATGGATGCCTATGGTAACAAAGACGGTTCCACCGCATTTGACGGCACTCCTTGGAAGAGTTCTGGCTTCAGCCACTACTTCTCCGTTACCTACAAGTTCTAATCGAACTCGTATCGCGGACACAAAAAACCGGAGCAGCTGCTCCGGTTTTTTTATGGCTCGACCATCGACGGTCTTGCCATTGAACGTCTTGCCATTGAACAAGGGGGAGGGCCGAACCCTCCCCGCCTGCGATCAATCGCGGAAATTCTGGAACTGCATCGGCTGACCCAGCTCGGCCCCGCGCACCAGTGCCATGGCCTCCTGCAGATCGTCACGCTTCTTGCCGGTGACGCGCACCTCGTCACCCTGGATGGCGACCTGCACCTTGATCTTGGAATCCTTGATCAGCTTCACCAGCTTCTTGGCGATCTCCTTCTCGATCCCCTGCTTGAACTTGACGTTCAGGTGGAAGCGTTTGCCGGAGTGAACGCTGTCACCCACGTCGATGGAATTGCCTTCGATGTTGCGCTTGAGCAGGGCTCCGCGCAGGATCTCGACCATCTGCTTGAGCTGGAAATCGGCATCGGCCTCCAGCTTGACTTCTTCTTTGTTCAATTCGAAGCTGGCTTCAACACCACGAAAATCGAAACGGGTCGCTAGTTCACGATTGGCGTTATCGACGGCGTTCAACACCTCGTTCATTTTGACTTCAGAGACAATATCGAATGACGGCATGTCAGGGCTCCTCAAGTTGCGCTTATAGGGGGGCAAATCTACCAGAAAACCGGCAAATTTGCTGATTTCTATGGGGTTGCTCTGCTAGAATCCCCTGCGCACAGGAATGGCGAGACCCGTTAGTGTCCGCCACGCGACATCTTCACTTATCCCCGGCAGGTGGTTGTTCGGAACGCGACCCCTACCTTGATTGAGCCTCTCCATGCCAAGCGGATTACGCGATTTAAACCTTAAAAACAGCCGACAGCCCTCCTCCCCCCAATGGTCACTGCTGGGCTGTGGTGCCCTGGGTGGCGTGTTCGCATCCCTGTTGACCCTGAGCGGCCAATCGACCCGCGTCTTGCTGCGCGATCGGCACCGCTCCACCCTGCACCCCGGCATCGATTTCACCTCGCTGGAAGGCCATACCCAGTTGATCGCCATCGAGCGGGGCTTCGTCAGCCAGCCCGGCCAGATCAAGCGGCTGCTGGTGATGACCAAGGCCGGTCAGGTGGTATCGGCCCTGACCCCGCTGGTGGGCAAGCTGGCGGCAGGCATCCCCATTATCTTGCTGCACAATGGCATGGGCATCGCCGAGCAGGTGGTGCAGCTGTTCCCACACAACCCGGTGATCGCCGGCATCACCAGCCACGGCGCCATGCAGAACGGTCACTTCGTGTTCCGCCATACCGGCAAGGGTGAGACCTGGCTCGGCCCGGTCAACGAGGCCGCCAAGGCCCACGCCGGCCTGGCGGACGAGCTCGCCGCCGCCCTCGGCCAGGCCGGTTGGGATGAGCACATCTTGGCCCGCCAGTGGCAGAAGCTCGCCATCAACTGCGCCATCAATCCGCTGACCGCATTGTATAGACTCAAGAATGGCGATCTGACCGGTCCCCGCTTCGCCGACGCCCTGCAGCAGATCTGCGTGGAAGTGGCGGACGTGATGCACGCCGAAGGCCAGCCGACCAGTGCCGAGGAACTGCTGCGCCGGGTGATGATGGTGGTGGAGCTCACCGCCGACAATTACTCTTCCATGTATCAAGACATGGAGCTGGGCCGCGAGACCGAGATCGAGGCCATCACCGGCTTCCTGCTGGCCAGGGCCGCCCAGCACGGCATCGCGGTGCCGGTCAATCAGGGCCTCTATCAGGCCATCAAAGAGAAGAGCTGAGCCCGGCTGGATAGCCGGCAGAAGGAGTAACAGATGAGCGTACTGGTATTGGTAGCCCCGGGTTCGGAAGAGATCGAGACCGTCGCCATCGTCGACACCCTGGTGCGGGCCCGCATCGAGGTGTTGCTCGCCTCCTGCTGCCCGGCGGGTCTGCGCCAGATCCGCGCCTCCCGTGGGATGCAGCTGGTCGCCGACTGCCATATCGACGAGCTGGCCAGCCGTGACTTCGAGGCCATAGTCGTGCCGGGCGGCCTGCCCGGCAGCGAGGCGATCCGCGATACGCCGCTCGCCATCGACCTGCTCAGGGAGCAGGCGGCGCTCGGCCGCTGGCGGGCGGCCATTTGCGCCGCCCCCGTGGTGGTATTGCAACATCACCATCTGCTGGGGGATGCCAGCGTTACCTGTCACCCGGCTTTTCAGGCCCGGCTACCCGTCGGCCAGCTCAGCACGGCGCGGGTCGTGCGGGATGATGCCCATCGTCTCATCACCAGCCAGGGACCCGGCACCGCCATCGAATTTGCCCTCGAGATAGTGCGGGTGCTGCGCGGCGACGAGGCCGCCCTCGCGGTCGCCGGTCCCATGGTGATGCCATAAAGCGAAGGTTGTGAACGCGGCTGGCTAGTTGACTGGCTCCAGATCCGTTCTGGGCTGTTTGGCGCGGTAGGCATCCATAATCGGAGCCCAATCCATGCCCATCGGCACGGGATATTGCTTGAATAGCTCGCCATATTTTTTGTCGAAATCATCCATGCCATATTGGCGAGCTACCGGGACTTTTTTATCATACCAGTCGTCGGTCACCTCTTCGGCAATACCACGGATGAGTAGTTTGTCGGGGCTCAGTTGTAGTCCCCCTCCGGTTAGTACAACCTCAAAATAACCACCAGGAGCCAGACCAAAATAGAGGCGATTTCGGCGATCATAGCGTCCGTCAACTAAATAAACTTGGCGCATCTGTTTTTCTAAATCTACGGGCAAATTCACCTTGATGCGGTAACGCTTGCGATCATGAGATGAAACCATCTCGATCACGGCTTTATCGGGTACAGGCACGCCGTCAGTAGGCAGACCACCACCGCCAGCCCAGTAATAGCGCTGCCCTTTGATACGATCGGCAAGCAAACCGCCTGCTCCCCCTCCGGCCAAGCGGTCGGCATAAACCAACTCGCCACCACGATAAAACTCGGTCTTGGTATTTGTAGTTATATCGATATTGCTGCCGGTACCATAACGCCAAGAAAAGGGTTTCAGTGGCGCCTCCATCGCGCAGGCCAACAAGGGGCAGAGTATCCCCAGGATCCACAACCATCGCTTTAACATCATGACTCCTTGTTCCCTATCAGCTCGCGTCTCTCTTTGCTGACAGTAGGTTCATATTTATTGGTGTTGGCCGGATTGGCGATGCCTTGACTGCTGGCACTGTGGTGCAAATAATCACGACGCAAAGCACTATAAACGTCGAGTGACAATTGATGGGCCAGATTCTTGGCAACCTTATGCTCAATAGCTAATTGTGCCCAGAGTTTATCCAAAGCCTTCAAATCAGCCCCTGGCCGTTTGCTTGAGAGCGGTTCAAGCTGCAATGCTCTATTTTCCGGTTTCCACTCTTTAAAGGGGACCCCCACAGCACGCCCTGCCTCCACCATCATATGCAGTGGGATACGAGAATATTCTCCTTCTACCACTCGATTCATCAACACTTCTACATAGACAGATTTCTTGCCGGGGCCAGAGCTATTTTTCTCCTCAGGACGCCTAAAAGAGTAAGGCTTCAGACTTATGGTCCCAACCGACGGGACTGCACCACGGGGCAAGTTGGGATTGATGCGCTCTACCCATCCCATGGCTCGCTTTTCTTCGGCATAGGCCTTGGCTTGCAAATAAGCATGGCTCGCAGTTTCCGGTATATCGGCGCTTTCGATACTCATAAAACGCTCCAGCTCGATGCATTCCGTCAGTGCAGGATCGCTATTGGGATCACCCAGGCTCCAACGGCTATAGTAACCGCCGCCTACATCCGAGTGAGCCCCAGGTAGCGCTAATTCGGTGAAGTGGGCCGGGATGCTGGTACCCGCAGCATCCACTGTGATGCGCGACAGCGGGAAGTGTTTGCGCACTTCATCCAGTGCGGTGAGATGCACCACTCGCTCGGCACAATCTGCCTTGAGCTGCACATTGACCTTGGCGTTAAAAGAAGAAAGGACAGTATCGAACAGGCCGACGAAGGTAAAGCGCACATCGTCCCGGCTAGCCCAATCAAAACCAGCCTTCAGTCGAATATCCGGATTATTGGCCATCGCCATTACTAGCGGATGATTGGACTTTTGATCGATCACATTGACAAAATGGCGAGCGGCGGCGGCTCCTCGGCTAAAGCCAAATACATCGAACTCAATTCGATGGATACAGTCCACGGCCGGTAATACATCATGAAGATCATCGGTAATTCCCGTTAGAATAATGTCTGTGCAAGCTAGTGTTACCTTGCCAATGATGGAGGTATTTTCACCGGCAAAGTCGAGATCCAATCCCTGAGTCAGGGTATCGTCCGAACGATATTCAAGGCCATTGTCTCCTGCTATTGGATCTCGAGTCCCAATACCACTGATATAGCTATGCGCAACCAGAGAGCCCGCAGTAATGTCATATTGTTCAAACAATTTACCTACATTGGTCACATCATTGGCGGCACTCCCCTCGACCGGACTTCTCCCCATTTGACAACCACGCAGCTCCTTCTCCCGCTGGTATGGATCAGAGCAGGTCTCTAGCAGCCACTGCTCTACCTTTTGCAACCCGGCCTGAGCATTACGGGTATTATTGCCAGTACCATCAAAGAAGACCCCGATCCTCAGAGTATTGATTTGATAACCTTTTATCTCAATTACATAGGAGTGCCTGGTAAAGAAACGGGCATTGCCTGCTTTTCCTTCCTGATGTGCCTCCGGTAGTGGAGCTTGCGGTTTGGTCAGGCAGAGATCCCCTGTAGTGACCTTGATATGTTCCCGCTTAGTATCGTCGTACCCGAGCAGCTTATCGGTATAGGCCGGCACCTCGCTCTGTTCCCCCTCCTTGAGCATCTCGCGAGATTGCGCCACCTTGAGCCAGGGTTGTGTCTCAAGTTTTACCGTCACGGGGCCAACCGCAAAACCGCGCACCAGGATAGGTCCATCCTTCAGGGTGACAGTTCCAGACTTGCCGGTCTCGTCAGTCAGCGTGGCCTTGAGCCCCTTGAACGAGCGGTTATGTTCATCCCGAACATCTATCTCGATCCAGCAGTCATAACGCTCACAAGGGATACAGTGGGGATCTGCCGCCATCAACATACTCCTGTCAGTTCGTTGCGTTTGTTCAGCCAGTTGACCACCTGAGCCAGTTCATCATCGGCCAGCATCAGTGGCACCCGTATCTCTTCAAGAGGTGTCTTGGCCTGTAAGGCCAAGGCTCCCGCCACCACACCATCGCGCACATCCTCTTGCAGCCCATCCTGATTGGCCTGCTTAAGAACAGGTAAAATAGTGCCTTCCGGGTCTGGATGGCGTTCCATCATAGCCGTCATGGTCTGCCATAGGCGCCGCCGCAAGATATAGGCATGACGATTCTCGTCGTACAGGGGAGCCAGGTGATGGGGTTGGATCCTAAACCAGGGCGCATACCTAGGAATGAAATCAGCGCCGTCACTTCGTCGCCAACCACTTTCGTTGACCCACAGTCCGGCGCAAGGTCCCAATATGTCATCGAGATCCCGCTGGCTCATGGCATCTAGCATCTTCGAAAGAATCCGGTTGTCGGCATAGCGAAACCACATCACTTCCCCCTCTCGAGCCACCTCAATCAGACTCTGCCAATGCTTGCGCACCGTTTCAGACGATGCGCTGCTGACGACATAAAACCCGCATAGCTGGGGATCCGAGTCGATAAAGTTAGAAGAGGGGGACGGCAGCAGCCAGGGGCCCTGCTCTGCCTGGTCGGCAAACGCGGTACCGGCAAAGAGTGGGTAAGCATCTTCACCACCGGTTTCGTAGAAACGAGCGACCAATGTTTGGTCCAGCGCCGCATCGATGACAGCAAACAGCTGGCCGTGCAATTGGCTTCGCCACTCGTGGAACCTCATACCTTGCCCCCTGTTTCAGCCAGTGGGCATGATTTGGCGAGGGGCGCCATGGACTCCATGCTCTTTTGAATAGCAGGCGCCGGTATGGTCGCCGGTGGTGCTGTTGGGATTTCGACACCACCCGGCAACCCTGGCATCTGCCCACCCCAGCCGGAGCCAGCCCCCGGACTGCCACCCGAGTTCATCTTGATGGAGCCGCCGCTGAGGGTGACACCGCTCGGGTCGATTTTGACGAAGCTACCTCCCACTTTCAGGGTCAACTCGGAGCCCGCCTCCATCACTATTTTCATGCCCGCCTTGTGGTGCACCTCACTGCCCGCTTCCACCAGTAGGGATTGACCCAGCTTCTGGTGCATAGACGCATCCACGGTGAGCGAGTAATCAGCCTTGACCTGGTCCCGCTTCTCCCCCTCCACCATCAGATGGTCATTGGCCTTGATGCGGGCCACCCGCTCATTGTCGATGTCGGTGTGCTGGTCATGCTTGATGTGCCAGGCCGCATCGTTCTCAATCAGCACGTTCAGGTCTTTCTGACCGTGAAGGTAAATCTCTTCCTGCCCCGCCTGGTCTTCGAAGCGCAGCTCGTTGAAGCCCTCGCCCTGGTGGGTCTCGGTGCGCAGCACGGTGCGGGTCTTGTTAGCCGGTAACTCGTAGGGGGGTCTGTTGGTGGCGTGGAAGGTCCGGCCTGTGACTATGGGCTGGTCCGGGTCCCCTTCCAGGAAGGAGACAATCACCTCGTGGCCGATGCGCGGGATGGCCAGCATGCCGTACTGTCCGCCGGCCCAGCCCTGGCTCACCCGCACCCAGCAGGAGCTCTGGTCGTTGGAGCTGCCATATCTGTCCCAGGGGAACTGCAGCTTCACCCGGCCATGCTCGTCGCAGTAAATCTCCTCCCCCTCCGGCCCCACCACGGTGGCAATTTGCGGGCCGTCCACCATCGGCTTGTGGGGCACCTGTGGGCTGCCGATGCGGGCACGCCAGCTGGTGCTCGCCTTCACCACCGCAAATTCGTTGTGGTAGACGGTGGGGCCGCTGCCGCCCTCTTCCTCCAGCGCCTGCGGCTGCAATCCGGTGTGGCTGATACGCACCACTTGCCAGTCGGTGTTCAAGCTACCGTTCGGGTGCTCGGTCAGGGCAAAGGTCTGGCCCGGCAGCAGGACCGCGCAGTTGGACTTAGCCAAGCCGGTCACCGCATCGTTGCGCAGCGCATCCAGCCGGTGTTGGGCAAAGGCCTTGCCGCTCGGGTCCAGCTTGTAGCGGCCCGGGTAGTCGAAGTGCTGGTAGGTATCGCGCTGGTGTTCAAGCTCGGCCCCCAGCTTCTTGTGGGACAGGCCATAGGCCGGGGTCTTGAAGCTGTAGTCTTTCAGCTCCACATCTGAGGGGCGCACCGCCTCCCGGTAGTGGAACTGGCGCACGTAGGGCCCTTGCTCCAGCGAGCGGTTGCCCAGGTTGAAGAACAGCTCGGGACCGGCAGTCAGGGCCGCCGCATCGTCGGCAAACACCAGCCGGTGCTTGCCCTGCTCGAATTCGTGGAAGTAGAACAGTCCCTCCTCGGCGGCCATCCGGTTGACGAACGCGAGGTCCGTCTCCCGGTACTGCACGCAGTACTCCCGCTGAGCGTGCTCGTTTTTCAGCGCGAAGGCGTAGTCGGTGATGCCGTGCTCTTGCAGCAGGATGGAGAGGATTTCGTCGGGCTTCTGGGCCTGGAACATGCGGGAGTTCTGGCGCAAGGAGAGCCGCCACAGCGCCGGCTGTACCATGAGCTGATAGCGGGTGCGGCGAAAGCCGCTGTCCCCTTGCACAAAATCACTCACGACCCCGCACACCCGCCGCTGCAGCTCGCCGTTGTACCACACCAGCAGCTCGCACGGCTGGTCCAGCACGGCGCCAAAGTCGATGTCCGGCTGGGGGCTGGCCAGCTCCAGTCGCAGCTGGAAGGGACCGTTCAACGCCTCCTCCAGCATGAACTCGGCCACCACAAAGGTGGTCTCGGGCAGCGCCCCCACCTTGACGGTAAATTGTAATCCTGTGCTGTCTGCCATGAAGGGTTCCTTATCCTGCCTGTCCACTGCCCGAACCAATCACCACGCCGCCGCAACCGATGGCGGTACCGGTCACCGCGATGGGCTTGCCGTTCACCAGCACTGAGCCAACGCCACCCGAGATGCTGCGCGGATGAGGAGGATTGTTGGGTTTGTCGTGGGGTGCCAGCGGGTCGCCCTGACGGGCCACCGGCTTGCCGTCGAGGAAGACATTCGGGCTCGCGGCAATCACCGGAGAGGGGTGGAACCCCTCGTGGTCGGTGCCGATATCACCGAGCAATGCAATAGTGGGACACATCACGACTGACCTCTGTTGTGCTTTGCAATAAGACCGATGCCAGCGGTCATATGGCAAAATACAAAAGCTCCAGCCAAATCCCTGAGACAGGCTGGAGAAAGCTTGCACAGGCCTGACCATCGCTGACACTGCGACGGCCAGGCCCAAAAATGCACTACAAGGAAGGACCTGCTACAAAATCGAGGATCAAGCCTCGATCGGGGCACGCCAGTCATCGGCACCCGAGGTACCTGCAACGGTATGTTCCCAATCGATCTTGCGGTAGGCCAGGGAGACCTGGATCAGCTGGGTGAAGTCAGACTTCGCCGGATCCTGGCAGTGGGGCATCTGGCAGTCGATGTCGACGATGGTGGCATCGGTCAGCACGGTAGAGAAGAAGTGCTCCTGCTTGCCTTCGACCGAGGTGCGGTACCACTTCAGGGTCACTTTCGGCAACATCTCGCCGGAGGCCAGGGAGTTGTACATCAGCGGCACGGCCTTGTTCAGCGCGACGGTGAATTTGAACGGCTTGTGGACACGCTGGCCAGCCGGCTGACCGGATTGTGGATCGGTCGGTACGGTAACGACGTGCTGGAACTCTTGCACCAGCATCTCGTCTTCATGGCCCTGCACGAAGATGTTGCCGACGGAGTCGGAGGTGAAGGCACCGGCGGTGATGTTGCCCTGGGTTTTACCTTCGATGCTGATATAACATGGAGTTGGCATGAGTATGCTCCTGATTGGTTGAACGGTAATGACACTCGACCTAACCATTAGCAGCGACCATGCCACTCCATTTAATTCAATTATTTCAATATGTTATAAAAACAGCACTTCAAGCGCCCAGCCTCGCGGCGCAACAAGTTGTGGTTTTCCATTCTTTAAACCACCACCCGTTGCCTGACCAGTGCAATATCTTGTACATCGCGCAAACAGTTGCGCCATGCAGACTAAATCACTACCGCTCATCCACATTGGCGACCGAGGCCAGCTCGACATTCAGCCTGACGACCCCCTGCTTGAGCGCCCAGGAAATCGCCTGACACTTGCTGCTTGCCCCCAGCTTGGCGACCACATTGTTCAGATGGAATGTCACAGTGCGCGGGGTAATGCCGAGTATCTGCGCTATGTCACTGCTCTGTTTGCCCTCGGCCGCCCAGCGGCACACCTCCAGCTCACGCAGGCTCAGGGCATCATGGGGAGACAAGCCCACCAGACACACCCGCGCCACGGCTTCGAAGATATGCATGGAGAGCCAGGTCAGCGCCGGCACGGCGGCCAGCCACTGCTGCTCGGTACGGGGTTCACGGGTGATCAGGGAGAGCAGGCCGACATGGCCGTTTGCACCATGCCAGGGGAAGGTGATGCCGTCGCGTAGCCCTGCCTCCTGTGCCAGCCTCATGACCGCCAGGCTCTGCTCATCACAGGCCCCTTCCTCCATGAGATCCGCCCACAGGATGGGGGTGCTCTGCACCATGCCGCGTAGCACGACCGGATCTATCGCAAAAAAATTTGCCTTGGTATAGGCCTCCACCCAGGCAGGCGGGCAGCCGTTGAAGATGGTGACATCCGGTCGCTGTATGGTATTGGGAAAAATAAGGGCCAGTCGGAAATGATCAAACCCCATTTGTACCGTCAATTGGCGCAACAGCGCCACTATGGTGCGTTCATCGCCGGCTTGATCGAACCGGGAGATGAAATCTAATGCGTCAGATGTATCCATGTCATGATGCTGCTTTCAAACGGTAGCCATATTGTTCAGCATGAACCCCAATGGGTGCTGAATCACATGTTAATAACGTGAAACATGTGTGCTACAAAAACGAAAAAAACCAGGTGCTTGAGTCACTTGGATTGTAGGGATAGGTGGAGGGTACCACCGGTGGTCAGATCTGACAGATTCCATAAAATTTCAGAAAAATTAATTTTTACAATATATTGTATGGATGTTTATGTTTAATTCACACCAAATGAACTTAAAAACCACGGAAACATCACTACATTAAACCTGCATCACCCTATCCCTGGTCCCCCGAGCGGTGCAATCCCCCTCTCTGAGGGAGGGCCACGTGGCTTGGCAGGGTCTGTCTGGCCTAGGGTCAGACCAATGAAGCAAGGCGCCCGGGTGGGCGCCTTGCTTCATCATCACTCGGCGCAGCGAGTTCATCGCGCCCCTCATGGTCGTGTCAGGCGGGACGCTCCCCGCTCGCCAGACGGCGGTTGATATCGGCAATCACCGGCTCGATATCGGCCAGGGTGGCTATCACATAGTGGGCGCCCGCCTGCCGCAACTTGGTCTCGGCCGGGGCGCGCCGCGCGGTGATCTCGTCGTCACTCATGGCCGAAAACTCCTCCCAGGTGGCGCCAAATTCGTTGCCGGAGACCACCAGCCCCACGGTCCACATGCCGGCGTTCAGCCCCTCGGCAATGCCGGGCACCGCATCGTCCACCTTGATGGCGCGATGCACGGCATCGATCCCCAGTTCAATCACGTTGGCCAGCGCCATCCAGGGGCCGGGACGACCGCCGGCCTTGAGATCGTCGGTGGCCACCCAGTGATCCGGGCGATAGCCGTGCTCAGCCGCCGCCGGCACCAGGGCCTCCATCACCGGGCGGGGATAACCTGAGCAGGAGCCGATGCGCAGCCCCTGCCCGCGCAGGCGCGCCAGCACCGGCAAGACGCCGGGGATGGGGGCGGCAAAGCGGGCCACGGCGGCGATCTGCAGCGGCATGAAGGTGTGGTAGAGGTGATCCACCTCCTCCCGACTCATGGGGTGGCCGAAGCGGGCCTGCCAGCGGGCATCCACCGAGGGCAGGCGACCCAGGGTCGCGATGTGATCCCACTTGCCAAGGCCCATGGGCTGGCGCGCCTCGTCCAGAGTGACGGGGAAGTCGTAGGCCCGGGCGAAGGCCTCCACGAAGATGGAGGTCGGCGCGAAGGAGCCGAAATCGACCACGGTGCCGGCCCAGTCGAGGATCAGCGCTTGTACATCAGACTCTGGTTTAACAGACAGTTGTTTGGCAGACATGGGGGTTTTCCTGTTCCAGTGAGGCTTCGACCTGGCCGAGCGCCAGATCGAGAATGACGATGGCGTGCGCGAGTTCGGCACGACTGACCGTGAGTGGGGGAGAGAGTTGGATGACATTGCCCTGGGATACCTTGAAACTCAAGCCAAGTGCCAAACAGCGGTAGAGCACCTGTTCCGCCGCCTGGCTGGCCCGGGTCCGGCTCTGGTGATCTTCCACCAGATCCAGCGCCCACAGCAGGCCGGTTCCCCGTACCTGGCCGATCAGCGGATGACGGTCGATCAGTGCCGTCAACTCTCGCTCCATAAAGAGCGCATCCTCCCGCACCTTGGCCAACAGCCCCTCCTCCCGGATCACCGCTATGGTGGCGAGCGCCGCCGCGCAGCCGATGGGGCTCTTCTCGTGGGTATAGTGACCGAGGGAGATGGCGGCCGCCTGATTGAAGCGATCCCGGGTGATGAGGGCGGCAAACGGCACCACGCCGCCCCCCAGCCCCTTGCCGAGGCAGATGATGTCGGGCTCGATGCCGAACTGTTCGAAGCTGAACCAGTGGCCGGTGCGACCGAGGGCGTTGGGGATCTCGTCGACGATCAGCAGCACCTTGTGGCGATCGCAGATCTCGCGGATCCGCTGCCAGTAGGCCCGCGACGGCACCTGCACGTCGGTGTTGCGGATGGGCTCGGCGATGAAGGCGCCAATGCCCCCCTCCTTCTCGATCACGTACTCGAGGTAGTCGGCGTAGTGCAGATCCTCCCCCTCGCCGCGATACCAGACGCCGCGATAGCGGGTGGGGGGCGGAATCCGCTCGACCCCGGCCATCAGCGGTCCCATCCCCGCCCGGAAACAGGCCTCGCCGCCGACCGAGATGGCGTCGAGGGAGGCGCCGTGAAAGGCATCCCACAGCGACACCACCTTGCTGTTGCCGGTGATGAAGCGGGCGAGCTTGAGGGCTATCCCCACCACCTCGCTGCCACCTGGGGCGAACAGCACCCGGTTGAGATCCCCCGGCGCCAGCTCCGCCAGGGTGCGGGCGCACTCGATGGCGACCGGGTGGGTGTAGCGGCGCGGGGCAAAGGGCAGATCCGCCAGCTGCTGCTGCACCCTGGCTACCACGCGAGGGTGACCGTGACCGAGCTGATGGACGCTGTTGCCATGAAAGTCGAGGTACTGCTTGCCGGAGACGCTGGTCAACACAGTCCCCTGCGCCCCCGCCAGCAGATCCAGACAGGGGGTGGAGAGCGCCTGATGCAGAAAATAGCGGCCATCCTCGGCCAGCCCTTCCCGTACCGGCTCGCTTTGCGCCGCCCACCAGCGCTGGCGCGCCTCCCCCAGGTTGATGTCCCCTTCGGTATCGGCGAGGCCGCCGCCGGGCAGGCTGGCATGGCTGCTCATAGCGCGCCCTCCTGCCAGTAGCAGGCTGCGGCCATGACGGCCAGCAGTTCGCGCACCCGGGCCGGGCTCACATCGCCGATGTTGCCGATGCGGAAACAGTCCGCCTGGGAGACCTTGCCCGGGTAGATGACGAAGCCCTGGCCCTTGAGGCGCTGATAAAAATCGGCGAAGCGGTAGTCGGGATGGGTCGGCGAATGGAAGGCGGTGATGATGGGGGATTGCCAGGGCGCGGGCAGCAGGGGCTCAAATCCCAGGGTCGCCATGCCGGCGACCAGGGTACGCTGGTTCTCCTGATAGCGCCGATGACGGGCGGCGATCCCTCCCTCCTGCTCCAGCTCCCGCAATGCCTGGGCGAAGGCCAGCACTGTGTGGGTCGGCGAGGTGAAGCGCCACTTGCCCCCCTGCTGCTCCATGGTCTGCCACTGGGCGTGCAGATCGAGGGAGACGGAGCGGGCCCGTCCGGCGCAGGCCGCCAGCGCGGCGCGGCGGGCGATGACGAAGCCAAAGCCCGGCACCCCCTGGATGCACTTGTTGGCGGAGCTGATGAGAAACTCGATGCCGAGGCGGCCCAGATCGATGGGGATGCCGCCAAAGCTGCTCATGGCATCGACGATGAGGCGAATGCCACGGCGCCGGCACAGCGCCGCCACCTCCTCCAGCGGGTTGAGCATGCCGGTGGTGGTCTCGCAGTGCACCATGGCCAGGTGGGTGATCTCCGGGTGCCGGCCGAGCAGAGACTCGATGGCCTCGACCTCGGGCCGGGCCGTCTCCCCGCAGTCGAGCTCGAGGTGACGCAGGCCGAGGCAGCGCGCCATCTCCCCCATGCGGGCGCCGTAGGCGCCGTTATTGACGATCAGCAGGCCATCATCGGCCCCCAGCGCCGAGCCCAGCACGCTCTCCACCACATAGCTGCCACTGCCCTGCAGCAGCACGGCGCCGTAGTCGGCCGCCTGTTCCGGGGTGGTCGCCAGCCGCACCAGCTCGCGGCGGATGGGCTCCACCACCCCCAGGTTGTAGTCCGCATCCCAGGTGCAGCTGTCTTGCAGCATGGCGGCGCGCACCGTGGGGGTCGTCGAGAGGGGGCCCGGGGTCAACAGCAGGTAATCGACGGCAGCGGGGGCTGCAGGAATGTGGGTCATGGCTTGCTCCATTTGGTATATACCAGATTGAGCATATTCTGGATAACTCCCCCTCCCAGGTCAAAGGGGTGCCCTATCGTGCAACAAAAAATTCATTTTCGGCGCCCTCATCGCGATAATCTAGTCATCCCGAGCGGAGTGACCAGAACTGGTCTCTACCAAGCACTTTGACACCGACAAGGATCACCATGAGCAAACCGCAGTACCTGCAGATCAAGGATGCCCTCGCCACCCAGATCCAGGCAGGAGGCTTGCAGGCCAACGACAAGCTCCCCTCCGAGCGGCTGCTGGGGGAACTCTATGGCACCACCCGGGTCACCATTCGCGAGGCCCTGGTGCAACTGGAGGCCAACGGCCTCATCTATCGGGAGGATCGGCGGGGCTGGTTCGTCACCCCGCCGCGCTTTCGCCTCAACCCAAGACGCACCTCCAACTTCCACCAGATAGTGCGTGAGCAGGGCGGTGAGCCACGCACCGAGCTGCTGGAGAAGAGCCGCCAGGCGGTGCCGCCGGCCCTGCTGAGCCGGCTCCAGCTCAGGCCCTTTGACAGCCTCTTCCTGCTCAAGCGGCTGCGTTATGCCAACGGGCGCGCCATCTGTTACTGCGAGAACCACTGCCTGCCGGAGCGGGTGCCCGGCCTGCTCGAGCTGGACCTGGCCGGCAGCCTGACCGAGCTCTACCAGGCGCATTACGGCCTGCACTACGCCCGCATGCAGGTGCGCTTCTTCCCCACCGCCCTGCCCGACGAGGTGGCCAAAGCGCTGGGTGCCACCGCCGGCTTGCCCGCCCTGCGCCTGGAGCGACTCAACTTCGATCAGCACGGGCGGGTGCTCGACTTCGATCTGGAATACTGGCGCCACGACAGCCTGGAGATCGAGGTCGACACCCTGGATTGAGCTCATCAAAACGTCACACGGCCGTCACCTGAGCGTCATAAAGATTGCCTAGCCTCTGCTTCGACCAATCTGGTTTATACCAACTTTGATGGAGAAGAGGATGAAACAGGGAACCCCCTTGCTGGCGAGCGCGCTGCTGGCCGCCATGACAGCCCCGGTGATGGCCGCGACCGATCTCACCGTCTACACCGCCTTCGAGCCGGAGCAGCTCAGTGAGCTGAAGACCGCCTTCGAGCGCCAGCACCCCGACATCAACATCAAGTGGGTACGGGACTCCACCGGCGTGGTCACGGCCCGGCTGCTGGCCGAGAAGGCCCAGCCCAGGGCCGACGTGGTCTGGGGCCTGGCGGCCACCAGTCTGATGCAGCTCGATCAGCAGCAGATGCTGGCGGGTTACGCCCCCAAGGGGCTGGACAAACTCGACAGCCGCTTCCGCGATCCCAGGGCCGAGCCGCACTGGATTGGGCTGGATGCCTTCTTCAGCGCCATCTGCTTCAACAAGGTCGAGGCCGAGAAGCAGGGGATCCCGGCCCCCCGGAGCTGGGCCGACCTGACCAAGCCCATCTACAAGGGCAAGGTGATCATGCCCAACCCCAGCTCCTCCGGCACCGGCTTCCTGAGCGTGGCGGGCTGGCTGCAGACCATGGGTGAGCAGCAGGGCTGGCAGTTCATGAGCGGCTTGCACCAGAACATCGATCGCTACACCCATTCCGGCTCGGCCCCCTGCAAGCTGGCGGCCAGCGGCGAGACGGTGGTCGGCATCTCGTTCGACTTCCCGGCCACCAGCCTCAAGAGCAAGGGTGCCCCCATCGAGGTGCTGTTCCCGAGCGAAGGCTCCGGCTGGGACATGGAGGCCGCGGCCATCATCAAGGGCACCGCCAGGCTGGAAGCCGCCAGACAGTTGCTCGACTTCGCCGCCACCGAGCAGGCCAACAGCCTCTACAACCAGTCCTTCGCCGTGGTGGCCATCCCCCAGGTGGCCAAGCCCAGGGCCGGCTACCCGGCCGACATCAACGGCCAGATGATCAAGAATGACTTCGCCTGGGCTGCCCGGGAGCGCAACGCCATCCTGACCCAGTGGACCGCCAGCTTCGACGGCAAGTCGGAGGCCAAGCAGTAAGGGCGAGGCATCGCCGTGACCCCAAATACAAGGCCGGCCTCAACCGGCCTTGTTCTTTGCTAGCCCCCCTGAGCGGGAGTCACCCGCCATCACCGCCCTGTCATCTTTCCGTCATCCCTCGGTCACACTTCAAACTCAAACTGGTATATACCAAACCAGCAGTGAGTCTGATCATGACCCGGCCCTATCTGGATATCAAACACCTCAACAAGCACTTCGGGGCCTTCCAGGCCCTCAAGGACATCTCCCTCGCCATCGAGCAGGGGGAGTTCGTCTGCTTCCTCGGCCCCTCCGGCTGCGGCAAGACCACCCTGCTGCGGGCGATCGCCGGGCTGGATCTGCCGGGCAGTGGCGAGATCTGGCAGGGGGGTCGCGACATCTCCCTGCTGCCGCCCCAGCAGCGGGATTTCGGCATAGTGTTCCAGTCCTATGCCCTGTTCCCCAACCTGACGGTGGCGGACAACATCGCCTTCGGCCTGCAGAACCAGCGCCTCGACAAGGCGCGGATCAGGGAGACGGTCCAACACTGGCTGGAACTGGTCGGCCTCGGCGCCCAGTCCCACAAATACCCGAGCCAGATCTCCGGCGGCCAGCAGCAGAGGGTCGCCCTGGCCAGGGCGCTGGCGCTCTCCCCCGGCCTGCTGCTGCTCGATGAGCCCCTGAGTGCGCTCGATGCCCAGGTGCGCACCCACCTGCGCAGCGAGATCCGCGCCCTGCAGCAACGCCTCGGCATCACCACCATCATGGTGACCCACGATCAGGAGGAGGCGCTGACCATGGCGGATCGCATAGTGGTGATGGAGGGAGGCACCATAGTGCAGATAGGCACGCCAAGGCAGATCTACCACCAGCCAGTGAGCCGCTTCGTGGCCAGCTTCGTCGGCAGCATGAACTTCCTCGATGCCCTGGTGCTGAGCCCGAAGCAGGTGCGGCTCAACGAGCAGCCGCTCACCCTGGCGAACCGGGCGGCCGCCGGCAGCAAGCTGCAGCTGGCCATCCGGCCCGAGGCTATCAGCCTGGCGCCCCCGGCGCGGCAAGGGCTGCAGGCCGAGATAGCACAGGTGGAGTTTCTCGGCGCCGCCCAGCGGCTGATCTGCGTGGCACAAACCTATCTGGGCCCCCAGCGGGTGCTGGTGCAAGGCCCCAACGATGGGGGCAGCGACTGGCGCAGTGGCATGGCCTGCACCCTGCACTGGCCCGCCGACGCCATGCAGCTGTTTGAGGAGGCTGCCCCATGACCGCCCCCCTGCACGCCCCCCTCCTCGCTCCCCGTCCCGTCCATCCCTGGTGGCGACGCGCCCTCGCCGGCGGGAGCCGCGATCGGGCCATCCAGCTGGCGCTGCTGTTGCTGGGCATAGCCCTGCTGGTCGGCGGCCTGCTGCTGCCCCTGCTCGCCATGCTGCAAAAGAGCCTGCAGGACATGGACGGCAACTGGGTGGGGCTCGCGAACTTTCGGGACTACTTCCTCTCCCCCAACCTGACCCGCACCATAGGCAACACCCTCTGGCTCGGCCTGCTCATCACCACGCTGGTGGTCTGCATCGCCTTCGGCTATGCCTATGCCCTCACCCGCACCTGCATGCCCGGCAAGCCCCTGTTTAAGTTGATCGGCCTCATCCCGCTGCTGATGCCCTCCCTGTTGCCCGCCATCAGCCTGGTCTACTGGTTCGGCAACCAGGGCGTCGCCAAGGAACTGCTGGGGGGCGAGAGCATCTATGGCCCCATCGGCATCGTCATCGGCCTCGGCTTCTGGTGCTTCCCCCATGCCCTGATGATCCTGGTCACGGCGCTGGGTCACAGCGATGCCCGCCTCTACGAGGCCGCCAGGGTGCTGGGCAGCCCCGCCTGGCGCACCTTCCTCACCGTCACCCTGCCGACCGCCCGCTACGGCCTGCTGAGCGCGGCCATCGCCGTGTTCACCCTGACCATCTGCGACTTCGGGGTGGCCAAGGTGATCGGCGGCCAGTACAGCGTGCTGGCCACCGACATCTATCGCCAGGTGATCGGCATGCAGAACTTCTCCCTGGGGGCGGTCGCCAGCGTGACCCTGCTGCTGCCGGCGCTGCTCAGCTTTGCGCTGGAGCACAGGGTGCGCAGCAAGATGCAGGAGCAGAGCAACAGCAAGGCCGTGCCCTATAGCCCCACGCCCCATCGGCTGCGGGATCTGCTGGCGCTGCTCTGGTGCGGCCTCTGGGCCCTGCTGTTCCTGGCCCTGGTCGGCATGGCAGTGTACGGCTCCCTGGTGCAGTTCTGGCCCTACAACCTGACACTGACGCTGGAGCACTACGCCTTCGACAGCAACAGCGTCTACGGCTGGCAGCCCTTCCTCAACACCCTCAAGCTCGGTGCCCTCACCGCCATCACCGGCACCCTGCTCATCATGGTGCTGGCCTGGGCGCAGGAGAAGGGACGCCACTTCGCCCCGCTGCGCCAGCTGATGCACCTGCTCGCCATGCTCTCCCTGGCCGTGCCCGGCATGGTGCTCGGGCTGGGTTACATCTTCTTCTTCAACCGGGCCGACAGCCTGCTGGGCGGCCTGTATGGCACCCTGCCATTGATGGTGCTCTCCTGCATCATCCACTACTACACCGTGGGTCACATGACGGCGCTGACCAGCCTCAAGCAGTTGCCAAAGGAGCTGGAGCTGGTCGCCATCTCCCTGCGCATCCCGCTGCTCAAGGCGTTCTGGCGCGTCACCCTGCCCGCCAGCCTGCCCGCCCTGCTGGAGATCTTCATCTACCTGTTCGTCAACGCCATGACCACCACCTCGGCGGTGATCTTCCTCTACTCCAGCGACAGCGTGCTGGCCTCCATCGCCGTGCTCAACATGGAAGACTCGGGAGATACCGCGGCGGCCGCTGCCATGGCCACCCTGATCCTGCTGGCCGCCGCCGGCATCAAGCTGCTGCAGCTCTACCTCAGTCGCACCCTGCTGGAGCGCACCCAGCGCTGGCGCCACCCATGAGCAACCACCAAGGAGATTCCATGAGCCAACCCCACCCCTTCTGGCTGGCCGAGGCCCTCGCCACCGAAGCCCCTCCCGAGCCCACCCCGCTGCGGGGCCAGTTGCAGGCCGACGTCTGCATCGTCGGCGGCGGCTTCACCGGGCTCTGGTGCGCCATCCACCTCAAACAGGCGGAGCCCGGTCTGCGCATCCTGGTGCTGGAGAAGGGGCTGTGCGGCAGCGGCGCCTCCGGTCGCAACGGCGGCTGCCTGCTCACCTGGTCGGCCAAGTACCCCAGCCTGCGCCAACGCTTTGGCGAGCAGCAGGCCGCCTGGCTGGTGCGTACCTCGGAACAGGCGGTGCACGAGATAGCCAATTTCTGCGCGGCGCACGGCATCGAAGCCCAGCTGCGGGTGGAGGGCAGCTGCTACACCGCCACCAGCGAGGTCCAGCGCGGCGGCATGACGCCCATCATGAGCCAGCTGGAGCAGGCCGGGCTGAACCAGTGGCGGCCGATAGCGGAGCAGGATCTGGCCGGGCAGTGTGGCTCGTCGGCGCACCTGGAGGGGGTGTTCAGCCCCCACGGGGGCTCGGTGCAGCCCGCCCTGCTGGTGCGCGGGCTGCTGCGGGTCGCCCGGGAGCTGGGGGTGGAGGTGTATGAAAATAGCCCCATGTTACGCCTGGAGACGGGGCAACCGGCCCGCATCCTGACCCCGCAGGGGGAAGTACAGGCCGGGCGGGTGGTGCTGGCCCTCAACGGCGCCATGGTGGATCACTTCGCCGAGTTTCGCCGCAGCATAGTGCTGGTCTCCTCGGACATGGTGATCACGGAGCCGGCGCCGGAGCCACTGGCCCGCCAGCAGATGGATCACGGTCGCAGCGTGGTGGATGGGCGTACCTTCGTCTACTACCATCGCTCGACCCCGGATGGCCGCCTCATGCTCGGCAAGGGGGGCAACCGCTTCGCCTTCGCCAACCGCTACCTGGCCGACTTCGATCGGCCGAGTCGCTATCTGGCCCCGCTGACCCTGGCGCTGCGCCGCTTCTTCCCCGCGCTGGCACAGGTACCCATTGCCGCCAGCTGGTGCGGCGCCTCGGATCGCTCGGTGGATGGCCTGCCCTTCTTCGGCCACTGGCGCCACTCCGCCAACATCGTCTACGGCCTCGGTTATTCGGGCAACGGCGTGGCCCAGAGCTGGATCGGCGGCCGCATCCTGGCGGCCCTGGTCAGGGAAGACAAACGGGAAGAGGATGCCCCCTGGCGCCACTGCGCCCTGGTCGGCGGCCCGCGCGGCTACTTCCCGCCGGAACCCATCCGCTGGCTGGGGGCCATGCTGGTGCGCAACGCCATCCGGCGCAAGGAGCGGGCGGAAGATGAGGGACGGGCAGTGCGCTGGCTCGACAAGCGGCTGGCCAGCCTGGCCGATGCCGCCGGCAAGGCGGATAAATAGGCATTATCCCCCTAACCAGCCGGTATCAGGCGCAGTTCATCCGAAGCATGAAGAGGGGGCTGGCCGCCCCGACAGTCCGAGGTTGGCAAATGGCGGCGCCTGTCAGGGCACGCCCCTCATCTTCATCATTGCCCGTAGTAGTGGTCAAGCAGGGCGCTGGCCTCCGCCGGGGAGATCTGCATCTGGGGCCAGCGGGTGGCCTTGTCCCTGATATCCAACAAGTTCTCCTGCTCAGGGCGAAGCTGGCTGCCGAGCTGCCGGTTCAGGGACTCGTAACGGGCTATGACCGCCTGCCGGCTGAAGGCACCCGGCGTCAGATCCAGCCGGTAGCCTCGAAACAGCCACTGCAGCCCCTGATAGACCGCCAGGTGATAAACCGAATGATGATCTTCCTCCTCGTAGTATCGGCTGGTGACGTTCAGGTTTTCGGCGGGTTGTGCCGCCACGCGCCGGGCAAACTGCCGCAGGTGGTCCCGGTGAAACTCGGAGCGACCGAATCCCGGCGTGAACGGGTTGTTGGCCACCGCGATAAACAGCGATGATGCGTGCTTGAGCGGGTGGGTCAGGGCCCGCTCGATGCGCTGGTAGTTGTGCGGATAATCGAACCACAGGCTGGCATCCAGGGCGATGTATCCCTGAAACAGGCCGCTGTCGTTTGCCACCGTATCCAGCGTCAGCAAGCCGCCGAGCGAGTGACCCACCAGCAGGGCCGGCGAGGCGGTGCGATACCGGCCCTCGATGAGCGGGCGCAGCTCCCGAGTCAGGTATTGCATAAACGCCGGGCCGCCACCCGTCTTGGCATAACCGGCCCCCGCTGGCTCGCCATTGGGCAGCACCATGGTATGGCTCGGCGTGTAATCCCGCATCCTGTCCGTGTTGTGAACGGCCACGATGATGAGAGACGGGATCGCCGGATTCAGTCCGGCACGCAGCGCCTGGGTGATGCCCGCGACCTGCAACAGAAATTTCTCTCCATCGAGCAGATAGAGCACGGGAAAGCGCTGCTGCGGCTGCCGTTCATAGCCCTCTGGCAGATAGACGCTGTATTGCCGCGCCTCATTGAGCAGGGTCGAGTGATGAGTAAAGCGCTGGGCATAGTGGAGCATGTCTGCCTGGGCAGAAGAGAGACTGAGCATAGTGAGTAGCAAGGTGATGAGTGGTTTCATTGAGTCATACCAGAGTTGAGCGTCATGGATAAGCCTCTGGCGCGGCCTCTGGCGCAGGGTTCGCCGGGCGGCACAGATAATCGGCAACAGCGCCATCGGGCCCTGTTGCCGATTGCCGTTACAGCTTGTAGGTAAAGCCCGCCATCAAATTGGCCGGTTCGCCGTACATGTTGAAGGTGGTCGTCGAGCCGACACGATAGAAGTACTCGCGATCGAAGATGTTGTAGACATTCAGGGTCGCCTGCATCTTGTCCGTGATGTCGTAGCGCACGGCCGCATCAAACAGGGCATAGCCCCCCTGATGGGTCGTGACCCCATTCTGGTTGAAGGAGTAGTCGCTGACCGCCGTCATCCCGCCACCCAGGTGCAGGCCCGGTACCCAGTCCGCCAGATGGTAGTCGGTCCAGAGGGACAGGGAGTGGCGCGGGATCGCATCGAATTTCGGGTTGTGATCACCGGATTTCTCCTCGATATCGGTAAAGGT
Source organism: Aeromonas encheleia (assembly GCF_900637545.1). NCBI lineage: Bacteria > Pseudomonadati > Pseudomonadota > Gammaproteobacteria > Aeromonadales > Aeromonadaceae > Aeromonas > Aeromonas encheleia. The sequence goes on from NZ_LR134376.1 coordinate 3,551,207, forward strand.
ATAACCCGTCATGACCATCCAGTTCTGGCTCAGATAGCCGGTCGCCTCCAGCTCCACCCCTTGGGTGTCGACCTTGCCGGTCGCCCAGTAGGTATTGGAAATGGCGATCCCCTGCTCGTCATAGGCCTGGGCCGCGATGTTATTGTCCTTCATCAGGAAGGCGGTCGCTCGGGTGTTGAGCTGGCCATCCAGCAGGGATGACTTGATGCCGGTTTCCCACTGGCTGCCCTCACGAGGCGCCAACATGTCACCATTTTCATCCTGACTGGTCTGCGGCTTGAACACCTTTGAATAGCTGGCATACAGGGTGTGTTCATCGGTCAGGTCATAGACGGCCCCCGCATAGGGAGTGAATTTCCCATTGAAATCACCCGACTCGCTGTTCTGCGCCCCCGAGCTGAGGGTCGTGCTGACGACCTCGGTGTCATACCAGGAGACACGGGCCCCGGTGATCACGGCCAGCGGCTCCATCAAGCGCCAGGTCACCTTGCCATACAGACCCAGTTCTGACTTCTCTTCGTGGTCGTTCTTGGTGTACTGGTAGTTTGGCTTGGCGACCGTGGTCGGATCGAAATTGAACACATTGATCTTGCCGATATTGCGGTTGGTATAGGTCTGAATATCGGATTCATAGTGCTTGTAGTCAGACCCCAGCACGAACTCGCTCTTGTGCCCAAGCAGGCCAAACATCTGGCTGTAGTTGGCATCCAGCGCGACGTTCTGCTGCTGGTTCGCCTGGGCATTGAACATCAGCCCGGTGTTCCCCGCGGCATCCACCGGGCCGTTGGTATAGGTCTGCTCCAGGCGCATGTCGTGATCCATGTAACGGGCCGAGAGCTGGCCGACGCCACCGTTGGCAAAGGCATGCTGGAGGGAAGCGCCCACATCGGTGGTGTTCGCGTCGAAGAAATCTTCGTCAGAACCGAGGTAGGTGCTGCGACTGATGTCGAGCATGCTGCCATCGCTGTACGCCGGCAGGCCATTGGTCGGCAGTATGTCCTTGGTTTGATGCAGGGCATAGACCGACAGCAGGGTGCGATCCGACAGCTCGAACTCCAGGGTGCCGTAGTAGGTCCCGTTATCGTTGTTGTTGTAGTCAACCTGGTTCTTGATGTCGGCGTTGCTCACCACGAAGCGGCCGAGCACCGAGCCCTCCTCGTTGAGCGCCCCCCCCATGTCCGCTTCCAGATAGTGCCGATCCCAACTGCCATAGCGCGCCGTGACCGAGCCCTTGAACTCGTCGGTCGGACGCTTCAGCACCATGTTGATCACGCCACCCAGTTCGCTGGTGCTGTTAAACAAGCCGGAGGGGCCGCGCATGATCTCCACGCGGTCGACGGCGGCCAGCGACGGCAGGGTGCCGAATTTGCTCTGCATGGGCGATGGCAAGCCGTTGAGGCTCACTTCATCGTATTCGTAGCCGCGCGAGAAGATGGAGGAGCGGCCGCTGTCGTTGACCATGGTGCGCAGGCCCGGCGTGTATTTGGCCAGATCGTCCACCGCCACGAAGTTGCGCTCTTTGATGTAGTCATTGGTCAACACCGTGATCGACTGGGGAATGTCTTTCAGGGCTGCCGGGGTCTTGGTACCCACGGTGGCCGAGTCGACGCTGTAACCCCCGGTCTCCTCCGACGGCGCCATCCCGTAAAGCGGGTTGCCGTAGACAACGAGGGTTTCATCCGGGACGACGTTCTGCTCTTCCGCCAGAGCCGGGGAAGCAACAGTGACAGCCAGAGCGGCAGAGACGGCCAGAGCAAGCGGGCTGAGCGCTTTATCCTTAAAGACAACCATAGAAAGAGTGACCCCAAACAGAGATGATAATCATTTTCATTTGATTTTGTGGGGGCTAATATAGCATCCAAGAATCCGCAGTAGTTTTGCGGTTCGGTCATTTAATATTTCGAAATGGTCAAAGTGAGCATGACTGACACAGTGGCAAGAGATACCAGCGTTCGTAAACGCGGCCTGTTTACCGGAAGAGTCGAGAACCTGATGATTCAGGACGGCATCCTCTTCCACAACAAGGACATCGTTCACAAGGTCGATTTCGCCACCCAGCGAGAGCTGCCGCCGCAGCTGATCATCGCCATCCCGCTCGAGAGCAGGGCGCTGATGACCTATGGCGCTACCCACAGGCTCAGAGGTTGCCGCTTTCACAAGTCCGATCCCATTGTGGCCACCGCCATCTTCTATGCCGAGCCTGACATGGTGCAGGGCGCCGCCAAGGCCCATGTGCGCAGCCGCAGCATCGTCTTGTCGCTCAGCCTGCCCTGGCTTGAGCGCCACCTGATCGGCAAGCACCGCGCGCTGTTCGAACGCATATTCAACCATCACTTGAGTCGCTTCGACTGGTCGCTGCCGCCACACCTTGGCCAGATAGCGGAAGCCTTGAACCTCACCAGCAGTCAGAATGCCCCCGAGATGCTGATGAGAGAGGCATTCGCCCTCACCGTATGGGAGAGTCTGATGACCAACATCCAGCAGATCGCCTTTGCCTGTGGCCAGCGCCACAACGAACAACCGACCCGTCTGAAAATGTTGCTGATGGATGAAAGGGTGGACGAGATGGCACTTGCCGACATCGCCGATAGGTTGGGAATGAGTGTGTCTACCTTGCAGCGAGCGGCAAAGAAAGAGCTGGGCATGAGCCTGCAGCGTTATCTGCGCGAGCGAAAGTTGCAGGAGGCGAAGGTGAAGCTAGAAGCGCGAAGCCTGTCCCTGCAGGAAGCCGCGGAGCACGCTGGCTACAGCCATGTCTCGAACTTCATTACGGCGTTTCGAAAGCTGTTTGGCTTTTCACCAAAGCAACTCCTCAGGCAAGGCGAAGGCAAAATAGGAAATGGCTGCGCCCTGAACAGCCAAGCCATCGAGGACCAGAGAAGTTCCCTCGGCTAGCCTGGACGCCCACATTCATGAGCGTACTCAGTGGCGCGCGGATATGAAAAAGCCCAAGCGATTGAATCGCTTGGGCTCTGAATGAATGGCGGAGGAGGTGGGATTTGAACCCACGGATGGTCGCCCATCGCCGGTTTTCAAGACCGGTGCATTCAGCCGCTCTGCCACCCCTCCGCAGCAGTGCGCCGAATATTACCCATGCCGATCCGGCTTGTAAATCCCCGCCCCGTTCGTTTGCCGATTTATTGGGCTAAACTACGCAAAAAGCCCACAAACAGGGCATGAGCCGCGCTTTTTAGACCGGATAACTTGACTTGAAAACAGACTCACCCACTATAGTGGCCACCACGATATTCCAGCAAGATGGACTTATGAGAATCAAACATGCCCTGATCGCAGCCTTGACTGGCGCGACCCTGCTTGCGGCGCCGGTGCAGGCGAGCGAGCTGACCAAAACGGATGTCGAGCAGATCGTGCGCGACTACCTGGTCAAGAATCCTGAAATACTGGTCGAGATGTCCAATGCCCTGCGCGCCAAGCAGGAGAGCCAGCAGGCCGCCAGCGACAAATCCCTGATCGAGGCTCATGCCAAACAGCTCTATTCCAACCAGGATCCCGAGAGCGGCAACCCCAAGGGCAGCCTGACCGTGGTCGAGTTTTTCGACTACAACTGCGGCTACTGCAAGCGCGCTCACCCGCTCGTCAAGCAGCTGCTCGGTGAAGACAAGGAGATCCGCTACATCTACAAGCAGTTCCCCATCCTGAGCGAGACCTCCTACTATGCCGCCCGCGCCGCCCTGGCGGTGCAGCTGGGTCAGCCTGACAAATACCAGACCTTCCACGACAAGCTGTATGCCCATCAGGGTCCGCTGGCCGACGAAGCCCAGGTGAAAGCGATCGCCACGGCCGCCGGGGTGGATTGGAGCAAGGTCGAGGCCAAGTTCAAGGACGGCAGCATCGATCAGAACCTCGGCACCAACCGTGCCCTGGCCGAAGCCATGAGCATCTCGGGTACTCCGGCCTTCATCATCGGTGACCAGATCCTGCGCGGTGCACCGCGCGATCTGGCGAGCCTGCAGGCCATCGTCAAGGACGTGCGCGCGGGCAAGAGCATCCAGTAAGCTCGCCACGCGCTGATAAAAAAACGCCCCGGCCATGCCGGGGCGTTTTGCTATTCGGGCTTCAGCCCCTCAGGCCTGATAGCCGTTCGGATTCTGGCTTTGCCAGCGCCAGGTGTCCACCATCATCTGCTCGAGCCCGCGCTCCGCGCGCCAGCCCAGCTCGGTGCTGGCCTTGTGCGGCTCGGCCCAGCACTCGGCGATGTCGCCGGGGCGGCGGGGCTTGACCTGGTAAGGAATGGGGCGACCGCTGGCCGCCTCGAACGCACGGATCATCTCCAGCACCGAGTAGCCCTGGCCGGTGCCGAGGTTGTAGGTGAATACCCCGGTGTCGGTCGCGATGCGGGCCAGCGCCTTCAGGTGGCCGATGGCGAGATCCACCACGTGGATGTAGTCGCGCACCCCGGTGCCATCCGGCGTCGGGTAGTCGTTGCCAAACACCCCCAGCTCCTTGAGCTTGCCCACCCCGACCTGGCTGATGTAGGGCAGCAGGTTGTTGGGAATGCCGTTGGGATCTTCGCCGATGAGGCCGCTCTCGTGGGCGCCGACCGGGTTGAAGTAGCGCAGCAGCACTATGGCCCAGCGCGGATCGGACTTGGCGAGATCCCGCAGTATCTCTTCCACCATCAGCTTGGAGCGGCCATAGGGGTTGGTCGCGCTGGTGGGAAAATCTTCCCGCAGCGGCACAGAGGCGGGATCGCCATAGACGGTAGCCGAGGAGCTGAACACCAGCCGGAACACGCCGGCTTTGGCCATCTCCTCGCACAGCACCAGGGTGCCGGTCACGTTGTTCTGGTAGTAGGTGAGCGGTATCTGGCTCGACTCCCCCACCGCCTTGAGGCCGGCGAAGTGGATCACAGATTCAATCTTATGGGCGGCGAACAGCCGCTGCAAGCAGGCCCGGTCGAGAATATCGCCCTCGACGAAGGTGACCGCCTGACCGGTGATCCGCTCGACCCGCTTGAGGGACTCGGGGGAAGAGTTGGAAAGATTGTCCAGTACCACCACCTGCTGCCCCGCATTGAGCAGCTCGACCAGAGTGTGGGAGCCGATATAGCCGGCGCCGCCCGTGACCAGTATTGTCATTTGTTACCCCGTGTTCTGCTGAAACTGGGGCAGAGTGTACCCGTCCGCCCCCACAGGGAAAAGACGAAGAGATCAATGACGCCCTCAATACGCCAGACTGATGTCCCCTTTGGCGGTGCAGGAGCAGGCCAGCGCCACCCCGCTCTCGAGATCCTGCGTGCTGAGCGTCACCACGCTCTGGCGCTCGATCTCACCGGTCGTGGTGCAGCGGCAGGCGCCACAGACCCCGGCGCGGCAGGCGGCCGCCATGGTCTCGCCGGCACCCTCGAGGGCGGCCAGCAGGGTCTGGCCCGGCAGTATCTTCACCTTCTTGCCGCTTTTTTTCAGGGTCAGCCAGAAATGGTCGCCATCGGTGGCCACCGGCGCCGCCTCGGGTAGGCCGAATGACTCCTGATGCAGTTGAGCGACCGGCAGGCCCAGCTCCGCCAGCATGGCGCTCACCGCGGCCATGTAGGGCGCGGGCCCACACAGATAGACGTGGCGGCCGAGCAGGTCCGGCGCCAGTTCCCTCAGCATGGCGGGGTCGAGCCGGCCGAGCCAGGGGTGAGTGGTCTGGTCCTGCTCCAGCACTTTCTCCAGCACTAAAGCATGGCGCAGCCCGCTATGTGCCTCGGCCAGTGCCGCCAGTTCGCTGGCGAAGATCACATCCTCGGGGGAGCGGGCGCTGTGGATGAAACGAATGTCCGCCTCAGGGCGTTTGGCCAGCTCGTCGCGCAGCATGGCCCACATGGGGGTTATGCCGGAGCCCGCGCTCAGCAGCAGCGGTCGCTCGCAGGGCAAGGCGCTCAGGTTGAAGTCACCGAAGGGGCCGTCGGCCCGGATCTCATCCCCCAGCTGCAGGTGCTGGTGCAGATGATGGGACACCAGTCCCACATCCTTGATGGTGACCTGCCAGAAAGGATCTTGCGGGCTGGAGGAGAGGGTGTAGGCGCGGCACTTGGGCTCGCCGCCTACCTCGGTGTGCAGGGTCAGGCACTGGCCGGCCAGCACCGGGGGCAAGGCGCCATCGACGGCGGCGAACTGCCAGCTCACCACATCATGGGTGTCGGCACGGCGGCCAATGCAGCGCAGGGTGAGAGAGGTCATCACAAGGCTCCTCGGTCTGATGAAAAGGTCTGATTCGAAAAAAGGCGAGCCGGGGGGCTCGCCAAAGGCTTACAACACGCTGAGATGATCAGGCTGGCACAGCCTGCGGCGTCAGGCCGCCAGGATCTCGGCCAGATCCGCTTCGGCCGTGGTGGTGCCTTTCAGGCCGAACTGCTCCTCCAGCACCTTGAGCAGGGCCGGGGTGAGGAAGGCCGGGGCGGTCGGGCCGGTGCGGATGTCCTTCACCCCGAGCGCCAGCAGGGTGAGCAAAATGACAATGGCCTTCTGCTCGAACCAGGAGAGCACCAGGGTCAGCGGCAGATCGTTGACGCCGCACTCGAACGCCTCGGACAGCGCCAGTGCCAGCTGGATGGCGGAGTAGGCGTCGTTGCACTGGCCCACGTCCAGCAGACGGGGAATGCCGCCAATGTTGCCGAAGTCGAGTTTGTTGAACTTGTACTTGCCGCAGCCCAGGGTGAGCAACAGGCTGTCTTGGGGGGCGGCCTTGGCAAACTCGGTGAAGTAGGCGCGCTCGGCCTTGTCGCCGTCACAACCGCCCACCAGGAAGAAATGACTGATCTCGCCGGCCTTGACCTTGTCGATCACCGCGGGGGCGGCCTGCATCAGGGCGTTGCGGGCGAAGCCGATGGTGATGAAGTGCTCGAGCTCGGTGTGCTTGAAGCCCTCCAGCGCCTGCGCCTTCGCCACCACGGCGGAGAAGTCTTCCCCCTCCAGATGGGTCACGCCCGGCCAGCCGACGATGGAGCGGGTGAAGATGCGATCGCTGTAGTCGCCCACGTTCGGATCGATGATGCAGTTGGAGGTCATCACCACGGCGCCGGGGAAGTTCGCGAACTCCTTCTGCTGGTTCTGCCAGGCGGAGCCGTAGTTGCCCACCAGATGGGGATACTGCTTGAAGAAGGGATAGGCCAACGCCGGCAGCATCTCGCCGTGGGTGTAGACATTGATGCCGGTGCCTGCGGTCTGCTCCAGGATCAGCTTGAGATCCACCATGTCGTGGCCGGAGACCAGGATGCACTTGCCAGGCACAGGGGTGACCCTTGCTTGAGTCGGCTCAGGGTGGCCGAAGGCGCTGGTTTCACCGAGATCCAGCATCTCCATGACACGGAAGTTGAGCAGGCCTATCTCCATGGCGCACTTGAACAGGGGATCCAGCTCGCTCGGATCGGTGCTGAGCCAGCTCATGATGCGATGGAACTCGGCGGCCACCTCGCTATCCTGCTGACCCAGCACCCGGGCGTGCTCCATGTAGGCGGCGGCGCCCTTGAGGCCATAGAGGCAGAGCAGACGCAGCCCCATGATGTCTTCGTGCACCTCGCTCTTGCCGCGGTTGACCGCGGTCTGGGGCGCATGGGCCAGCTGCTCCAGCAGCTCGGCACCCGGCTCGAAGCCGGCGGCCTCGGGCAAACCGGTAACCTGCACCGCCAGCGCGGCCAGACGGCCGGCCAGTTGCTGACGATGAGCCAGCGCCTGGTTGACATAGCCGACGATGCGGGCGGAGTCGAAGTTGACGTTGGTGAGGGTGGCGAAGAAGGCCTTGGGCACGAAGGCATCGATCTCGTTGTCGATGACGCCGTGCTCGCGGGCGGCCAGCGCCCAGGCACTGAGGCCCTGCAGCGCATAGATCAGCACATCCTGCAGATCCGAGGTCTCGGCCGTCTTGCCGCACATGCCCTGTGCGTAAGCGCAGCCATTGCCTGCCGGGGTACGAATTGTCTGTTCACATTGCACACAAAACATCATGCCTCTCCTAATTGGACATTTCAGTTACTTGTTTTGTGGCGATTCTATGCCCCTCGCGAAAAACTTAATAGGCATTCAATTTGCCAATTAAGTTTTCATTGATGCAGATCAAAAACAAAAAAGCCGCCCAGACAGGGCGGCAAGCGGGTGGATTAAAGGAGAGACAATTCGGTGTGCGATAACGAGAAGAGCGGATCAGGCCAGATAGGCGCGCAGCATCCAGACCAGTTTTTCCTGCTGCTGCACATAGTCGGAGAGGATGGACGCGGTGCCCTCGTCACCGGCCTCGGCGGCTTGCCCCAGGATCCTGCGTTGGGCGACCAGCAGCTCGCGGAAGCTCTCAAGCAGGGATTCGACGCAGGCGCGGCCGTCGTGCAGCCCCTTCTGCTCGGGGATGGCGGAGACCTTGAGATAGTCGCTGAAGCTGTGCATGGGCACCCCATCCAGGGTGAGGATGCGCTCGGCCAGGGCATCGACCTTGAGCAGCAGATCGTTGTAGATCTCTTCAAATTTCAGGTGCAGCTCGAAGAACTGGTTGCCGCGGATATTCCAGTGGAAACCACGGACGTTCATGTAGAGGATCTGGTAGCTGGCCAGCAACTTGTTCAGCTCGGCAGCCAGGGCTTGTGATTGAACGGTATCAAGACCAATGGGGCTCTTCATCATTCACCTCCAGGTGGTAAACATTATTGGGAACGGAGTCAGCATATCCCTGCGCAGACTCAAAGGACAATCGCCTCTGCCTTGCCGATTGATAGCGAATGGCTATCGCCCAGCGGGCTCCAGCTCCTGACTCATGCCCCGAGCCGCTCGATGTAGAGGATCACCTCCCCCAGGTGAATGCCGAACTTGCTGATCTCGGCGCGATTGATCAGGCGATCTTCATCCAGCAGATACATCCAGTCATCGAAGCTCACCCGCACCAGCTCCCCGTCCGGCAGGGCCAGATCGAGTTGATAACGCCAGTTCAGGGCAAAGCCTGCCGTCTTGCCCACCGCCTCCCCCACCACGTCCGATGCGGTGCCGCGCCAGTGCCCATCCGCCCCCTTGTGCAAAAACCAGGTGCGGGTCTGCCGGCGGCCGTCATCGAAATAGAACTGCTCGAACAGCTCCCCCTTACCCTCTCGCCAGCGCCCCAGCATCTCGACCCGAAAGCGACTGGTCACTTCGCCGCTACGGTCTGTCACCAGGCCATGGGCCACCAGCTTGCCATTGAAGAAACGGGCGAGATCCCAGTTCGGCTCCTGACCACGGTAGTCATCCAGACTGCTGCCACACCCCGTCAGTACCACGAGTGACAACAGCAGCAGAAAGCGACAATAACGATAGAAAGACAGTGAGTATTCCAGCATCAGAGTTGACCCCGCAGGCGGCGGGTGAGCCCGGGATCACGACTGTTGTCGGCGAGCCAGATGGCCAGAAAGGCAGCAGAAAACTGCGGATCGGCGAGGGAACCCAGGGGCTTGTCCTGCCACCAGAAGTGGCCGGCTCCCGCACTGTCCACATAGAAGGTCAGTCTGTCCCCCGCTCCGACGTCGGGCCAGAGGGCGGCGAGCCGACCGAGCCAGCGCTCGCGATCCGTCTCGCTGCCAAGCCCGAGCCGCTGCCACTCGGCGGCGGTGGCGCTCAAAAGATCCTCCTGCTCTATGGCTCTGGCATAGGTCAGGGTGAGCGCCTGCGGATAGCGACCGGGCTCGTAGCGGCCGCTCGCGCTATAGAGGGTGGCATCATAGAGCTTGAACCAGAGCCAGCTCATCTCCCCCTGCCCGACCGCGCGCAGCTGCTGCCAGGGGACGGCAGAGGCCTGCACGGCAGTAGCAACAAGTAGCGTCAGCGCCGCCAGCAAGGCACTAATTCCACCCCATGTGCCAATGGGCAGGATCTTCCAGTTCATGCCAGTCCATCTCCTGTTCCTGCAGGGTATTGATATCCTGCATCACCACGCTCGCCAGTTGACCTCGCGCATCCCGCTGGCAGGCCACCACCAGGTAGAAGCGGTCGGCCAGCTCGTACTGGCTCTCCTTGGTCCATTTGGAAAACAACAAGGCGTCGGTCGAAAAGGCGTTCATCTCGGCTCACCCTCCAGCGTCACCGTTACCCACAGCAGTACGGGTAACCACCACATCCAGATCACCGCCAGCAGCGCCGTGCTGATCCAGATGCCCCAGGGTAAGTGTACGGCCTCCATGGCAGCCCCCGCCACATAGGAGCTGGCGCCCCCCACCATGCCAAAGAGCGCCTGCTGCCAGCGGGGCAAGGGCCGAAGCCAGCGCAGACCGTGGGAGAGGGTCAGGGCAAAACCGCACCAGAGCAGCAACAGCCAGAGGGGGAAGCCGGACGGAAACTGGAACAGGCCGAGCCGCCAGAGCAGGCCGTCGAGCAGACAGCCAGCCAGGGCCACCGGCAATAACCGCAGATCGCGCCTGCGGCTGGGGGAGAAGAGGAAATGAAGCAACAACATCAGCAGCAGCGGGCCTGGTTGCTGCCATTTCACCGCCAGCAACCAGTAGAGGTTGAACCCCAGCAGGTGGGCCCACTGCCACATAGTCAGTGACCGCTCACTGGCAGATCGCCGGACCAGCCGAGCGGGCCCGGCTTGGCCGCCTCCAGCTGCACCAGGCTGATGGCCCGCTCCCAGAAGCCCCCCTCGCAGTAGGCAAAATAGAAGTGCCACAGCCGGATGAAGTCCTGGCTGTAGCCGAGCCTTGGCAACTCCGGGGCCAGCGCCAGGAAGCGTTCACACCAGTGGGCCAGGGTGCGGGCGTAGTGGTGGCCGTGATCGTGCAGCCGCACCAGCTGCATGTCGGTCTCCCGGGCGAGCAGCCCCGCCATCTGGGAGACGCTCGGCAGACAGCCGCCGGGGAAGATGTAGCGCTGGATGAAGTCGACACCGCGCAGATACTGGGCGTGGCGCTGATCGGCTATGGTGATGGCCTGAATGAGCAGGCGGCCGCCGGGCCTGAGCAGGCGCGACAGCTGGCGGAAGTAGTCCGGCAGGAAGGCGTGCCCCACCGCCTCTATCATCTCGATGGAGACCAGCTTGTCGAAGCTCCCCTCCAGCTTGCGGTAATCCTCCAGCAGCAGGGTGATGCGATCCCCCAGCCCCTCCCGGGCAATCCACTCTTTTGCGTAATCATGCTGGGCCTGGGAGATAGTCGTGGTGGTCACCCGGCAGCCATGGTGGCGAGCGGCATAGACAGCCAGGCCGCCCCAGCCGGTGCCTATCTCCAGCAGGTGATCGTCAGGCCCCAGCTCGAGCCGCTCGCAGATGGTGCGCAGCTTGGCCTGCTGCCCCTGCTCCAGAGTGGCCTCGGCGCTCGGGTAGATGGCGCTCGAGTACTGCATGTGGCTGTCGAGGAAGCCCTGATAGAGGGTATTGCCGAGATCATAGTGAGCGGCGATGTTGGATCTCGAGCCGGTCAGCGTGTTGCGGCTCCGCCAGTGACGCACCTTGTTGAAGGGGAAGCTGAGCCAGCCCAAACGCCGCTCCAGGCTGTCGAGCAGCGTCAGGTTGCGGGCCAGCAGCCGCACCAGGGCCACCGGATCCGGGCTGGTCCAGAGCCCCTCCACCCAGGTCTCACCGGCGGCTATGCTGCCCCCCAGCAGCAGGCGGCGATAGAAGGCCGGATCCTGCACTATCACCTCGGCATGGAGATCTGTGCCCGCCACCCCGAAGCTGTGGCGCTCGTTGCCGTCCCGCAGCAGCAGTTGCCCCTGTTCGAGGCGTCCCAGCAGGCTGAGCAGCAGTTGCCTGGCCCCCTTGTCGATGAAGGAGGCAGAGAGGGTTGATTGAGCAAGTTCCATTAGCGGCTCTCCGGATGGCTGAAGATCGGGATTCGTTTGATAAAAAGACGCAGGGCCTGCCAGTAGATACCGAGCAGCACCTTCAGGGTCATCCAGGGCCAGCGGGCGAGCAGGGCCACCAGCCCCTGGCGCGACAGCGGCTCGCGGCGCAGCGCCAGGGTGGCGTCGAACAGCTTGGCCTCGCCGGACGTCGGATGACTCTCAATATGGATCAGCGTCTCCTGCGCCGGCGCCCTGATGCGCCAGTGGTAGCGCATGGCCAGTCCCATGAAAGGGGATACGTGAAACGCCTTGTCGTGGGGCGCCAGGGCCGCCAGATCCAGCAGGTAGTAGTGGCGCTCGTTCCAGGGGGTGTTCGACACCTCCGCCAGCAGATAGCGCGCCTCCCCCTGCTGGTAGCAGAAGTAGAAGTTGACCGGGCTGAAGTAGAAGCCCAGGCAGCGCACGTTGCCGAGCAGCAGCACCCGACCGTCCGGCTCGGCACTGCCGCCAAGAGCGGTCACCTTGTCCCACACCGCCTGCTTGAGACTGCCGTCGCTGCCACTCAGATAGTCGCTTCGGCGAAAGGAGAGCAGCCCGGCCCGCTCCACGGCGAACCAGCGCCCCTGGCTGAGCCCCGGCAGTTCGTCCAGATCCAGCCCCAGCATGAAGAGGCCGTAAGAGAAGGCGTGGCGGCTCGGCGCGAAGCGGCGGTGGCGCACCGAGCCCTGCCAGATGGCGCTGATGGTATCGCTGGCGGCCTTCACAGGCTGGCTCCGAAGCGACTGGCCACGTCCAGGGCGCTGCGCACCCCGTCCTCGTGAAAGCCGTTGTACCAGTAGGCGCCGCAGAAATGGGTGTGCTGCCGGCCGCAGATCTCGGCTCGTCGCTGCTGGGCGGCGATGGAGGCCTGATTGAAGACCGGATGGTGATAGACGAAGCGGCGCAGCACCTTGCTTTCGTCCACCCGGCCCTGGGGATTGAGGCTGACGCAGAAGGACTGCGGCGAGCTTATCCCCTGCAAGATGTTCATGTTGTAGCTCACCAGGGGGCGCGCCTCGTCATCATCCCCGAGCTGATAGTTCCAGCTGGCCCAGGCCTTGCGACGGCTGGGCAGGCAGCTGGCATCGGTATGCAGCCAGACGTCGTTGGCCTGATAGGCCATGGCGCCGAGAATGGCCTGCTCCCCTTCGCTGGCATCCGTCAGCAGGGCCAGCGCCTGATCGCTGTGACAGGCGAGGATCACCTCGTCAAAACGCTCCTCCCCGTAGCCGCTTAGGACCAGTACCCCCTCGGCCGTGCGCCGTATCCGCTGCACCGGGCAGGCCAGCCGGATCCGCGGCAGCCAGCCTGCGGTGAGCGGGCCTATGTATTCCCGCGAGCCTCCCGGAATGACGTACCACTGGGGGCGGTTGGCCACATCGAGCAGGCCGTGGTTGGCAAAGAAACGCAGGAAGAAGCCCAGCGGAAAGGCGCGCATGTCCGCCAGGGTGGAGGACCAGATGGCCGCCCCCATGGGCAGTATGTAGTGACGGGCGAAGTAGTCGCTGAACTCCCCCAGTTGCAGGAAATCCCCCAGGGTAGGTTCGCTGCCACCGCCGTGGCGCCCAAGCTCCGCCAGCCAGGCGCGGGCCTCTCGGTTGAAACGCAGTATCTCGGCGACGAAGCGGTAAAAACGCGGGCTCAGCAGGTTGCTGCGCTGGGCAAACAGGGTATCCAGGTTGTAGCCGTTGTACTCCAGCCCCTCTGGGCTCTTGACCGAGAAGCTCATCTCGGTGGGCTGGCGCGCCACCCCGATCCGCTCCAGCAATTTCAGGAAATTCGGGTAGGTGCGATCGTTGAAGACGATAAAGCCGGTGTCGATGGCATAGCTGCGACCGGCCAGGCTGACATCTACTGTGGCGGTATGTCCGCCGAGCAGGGGGGCCGCCTCGAACAGGGTGATGTCGTGCAGCTTGTGGAGCAGATAACCGGCGCTGAGCCCCGAGATCCCGGAACCTATGATGGCGATCTTTTTCTTCATGACGGGGATCCTTTCGAGATGAGGGCGCGACCGAGGCGCAGCCAGAGCCCTGTCGGCAGCGCCCCCAGCAGGCGCAGCAGCCAGATGAAGCGACGGGGGAAGTGGATCTGGTGACGACCGGCGGCCAGCCCGGTCAGGATGGCGCGGGAAGCCTGCTCCACCGTCACCAGACAGGGCATGGGAAAATCATTCTTCGCGGTGAGCGGCGTCTGCACGAAGCCCGGGCGGATCAGGGTCACCCCTATGCCCCGGGCCGCGAGATCGAGACGCAGGGTGGCGGCCAGATAGTCGAGGGCGGCCTTGGAGGCGCCATAGGCCTCGGCCCTTGGCAGGGGCAGCCAGCTCACCGAGGAGCCGACGATGGCGAGCCGCGACCCGGACGCCAGCCGCGGCAGGAAGGCGGCCAGGGCGTGGCCGGTGGCGACCAGGTTGGTCTCGATCACCCGGGCAAAGAGGGCGCCGTCAAATCCCTGGGCCAGGTCCATGTATTCGCAGTTGCCGGCGTTGAGGATCAGCAGATCCAGTGCGGGCAGGCCGGCGGCAACCTCTGCCATGGCGGCGCTGTCCCGTGCATCGAACTGCAGGGGGGTGATCCCCTCATGAGCCAATGCCTGCAACCGCTCGCCGTCGCGGCCACAGCCCCACACCTGCCAACCAGAGCGCCGATAATCGAGTGCCAGCTGGCGGCCTATGCCGGAGGTGGCCCCGGTGATCAGCACACGTCCGCTCATGCTCCCAGCCTCCCCTTGATGGCGCGCACCACGGGCCCCAGCAGTGGTAACTGCTCGTAGATCATGGCGCCGAGATCGAAGTAGTCCCGGTGCAGGCAGACCTTGCCCCAGGCATCGAACTGCAGCCGGGTGGCGCCCTCGACCCGCACGGGCCGACCACCGGCGATCCTGGGATGGGCGAAGACCATGACCCAGCTGAGCCAGGCTTCGTTGCCCTGCTGCTGCTGGCTGGTGATCTCGAAGCGGCACTCCTTGAGCCGCCCGTAGAGGGAGGAGAAATAGCGGGTGAGCGCGGCCAGCCCCTCGATGCGGTGGGCCGGATCGATGAACACCACCTGATCGGCATAGATCTCCGGCAGGCGGTGCAGCTGATGCTTGTCCAGTTGCAGGTAGAGGACGATGAAATGGGCCAGCGCGTCGTTCATGTTATTTTTTCTCCAGGTCACGGAACATCGCGATGGCCCTCACCCGAGCAACGGCATGATCCACCATGGGCGCCGGGTAATACTGCCGCCCCTTGAGCCGCAGCCAGTCATGGGGCTGGTGCACACAGGTGGCAGGCAGATCGGCAAGCTCAGATACCCAGGTACGGATAAACTCCCCTTGTGGATCAAATCGTTGCCCCTGAGTGGTCGGGTTGAACACCCGAAAGTAGGGGGCCGCATCGGCGCCTGTGCCCGCCGCCCACTGCCAGCCGCCGTTGTTGGCCGCCAGATCCCCGTCAATCAGCCGGCTCATGAAGTAATCCTCCCCGAGCCGCCAGTGAATGTGCAGATCCTTGGTGAGAAAGCTCGCCACTATCATCCGCAGCCGGTTGTGCATCCAGCCGGTGGCGTTGAGGCAGCGCATGGCGGCGTCGACTATGGGGTAACCGGTACGCCCCTCGCACCAGGTGGCGAAGGCATCCGGATCCCAGCTCCAGGGCAGGGCCGCCGTCTCCGGCTTGAAGGGCCGGTTCATGGAGAGGCTTGGCACCAGCACCAGCAGGTGGCGATAGAACTCCCGCCAGATGAGCTCGTTCAGCCAGACAAAACCGGGCTGCGCCTTGGACTGGGGCCGGCAGCCGAGCCGCTGCTGCAAGGCCGCCACGCACTGACGGGGGCTTATGATGCCCGCCGCCAGATAGGGAGAGAGGATGGAAGTCCCCGCCAGAGCCGGAAAATCCCGGGTCTCGCCGTAGTCCAGCACCGCCTGCTCCAGAAAATCATTCAGACGGCGACTTGCCTCGGCTTCCCCCACGGGCCAGCGGGGATCCGGGGTCACGTCCCCGATCGCCTCATCGACAAAGGCCCTCTCGGCCAGCGACTGCCACGGCAGAGGGGCCCCCCGCGGCGGCGGGGCCCGGTGGATGACGAAGCCATCCTCATCCAGCGCCTTGAGCCAGGCGCGGCTGAAAGGGGTGAACACCTTGAACATCTCCCCCGAGCCGGTCAGTACCCGCCCCGGCGGCAGCACGCAGCAGCCGTTGAGCCAGTGGCAACTCACCTCCTGCTCTGCCAGCGCTGCGGTGACGGCACCATCCCGGCGCTGTTCGTCAAGCTCGATGGCCTGATTGGCGTAGAGCCGGGTGACGCCGAGCTCGCGGGTCAGCGCGGCCAGCGCCGCCGGCACCTCGGCAAAGGTCTCGACCCGCAGCAGATGAAGCGGAATGCCGAGGGCCGCCAGCTCAAGGCCCAGCGCATCGACCCGGGCCAGGATGAAGCGCTGGCGGATAGGGGCCATCTTGTGCCGCCGCCACTGGCTCGGCGAGATGACAAAGAGGGCCGCTACCGGCTCCTCATCGGCGCAGGCATGACGCAAGGCCGGGTTGTCGGCCAGACGCAAGTCATTGCGAAACCAGACCAGCCTCATGATTTCTTGCTCCCACGCCCGCTCAAGCCGCGCGTGGCAGGCTGGTCCGCCATCACCTCGGCCAGGGTCGCCCGCCAGCCGTGGGCCACCAGCCAATCCGTGTCATAGAGTCGCCCCAGCTCGCCAAAGAGGCGGGTACCGGCGGGCCAGCCAGCGGCCAGCGCCGGCTTGCCAAGCCCGGCCCCCAGCAGCACCCGCCAGGGGGTGGTCGCCCGCCCCTCCAGCAGGGCGACGTGGCGCGGCTCGACTGCCCCCAGCAGTTGCACCTCATAGCCTTGACCTATCAGCTCGTAGGCCGCCCAGACCAGATCCTGCGGGCCCACCTGACCCCAGCTCGCCAGGGTGACGGGCAGGCCCTTCTCCTGCTCGATAAGGTGGCGGGCGAAGCGGGTGTGAAGCCAGCCCAGCCACACCTGTTGCAGCAGCTCGCCGTCCGGCCGCTCGCGCCAGAGGCCCAGCAGCCGCTCCACCAGCGGCTGCAGCACCCTGCTGCGGACCAGCTCGAAGGGATAGCTCGCCAGCAGATCGTTGAGCTCGGCCTCCGCCTTGCGCTGGTTGAAGGCGAGCAGCGCCTGGCTGACCCGATCCAGGGTCTGCTGCCAGTGATCGCTCACCGGCTGGGCGTGGGGCTCGCTCAGCAGCCCCTTGACCTGGCCTATGCTGACCCCCCGCTCGAGCCAGCTCAGGATCTCGCCTATCTGGCGGATATCCTGCTCGCTGTAGAGACGGTGGCCCTTCTCGGTGCGGGCGGGCTGCACCAGCCCGTAGCGGCGCTGCCAGGCCCGCAGGGTGACGGCATTGACTCCGGTGAGGCGGGAGACCTCGCGGATGGGGTAGATCCCCTCATCAGGCAGAGGAGCAACTTCTTGCGGTAAATCAGACATGGTTACTTCCATTCAACAGGGTATGGACGCCCCGGCGCTGATGCGTATCCGGGGTCGCAGCACAAGGATTCAAAGCCCGTAGCGCAGCTTGAGCGTATCGGGGTGCGGGTTGAGATAGACCTGCTCGGCGAGATAGGCATTGGGATATTCCCGCAGATGGTGGCGGATCAGGGTGAGCGGCACCAGCAACGGAAATATGCCGGTGCGGTACTTGTCGATGGTCTCGGCCAGCTCCTGCTTCTGGGACGAGCTCAGCACCCGCTTGAAGTAGCCCTGCAGGTGCATCAACACATTGGTGTGGCTGCGGCGATTGGCGCGCAGGGTCAGCGCCGCCATCAAGCCCCTTATGTAGCTGTCTGCAACCTCCTGCAGGTTGGCCTTGCCGAGGTTGCCGAGCAGCTTGCCGAGGGTGCGGTAGTGGGTGCTGGCGTGGGAGAGCACCAGATACTTGTAGCGGGAGTGAAAGCGAATGAGGGCGGCGGCGGTAATCCCGCGGGCGCAGAGCTGCTGCCAGTCGTGATAGGCGAAGACCCGCAGCACGAAGTTCTCCCGCAGTATGGGATCGCACAGGCGGCCATCCTCCTCCACCGGCAGCAATGGGTTGGCCGCCATCAACGCCTTGGCAAAGAGGCCTATCCCCTCCTTGGCGCTCCCCTCGTTGTTGGCACCATAGATGCGCACCCGCTCCATGCCGCAGCTGGGGGACTTGGCGCAGAGGATGTAACCGGAGAGGAAATCGAGCTGACGGGCTTTTTGCTCGCTGAAGGCGATGAGCCGCTCGGTGACGTCGAAGCTGCCGTTGCTCGCCTCGGCACGCACCTCCCCATGGCGCTTGACCAGGCGGATGGCGGCACGCGGCGCGCCGAGGCCGATGGCCATCTCGGGGCAAACGGGGTGATAGTCGAAGTGAGCGCCAAGATCCCGTTCGCAGAAGCTGGAGCGCTTGTGGCCCCCGTCAAACCGCACCGCCTGCCCCAGCAGGCAGGCACTGATACCGACCTTGATCTTGTACATGATTTCCACCCTTGTATAAGTATTGAATCAGTTATAGCAGTTATACAAAGGAATGGAAGTTGTATAACTATTAAAGACCGATACGACACAAGGGCGAAAACAGGATCACCGGAAAATGAAAAAGCCCATGACCGGGGCCATGGGCAAAGACACGACAGGATGGAAAAATTAGAAGCTGTACTTCACACCCACGCTGGAGATGGAGCCCTGTTGCAGGTCCCACTTGCGATAGGTGTAGTCGGCGGTAAGGGCCAGGTTCTGGCTCACCTTGTAGGCGGCGCCCACTTTGAAATCGTGCATGTCATCGGTCATGTTGGCGTAGCGATAGCCGGTGGAGAGTTCCATCACTCCCAGGTCGTAGCGCAGACCCACTTCGCCGTACAGGCTGCCGCTCTCCTTGCGGGTGATGTTGTCCCAGCCGGAGTCGTTCACGTCGGCGGCCAGCTCACGCTCCATGCTGTAGCCCATCAGGCCCGCTTCACCGTACAGGTTCAGACCTGAGCTGAGCGGGGTGAACACCCCCATCCCCAGATTGGTGATGGCCATGCTGTCGTTGCCGCTGTTGCGCGAGGTGTATTCGGTGCCCAGACGACCATAGAAGTTGGAACCGAAGCTCTTGGAGAGATCCAGGCTCAGGCCGCCAAAGTCACGGTTGTTGCTGTCCTTGCCACCGACGTAGTCAGACTTGCTGTGAGCCCAGGTAGCGGAGCCCTTGACGTAGCTGAAGGCATCCTGCGCCATGACGGAGGTGGAAGAGAGGCCGGCCAGTACCAGAATAGACAGTGCGACTTTTTGCATTTTGTTGACTCCATAGGTAGAGCTAGTGAGGACCTAGCTGGAATGGAGCCATTGTGACGGCTAGCGGGGACGGTGCCGAGCGGCAAGCTGTTGCCAAACCATTGCAGATGTAAGCAAATATTGCTGGCCGTGACCGGGTTAACAATTGAACGAAAACAGGCTCCGTGATGGAGCCTGTTTTCAGGTGGTGGCCGTGTGGCGAAGAGTCAGCGGAATTCCACTTCGTCGATCTGCACTCGCACCAGCGGCTTGCCGCCGAGGCCCGCGGGGCGAGCCAGCTCGATGGCCCGCGAGGGACGCTGCTCGCCCTTGCGCAGATAGGAGTCGGGCAGGCGGTTCTCGCCGGCCCAGAACCTGACCTCCTGGCTCGTCAGCTGGACGCCTTGCTCGGTGAACAGGGTGATACTGCCGCTGACCCGCACCACGTTGCGACTGCCGCTATTGTTCAGCATGAATTGCAGTTGCAGCGGATCGTCGCCATCGATCTGGGTCAGCTTGACGCCTATACCATCCTTGCTCGCCTGGGAGAGCATGTCCGGATTGGTCAGCGCCTGCTCGGTCAGCACCGGCGCCACCACGGTGCCTGTCGCCACCCTGGTCGTCGCCGCCGGCTTGACCAGCAGATATTCCCAGGTGAAGTCATCGTTGAGCTGAACCTGGCGTCCATCCGGCAGGGTGACCTGGCTGAGGGGGGCGGCCTGGGCCAGCAGGGGAGAGAGACAGAGGGCGACCAGCAGTCGGGACAGGGGCTTCATAGGCTAGTGACTCGATAGAGATGCAGGAGGGCGTCAGTATAGAGAGTCGGGACCCGCTTGCCTATGACCCGACTCACGTAACGGCGCTCTCCCGCCCTGGACTCAGACGGCCAGCTCTTGCGGATCCTCGCCCGGCACCATGTCCAGGGTCACCAGATCGAACTCTGTGCTCTGCAGGGCCTTGAGGATGCTGGCCTGCATGTCGAAGGCCCGCGCCCGCATGCGCTGGGGGACCCGCACCCTGGCCAGGGTGGTCACCCGATCCGCCAGGGTGTGGAAGAACACCTGTACCCCATCCAGCCCCATGTCGGCCAGCATCTCCTCGGCCATGTCCACCATCCGCAGGTGATCCCGGTCGAGGGAGTCGGGATCGGCGAAGCGGCTGCTCAGGCAGCCGTTGCCGCCATGACCCCAGAGATCCAGCCGCCGCTTGTTGAAGCCGTAGCGAAAATCGCGATCCGTCATGCCCTGCTCGGCGAAACACCAGAGCGTGTTGGCCGGCAGGCTGCCGAAGTGGTGCAGATAGCGCAACTGCTCCTCGGCAGAGGCGGGCAACAGGATCGGCTGATGACCCCAGTTGCTCTCCAGCGCCGTCAGCTGACAGACGTAACGGATGGGATCGATCGCCTTGCCAGAACGGCCGGGGGCGTTGCAGATGAGGATCTCGTCGGTCTTGAGCACCTTGTGCTCTATGCCGTAATGGCGGCAGTAGCGCTTGGCCCGGGCGACCGCCTGGCGGCTGAGGGTCGGGCTGTCCAGGGTGATGGCCCGGATCCTGGCCCCGCTGGCGCGGCACAGATCCATGCTGTAACAGGACGCCAGCCGGCCGGAGAAGGAGACGATCAGTTCGCCATGACCGGCCAGGGTCTCGATGAGCAGCTGTTCCCTGGCCTGAAAGGTCTGATCGTATCCCCGATTCAGCACGACAACATTGGCATCCATGACAACAGCTCCGGATGGTGAATTGGCTGCCATTTTGTCGTTTTAAAGCTGAATAGACCCTTAAAGGATGCGGATAAAACCGTGTTTTATTTCATCAGGCCTCTAACGGAGCCTGCCTGAGTCGAGCGCGGATCCCCACGCGCTACCCGGCTCAGCCGGGCAGCCATCCCTGCTCGACCAGCGTCCGGCGGCACTGGGCTGCGTCGAGAAATACCAGGCCCCGGATGCCGAGCGCCTCGGCGGCGGCCACGTTAGCCGGGCTGTCATCGATAAACAGGCAGTCCCCTGCCTGCAAGTCGAACGACACCAGCAGGTAGCGGTAGATGTCCGGCTCGGGCTTCATCATCCGCACCCGCGCCGACACCACCTTGCCGCTGAAGCAGCGCCAGAACGCGTGTTGCTCCAGCCAGTCGATGCTGGCATGGCCCATGTTGGAGAGCGCATAGAGCACCTGACCGGCGGCGTGCAGCTCCTCGATCAGCGTCAGCATGGCGGGATCCGGCAGCAGGGAGGCCGGCACCGCCTGCAAGATGGCGAGGTTGTCGGCGGCCGACAGGCCGGTGCGCGCCTCGGCCTGACGCGCCATGGTATGCAGGGAGAGGGTACCCCGATCAACCTCCAGCCAGTCGGGATGATTGAACAGCCGATCGGCCAGCGCCTCGGCATCGTCGGGCCCTCTCACCCTGCGCACTATGCCCACCGGATCCCAGCTCACCACCACCCGTCCCAGATCGAAGATAATCGCCATCGTCACCCGCTCCTGATATCCGTCCTCACCATAGACAGGACCAACATGACGCTGATCACCGCCTCTGGCCCGTGCCAATTACCCTGCCCCGTTCGCCGCCCCCGGGCAAGTTTTACTTGCATCCGGCGACCAAATCCCTTAATGGTTATGACGTTACATTCAGGACTAGATCATGCACACACCATTCTTCATTGTTTTCTCGTTTATCCGGCCCACTTGAGGGAAGGCCCTGTCGTCGCATCAACAGAAACCAAAGACGAATCGAGCCTCCCCTAGCGGAGGCTTTTTTTTGCAGCTACCACCACAGATTACTTGGATAGGGAACCACAATGGCAACGCTCGACGAGATCAGACACGACATTACCCAGTTGGATCAGGAGCTGCTCGCCCTGCTGGCCAAGCGCAAGACCCTCAGCATCGAGGTCGCCCGCGCCAAGCAGGCCAACCCGCGTCCCATCCGCGACACCCAGCGTGAGCAGGATCTGCTGGTCGCCCTGATCCAGCAGGGCCGGCCCCTCGGGCTGGATGCCCAGTACATCACCCGCCTCTATCACACCATCATCGAAGACTCTGTGCTCTCCCAGCAGGCTTATCTGCAGAGCCTGCTCAACCCCGAGCAGCAGGAGCCCATGACCAGCGTCGCCTACCTGGGCCCGCGCGGTTCCTACTCCAGCCTGGCGGCGCGCAAGTACCTGGCCCGCTACAAGGATCAGGTGATCGAGGTGAACTGCCAGAATTTCCGCGAGGTGCTGGATTCGGTGGAATCGGGCCGCGCCGCCTTCGGGGTGCTGCCCATCGAGAACACCAGCTCGGGTTCCATCAACGAGGTGTATGACGTGATGCAGCACACCACCCTCTCCATCGTCGGTGAGCTGACCTACCCCATAGAGCACTGCATCCTCACCGCGGTCCCGACCGAACTCGCCCGCATCAAGACCTTCTACGCCCACCCGCAAGTGTTCCAGCAGTGCTCCCACTACCTGAGCAAGCTGGAAGGCGCCCGCCACGAGATCTGTGACTCCTCCTCCAGCGCCATGATGAAGGTCAAGGAGCTGGCGAGCCCGGAGGCCGCCGCCATCGGCAGTGCCGCCGGAGGTGAACTCTATGGGCTGGATGTGCTGGCCGAGCAGCTCGCCAACCAGAAGGAGAACTACAGCCGCTTCATCGTGGTGGCGCGCAAGCCCATCGACGTGGCGCCCCAGATCCCGGCCAAGACCACCCTCATCATGTCCACCTCCCAGAAGCCGGGTTCCCTGGTGGAGGCGCTGCTGGTGCTGCGCAGCCACGACATCAACATGACCAAGCTGGAGTCCCGTCCGGTGCAGGGCAATCCCTGGGAGGAGATGTTCTATCTGGATGTCTCCGCCAACCTGCAGACCCCCGACATGCAGGCGGCCCTGGTGGAGCTGACCAAGATCACCCGCTACATCAAGGTGCTGGGCTGCTATCCGAGCGAAGACGTCAAGCCGACCACGGTGCCACCGGTGCTGCTGGGCAACCAGTGATGCGCGGCTGAGGCCCCTCGCCCCCGAGATAGACAAAAGGCGAACCCTGGGTTCGCCTTTTTGCTGTCACGCTGCGGGCCGCGTCCGGCCACTCATCTCAAAACTGGTCAGCCATCAGCTGATTGATGTTATAGAGGGTGCGGGTATCGAGCTCCATCTCGGTCGCATAAGTATTGCCACGAGGATAGGTCGCCACCACCCGGGCACCGCGCACCATGCCGGCCACCGACACATCAAGCGCGTTGGACGTCTGGGTCAGGTCCTTGTAGCTGCTATGGGCTTTGACTTGCTGACCATTGAGCTGCTCCGCCAGTTCGCGGTAGGCATCCATCTTGGACGCGCGGATAGCCTGCAGCATCTTTTCTGACTGGGTCGGCCCCGGCTGGATGTTGATCACCGCATAGCCGACCGCCTTGAGCACCGGAAAGTCGTCGGGCTTCCCCCCTGTCCCGTAATCCACCACGTAGTTATCGCTGGCGCACGCCGTCAGCAGCAGGGCCAGCAGGCCACCAAACAGGACTTTCATTGCATTCACTCCTTGTCAGGGGGTCAGATTGACCAGGTGGCCGCTGGTGCTGGCCTGGCTGCCGCGCATCAGGTAACCCCGATTGACCGAGGCCCGGCCGAACGAATTGCTGGCACCGGACAGATATTGTTGCGGGATCAGGCTCTGGGCCGTGGTCTCCACCATCTTGGTGCGCAGATCGATGATGCGGGCGTTGACCAGGATCCCCTGCGAGTTGCGGCTGAAGGTGCCGGTCAGGATGCGGGAGATCGGCAAACGGGAGGAGAGATCCCGGTAGTTGCGGCTCATCACGAAGTCACCCTGCTGCGTCACCTGAATGTTGCCCGTGGTCTTGAAGTCCACCACCACTTCCCCGCGCCGGTTGAGCTCATGAATAAAGCTCTCCTCGATCTGCAGCCCCATCCAGTTCGTATTCTTCAGGGTATCGAGATCGACGAAGGAGGCGACGGCGATGGGCTCGGTCACCGTCGTGGTGGACTTGCGCTGCATCAGTTGCTCGGTCATGCGGGCCACCAGCCAGTTGAGCTCCATGCCTGGCGCAGCCTGGGGATCCCCCTTTTGCCGATTAATGGGGTCGGCGGAGCCACAGCCGGCCAGGGCCAGCACGAGCGCCAACGCCGTGATAAATCTGTTCATGGATACCTATCCTGTATCTACACCTGACCTGTTATCGGTCGCGGCGGCCAACACTTGAGGCTGGAATGCGCCTGACAGCCCGTCATCGCGCTGCTACCAGCCTGGACCCGCCCCGCTGGCCGCCCCCCCACCCCATGATGAGAGTGCGCCAGCCGCCGGAATGCCAGGGATCCTGCCACCTCTCCTCCACCGGCACGGACAGGAACGGCGGAGAGCTGGAATGAGGCATGGATCTTGCTTTTATTTGCACCATGGGTGCAAACCGACCAGTGTCATGCTGCGTATCGGCCGCTGGCGTCAACTCGGAGGCCTTTGCCGGTCCGTCTATTCAAGGTGTCTGTTATGAAAGTTCCGCTGCTGTTAACCCTGCTGCTGGTCAGCCTGTCGGCCCGGGCCGAGATCATCGAGGCCCAGGGCAGCGCCGCCATTCTCGGTGGCGACGAGGCCTATGCTCGCGAGCAGGCGACCCGGGATGCACTGCGCCAGGCCCTGCTGGCGAGCGGCGCGGCCGTCTCCAGCATCCAGCGCCTGGAAAATGGCAGCCTGCGCTCGGAGCAGATCCAGATCCGCTCCGGCGGCGACATCCGTCAGTATCGGCTCAAACGGGAAGAGGTGCGCAACGGCCGCATGTACATCACGATCAAGGCTGACATCCAGGCGGAACGCCAGATCTGCCAGACCCAGCACTACGCCAAAGATTTGACGCTGGTCAGGCTGCGGCTGCGCTATCCGGATCAGGCCAGCACCGGCGCCCTCGATGACATGCCGGCCGATCTCTCCCGTCACCTGTTCGAGACCCTGGCCGGCACGCCGCAGGGAGTGGTTGCCCGTCAGTGGCTGGACGAGAATCTGCGTATCGATCCGCTCCATCTGCAACAGGGGGATCGCAGCGCCCTCGAGGAGATCAAGGCACTCAGCCTGCGCACCGACAGCCAGTATCTAGTGCTCGGCAGCATAGATGACCTATCCCTCGAACCCCAGGGCAATCAGCTGACCAGCTGGTACCAGGATCCCATCCGCAACTTCCGCATGCAGCTCTACCTGTTCGATGGCATCAACGGCAGCCTGCTCAGCCGCAAGGAATACCAGGGGCGCGCCAACTGGACCTTCTCCAAACGGGAGCAGGTAGGCAGCAACAGCGGCCAATTCTGGCAGTCCAGCTACGGCCAGGAGGTGAACTACCAGCTGCAGGAGGCGGCGCAGGAGATCGTCTCCCAACTGAGCTGTGCCCCGGTCACCGCCCGGGTGGTGGGCCAGCACGAGCGCGGCCCCCATATCAACCTCGGCCGCCGCAACGGCGTCCGGCTCGGGGATCAGTTCCGCATCCAGCACAGCGCCGACTTCGTCGACCCCTATGGCAAGTCCCGCATGATGCGCAACCCGGCCGACGGCCTGTTCGAGGTGGTGCAGGTGTTCGAGGATGGCGCCGTCATCAGCAGCCAGAACAAATATTCGCCGTTTAACGTCCAAGTCGGCGATCTGGCCCTATTGGAATAGGAATCAAGGGTTTAAAAGAGTGCGGCTTCTTGTATAATGCCCGCCACAAGGTTCCCGTAGCTCAGTTGGATAGAGCGGTCCCCTCCTAAGGGACAGGCCACTGGTTCGACTCCAGTCGGGAACACCATACAAGACAAGGGGTTGGCATCATCAGATGCCAACCCCTTGTCGTTTTTAACACCCACTCTGTACCCAGCCCCGGGGATTGGCCAGGCCTGCCGGCGGTGGCGGGCGTGACTCCCCCACGGCCATCCGGGTGCCCGCTCGCCCATTCCCTGATTTCGGTCAACGACGCCCCCGGATCGCACAAGTAATCTGCCTCGCCCCGATCGGCATGGCGCACGCCGTGCCGTCTGCGGGAATGGTTTGGCACCGGCGCCTAGCGCCGCCAACCCGGGCGGCTATTTCCAAAACCATGTTCAAATGACATGCTCACCACACGCCATGGCCCGCAAAGCTGAGATGGCCACCCGACAGGAGTCGTTGATATGCAGGATGAGACGGAGGCAGGCAGCATCTCTGCCTACCAGTTCGGCAACTATCGCTTCGATGTGAACAGGCGGGAACTCAGCCTGTGCGCCGATCCGGCCTCTCCCCAGCCCCTGAGTTCGGCCCGGCTCTCCTGCGCCGAGGCCCTGATCCTGGCGTACCTGCTGGATCACCACGACGAGATCTGTGACAAGGAGACCCTGCTCGCCGCCGGCTGGCAGGGACGCCCCATCAGCCCCAACTCCCTGAACGTCGCCATCGCCAACATCAGGCGCCATCTGCTCCCCTCGCCCCGCTGCGCCGAGATCCGAAGCACGGCGCGCAAGGGCTATGCGCTGCACCTTGGCGGCCCGCTGAGCCACATCGGCGGCAAGCAGGAGCCGGCCCAGGTGCCGCAGCCAGAGCTAGCCGGGTCCCAGGTACCGCCCCAACCGGCGGAGCCGGCGTGGCACTCCCCCTCTGCCCGACCCCTCTGGCAACGCGGCAAGCGGCTCTGGCTGAGCTGCCTCGATCGGCTGCAGCAAACGAGGACCCTGTGCTATGTCAATCTGGCCCTGCTGCTGTGCCTCCTGCTGGCCGCGGGCCTGTTGCGCTTCGAGTGGCTGGGGGTGCGCTGCGAGCAGGCCGCCGGCCACAGCCTCTGCCAGATGGAGGCCAAGGACAGCCCTGCGGCCATGTCCCCCGGCACCCTGACCCTGATCTCGGGTCACCGGGTGCTGACACTCTCATACCATGAACTGGACAAGGAGTTCTGATGCCCCGGGTGGAACCATGAAACGCACGCTGCGCAATGCCCTGCTGCTGTCGCCCCTGCTGCTGCTCCTGCTCTGCACGGGCGGGCTCGTCATCAACAGCTTCGGCTGCCATTACGATCTGAAGATGTCGGCCAACGGCGTCAACTATCATGGCATCTGTCGCTGGGGCAAGATGACCGTCATCCAGGAGGAGCTGGCCAGCGGTGAGGTGTGGCGCGTCACCGGCTTCCAGCTCACCTTTCTCAATCAGCTGATCTACCTGATCGACAGCCGTACCCAGCTGCACGCCTCCGGCAAGAAGGATTCCTACCTCAACGAATACAACCAGTTGCAGTCGGAATACGCGCTGGTCAACTACGCCTGGGTGCCCCTCACCGAGAACAAGATAGCCCTGTTCCAGCGGGATCCGGTGCACGATGTGGTGATTGCCCAGCGCGACGGCTGGTTCGATCTCTATCGCTGGTGGTTCCCCCCCACACCTATCCTGGCGCCGCCCACCCGGGATCCCTCGCACTGACCCGCACTAGCCTCGGCTAGTCATCCCGGGGCTATGGCATAAGGGACAAGATTGACACTCAACGGCCAGGCCTGTCACGGCGGATTCAGTCATGTACACTCTTGAAGTGAGTCGTCGATGACGAGACGACCATTCTTCATTGGCTCGCATCAAGAGAAGGGAATCATGGCTAGCAAAAAAAAATCCAAACCTGAACAGCCGGTACTGGCCGAGGAGCTCAAGGCGCTCGGCACCAAGGAGTACGAGAAGGAGCTGCGGCGCCTGCACGTGGAGCTGGTGAAGCTGCAGCAGTGGGTGGTGCACAAGGGGCTCAAGGTGTGCATCGTATTCGAGGGACGCGACGGCGCCGGCAAGGGCGGCACCATCAAGGCCATCACCGAGCGGGTCAGCCCGCGGGTGTTCAGGGTCGTGGCCCTGCCCGCCCCCACCGAGCGGGAGAAGAGCCAGCTCTATGTCCAGCGTTACGTCCCCCATCTGCCCGCCGCCGGCGAGGTCGTCATCTTCGATCGCAGCTGGTACAACAGGGCGGGGGTGGAGCGGATCATGGGCTTCTGCACCCCGGAGGCGAGCGACAAGTTCCTGGCCAGCACGCCGCAGATGGAGTGGTCCATGGTCGATTCGGGCATCATCTTGCTGAAATACTGGCTGGAGGTGAGCCCGGAGGAGCAGGAGCGCCGGTTGCGGGATCGCATCGACGATGGTCGCAAGACCTGGAAACTCTCGCCGATGGACATCAAGTCATTCGATCGCTGGGATGACTACACCGAGGCGCGGGATGCCATGTTTGTCGCCACCGACACCAGTTGGGCCCCCTGGTTCGTGGCCCGCTCCGAGGACAAGAAGCGGGTGCGGCTCAACATCATCTCCCACCTGCTGACCCATATCCCCTACGAGGAGCTGCCGGCCGAACCGGTCAAGCTGCCCAAGCGCAAGATCGGCAAGGTCAAGCCCACCGACCACCCGTTCCGCTTCATCCCAGAACCCTTCTGATCAGCCGCAAGGGGTGAGCCAAGGCTCACCCCTTGCCCTGTTGATATTGGCGGATCGCCGCCCTGGCGTTGAACAGCATGCGGCCGGCCCCCAGCTGGCTGGCCAGACCGCAGCGGCGCACGTTCTCCAGCACCCCGGGATTGAGCCCGGCCAGCCAGAGGTTGACCCCCCTGGCGCGCGCATGCTGCTCCCCCTCCATCAGCATCATCAGCGCCGAGTACTCCACATCCTGCACCCGGCTCATGTCCAGCACCACCACCTCGGGCTGGTGGGTCTCGATCAGCTGGCGGATCTGGGCGGCCACATACTGCACATTGATGAAGAACAGGCGCCCCTCCGGCCGCAGGATCAGCAGGCCCGGGATCGTCTCGTCATCGGGGTGGCGCTCGGCGAGCGGGCGCAGCACATCCTCCCCCGGCTTGCGGCCAATCACATAGACCTGGGGCTGCGCCGTCTGGCTGGCGAGCCCCAGCAGGGAGGCCAGGATCGCCACCACTATCCCCTGCAGGGTGCCAAACAGCAGCACCCCCAGGCAGGCGATGGCGGCCCAGCGGAACTCCATCATGCGGATCTGCCCTATCTTGCGAAACTCCCCCGGCTGGATGAGACCCACCGAGTAGACGATGACCACCACCGCCAGGGTGGCGTTCGGCAACCAGGACAGCAGGGGGGCGAGGAAGATCATGGTGGCCAGCGCCATCGCGGCCGTGACGGCGGAGGCCCACTGGCTCAGCCCCCCGACGGAGCGGACCACCGCGGTCTGGGAGGTGCCGCCCCCCGCCGGCATGCTGCCGCAGAAGGCGCCGCCCAGGTTGGCCAGCCCGGTGGCCACCAGCTCGCGGTTCGGATTGATCTCGGGCTCCCCCTCCCCCACGAAGGCCCGGCCGGCGGCTATGGTCTCGGTGAAGCTCATCAGCGCTATCCCCGCAGCCCCCGGCAGCAGCTGCAGCACCAGCTCCAGATCCGGCATCGTCAGGCTGGGCAGGCCGGTGGGAATGGCCCCGACGATGGCGACCCCTGCCTCGTTCAAGCCCCAGCCCCACACCAGCGCTATGCCGATGCCCACCCCCAGCAAGGGAGCCGGGGAGTGTGGGAAACGCCACTCCATGAACACCAGCACCACCAGGGTGACGAGGGCGACCCCCAGCGTCAGCCAGGAGGTCTCGGGCAAGGCCTGCCCCAGGTGGTAGAGATCCATGAAGAAGTTCTCCTTCTGGATGTGCACCCCGAACAACTTGGGCAGCTGATCGAGGATGATGACCAGCCCGATGCCGCTCTTGAACCCCACCAGCACCGGCAGGGAGATGAAGTTCGCCACGAAGCCGAGCCGCAGCACCGCCGCCAGCATCAGCATGGCCCCCACCAGCAGGGTCAGGGTGGCCGTCACAATGAGCAGCTGGCCGGGATCGCCATCCGGCACCACCACCCCGAGCTGGGTCGCGGTCAGGATCGCCAGGGTGCTGGTGGAGCTGACGCTGAGCACCCGGGAAGAGCCCAGCAGGGCGTAGAGCAACATGGGAACGAAGGCGGTGTAGAGACCGATCGCCACCGGCAGACCGGCCACGGTGGCATAGGCCATGGCCTTGGGCAGCACGACCGCCGACGCGGTGACGCCGGCCAGCAGATCGGACAGGGAGCGCCTTGGCGCCGACGCGGGTGATGACATCATATCCTCCATGATCGCTGGCCTGATCGGGCCCTGATGTTGCAACGGCGCTCAAAGAGGCCCGTTGCCAACCGACGGCCATAGCCGCTCGCCTGGGCGTGCCGACTATGTCTCGTCATACCATGAAGTGTACGCGCCCCGCCTTGCGCCGGGCTGAATGCCTCGAGATAGGTGACGGGCGCGCCGCAGTAGCCGACGCCTGAGCCGCCACAACGAAACACGGGACGCTCGCGCGTCCCGTTCCAATCAGGATGAACCCTGCTCCTGTCGCGTCACGGCAGGCAGAAGACCGAGACCAGCTCCCGGCTGATCGGGCTGTCATCCGGGTGGGAGGGCATGAGGCTCTTCATGTAGCCCCACCACTCCCGGCAGATGGCGGTGTCCGCCACCGCCTCCCAGCGTGCCTCGTCCTCTATCTCGACGTAGGCAAACAGCTGGCAGCTCTTGGAGTCGAGAAAGATGCTGTAGTTGCTGGCCCCATGTGCCTTCAGGGTCTCGGCCAGGGCTGGCCAGATCTCATCGTGACGACGGCGGTATTCCGTCTCGCAGCCGGGGTGAACCGACATCAGAAATGCCTTGCGGATCATCTTGTCGCTCCTCACGCCATGCCCATGCCAACCAGGTTGGCGGCCCCGACGATCACCAGCATGCCGATGCAGAGAATGCGCACCGGGCGCGTCCCTACCCCTTTCCATTCCGCCATCAGCAACCCCACGATCCCACCGCAGAGCACGTAGCCGCTCATGTGCAGCATCCAGTTCACGAAGGAGAGGTGCTCGGGAATGCTCGCCTCACCCCAGGCATAGAAGAAGAACTGCAGGTACCACATGATGCCACCGGTAGCGGCCAGCAGGCCGTTGATCAGCAGGCTCGGCAGTGGCTGGGCCAGATCCTTGCGCAGCGACAGCTCGGGGCGGGTGGCCAGGCGGATGAAGCAGAAGGCCATGTTCACTATGGCACCGCCGCCCATGATGATGCCGTAGCTCGGCAGCATGGCATAGAGAGGGTCTATGCCCAGCGCCAGCGAGGCCTGCTTGATGGGGGCTGCCGCCTCCAGCCCGAAGGCGAAGCCCGACGAGAAGATGCCGCACATGACCGCGAGGCCGAGCCCCTTCCTCAGGTTGAACTCCTTGGTCGCCGTGCCCAGGCTCTGCTCCTTCTGGTGACCGGCCCAAGTCACGATGCCGATGCCGACCAGGGCGACCAGCACTCCCGACAGGGTGATCTGGCCGCTGGAGGTGCCGATCAGGGTGCCAAACTCGCCACGCAGAATGGGGGGCATCAGGGTGCCGACCACCAGAGTGACCCCGATGGCGATGCCGATGCCGAGGGACATGCCGAGGTAGCGCATGGTGAGGCCATAGTTGACGTTGCCAACGCCCCACATGGCGCCGAACAGGAACATGCCCCAGAACGCCTTGCTGTCCACCACGCTGTAGAAGGAGGCGAAGTCCTCGATCAGCAGGGAGGTGACGAACCAGGGCAGCAGGATCCAGGAGAAGAGGCCGGCCAGGGCCCAGGTCGTCTCCCACGACCATTTCTTGACCTTGCTGAGGGGGGCATAGAAGGAGGCGGCGGAGGCGGCGCCAACCAGGTGCCAACCGATTCCTGATGCGATAGCAGACATAAGATCTTCCTTGTATGGGTACGATTGTGTTGCGGCTGACCGCCGGGGGAAAGCGTTCCGGCGGGCTACCGAGCTGTTTTTGTTGTTTTTATGACACCCGGCACAGGCCGGGTGCCTGATGCCCCATCAGCGACGCGCCGACAGCACCTCGGTCTCATAACCCTTGACCACCGCCAGCCAGTCGGTACCGACCGGTACCCCTTCCTGAGCACAGGCATAGTCCCAGACCGCCTGCCAGGGCAGGCTGCGGGTCTCTTCCATCAGGGCGAGACGGGTGGCGTAATCCCCCTGCTGCTCGGCCTGACGCAGCAGGGCTATGGGTTCGATCAGGGCGCGCAGCAGCGCCTTCTTCATGTTGCGGGTGCCGATGACCCAGGCCGCGATGCGGTTGATGGAGGCATCGAAAAAGTCGAGCCCGACATGCACCCGTGCCAGCAGATCGTTGCGCACTATCTCGTTGGCGATGGCCTGGGTCTCGTCGTCCAGCAGCACCACGTGGTCGCTGTCCCAGCGCACCGGGCGGCTGACGTGCAGCAGCAGGTGGCGGACGAACAGGGAGGCCGCGCTGATCTTGTCGCTGATGACCTCGGTGGGGTGGAAGTGGCCGGCATCCAGGCAGAGCGCGATGTCGCGGGAGCTGGCATAGCCCAGGTAGAACTCGTTCGAGCCGACGGTATAGGACTCGGCACCTATGCCGAACAGCTTGCTCTCCACCGCATCGATGTGATGGGCCTCGTCCAGCGGCTCGGCCAGCACCTCGTCCAGGGCGGCCATCAGGCGTTGGCGGGGCCCCAGCCGGTCGGCAGGCAGATCCTTCATGCCGTCCGGGATCCAGATGTTCATCACCGAGGGGGTACCCAGCGCCTGGCCGAAGGAGGCGGAGACGCGGCGGCTGGCCTTGCAGTGATCGATCCAGAAGCGGCGGATCTCGGGATCCGGGTGCGCCAGTGTCATGCCATCGGCACTCAGCGGGTGAGAGAAGCAGCTGGGGTTGAAGTCGAGCCCAATCCCCTTCGCATTGGCCCAGTTCACCCAGTTGGCGAAGTGCTTCGGCTCTATCTGGTCGCGCGCCACCGGGACCTCGGACTCCAGGTAGATGGCGTGCAGGTTGAGGCGTTTGGCCCCGGGGATCAGCGACATCGCCAGGTCGAGATCCCGTCGCAGCTCGGTGGCGTTGCGGGCCTTGCCCGGGTAGTTGCCGGTCGCCTGGATGCCGCCGGTCAGATCGCCGGCCTCGGCCTCGAAGCCACCGACGTCATCCCCCTGCCAGCAGTGCATGGAGACGGGAATGGTGGCCAGGGTCGCCAGCGCCTGGTCGACGTCGACGCCGAGCGCGGCATATTGCTGTTTGGCCAGGGCGAAGGCGGTTTCAATATTCGGGTTCATACAACTTCCTCGATTAAGGTATCTGAATGGCTGTGCGCACAGAGCGCGGCAAAGTGTTTCCGGTGGCGATCCAGCTGCGGGATCTCACAGGGTTCCAGGGTTTCGATGCGGGTGTTGTGGCGGATCAGCCGGCGCACGTCCGCCAGATCCTGCAAGAGGCCCAGCCCCTTGAGCTGCCAGCCGATGTTGCCGAGCGCCGAGGCCTCCACCGGCCCGGTCAGCACGGTGCGCTGGCAGATGTCGGCGCAGAGGCGGTTGAGCAGTTGATTCTGGGAGCCCCCCCCGACGATGTGCAGTGTCGTGATGGGCTCGCCGGTGACGGCCTCCAGCTCGCCAAGCACCCGGTCGTAGCAGAGCGCCAGGCTGTCCAGCACGCAGCGCACCAGCTCCCCCGCCGTCTGCGGCCTGCCCTGCCCCGTCTCCTGACAGAACTGCTGGATCGCCGTACGCATGCAGGGGGGATTGAGGAAGCGCTCATCGTTGGGGTGGATGAGGTAGGCGAAGGGCATGGCCTGCTCGGCCTGTGCCACCAGGGTGGCGAAGCTCTGGCTGGGCCACAGTGCCTGCAGCCGCTGCACCAGCCAGAGCCCCATGACGTTCTTGAGCAGACGCCAGGTGCCCTCCACCCCCCCTTCGTTGGTCAGGTTGGCCGCCTCTGCGGCCTCGTCGGTGATAGGGGCCTGGCGCTCGACCCCGACCAGTGACCAGGTGCCGGAGCTGATGTAGGCGGCCCCACTCCCGGCCAGCGGGGTGGCGACTATGGCCGAGCCGGTGTCGTGGGTCGCGGGCAGGATGACGCTGACCTGATGGCCGGAGGGGCTGGTCCAGTGCCCCAGCCGGGTGCCGGGGGCCGTGATGGGTTGCAGCCAGTTGGCCCCCTCCCCGATCAGCGCCAGCAGATCGGGATCCCAGTCACGGCTGCGGGCGTTGACCAGCTGGCTGGTGGAGGCATTGGTGAATTCGCAGCTCAGCTCGCCGCTCAGGCGGTAGTGCAGGTAGTCCGGGATCAGCAGCAGGCGAGCGGCCTGGGCCAGCCAGGCCGGCTGCTCGTCAAGCAGCGCCCGGACCTGGTACAGGCTGTTGAATTTCAGAAACTGGATGCCGCTGCGGCGGTAGATGGCCTCCCGTGGCAACTGCTGCCACAGCCGCTCCGGCACGCCGTCGGTGCGATCGTCGCGATAGGCCACCGCCTCGCCGAGCATCTTGCCGGCCGCATCCAGCAGCACGAAGTCGACGCCCCAGGCGTCGATGCCGACCGCGTCGAGTCGCACACCGGCGGCATCGATTTTTTCCAGCCCGTGCAGAATGTTGGAGAAGAGGCGCTCCGGCTCCCAGCAATCCTGCCCGTCGATCTGCACCATGCCGTTGGCGAAGCGGTGCATCTCCTGCATGGCGATATCTTGTGTGACCGGATCATAGCGGGCCCATATTACTCGCCCGCTGGAGGCACCCAAATCCACTGCTGCAATATTGACTGACATCGAATCGACTCCATAATTCTCGATGTCGTCACTTTATGTTTCTGAATTATTCACCACCTTTCTCCCAAGGCCATAAAAAAGGAACGACTGGCATAAAAATCGAGAAAGTCCGTTGCCGATATAAAACTGTGAGTCAGTTCAAATTTAATTTCCATGGCAGGAAACAATTGAAGCTGGCCGTTAAATAAATAACGGATAACTGTGAAAGGCCTCACGGAAAACACTCTGCCAATTTGACCCTGCGCCCTCTATGCGCGTATTCACTGAGCATCCCTTCATGAAGAGTCCGATCATGTTTCGTCTGCAGCAGACCGACTTCTTTGACCAGAACCGGATCATCAGCGTGTTACCGCGTGCCCCTCAGGAGCCCTTCCCGGAGCACTGCCATTCGTTTCATGAATTGGTGCTGATCAAGTCTGGCTGCGCCATCCACATCACGGACGGCAGTGCGGTACACATCAGCCGGGGCAGCGTGTTCTACCTGCGGGAGGACGATGCCCACATGTTCGATCAGATGAAGGATCTCTGCCTGACCAATGTGCTGTTCCGGCCAGAAGGATTCCACCTTGCCGGCGATCTGGAGCAGATGCTGCAGACCAGCTGCCACCCGGGGAGCGGGGTGCTGCGCCTGCCCGCCCATCTGCAGGCCCATAGCGAGACCCTGCTGGGCCAGATAGCGCAGGAGAGCGATCGGCGGGATGCCTGCTCTCCGGTGATGATCGAGGCCCTGTTCAGCCAGCTGGCGGTGCTGCTCTGGCGCACCCAGCAGCGCGCCCTGACCGGCGAGCAGGGGGAGGCCGATCAGGCGCGGCTATCGTCCCTCATCAGCTATCTCGATGAAAATTATCGGGAAGAGATCGACTGGAGTGAATTATCCGAGCGCTTCACCATTCCGCTGCGCACCCTGAATCGGAAAATACAGGAACACACGGGTTTGACGCCCAATAACTATCTTGGCCGGCTCAGATTATGCCGCGCCTCCTGGTTGCTCAGTCATACCGAAAAATCCGTGACCGAGATCGCGTTCGAAAGCGGATTCAATGATGGAAATTATTTCTCGAGCAAGTTTCATCATGTATTTGAAGCAACCCCACTGCAATATCGAAAGCGCTATAAATAATCTTCAACTCACTGCCAATATATTATTTATGCTGGCTGTCTCTTCAAGGTCATCCGCCCTGACAGGCTTAATATCTCCCTAATTTCATTCCCAAGGAGATATTGATCATGAGCTTCACACTCTGTCTGCCCCAACTCAGCCTCTCGGGCCGCGGCGCCATCCAGGATCTGGTCGTGCTGATGAGCCAGCAACCCGCCCGCCGACCACTGATAGTGACCGAGCAGGCGCTGCTGACGTTCGGCCTGCTGGATGCTCTGCTCGCCGCCTTGCGCGATCAGGGGTTCAACCCGGTGATCTTCGACGGCGTCCTGGCCAACCCGACCGACAGGGTCGTCGAGGCGGCGCTGGCGAGCTGGCAGGAGGGAGGTTGTGATGCCCTCATCGGCTTTGGCGGCGGCAGCGCCATGGATACCGCCAAGGCGATCCGCGCCCTGGTGGCCAACCCCGGCAAGCCGATCCATGCGTTCGAGGGGATCGGCAAGGTCGTCCACCGCGGCCCCTTCATGGCGTGCGTCAGCACCACCTCGGGCACGGCCGCCGAGGTGACCAGCAACGCGGTGATCACCGACACCGGGCGCAAGGTGAAGATGGTCATCATAGATCCGGCCCTGATCCCCGAGGTGGCGGTCAACGATCCTACCCTGATGACAGGGCTGCCGGCCGCCGTGACCGCCGCCACCGGCATGGACGCACTGACCCATGCCATCGAGGCCTATGTCTCCATCGGTGCCCACGTGCTGACCGATCACTCGGCCCTCGCCGCTATCCGCTTGATCGCCGAATACCTGCCGCAGGCGGTGGCAGACGGCCAGGATCTCACCGCACGCGAGATGATGGCGCACGGCCAGTTCCTCGCCGGCATGGCGTTCAACAGCGCCGGGCTCGGCTATGTGCACTCGTTGGCCCACCAGCCGGGCGCCACCCATAACCTGCCCCACGGCGTCTGCAATGCCATCCTGCTGCCGGTGGTCTGCGCGTTCAACCTGCAGGTCAGGACGGCGCGTTTCGCCGAGATAGCGGCCGCCATGGGAGTCGACACCGGCGCCCTGAGCGAGGAGGCCGCAGCCCACGCCGCCATCGAGGCCATCCGGGCGCTCTCCAGCCGGGTCGGCATCCCCTCCGGCCTGCGTGAGCTCGGCATCCGGCCAGAGGATCTGCCGGGCTGGGTCGATGCAGCCGAAGCTGACCCCTGCTCCGGCTGCGCGCCGAGACCGGCCAGCAAGGCCGAGCTGCTGGCGCTCTATCAGGCCGCCTTCTGAGCCGAGCCTCTAGCCAATCGCACCCACTACGCCGCCTGCCCAGGGCGGCGTTTTTACAGCCCATTTCCCGCTTCTTGAAAATCCGGCCAACTCCTCCCCGGCCTTGGCTGCCTCGTTGAGGCCCGCCCCACCAGCCCCCGCTACAGTGGCTCCAGCTTCACAATGCGAGTAGAGGGAATGATGCAGCAGATTGAATTCAATGCGGCCGTGCTGGCTGAAATCGAGAAGGTGGTCGAGGTGTCCGCCTACCTGTGGCAACGGGAGTGGGCCGAGCGCAATGGCGGCAACATCTCGGTCGATCTCACCGACATCTTCGGGCCGGCGCCGACCGATCTGAGCGGCTATCCCCACTGCCCGCTCTCCATGGTGGGCGGCGAGGGGGCCTTCCCGGCCGACAGCGCCGGTCACCTGTTCTTCGTCAAGGGCACCGGCGAGCGGATCCGCGAGCTGCGCAACCCGGATCTCGCGGGCTGTGTCTTGCGGATCGATGACGAGGCCCGCGGCTATCACATCCTGTGGGGCGGCCGCGGCCTGCACGACTACCGGCCGACCAGCGAGTTCATCTCCCACGTGGAGATCATCATGGACAAGCAACGCCGGGGCGCCGCCGACCGCTGCGTGGTCCACACCCACCCGCTGGAGCTGATCGCCCTCTCCCACCATCCGCATTACGCCCGCGACAGCGCGTCCTACACCCATGCCTGCTGGAAGATGCTGCCGGAGGTGCGCGCCTTCGTGCCCCGCGGCATCGCAGTGGTGCCCTACTGCATGCCCGGCAGCCAGACCATGGCGGACGGCACCACCGCCGCCCTGCGTCAGCATGATGTGGCGATCTGGGAGAAGCACGGCGCCGTGGCCACCGGCATCGATGCGCTGATGGCATTCGACTTCGTCGACGTAGCGAACAAGGGCGCCAAGCTGCACCTGATGTGCCTCGCCAGCGGCTTCGAACCTGAAGGGGTCAGCGCGCGGGACATGCAGGAGCTGCAGGAGACGTTCGGCCTCTAAGCGTCAGCCGACAGTGTCAACGCCTAAGCCCCTGCCCGCGCAGGGGCTTGTTGTTTCCGACTCTTTGCAACCTCCCTCCCTATACTTCAGCGACCATCCCCGCTGGCCCGCCCGGCATCCAGCCATTCGAGAGAGGAGAAGTCCCTTGTTGCGACTGCTTGCACTGCTGCTGATCTGCCTGGTGACCCCGGTACGGGCGCTGACCCTGGTGCCGCTGGTGGACGGGCTGGCCCACCCCTGGGGGCTGGCCTTCCTGCCCGAGGGGGAGCTGCTGATCAGCGAGCGCCCCGGCCGCCTGCTGCGCATCGACGCCAAAGGCCAGCGCCACGTCATCGCCGGCCTGCCGCCCATCGCCAACGCGGGCCAGGGCGGCCTGCTCGATCTCGCCCTGGACCAGGAGGGCTGGCTCTATCTGAGCTACAGCGAGCCCGGCGAGGGGGGCGCCGGCACCGCCGTGGCCAGGGCCCGGCTGCAGAAAGACAGCCTGGTCGACTGGCAACTGCTGTTTCGTCAGGTGCCCAAGGTCGCCGGCGGCGCCCACTTCGGCTCCCGCCTGCTGTTGACCGATGACGGCTACCTCTACATCACCCTGGGGGATCGCTTCACCGAGCGGGAGCGGGCCCAGAGCCTGGACAACCACCTCGGCAAGACGGTGCGCCTGCACCGGGATGGCCGGGTACCCGTCGACAATCCTTTCGTCAAGGAGCCGGGCGCCCTGCCCGAGATCTGGAGCCTGGGCCATCGCAACATGCAGGGGGCGGCGCTGCGCCCCGGCAGCCAGCAGTTCTGGGCCCACGAGCACGGCCCCCAGGGCGGGGATGAGGTCAACCTCATCCTGCCCGGCCACAACTACGGCTGGCCCAAGGTGACCTTCGGCGAGGAGTATGGCGGTGGCAAGATAGGCTCGGGCACGGCGGCGGCGGGCATGGTGCCACCGCTCTGGGTCTGGGTTCCCTCCATCGCCCCCTCGGGCATGACCTTCTATCGGGGCGAGCTGTTCAAGGCATGGCGGGGGGATCTGTTCGTCGGCGCCCTGCGTGGCCAGGCCCTGTTGCGCCTGCGCCTGGCGGGGGACAAGATCCTCTCGGAGGAGCGGCTGCTGACCGATCTCGGGGAAAGGATCCGCACCGTCAAGGAGGGGCCGGACGGTGCCCTTTATCTATTGACCGATGCCGGCAACGGCCGCCTGCTCAAGCTGATCCCATGACGATGGAAGCTGGGCCGAGCACTAGGGGTTATCGGCAAGGCGCGCCTAAGAGGCCGCAGCCAAGGGAGGGCCAGTCTGCTAGACTGGCCCTCTTTTTCGTTCATCTTGCAAAGGAGTGTCGGATGTCTGCTGTTTCCTGGTGGGACAAGTCCACCGGACTGGCCCTGGTCACCATACTGCTGTGGGCCTCGCTCGCGGCGCTCACCTCCCGGATCACCAGCGTCTCGCCGCTGGTGCTGGTGGGGCTGGTGCTGTTCTTCTGCGGCGCGGGCGCCCTGCCGTTCTGGCGCCAGTGGCGGGCCCGCCCCGTCACCTGGCTGGTGACCATCACGGCCCTGCTGCTCTACCACCTGCTGCTGTTCATGAGCTTTCGCCACGCCCCCGTGCTGGAGGCGAACCTTATCAACTACCTGTGGCCGCTGTGCATCATCCTGTTCACGCCGCTGCTGCTGCCGGGCCATCCGCTGCATCCGCGTCACCTGCTGGCCGGGGCGCTCGGCCTCGCCGGCTCCGTGCTGGTGATGGTCGATGGCAAGCTGCAACTGCAGCAGACCCACCTGACCGGTTACCTGCTGGCGCTCGGCGCCGCCATCGTCTGGGGCGCCTACTCCGTGCTCTCCCGTCGCCTGCCCCCCGCCCCCGCCGTGGTCACGGCCGCCGCCTGCCTGCCCGCCGGGCTGCTGGCGCTGCTGCTCGCCTGGGGGCTGGAGGGGCCGCTACCGCTCGACCAGATCCCGCAGGCGGACTGGCTGCTCATCGTGGGGCTGGCGCTCGGCCCCATGGGGGCGGCCTTCGTCACCTGGTACCTGGCGCTGCGGGACGGGGATCCGCGCCGCATCGGCGCGCTGGCCTATCTGACGCCACTCTTGAGCACCCTGCTGCTGGTCTGGCTCAACGGCGAGCAGCTCACCCCGCGCCATCTGCTGGCGGGGGCCCTCATCATGGGCGGCGCCCTGCTCGGCCTGCTGGCCCGCGCCCCCAAGGCTGGCAAGGCCCCCGCCCCCCTGTCATAAAAACGCCATCACTCCTGCTTAAGCTCCAGCCCATCGCGTGGTTCAAGCAGGAATCTGATGTGAAAATAGCCCATTACGCCACCCTCTCCTCCCTCGTTCTGCTGCTGGTCGCCGGCGTGCAAGCCGCCGCCCTGTTTCATGGTTGGCAGCGACTCCAGCAGACCGAGCAAGCCCAGCGACAGCACGAGCGCCTGCAGCAACAACTGACCGGCCCGCTGCAGGGCAAGTTGCGCGACTACCTCGACAGCGGCGATCCGCTGCGCCTGGCCGAAGCCCAGGGGATCCGCAAGCAGGCACTCGGCCAGCTGGCGCGGCAGGAGGCGTCACCGAGCACCCCGCTGCGCGCCCTGCTCGAGCGGATGGGCACACGCATCGACGGCGATTACCTGGCGGCGGGCAAGCTCTCCGGCAACCGCGAGTGGCTGCTGCAAAATGCCGAGAACGAGCTGACCGCCCACGCCAAGGCCCTGCTGCGCTATGGCCAGCAGGGCGCGGCTGGGGCG
This sequence comes from Aeromonas encheleia, assembly GCF_900637545.1. Taxonomy (NCBI): domain Bacteria; kingdom Pseudomonadati; phylum Pseudomonadota; class Gammaproteobacteria; order Aeromonadales; family Aeromonadaceae; genus Aeromonas; species Aeromonas encheleia. The sequence continues at coordinate 3,591,870 of NZ_LR134376.1, forward strand.
GATCCTGCCAGCGCCGATCGATACCGCCAGGGAGCGGCCGACATACTGGCGAGCCTGCCGGGACTGGCCCACCTGCGCCAGAACTACATGGCGCAGGCCAGTCCCACGCTGCTGACCGGATTGCAGTTCGAGCTGGCCGCCCTGCAAAAACAGGCGGACAGCCTGACCAGGCTGCCGCCGCTCGGGCTGTTTGAGGAGGCGCCGGCCGACGACTTCAGCCTGGGGGAGCCGGTGCGCCATGAGCTTGGCGAGCAGCCGCGCCGCGAGCTGGTCTCCCTGCTCAAGCGCTACCCGCAGGAGCTGGACAACAGCCGCAAGGCGCTGCAGCAGCAACAGGCTGCCCGCCAGAGGGTGCAGCAGGACATAGATCAGTTGCTGCAGGCCGGCAGCCAGATGGGGGAGCGGCTCGCCGCCGCCCGTCAGGATGTGAACCGGGAGCTCGCCACCATCCTCGGCTCCCTGGCGCTCTGCCTGGTAGGGGTGGCCCTGCTGTTTGCGCTGGTGCAACGGCGCTGGCTGGTCAGGCCCCTGTTGCAGCTGCGCGGCGCCTTCCTGCAACTCGATGCCACCGGCGAGGCACAGCTGCTGCCGGCGGGGCGCGAGCGCAACGAGCTGGGGGACATAGTCGCGAGCTACAACCGCCTGATCCTGCGCCTGCAGCAGGATCAGCAACAGAAGGCGATCCAGCTGTCGAGCGTCTCCCTGAGCCTGCAGGAGATGGTGGATCAGGTGCAGGAGATCCATCACAGCACCCGCACCACGGAGCAGGTGGTGGACGAGAGCGACAGCATGATGAACGAGCTGAACCAGCTCGCCAGCGAGGTACACCTGGTGGCCGCCGAGATAGCGCAGCACGCCCAGCACAACGAACACTCCATGAGCCAGAGCGAGCGGCTGGTGGGGGGCATGCTGGCCGCCACCGCCCAGACCGGCCTCGCCATCGACGAGAGCAGTGGCGCCCTGGTGCAGCTCAAGCGCTCGGTGGACGACGTGACCGCCATCGTCGATGTCATCGGCCACATCGCCCAGCAGACCAACCTGCTGGCGCTCAATGCCGCCATCGAGGCGGCCCGCGCCGGCGAGCAGGGACGCGGTTTCGCGGTGGTCGCCGACGAGGTTCGCCACCTGTCGGCCGACACCCAGCGCTCCCTCGGCCAGATCACCGAGATCCTGGCTCGCCTCACCCAGGCGGGGGATCAGCTCGCGACCGTGCTGAGCCGCATCACCAGCGAGGCCAGCGGCCAGCGCCAGCAGGCCGAGCAGCTGCGCCAGACCACCCAGACGGTGCGGGAGATGGCGCGCAGCACCGCCGTCATCGCCCTGCAGGGGGCCAGCAACGCCAGGAGCCAGGAGCACCGGCTGGCCAGCTTCGCCACCCTGATCGGCCGCATCAGCCAGCACGCCCGCCAGGGCAGCCAGCTCTCGGTGCAGGTGTCGCAACACATTCACCACCAGGCCCAGCAGATCCCCCGCATCCTGGGTCAGGCTTGATCGGGTCATCAGGGTTTGGGTCTATCCCGGCATAGGCCCGGCCAGCCACATCCATCCAGACCTGATTTAAGGCGCCAACCCGAGCCGCGCCCCGTGCGGCTCGGGCCTGCGCTCCCCCTTGCAGCAGGCTTGCTCGCCCATGTCCAAGCCCAGCCCGCACCTCCCATCCGAGCCCGATCCGATCCCCTCGCAAATGGGCGCATAACGACACCCTTCGATCACCTTCTCTCGCCCCCGACGTTCGGCATATCTTTTTTTGTGACACAAAATTATCTGTTACCACCAGGTTAACAAAGAAAGTTCTGCCTTCAGCGCGAGATCCGAGCACGACAACGGGGAATCCCGCGTGATAACGCTGTCATCGCCGCCATGAGAGGGCTGGGAGTGCCCACACCAAGAATCATGATTATTTGCACTCGGTCATATTTTTGAAACTTCGGGGGAACTTTACATTGATATTTCGCACCGCGAACGTACTCTTGGTGGTGTCCGATCGCCAAGGGTCGGTACTCAAAAAATAAAGACTGTAAAGAACAGACTGCCCTTCACCGAGAGGCGCCAAGGCACCCGGGAATGGCGGCACACATAGACAAGTATTTCTTTTTTGCCCTACGGGGTTTTGATTGCAATGCCATTACCGAGCGGCGGGCCTTTGCCTGACTGCCGGACAAAAAAGCTAAGTCCATAAAATCAGGAGCAATACAAAATGGAAAAAGTGATCTTCAAGCGCGCCGCGTTGAGTGCCGCTGTGGTTACGGCGCTGCTCGCCCCCGGAATGGCATTGGCCGCCCAGGACATGATGAGCCCGGAATACGGCAAATCCTACGAGGCCTTCCTCGATGAAGGCAAGCTGACCGGCGGCCTGTTCTACTTCCAGCGTGAGCGTGACCGCGTACAAGCCGGTCCCGGTCAGGATGGCAAGTACCACTCCAACCTGAGCCATGCCACCACCCAAGCCGCCCTGAACTACAACTCCGGTTATGCCTGGGACATGGTGGGTCTGGATGTGGGCGGTTTCGGTGCCTATGACCTGGCCGTTGACGAGAGCAACCCGGTCAACGAAGAGAACGAATTCTCCTTCTGGGGCGACCAGTGGGGTTCAGGTGGTGACGGTGTTCCCGAGAATGGCTTCAGCCTCTCCACCGCCGCCCTGAAACTCAAGTTCATGGATGGCGCCGTGACGGCCAAAGGCGGTTACACCCAGCTGTATGTGCCGGGTGTGATCGGCGTCAACTGGTCCTATCAACCCGGTACCTACCGTGGTGGCCAGATCGAGGGTAACTTCGGCAAGCTCTACCTGACCTACGCCATCGCCGACGAATACAAGGCGCCCTGGTTCAAGAACACCGCCGGCTTCTCCAAGAGCAACCCCTATGCCAGCGATCCCTTCTCCGATGAGAACCAGATCGACTACATCCACGGTCTGGCGGCCCGCTACACCTTCGACAATGGCACCGCCGTCACCGGCTCCTTCGGTCAGGCCGAAGGCTACATGGACAGCTACCACTTCAAGCTGGCCCACAAGTTTGACGTACTGGGTGGCCTGAACACCAGCTACCAGTTCTACGGTTCCGACACCGAGAACGAAGACTATGACGGCCTGGCCTGGCAACAAGCCATGACCGCCAGCTGGGGCGCCGGTCCTTACTCCTTCCGCCTGGAAGGGCTGTACACCAAGGCCGAAGGGGATCTGGGCAACTACCTGCCCCGTCTGACCCGCGGCTACGGCAACTCCCAGGGTGCGAACGAGATCTGGTGGGATTCCCGCTCAGATTGGAACCATAACGAAGAGAAGGCCGTGTTCTTCGGCACCAGCCGCACGCTGGATGATCTGGTCGGTGCTCCAGGCTGGGCCGCCGGTGTCTCCGGTGCCTACGGTTGGGATGCCAACAACGGCGATGGTACCCTCGAGCCGGGCAAAGAGTGGGCCTTCAACTTCGACGTCATGTACACGGTGCAGGATGGCAAGCTGAAGGGCACGCTGTTCAAGCTGCACTACACCGATTACAACAACGAACAGGACGACAAGGGCAGCTGGTACTACCCGAACATGTTCAGCTCCGAGCATGACGTCAAGTTCCACATCATCATGCCGTTCACCATCCTGTAATCAGGACGATGTTCTGCCAGCAAACCGGGCCACATGGCCCGGTTTTGTTTTTGGTGGCGCTCAGGCTACCATGCCCGCTTCGGCCATCTGCTGGCCGCCAATCAGGATGACCCCAATGCCCCACCCCTTCGTGCTTATCACCGGCTGCTCCAGCGGCATCGGCCTCGCCGCCGCCAAGGCGCTCGGTGCCCACGGCTTCACCGTGATCGCCTCCGCCCGCAAGGCCGAGGATGTGGCACAGCTGCGGCAGCAGGGCCTGCTGGCGGTGCAGCTGGATCTGGCGGACACCGCCAGCATAGAGCGGGGGGCGGCAGAGGCACTGGCACTGGCCGGGGGTCGCCTGTACGGGCTGTTCAACAACGGCGCCTACGGCCAGCCCGGCGCGCTGGAAGACCTGCCCACCGAGGCGCTGCGCGCCCAGTTCGACACCAACCTGTTTGGCTGGCACCATCTCATTCGTCAGGTGCTGCCGGCCATGCTGGCCGTTGGTGAGGGACGCATAGTGCAGAACAGCTCGGTACTCGGCCTGGTGGCCATGAAGTATCGCGGCGCCTACAACGCCAGCAAGTTCGCGCTGGAAGGCTACACCGACACCCTGCGCCTAGAACTCGAGGGCAGCGGCGTGCACATCAGCCTGATCGAGCCAGGCCCCATCGACACCCGTTTTCGGGCCAATGCCCGCGACGCCTTCGTGCGCCACATAGACCCGGCCCAGAGCCGCCATCAGGGCGCCTATCGCCAGACCCTGACCCGGCTGGAGAAGGAGGGGGCCACCAGCGGCTTCACCCTGTCGAGCGAGGCCTGCATACCACCGCTGCTGCATGCGCTGCAGAACAAGCGCCCGAAGCATCGCTACCCTGTCACCCTGCCGACCAAGCTGTTTACTGTGCTGCGCCGCCTGCTGCCGAGCCGCTGGCTTGACCGGATCCTCGGCAAGTCGGTGTGATCCCGTGAGCGGCCATGGGCATCCAGCAAGCCGGGCCGCGTCGCGGCCCCGAAGCGCCGAAGCGCCGACCTGGTTTACCCTCTTCCTCAATAGTGCTGGCCATCGCTGTAGTAGTGGCTCTTGACGATCGGCAGCACCTGCACCACCACATAGGTCTGCTCCCCCAGCACCGCCTTCAGATGGCGGGTGATGAGCGCCGCGGCGGCATCCTGCAGCTCCTGCGGGCGCTCGAACCAGACCAGCTCCACGAACGGAGAACCCACCTCGCGCTCGCCGTCGCGTACCCGGATGCTGTCGACGCACTCCAGGGTGACAAACTCCGGCTTGCCGCCGGTCAGGGCGCAGAGATCCGCCAGCAAGGGGCGGCTTATCTGCTGCAGGGTGTCGACAGAAACTGCCCGAAAACGAAGGTGGGGCATGGGAAACCTCTTGGCTGTGACAAATGAGGACTTATCATAGGGCTTATTGCTTTGAAGAGAAGCCATCCCCTCACATAAGGTGTCCCATGAGATTTCATCGTACGCTGTTCTCCTTCCTGCTGTGCCTGCTGCTGCCGCTGCAAGCCTTCGCGGATCCGGCCTTCTATCGCATCAGCAAGGGCAACGAGCAGCACTGGTTGCTGGGCTCCATTCATGCGGGCAAGCCCTCGCTCTACCCCCTGCCCGAGCCCGTCGAGCGGGCCTGGCAGCAGAGCCGCGCCCTGGTGATGGAGGTCAACATGACCAACATCAGCCAGGAGCAGTGGCAGGAGATGGGCTCCATCACCCGACTGGTGGACGGCAAGACGCTCAAGGATCATGTGCCGCCCGAGCTGTATAGACGCACCCTGATCGCCGCCGGCCAGAACGGGCTGACCGAGACCATGCTGGCACCGCTGCGACCCTGGTTTGCGGCCATCACCCTGACCCAGGCGGCGCTGGAGCGCACCGGCTATCGCGGTGAATTCGGGGTGGATCAGCACTTCGCCAAGCGGGCGAGCGAGAGCGGCAAGCCCATCGTCGGCTTCGAGACGCTGCTCGAGCAGCTCGGCTACCTCGCCAGCGTCGGCGACAATCAGACCCTGATGTTGGAGAGCACCCTGGATGAGTTGCCCGAGCTCAAGAGCGGCTTCGATGCGGTGATGACGGCATGGCAGAGCGGCGATCAAGCCACCCTGATCAACCTGTTGAAAGAGGAGATGGCGCCCCCCAAGCTGCAGGCCTGGCTGGAGCAGACCCTGCTGGCGGAGCGCAACCGCAACTGGCTGGCCAAGTGGTCCACCCTGCCGAACGAGAGCTTCATCGTGGTAGGGGCGCTGCATCTTTACGGCGAGCAGGGCCTGCTCGCGCTGCTGGAGCAGCAGGGCTGGCGCATCACGGCGCTCACCGAGCCGGGCAGGGTTGCGACCGCGCCGGCGGCCCAGTGATCCTGGCGGCATGACTGCCACGGGGGCTGGACTCAGCACGGCTGCGGCCGCAACTGCGAGGCCGCTCACAGAACCTGTCGGCGGTTAAATAACCAGCAAGGGACTTGATCGAGATCATCTCCTCCCTCCCAAAGAGGTATCTATCATGCCTGTCATCGAAGGATGACAGGAGTGAACGAGATGGAGTTTTGGCTCAACCTGATGTTTGGCAACAGCGTGGGACTGATGTCCATGCTGGTGATTATCGGCACCTTCCTGCTGATCAGCGCCTACGCGGCCTACTTCATCTACAAGGTGATGCACGCCAAGCCGCCCACCGAGGAACAATAAACCGGCAGGCGAAACGGATCCGCCGCTTGCGGGCAAGCCATGCCAAACGAGGTGCCGGCCCGCCATACGAGGTGATGCGCACAAAGCCCCGCCCACCGAGGCGCAATGATCCCAGCGAGCCCGTCTCGCCCGGCCCGCCATTCTAAGCACGATCAAGGCTCGCTATAATGCGCCCTCATTCTCATGCGGAGGGCCTGCCGTGTCCCATGACGACGAACGCTCACTGCTCCTGCAGGAAGTGGCCGACGTGCGGCCACTGTGTAGCGACCACCTCAGGCCCCCAGCGGGCAACCCCACCCCGACCGAGGCACAGCTCGCGCGCCGCCAGGCCGCCAGCGCCGAGCGGCTCACTCTGGATAGCCTCGGCATGGAGGCTGTCCCCATGCTCGATCCCCACGACCTCATCGGCTTCAAGCGCGACGGGGTGCAGGAGGGCGTCTACAAGAAGCTGCGACTCGGCAAATACGAGCTGCAAGGCTGCCTGAATCTGCACCAGAAGACGCTGAGCGAGGCGCGCCAGGCACTGGTGCAGTTCCTCCTGGATTGCGAGCTGCGCGACATCCGCTGCCTGCTGATCCTGCACGGCAAGGGGGAGCGCAGCAGCCCGCGCCCATGTCAGCGCCTGGCTGCCGCAACTGCCGGCGGTGATGGCCATCCACAGCGCCGAGTGCCGTCACGGCGGCAGCGGCGCGCTCTACGTCCTGCTCAGAAAGAGCGAGCGCAAGCAGGCACAGAACCGCGAACGTCACCAGCAGCGCCTCGGCTAGCCAGCACCTGTCATCTGGTCAGGCATCCTCGGCCAGGGTGGTAAAACGCGCGATGGCAGTGTTAGCATCGAACGGCCCCGATCATGCCAGGTACGGGGTGCATACTCTCAGGGACGATAACAAGGACAATTCCATGTCATACCAAAAGCTTGAACAACATCAGCAACAGCTGCATCGGCTCTCCCATCTCAGCGCCATCTGCGGCTGGGATCGGGCCGCCATGATGCCGGAAGGCGGCAACGAGGCGCGCGCCGAGGCCATGGCCGAGCTCGGTGTGCTGATCCACCAGAAACGCACCGCCCCCGAACTCGGCGACTGGATAGCGCGGGCCGAGAGCGAGCCGCTTGACGCCACCCAGCAGGCGAACCTGCGGGAGATCAAGCGCCACTGGCAGGATGCGAGCCTGCTACCGAGTGACCTGGTCGAGGCTTTGTCGCTCGCCGGCAGCAAGTGCGAGCACGCCTGGCGCAGCCAGCGCAAGCACAACGACTGGGCCGGCTTCGCCCCGAATCTCGAGGAGGTGGTGAAGCTGTCGCGGGAGGTGGCACGCCTTCGCGCCGCGGCGCTCGGGGTGCGCCCCTACGACGCCATGCTGGCGCTGTACGAGCCCGGTATGACGAGCGAGCGGCTGGATCAGATCTTCGGCGATCTCACCGGCTGGCTGCCCAGCCTGATCCAACAGGTGAGCGAGCAACAGAAGCGTGACACCTTGCTGATCCCGCAGGGCCCCTTCCCCGTCGCCACCCAGCAGGCGCTCGGCCAGCAGGTGATGGGGCTGCTCGGCTTTGACTTCGCGCACGGCCGGCTCGACGTCAGCAGCCACCCGTTCTGCGGCGGCGTGCCGACGGATGTGCGCATCACCACGCGCTACAACGAGCAGGAGTTCGTCTCCAGCCTGATGGGCATAGTGCACGAGACGGGCCACGCGCGTTACGAGCAGGGCCTGCCGCGCAACCTGCTCGGCCAGCCGGTCGCCGAGGCGCGCTCCATGGGCATTCACGAGAGCCAGAGCCTGTTCTGCGAGATGCAGCTCGGCCACCATCCCGCGTTCCTGGCGCTGCTGGCGCCGCACATCCGTCAGCACTTCGGCGAGCAGCCGGCGTTGGCACCGGCGAACCTGGCGCGGCTGTACAACCGCGTCGAGCCGGGTCTTATCCGCGTCGATGCGGACGAGGTGACCTACCCGGCGCACGTGATCCTGCGCTACGAGCTGGAGCGCGGCCTCATCGAGGGGCGCATCGAGGTCGCGGACATCCCCGAGCTGTGGGATGCGAAGATGCAGCAGTGGCTCGGCCTGTCCACCAAGGGCAACTACCAGAACGGCTGCATGCAGGACATCCACTGGACGGACGGCTCGTTCGGCTACTTCCCGAGCTACACGCTCGGCGCCATGTATGCGGCGCAGCAGCGCTTCGCACTCGAGAGAGATCTGGGTGACATGGGCGAGCTGATCGCGGCGGGCCGGCTGCCGGAGATCTTCGGCTGGCTCGGCCGCCACATCTGGTCCCAGGGCAGCCAGCACAATACGGATGAGCTGGTGCGCCGCGCGACCGGCACGGCGCTGGATCCGCAGTGGCTGCGCAAGCACCTGGAGCAGCGTTATCTGAAGTAACGGCCAGCAAGCCGCAGGACGAAACGGGGCAGCCAAGGCTGCCCCGTTTCTATTGGTTGTCGCCCGTCACAGCGGATCGGGGGCGGTGAGCGACTCGCGCAGCTGCAGGATGTTGCCCTCGGGATCAAACGCATTGCGCAGCACGAAGCCCGGCGCCGACCACTGTTGCGGCAGCAGACCGCCTCCGAGATCCGCGGCCTTCGCCTCGGCCCAGGCGAGGCTCGACACCGTGAAGAACGGCTTGATGGCGCCCTCCTCCCGCAGCCGCGGCGGCACCGCGATCTGGATGCCGCTGGCGATGGCGTCAGGAATCGCGTGCAGCAACAGCTGGATGTCGCGATTCTCCAGCACCACGAAACCTTCATCCTGGCTGAGGATCTCCATCTGCAGCAGGGTGCGGTAGAAGTGGGTCAGCCGTCCGAGATCCTTGGCGTAGATCAGGGCACCGGCGCGGGCGGGTCCTGGCATGGGGTCATCCTTCTTGAGGGGGTCTGCAGCAGATTCGCATATTTGGCCGCCTGACTCGACCGTTTTCACCTCACCGTCTGCGCTCTCCCGCCCGCAGATCCCGATGAAATTTTATTTTAATCCCTGTCCGTTTCTGGCTAGTCAGGCCGCCCCCTCCCCCTTACTCTCGAAACATGTATCCAGTGCCGAGCCCCATGCCATGAACCCGTTGCCACCGACCGAGCCCCATCAGGACGAGATCATCCCCGGCCTCACCCGCGAGCAGTGCCACGCCGCCCGGCTCGCCCGGGATGCGCGCTTCGACGGCCGCTTCTTCACCGGCGTGCTGTCCACCGGCATCTATTGCCGGCCTATCTGCCCGGCTCGGGCGCCGCACGAGCACAACGTGCAGTACTTCCGCTTCGCGGCGGCGGCGGAGCAACACGGGCTGCGCCCCTGCCTGCGCTGCCGGCCCGAGTTAGCGCCGTCGCAGGGTGGGGATCTGCCGCCGCTGCTCGCGCGCATGTTGAGCCGCATCGAACGCGGTGAGCTCGGCGAGCATTCGCTCGGCGAACTCGCGGCGCAGGCCGGCATCACCGAGCGCACGCTGCGGCGCCAGTTCGAGCAACACCTCGGCGCGTCGCCAAAGCAGGTGGAGCAGACGCGCCGCCTGCTGCTCGCGAAGCGGCTGTTGACGGAGACCGCGCTGCCGATCACCGACATCGCGTTTGCGGCGGGCTTCGCGAGCATCCGACGCTTCAACGATGCGTGGCAACAGGCCTATGGCCTGGCACCCCGCGCATTGCGCCAACATGAAGGTGCCTTGCGCCAGCGCGAGGGGACGGCGGCTGACGATATGGCGACGGACACGCCGCCGGCGAGCCTCACATTGCAACTGCCGTATCGCCCGCCGTTCGATGTGCAGGCCATGCTCGCGTTCTATCGGCTGCGCGCGATTCCGGGGCTGGAGCGCGTCGAGGGCGATGCGTATGAGCGTCGTCACCGGATCGGCGAGCGGGAGGGGTGGATCCGCATCGAGCCGGGTAAGGGCCACAGCCTGCGGCTGACGCTGCGAGACCTGCCGCCGAGCGCGCTGCCGGATCTGCTGTATCGCGTGCGGCGCATGTGGGATCTCGACGCTGACATGGTGCGCATAGGCGCAAGACTCGCAGAAGATCCGCTGCTCGCACTGCTGCAAGGGCGCTGGCCCGGCGTGCGGCTGCCGGGGGGCTGGGACGAATACGAGGTGATGCTGCGCGCCATCGTCGGTCAGCAGGTGTCGGTCAAGGGCGCCATCACCATCATGGGGCGGCTGGTGGCGCGCACCGAGGCGCAATTTGGCGTGACCGCGCTGCCGACTCCGGCGCAACTGTGCGCGCTCACGCTGGACGGCATCGGCATGCCGGGCAGCCGCATCCGCACGCTGCAGGCGCTGGCCGCCGCGCTCGCGAGCGGGGAGATCACCCTCGCCACCGCGAGCGACGAGGCACTGCTCGCGCTGCCGGGCATAGGCCCCTGGACGGTTTCGTACTGGCGGCTGCGCACCGGGCAGGATCCGGACGCCTTCCCCGCCGCCGATCTCGTGCTGCAGAAGGCGCTCGGGGGCGGCACCAAATTACCGGTCAGGGAGGTCATGGCGCGCAGCGCGTGCTGGCAGCCCTGGCGCGCCTACGCCGCGAGCTGGTTGTGGCACGCCATGAGCGAGCAGCCCGCGCTGCTCGGCACACCGGACAATGAACAACCTGAGGAGATGACATCATGATCTGTTACGATTTGCTGGATACCGCCTGCGGCCAGCTGCTGGTCGCCATCGACGAGCACGGCCTGCGCCACGTGGACTTCGTGGACGGCCTGCGCACGCTGCCGGATCAAGCCGGCTGGCGGCGAGACAGCGAGGCGCTGGCGCCTTATCTTGCACAGTTCAGGGCCTACTTCGCCGGCGAGCTGCAACGCTTCACGCTGCCGCTCGCGGCCCAGGGCACGGCGTTTCAGCGCAGCGTGTGGCAGACGCTGTGCGACATCCCCTATGGCGAAACGCGCAGCTACGGCGAGATAGCGCACGCCATCGGCAAGCCGAGTGCGAGCCGCGCCGTCGGCGCCGCGAACGGCCGCAACCCGCTATCGATCATCGTGCCCTGCCATCGCGTGATCGGCCAGAACGGCAGCCTGACCGGCTATGCGGGGGGCCTGCCCATCAAGCAGGCGCTGCTGCGCCTCGAGGGGATCCCGATCTGATCCTCGGGCTTTCTCCGCCACTCTCAGGGGCCATCCGGCCCCTGGCCGTTTGCCCATCCAGCATGTACAGCCCAACGACAGGCCGCCCGCCCCCACGAGACAAGGCATTGAAGGCCAAGGAGTTATGCCGAGGCCGCGGGCAAAGGGGTAAAAAACCAGGTGCCGGAAGCGCCGCGCAGGGGGTGAATACTTGGCCGCGGCGGGCATCAAAGCGCTGCGCCGACGCGAGTTTGGGCGAATACTTCGAATACCGGAATGACGCTGCGCGTTGCCAACTTGTTGACTGTCGAGATCACGGCGTGTTCCTGGTGATCCGGTCGCGGCCATCGGCTGCGATCCGTTTGAAACGAGGAGGAAACATGTCCACTCCAGTCACCGTCACTCAATTCCAGGTGAGGTCCCACGGCACCCCCGACGAGGTGCGCTCACCCGACAAGACCCGGGTCGAGGTCGTTAAACTCGATGGCTACACCATAGGGCGGTTCAACTTTGCCCCCGGTTGGCGCTGGTCCGAATGCATCAAACCCGTCGTCAAGACGGACCAATGCCAGCTCTCGCACGTGGGTTACGCCGTCTCGGGATCGATCTCGGTCCGCCTGACGGACGGCACCCTCAAGACCATCAGCGCCGGCGAGTCCTACACCATTCCGCCGGGGCACGACGCCTGGGTCGAGGGGGAAGAACCCTTCGTTGGCATCGAGGTGCTCAGCGCCGATCAGTACGCCAAGCCATAGTGTGTCGTCAGCAACTCACCCAGGTTGCGACCGAACCCACCGGTGGGCACTCGCCCACCGGCACAGACAGACCCGCCGCGCCATCTTGTCCATCCCGTCACAGCCCCCTTCACCCCCCCTTTCACCGTGCCCCCAGACTCTATGATTGAGAGGCGGGGTCGAGGGATCGCCTCGCCACGCATCGAACAGACTTTTCTACTGACAAAGGAGAGAGCAGATGAAATTCATGCATGCAGTCGTCCTCTCGCTATCGGCACTGCTGCTGGTCGGCGCCCCCGTCTGGGCCGCCGGCGAGTCGACCGTGGTGATGAGCAAGGCCGATCTCAAGTGGAAGGACATGGGCAACGGCATCGCCGCCGCCCCGGTGTCGGGTGACATGACGAAGGGGGAGAGCCGGTTCTTCCTGAAATATCCGGTGGGGCTGGTGACGCCGAATCATCATCATGATGCGGATCACTATGTGACGCTGGTGTCGGGCGCCATCACCCTGACGGTGGCGGGCAAGGAGTACCAGCTCGGTCCCGGCGCCTATTTTGCCCTGACCGACAAGGTTCCCCATGTCGCCAAGGTGGAAGGCAGCGAGGAGGCGGTGTTCTTTATCCAGGCGGATGGCCCCTGGAACGTGGTGATGGAAAAATAAGCGTGTGACCTGAGCGGGCGCCCTCTGCGACGCCGCTCAGGAGACGACAGGGCGTGCCCCTCAGACAGGGGCCGCCCCGACTGCCGACCAGATTGCCCCTTAGAGTGGCATCCGCTCGGCCAGCCAGCCGTGAAAGCCGAGCGCCTGAAAGTAACGCCGCCCCGCCGTAAACCCCGCCTCCCGCAGCAACCCCTGGGTTTGCGCCTCATCCAGCGGGATAAAATCGTCCGCGAGACGCAACACCATCTGCTCGCTGGCCGCGGCCGGCAAGCCGGCGAGGCGCGCCTGCAGCCCCATGACGGCCCGCTCGGACGGGTCTTGCGCCGCCATCAGATCCGCCAGCAGCAGCGGCGCCCCGGGTGTGAGCTGACGGGCGATGGCGGCCAGCAACCCGGCCTTGGCGCCGTGCGCCAGGAAGTGCAGCACCAGCAGACAGAGCGCGCCATCACACCCCAGCCCAACGGCCGGCAGCTCCCCCTGCCACCACTGCACCCTGGCGCCCATGCCCGCCTGCTCGGCGCGCCATCTGGCCTGGGCCAGCATGTCCGCCGAGATATCTTGGGCGACAAACTGCCAGTGAGGGCAGAGCCGACCCAGGAGCAGCAGCTCGCTGCCTGTGCCCACCCCCACCAGCAGCACCCTGCCTCCGGGGCCCAGCCTCGTCATCAGCTGGGCCGCGCTGAGCCGATGCAGCAGCTCATAACCGGGCACCAGCAGGGGGATGCGCCCGTCATATTCCAGCGCCCCCGCCCCTTCGAATCGCTCCGCCATCTCGCACTCTCCTCTGGTCGAGGATCCTTGATAGAGGCTACCGCCGGGAGAAGGTAAAGCACCATGATGGGCCGGCGCCTCAGACCATGGCCGCAGCGCACTTGAGGATTGAGAAATGGCGGCCCAGTAGCCGCGGTGTTATCGGGCTTTGTTGCTCAGGGCCGGTTTCTCAGCGCCGGATTGAACACCCGCTTGAGGGAGGCAGGGTTGTTCGCCAGTTTCGCCGCGGGGCGACGGGGGCGTCTTACCAGCTCGCCGCCGCAGTTGGGGCAGAGATGATGCAGATGGTGCTCGCAGCAATCGGCGCAGAAGGTGCACTCGAAGGAGCAGATATAGGCCTCCTCGCTGCCGGCGGGCAGATCCTTGTCACAGCATTCACAGTTGGGTCTGAGTTCAAGCATGGTGGTTGGCCTCAGTGGCAAGCGGCAGAAGGTGAAGGGCTCAGTCGACTATAAACAGCCTGGCGCCCTGCTCGGTGAAGGATCTATGAGGCTCGGCGTCGTCGGCCACCTGATAGCTCATGCCCGCCGTCAGGGTGAAGACGCGGCCATCCTGCAACTCGGTGTGCAGTTCCCCCTCGATGCACAGCAGCACATGGCCCTTGCTGCACCAGTGATCCGCCAGATAGCCGGCGGAATACTCCACCATCCGCACCCGCAGTTCGCCAAAGCGCTGGGTATGCCAGCGAGCGACGCCGGTTTCCCCCCGATGCTCGGTCGGCGCTATCTCGGCCCAGCGGGTCGTGCAAAACGGCAGGTTCTTGATTTCCATCACAACTCCCTTTGTCGGAAAAATCGGCGTCGCCACGGCGCGACTTGATTGCCCGTCGAGGGCTATCCGTCATCCCACCGCTAGGTCAGAGTGCCAGGATCAAGCGGGCCGCCCCTCTGGAGCCTCCCTTATACTGCCATCGAATCCGGCCCCGTGACACGCCCCGTCTGGCCCCAGCATAGGCCATTAGCGCTTGAGGCTGCCCATCACCTGCATCTCGCAGCGGTGGCAGTCGAAGCGCAGGCGGAACAGGTCCTTGCCCATCTTCAGCTCGAGCGGTTCGGGTTTGAGACCCGGCACCTGCTTGTGACAGAGGTTCTGGCTGTAACGGATGCAGTGCTTGGTGATCATCAGCACCACCTCGCCCTCCTCCTTGTTCGCCTCATAGGCGGGGGCGATGCGCCCCACCCCGTGCTCGCGGAAGAACTGCTCGGCGGCGCCGTTGAGCACGTTGCCAAGGTAGGAGAGCCGGTGCTGGGGATAGGTGGCGTCGCGCAGAGGGATGAGCCGCTCGGGTCGCCGGTAGGCGGCCAGACGGGCCGCCTCTAGAGCGGCTATGCCGTCCCGCCGCAGACCGTTGAGCATGGACGCCGCAATAAACAGCGACGAAGTGAATACCAACTCGATCTGGCGCGCCACAAACAGGGTGTTGCCGAGTTTGCCAAGCTGATCCCGCGCCTGCTGCAACGCCCGCGCCGGGTTGTCGGCCGGCTGTTTGTCACAGGCGAGGGTCACGCAGGCGCTTATGCCCTGCTCGTCCGCGAGATCCAGCCGCAAGCCTTGCTCGCACTCGGATAGCCGCAGATCGACCCGGATGCGGCGCTCGGCACTCGCGGTCGAGAGCAGCTTGCTGAACGCGCTGTCGTGGTTGCGGTAGATGGTGGTGCCCAGCTTGAGCCCGGACACCGGCTCGGAGAGCAGTAACTGCTTACCTTCTACCTTGTTCAACCGCATCCCCACCAGCTCGTCGTTCGGCTTGAAGAAGCCGAGGCCGTCGCCGTTATTCAGCGTCACCTGATGCCCATCTATCTCTATCCCCTCCCGGCTGATCTTGCTGACCCGACCGAGGGGTTCCCCCAGGTATTTCGGGCTCCTGGGGGAGCCGATATCGGCCTTGCGCTCGTGCAGGAAGTAGTCCGTCGAACCGCGATTGAAGCTCTTCTTCGGATCCGGCACGAAGCTGTAGCTGCAACGCCCGGCGGAGGCGGCCACCAGATCCGGGCGTTTATCCAGGATGGCGTCGAGCCGCTGGCGATACCAGGCGGTGACGTTCTTCACGTAATCCAGCCCCTTGAGCCGCCCCTCGATCTTGAAGGAGCGGATACCCGCCTCGATCAGCGCCTCCAGGTTCGTGCTCTGATCCATGTCTTTGAGGGAGAGCAGGTGACTGTCCGCCACCAGCACCTCCCCATCCGGCTTCTGCAGCGAGCAGGGCAGCCGGCAGAGTTGGGCGCACTCGCCGCGGTTCGCGCTGCGGCCGGTGCGGGCATAGCTGATGTTGCACTGGCCGCTGTAGGAGACGCAGAGCGCGCCGTGGATGAAGAACTCCAGCTGCACATTGGTCTGGGCGCTGATGGCGCGGATCTGCTCGAGGGACAACTCGCGGGCCAGCACCACCTGGGAGAAGCCCACATCCTGCAGGAACTTCACCTTCTCCGGCGTGCGGTTGTCGGTCTGGGTGCTGGCATGCAGCGCTATGGGGGGGAGGTCGAGCGCCAGCAGGCCCATGTCCTGCACGATCAGCGCGTCGGCGCCGGCCTCATAAATCTGGTGGGCGAGGCGTTGGGCCTGCTCCAGCTCGTGGTCGTGCAGCAGGGTGTTGAAGGCGATAAACAGCTGGGCACCGAAGCGGTGGGCATGGCGCGCCAGCGCCTCTATATCCTCGAGGGTGTTGCCCGCGGCGCTACGGGCGCCGAACGCGGGGCCGCCCATGTAGACGGCATCGGCGCCATGGTTGATAGCCTCGATGCCGTAGGCGAGGTTCTTGGCCGGAGCCAGCAGCTCGAGGCGGTTAGTCTGGGTATGATCCTGCATGGGTCTGGTCTGAAGGCGGACGAGAAATGCCCGTCACTCTAGCGAGACCGGGCGCCCCCCGCCTTGATCCCGCTTAAGATCACCGCAGAATGCAGGATTGGACAGGCCGACATCCCGAAACGGGAGATGCGGCTCTCGCCGGGCCGAGAAAGCCTATGTGGTCACCCCTCATCCCCAACCCTTCTCCCACAAGGGGAGAAGGGAGCAGAGAGATTGTGCTGGTAACACTGGCACCAAACACTGGTCTAGATCACCACCTTCAGCGCCAGCCCCAGCAGCACCAGGCCGCTGACTTTGTCGATGACGGAGGTCTTCGCCTTGAGCCAGGCCAGCCATGGATGTCCGCGGGAGAGCAGCATCAAAGCACCACCTTCAGCGCCAGTCCCAGCAGCACCAAGCCGCTGACTTTATCGATGACGGAGGACTTTGCCTTGAGCCAGGCCAGCCATGGATGTCCGCGGGAGAGCAGCATCAAAGCACCACCTTCAGCGCCAGTCCCAGCAGCACCAAGCCGCTGACTTTATCGATGACGGAGGACTTTGCCTTGAGCCAGGCCAGCACGGGGCCGCGAGACAGCACCAGGGCCACCAGCACGTACCAGATAGCATCGATGCCACCGGCGGTCAGCATCATGATGCCGCCCTCGCGCCAGCCGGTGTCGGCGTGGACGAACTGGCTGAACAGGGCGATGAAGAAGATGGCGAGCTGGGGGTTCAGGAAGGCCACCATGAAGCCCTCGAACGCGCCCTGCCGACCGCGCAGCGCATGCACCGCCTCCTCGGTCGCGCCGCTCGCGGGTTTCGCCAGCAGCGCCTTGATACCGAGCCAGGCGAGGAAGGCCGCGCCGCCGTAACGAATGAGATCGAACAGCAGCGGGGTCTGGGTGATCAGCAAGGAGAGACCCAGGGCGGTGACCAGTGCATAGATGCCGACCCCCAGGCCATGGCCGAGCGCGGTCGCCACCCCGTGGCCCTGCCCGCCCTGCACCGTATTACGGATGATCAGCGCCAGACTCGGCCCAGGGCTGATGGCCCCCATCACACAGATTGCCGCCAGCGCCAGCCAGCTCGTGAATTCCATAACTGCCTCTATCTCGAATGAAAATGAATACCGGCAGTCAGGTTAAGCGGGTGCGCCGCCATGCCAGAAGTGAAAGTTATGAATAGAGCCCATAGCCAATGGCTATGGGTCAGCACGACTCACTACCTCAGGATCTGCCGAGCGGTTTGCGGCTCTCGTCCAGTTGTTTTCGGCTCTCGGCTAGTTGTTTTCGGCTCTCGCCGAGGGTCCGCTGCAGATGTTCTCGCAGGAAGGGATAGGCCAGCTCCCTGAACCACTGGTGGGCCGGATCCTGATGATGGCGCTGGTGCCACAGCAGATGATACTGCTGGGTGCGGGTGGCGAAGGGCAGATCGCAGAAGCTCAGGCCGTGCTCCTGCGACAGCTGCCAGGCGATGTGGGCCGGGGTGGTCATCAGGCAATCGGTGCGCAGCAGCACCTCGACCGCCGCCTGGAAGAAGGGCACCCGGGCGAACCAGCGCCGGGAGAGGCCCTGGGGCATCAGCACCTGCTCCACCGGGCTGTCCTTGTCACCGCCGCCGCTCACCTGCAGATGGGGCCAGGCGAGGTAGTCCTCCAGGGTCGGCGCCATGCCGGACAGCGGATGGTGGCGCCCCATCAGCATCACCAGCCGGTCTTCCCCCTGATGCAGGCCGCGGATCTGATCCGGCACCAGCTCCGTGATGGTGGAGACCAGATCCAGCTCGGACTGCCACAGCTGCGGCAGCTGGCGCTTGTCCCACAGGCTGTATTCGAGCGCCGCCAGCGGCGCCGCCCTCGCCAGCGCCGCGCAGATGTCGGGCAGGATGTGCTGGGCCACATAGTCGGAGGAGGCGAGCCGGAACACCCGCTCGCAGCGGGCGGGCTCGAAGCCGGGCGCCTCGTAGAGCCGTGCCAGGGCCCCGAGCGGATCGGCCAGCGCCGCCGCCAGACTCTCGGCCCGCGGGGTCAACAGCCAGCGTTGCCCCTCCCGCACCAGCAGCTCGTCGCCAAACTCGCCGCGCAGCTGATTGAGCTGCTTGCTGATGGAGGGTTGACTGAGGTGCAGCAGCTCGGCCGCCCGGCTGATGTTGCGGGTCTCCAGCAAGACCTTGAGGGTTGGCAACAGGTTGAGATTCGCTTTGTGCACTCAGATCATCCTTGGGAGAAACCAGCCCCTATCTTAGGGCAAGGCGGGGCGCTATTTTAAGCAAAATCACCGACTTGTTCGTCCCCCACCCCGCCTTCTGCCATTTGCCAAAACAGGGCCGCGAGATGACACCGGAAAACCGGTACGGCATAATTGCGCGAGTTTCCGCCCGCGGGCGATCCACAACAAGAAGCGATAACAAGATGAAATACGCCAATATCACCGGCTGGGGCAAATGCCTGCCCCCCGCAGTGCTGACCAACGATGCGCTCAGCACCATCATGGAAACATCGGATGAATGGATCTATCCGCGTACCGGCATCAAGGCACGCCGGGTCTCCCACGTCAGCAACACCGAACTCGCCACCCTGGCCGGCCGCCGTGCCCTGGCCTGCGCCGGTCTCGAGGCCGCGGCGCTGGATGGCATCATCCTGGCCACCGCCACCCCGGGCACCCTGATCCCGAATTGTGCCTCAGCGGTGCAGCAGGCCCTCGGCGCCCACAAGGCGGCGGTGTTCGACCTCAATGCCGCCTGTACCGGCTTCGTCTATGCGCTCTCCGTGGCCACCTCCCTGGTCCAGACCGGCATGATGCAGAAGGTGCTGGTGATAGGCGCCGAGCGTCTCACCCAGTTGCTGGACTGGGCCAAGCGCGACACCGCAGTGCTGTTTGGTGACGGCGCCGGCGCCGTGGTGATCGAGGCGAGCGACAACCAGTCCGGCCTCATCGCCAACAAGCTCGGCTGCGACAGCGAGGCGCGCGAGATCCTGCACGTGCCGAACTTTGGCACCGATCGGGTACGCTTCGCCGACATCGACGGCCTCTTCACCTTCAACTTCGAGGGGCAGGAGATCTTCAAGCGGGCCGTGCGCGGCATGGGCGAGGCCACCGGCGCCGTGCTGGCCCAGGCCGGCATCACCCCCGAGCAGGTCGATCTCATAGTGCCGCACCAGGCCAACATGCGCATCATCGAGACCCTGGCCAAGCGCATGAATGCGCCCATGGACAAGGTGATGGTCAACATAGAGCACTACGGCAACACCTCGGCCGCCACCGTGCCCATCGCCCTGTGCGAGGCGCTGGAGCAGGGTCGGGTCAAGCCGAACTCCTATCTGCTCAGCGCCGCCTTCGGGGCCGGCCTGACCTGGGGCGCCGCCCTTATCAAGTGGGGCGACAGGGTCACCCCGCTTGGCCACTGCGATGTCGAGCTGCCGCCCTGCGAGCAGAGCGCGCTGGAGCTGATCGCCCACGCCGTCGCGGGCTGCCAGCAGGCCAACACCGAGGCCTGAGCCAGGCCGCCAAGCGCATGAATAGGCAAGGCACAGCGGCATGAACAAGAAAGAGGAGCCAGCGCTGGCTCCTCTTTCTTATCTCCATCTTTATCTCCGCCCCTCTTCCCTGCCGCCAATCACCCCGTCCACATCCGCGCCCGGCGGCTGCGCACCGCCCCTGAAAGTCATTGAAAAGCGTGAATTTTGAGCTGAACAAATCAAAAAATAACCAAACGATATTTTTTTGTCGTCAGAATGGGCCTGAGGGGTTCACAACCTTACCGGATCTGGTAGTATGCGGCCTCGCACTTGGGGAGGGGTTCCCGAGCGGCCAAAGGGATCAGACTGTAAATCTGACGGCTCTGCCTTCGAAGGTTCGAATCCTTCTCCCTCCACCATTCAAGTGCGAAAAATCAGGAAAATACCCCGTGGAGGGGTTCCCGAGCGGCCAAAGGGATCAGACTGTAAATCTGACGGCTCTGCCTTCGAAGGTTCGAATCCTTCTCCCTCCACCATCTTCCTGAGCTGTATGAGTTAGGCCTGTAAAAAATAGTACCCCTGTGGAGGGGTTCCCGAGCGGCCAAAGGGATCAGACTGTAAATCTGACGGCTCTGCCTTCGAAGGTTCGAATCCTTCTCCCTCCACCATTCTTCAGAAAACCCGGCCCAGCGCCGGGTTTTCGCTTTTATGGCTAGATGCCATTTGGCACTGTCAGATCTGACAATTGCCCTCCCCCGCTTTTTTCGAAACAGTGGACTCCTCACCGTCAGGAGCCGCCTCGCATGTTTGCAATCTGGGATGAAACCGGTCAGGAGCAGGGCTTGAGCCTGCCCCAACTGCAGCAACGGCTGCACAACTATCAGGGCGACGTCATGGTGCGTTATCTCAATCGCCTCGGCCTGTCGACGACCCTGTTCCTGACCGTCCGTCAGGGCCGCGCCTACCAGCGCTTCAAGGCCGGCACACCGCCGCTGGACTGGGCCTGGCTGGACCAGGCCATTCAGCACGTGCCCCTGCTCGATGGCCGCCTTCCGCAGTCGCACCACGCCCTTCGTTAAGCCGCTCGCCGCCGGGCACTAATCCGTGCCCAGGTAGGCCTGCGCCGCCTGCCAGCCCATCTGATAGCCCTGCTCCAGCTTGTCCGGATCCGTGGTCATGCGACCGACCCTGAAGCCCGCGGGCGGATGAATGAGCCGGATGCGGCAATCCGCCGGCGGATTGCGGATGAAGTCGATGGCGTCGTTGTAGCTGTGATGGCGGGCCAGGCTGGCGCGGGCCAGCGCCGGGGTCTGCCGCAGCAGGTAACGGTGCAGGGCGGGCAGACGCGGCGCCCGCTTGCGATAGCCGAGCGGGCGGGAGAGCACCACTGTGATGTCCCGCGCCCCCTGCTCATAGGCGTGGCGCACCGGGATGGAGTCCGCCACCCCGCCGTCGGTCATCGCCTCACCCCCGAGCCGCACGAAGTCGCGATAGGCGAGCGGCACCGAGCAGGAGGCCTTGATCTGCTGCTCCAGCTCCTCCGCCGTCGCCTTGAGATAGGCGGCCTGCCCGTCCGAGACCCGGGTGGTTACCACCGTCAGCGGCACAGGGTTCGCGGCAAACCGCGCCAGATCGAGCCGGCACTCGCGGATGGTGATCTCCCACAGCCAGTCGAGATCCAGCCAGTGACCGCCGCGCATGAACTTCGCCAGGCTGATGAACTCGGGGCGACAGGAGTAATCCGTGATGACGCTGTGGTTGCGCCCCTGCTGGCCGGCCAGGAAGGCCGCCAGGTTGACCGCTCCCGCCGAGACCCCGATGCAGTGATCGAACGCCGTCACTCCCCTGGCCATGAAGGCATCCAGCACCCCGGCGGCAAAGATGCCGCGCATGGCGCCCCCCTCGACCACCAGGGCCGTTTGCCGCCGACTCATCTCGTTTCCCCTCTGTTCTGCTCTGTGAATGGACTCACACTTTGGCTCATCCGGCGCCCTACCCAAGGGCGGGATCCCTATAATGGCCACGCCTCACTTGACCCTACAGAGGCATAACATATTGATGCTACGGAATATTACAATGAAAAATATCAACAAGTCCCTGATCGCCGCTGCCATTTCCCTCGGAATGCTGGCAGGCTGTGACAGCAACAATGACTCCAAGGCCCCCGATCCCATGGTTCGCTTCGCTACCTTCAACCTCTCGTTCGATCGCACCGCCCCCGGCATGTTGAGCGGCGAACTGGCCCTGGACCGCGCCGCCCAGGACGCCCTGCTGGCCCGCTATCAGGACGGTGACACCAGCCTCGGCAAGGCCGAGATCACCCAGGCCAAAGACGTGCAGCAGATCCGCAATATCGCCGAGATCATCCAGCGCACCCGCCCGGACGTCTTCCTGCTGAACGAATTCGACAACGACGGCAAGGGCGAGAGCACCGCCGATCTGAAGGCGTTCAACGACAACTACCTGGCCCATGCCCAGCACGGCGAGGTGCAGGCCATCAGCTACCCGGTGATGCAGAATTTCGCCACCAACACCGGCCTGATGAGCGGTCATGACCTCAATCTGGACGGCAAGCGCAACAGCGGGCCGGATGACGCCTGGGGCTTTGGCAACTACCACGGCCAGTACGCCTTCGCCCTGATGTCGAAATATCCCATCGATACCAAAGGGATCCGCACCTTCCAGCAGTTCAAGTGGAAGGACATGCCCGGCGAGCAGAACCCCATCATCGACGACTGCAACAACCCCAAGGCCCCGATCCCGGCCGGTCGCCAGTGCGGCGATGCCTGGTATGACGCCGCGGCCTGGGAGCAGTTCCCGCTCTCCTCCAAGAATCACGCGGACGTGCCGGTGCGCATCAAGCAGGGCAACAAGGAGGTGGTGGTCCACTTCCTCCTCTCCCACCCGACCCCGCCCATCTTCGGCAACGCGGCGCGCCACAACGTCAAGCACAACAGAGCCGAGGTCGCCTTCTGGCAGGACTATGTGGAGGCCGCCAGCTACATGGTGGACGACGCGGGCAAGGCCGGCGGCCTGCCACAGGGCGCCAGGTTCGTCATCGCCGGGGATCTCAACGCCGATCCCCAGCTCGGTGACGGGGATCTCAGTGCCATCCAGGACCTGCATAACCATGCGCTGGTCAACCAGGCGGTCACCAACGGCGCCCTGATCCCGGTCAGCCAGGGTGGCCCCGAGTGCCTCGCCAGCCAGCCGGATCAGTGCAAGCGCAACAACGGCCGCACCACCCCGGAGCGCATCACCAGCAGCAGCGGCCTGCAGCTCGATCACCTGATCCCCTCCGCCAACCTCAACGCGGTCGCCTCCGGCGTGTTCTGGCCCGCCAGCTTCGAGCCGGGCTACCACCTGGTGTATGACGCCAAGCTCGGCATCGCCAAGGGAGTGAGCTCGGATCACCGCCTGGTGTGGGTGGACGTCGAACTGAACCCCTAATACGCGGGATCACCGCAAAATAAAGCGGGGCCATGATGGCCCCGCTTTTTTTTTTTGCATCTGGCGCTACACCAGCTTCTCGACCCGGGCCGGCAAGCCCTGGCGCGCCGAGGAGCCGATGGCCCAGTCCACCAGGGGATAACGACCGTGGCGACTGGGATCCAGCACCGCCAGATCGTTGAGGTTCACCCCGGCGCCGCGCAGGGCGCTGGCCGCCACCCGCTGGCCGTCTATCCAGTGCTCCCGCGCCCCCAGCTCCTTGTGACCGAAGCCGTGCTCGATGGCGATGGCATCCGCCTGCACCCCGGCCACGCACTCGGCCAGCCCGATCACGCTGCCATTGGGGGTACTGACCCGCACCCTGTCCCCGCTCACTATGCCGAGGCGGGCCGCCGTCTGGGCGTTGAGCCGCACCCCGTTGCTGGGGTGCACCTGACGCAGGCGATCCGAGCCGATGCTCATGGAGCTCATGGTGTGGGACTTGTAGCTGGTGAGCAGCAGGGGCCACTGGGCCGGCTTGAACACCTCGCTCAGCGGCGTGCCGTCGGCGAGCTGGGCCCGGAAGAAGCGCGGGGTGCCGCTCAGGAACTGGCCGCTCTGGCTGTGACGGCGGCTGCCCACCGCCGGGTTCCACAGCATCAGGGGCTTGGGCCAGCGCTTGCTCGGCTGACCCGCCTCGTCGCGCCCCTTGGCCACCGGCTCGAAGCGCCCGCCCCTGGCGTAGAGATAGGCGGCGCGGCTCGCCTCCTCCGCGCTCAGGGTGGCGTTGAGGGTGGGCAGGATCCGCGCCACCCCGGACCAGGCGAGGTCTTCAGCGCCGATGGGAGGCACCGGCTGGCCGAGGTAGGCGACGTTGGCCGCCCCGTAGAGGGAGAAGTCCGCCGCCTTGTTGAGCCCATGCAGCTTGCCATCCGATCCCTCGATCGCCCCCTCGCCGAAGCCCGGCAGGCCGAGGCGCTTGGCCACCGCGATGAGGAAGGACTCCATGCAAACGGGATCCCCCTCGGCGGTCTTGATCACTCTGGGCTCGATCACAGGCCAGCGCCCGGTCGAGACCTTGGTCATGACCCCGTGCCAGGCGGTTGCCCAGCCCCAGGACTCGTAGGTCAGGGTGTCAGGCACTATGTAGTCGGAGAGCGCCGAGGATTCGTTGATGAAGCTGTCGATGCTGATGAACAGCGGCAACACCCTGGGGTCTTTGAGCTGTTCACCTATGGCCTGGTGCAACCCGGCCTGACCGTAGAGCGGGTTGCCCATGTGGTTGATCCAGGCCTTGGCGCGGTAGGGGTAACCGCTCACCGCCGCGGTCAGGTGCTCGCCGAGCAGCGGGCCCGAGAGCGGGAACCAGGGCTCGTGGGCCGGATAGGGGTTCTGCCCCGCCTCTTTCTTGCGACGATATTCGGAGGTCTTCTCGTAGGGGAACTTGGAGCGGGAGAGGAAGACGCCGGCGGGTTTCACCATGCCGGGGAAGCTCTCCAGATCGTAGCGCGGCCCGCTCCCGAAGGGATTGAACTTGCCGCCGCTCGCCACCGCGCCGCCCTTGGCGTTGAGGTTCCCTATCATGGCGTTGAGCATCATGATGGCCCAGGCCGTGTAGAAACCGTTGGCGCTCATGGTGCCGCCGTGGGTGATCACCGCCGCCCGGGTGCCGTGGCTGGTGAACTCCCGCGCCAGCTCGACGATATCGGCCACCGGCACGGCGCACTCGGCGCTGTATTGCTCGAGGGTATGCTCCCGGCTCGCCTCGGCCAGCAGCTGGAAGCTGCTCTTGACCGCCAACTCCCCGCCCGGGGTCGAAATGCTGCGCGCCACCCAGAGTCGGGCCCGCTCGCAACGGCCGGCCGGGGTCGGCTCGTCACTCCCCTCCTCGACCACCAGCACCTCATCCCCCTCGCCATAGGCTTCACCGCTGTGGGGCAGCCCCAGATCGCTGGCGTGCAGCATCTGGCCGAAGCGGGGGTGCGACTCGTCACTTATCACCAGATGGCTGGCGTTGCTGAAACCGCGATAGCCGGCCCGCTCTGCAGCTTCTGCGTTAGGTGCCGCCAGGAAGGGCTCGGCGTAACGATCGTTGTCGATGATCCAGCGCAGCATGGCCAGGGCCAGGGCCGAGTCGGTGGCGGGCCTGATGGGCAGCCAGCGGTTGGCGGGGGCGGACGGCAGGTTGACCGTGTTCGGCAGGCTCGGCGCCACCACCACGTAGGAGAACGGCTTGTCCTGCCGCGCCCGGTTCGCCGCCAGCTGGCGGGACTGGCGTTTGAAGGGGTTGCCGGACTGCTGGGGTGAGGTGCCCATGAACAGCAGGAAGTCGCTCTCGTCCCAGTCGGGCTTGAGGTGGGCGTTCTTCTCCAGATCGTCCAGCAGGGCGCCGGCCCCCACCCGGAACGACAGGCCGCAGTAGGCGCCGTGGTTCGCGAAGTTGCGGGTGCCGAAGCCGTTGAAGGTGAAACGCTTGATGAAGGCGTCGCGGCCCTCGTCCGAGGCGTTGCTCACCAGCAGCTGGTTGGCCTTGGGGCCATATTCCGGGTTGGCGGGATCGAGCGGCTCGGCGAGGTTGCGGATGGCCCTGAGCCCCTCGACGCTGCCCTCCCCGAACAGATCGCCCCCCTCCACCACCTCCTCGATCAGCTGCTCGAACGGGATGCTCTGCCAGCGACCGCTGCCACGGGGGCCGACCCGCTTGAGGCAGCGGGTGACCCTGTGCGGGCTGTCGAGCTGCTCCAGCATGGCGTTGCCCCGGGCGCAGGCGGTGGAGCGGCCATCCAGGCCCCCCTCCTGATAGCCGCTGGTGCCGAGCAGCGCTTGCTTGACCGGCGTCTTGAAGTCGATGTGATGCAGGGCGGAGAGCGGGTGATAAGGGTTGCCGAGGATGCGCACTATCTTGTCGCTCTCGTTGTCGATGCGGGCCCGCACCCCGCACAGGGTCCAGCAGCCGAGGCACATGGTGTTGGCCAGCCGCTGGGCCGGGTTGGGGTGGATCTCCCCCCGCTCATCGACCCTGTACTCCACCGCCAGGGAGTTGCCGTGGATGGGATCCCGGGTCGGCTTGCCCGAGCTGCCGGTGGCCACCCCGCTCACCACCTGCTTGAGGGTGTCGCTGTAACCGGCCACGAACAGCCCCGTGCCCCCGGCGATGGCGGCTCCCTTGAGAAACTTGCGTTTGCTGTGATCCATCAGATTGCCTCGCGAGCGGAATGAGTGGTGGACGCCTGGGTGGCGGATGCTTGGGTGACGGATGGCAGAGAGGGGGTGCGAACCAGCTCGGAGAGTGCCACCAGCAGGGCCAGCAGCAGGCCGAAGGTGCCGAGGATGCCGAGCACCCCGGCCGGCCCCCAGGCGATCTGGTAGACATAGACGCCGGCGCCATATTTCGGCGCCAGCTGCCCCTGAATGAGCACCAGCCAGCGCAGGCCCCACACCAGGTGCAGCGCCAGCAGCGCCACCCCCCAGGATTGCAGGCGCAAAGAGAGCCTGTGCCCCGCCAGCAGCAACAGGCCGAGCAGGCCCAGGGTCAGCAGCAGCCAGTGGGCCGCCAGCCGCCAACTCGGATCGAGCCGATAGAGGGCCGCCGCCTCAGCCGCCGAGGCGCCGCCGAGCAGGGCCCAGCCCAGCAGGGAGAGCGCGAGCAGGCCAAGGGTTGGGCGGATCTGGCGCAGCAGCCCCGCCTCCGTGCCCTGCTGCCAGCCCGCCAGCAGCCGGTTGAGCAGCAGCAGGGCGCTCTGGGCCGCCAGCACGGCGCTCAGCGCCAGCAGCCAGGGCAACCAGGGGGTATGCCAGAGCGGGCGCGCCTGCACCGCCATGGTCTCGAGCCCGGTGTAGAGCGCTATGCTGAGCCCGCTCAGAGCCGCGAGCAGGGCCAAGGGTTTGAGCCAGCGCTCGCCGGACCAGCCTCCCAGGCAGAGCAGCCGCGCCAGGGCGGCGACCCTGTCATGCTCCTCCCCACGCCTGGCCAGGTTCGGCCTTATCAGCAGCCAGCCCAGCCCCATGCTGAGCAGGCTGAACAGCGGCAGCAGGTAGGCGCCATACCACATGATGGAGCCGAAGCGGGTCTGGGCGTAGAAGTGCCAGGCCCGGGCCGGTTGGTGCAGATCCGCGGTCAGGGCGATGGGCGCCACCAGGCCGGCCCCCATCATCAGCACCGCGGCCAGGGTCTGCAGCCGCCGATCCGGCGCCTTGCGCCACAGATCGGCCGCGCCCAGCCAGAGGGCGCCATAGGCCAGACCGATGAGGAAGAAATATTGCACCGCCCAGGGCAGCCAGGTGATGGGTTGATCCGGGGCCAGCAGTTCATTAATGGTCATGGGCTATCTCCTTGCCGTCATCGCCAAGCAGGGTGCGCTGCGCCGGGTGGCCGTCGATCTTGCTGACAAACGCCTCATCCATGCCGAGATAGAAGACCCTGGGCTGGGTATGGGCCTCCGGCTTGAGCACCCTGAGCGCGGACTCGTATTCCCGCAGCAGCCGGCTGATCTGGCTCTTGGGATCGTTCAGATCGCCGATGATGCGCGCCTCGCCGACGCAGCTCTCCACGCAGGCGGGCAGCAACCCTGCCTCCAGCCGGTGGGCGCAGAAGGTGCACTTGTCGGCGGTGTTGGTCTCATGGTTGATGAAGCGGGCGTCATAGGGACAGGCCTGCACGCAGTAGCCGCAGGCGACGCACCAGTCGTTGTTGACCACCACTATGCCGTCCTCGCGCTGGAAGGTGGCGCCGGTGGGGCAGACATCGAGGCAGGCGGGCTCGGCGCAGTGGTTGCAGAGCCTGGGCAGCATGAAGAGGGAGGCGGGGGAATCGAGGGCCGCCACGTCGCTCACCTCGTACTGGCTGACCGTGGTGCGAAACTGGCCGAGGGGGGGCTGGTTCTCTATGGTGCAGGCCACGGTGCAGGCCTGGCAGCCGACGCAGCGGCGCAGATCGATCAGCATGCCGTAGCGCTTGCGGCCATCCCCCCGGCCTATGGCCGCCCGCTCATTGCGGGGGACGGGTACGGACTGGGCCTGAACTTGGGCTTGCGTCACGGGGATCAGGGCCGCCCCCGCGGTGAGGGCCGCGATCCCGGATAACAATCGGCGCTTGCTGAGCTCCATGGCTTCTTTCCTTCTGCTGACGCTGGCGTGGGGGAGTGAGCCGATTGTCCCCGGGCCAAAGAGCCGTCTCTATTGTGGTTTTCCACATACCGGGAGCCGGGTTGATCCAGCGCAATAAAATCGACTCGATAACCGCCGAACTGTGACGGGAGCCCCATTCGCCGCCCCAGCACCGCGCCGAGGCGGGCCCAGGGCGATGCCCAGGTGATAGACTGGCATCCCCATCCCCGCCCAAGGAGAGCGCCCTGTCCCGTCACGCCCCTTCGTCATCGCCCGCCCTGTGGCCCCTGCTGGCCCTGTGGCTCTGGCTCGGCGTCTCCCCCGCCCTGGCCGAGCCGGCGCAGCCCCTGACCGGATCTGAGCCGGCCCTGAGCGAGCCGGAACTAGCCTTGGCCGAGCCGGTACGAATAGGCGTGCTGGCGACCCGCGGTCTCGCCGTGGCCCGCCATCAGTGGCAGCCGCTGATGGGCTGGCTGGATGAGAGCGTGCCGGGGCGGCGCTTCGAGCTGGTCCCGCTGGAGCTCGATGCCCTGGCCGAGGCCGTCGCGAAGGAGCTGCTGGCGTTCGTCATCACCAACCCGGGCCAGTCGGTCAGCCTGTCGCGCCAGTATCCGCTGGCCTGGCTCGCCACCCTCAAGAGCCCGGCGGGGGGTGACAACCTCGCCATCGGCGCCGCCCTGGTGGTGCGCGCCCATGCCCCCTACCGGCACTGGCCGGATCTCAAGGGGCGGCCGGTCGCCGCCGTGTCGGAGAACGCCTTCGGCGGCTACCTCGCCTACCGCTTCGAGGCGGGGGAACAGGGAGTGCGGCTGGATAGCTTCTTCTCCGCCGTGCGCTTCAGCGGCTTCCCCCTCGACAGGCTCATCGAGCAGCTGGCGGCGGATGAGGTCGCCGCCGCCATAGTGCCGGTCTGCCAGCTGGAGCGCATGGCACGGGAGGGCAAGGTCGCCTACTCGGATTTTCGGGTGCTGGACAACCAGGCGCCGGCCGGCTTTGGCTGCCAGAGCTCGACCCGGCTCTACCCGAACTGGTCCTTTGCCAAGACGGAGCAGGCCTCCCCCGAGCTGGCGCTGGCGGTCACCCGCGCGCTGTTTGCCCTGCCCCCCGACAGCCCGGCGGCCATCGCCGCCGACTCGGCCGGCTGGACTGTGCCCACCAGCCAACTCAGCATCGATCGCCTGCTCAAGGCACTGGATCGCCACCCCTTGCAGGGCCCCTGGTGGCAGGAGGCCTGGCACTGGTTGCGCCAACATCAGCAGTGGGGCTGGGGCGCCCTGCTGCTGGTGCTGCTGCTCGGCGGCCACCACCTGCTGCTGCAACAGCTGTTCAGCCGCAGCCAGCGTCGACTGCTCGCCAGTCACCGCCGGCTCGATGAGCAGACCCGCCAGCTGGCCGACAAGGGGCGCCAGCTCGAGCAGGCCAGGCGTCTCGCCCAGCTCGGCGAGCTCGGCGCCAACATGGCCCACGAGATCAACCAGCCCCTCACCGCCATCGCCAACTACAGCCAGGGAGCCCTGCTGCGCCTGGCTAAACAGGGCCAAGGCTCGGCCCCGGATCCCGTGCTGAGCCAGGCGCTCGAGCAGATAGGCCAGCAGGTCGAGCGCATCAACCAGACAGTCCAGCGGCTGAGATCCCGCCTGCAGAAGCGCCCGCGCCAGCCCGAACCCACGGATCTGGTCGCCCTGGTGAACGGCCTGCGGCCCCTGCTCGAGCAGATGCTGGCGCCGCTCGGGGTCGCCCTCGAGGTGCGCTGGCAGGGTCAGCCACGGCTCCTGGCACTGGATGGCACCGGGGTGGAGCAGCTGCTGCTGAACCTCATCAAGAATGGGGCCGAGAGCGCGGCTCAGCGGGACAAGGGGGATGAGCCGGGCCGGGTCGAGCTATCGATCGCCTTCGAACCCGCCCAACTGCTGCTGGAGGTACGCGACAACGGTCCCGGTCTGAGGTTACCAGAGGCGCAGTTGCAGCAGGCGTTTCACAGCGACAAGGCCGACGGCATGGGGCTGGGGCTCGCCATCTGCCGGGACGTGGTCGAGTTCCATCGCGGCCAACTCTCTTTAAGCAACCTGAGCCCCCGCGGCTGCCTCGCCCGGGTGATCCTGCCCATCCACAGCCAGGAGGCTGACGCCTCCCCCACCATCAACAGCGAGAACTGAGATGCCGACCCAAGCCCAACCCCCGCTCTACCTGGTCGACGACGATAGGGCCGTGCTCGACTCCCTGCGCTTCATGCTGGAGAGCTGCGATCTGAGGGTAAGCTGCTTCACCGGCGGCGAGGCGTTCCTGAGGGACATAGATCCGGCCCGGCCCGCCTGCCTGATCCTGGATTGCCGCATGCCGGGCCTGTCGGGGCCCGAGCTGCAGCAGCGGCTGAAGGCAGCCCAGAGTCCCATCGCCATCCTCTTTCTCACCGGCCACGGGGAGGTGCCCCTGGCGGTGGAGTCCCTCAAGCAGGGGGCCGTCGACTTCCTGCAAAAACCGGTGCAGCTCGCGCCCCTGCTCCAGGCCATAGCGCGCGCCAATCTCGCCACCCTGGCGGCGGCGAAGCGGCTGGCTCGCCAGCGCGTCTATCAGACCCTGCCACCGCGCGAGCACCAGCTGTTGCAGCTCATCGCCCAGGGCCACAAGAACCTGCAGATAGCGCGGGATCTCTGCATCTCGGTGCGCACCGTCGAGGTGTGCCGCGCCAGCCTGATGAAGCGGCTCGAGGTCACTTCCCTGGCCGAGCTGATGCTGCTCTATGCGGATGTCACCGCACCGTCCTGAGGCCTGGATACCGGCCAAGGCGGGCGCAACGCCTGACTCGGCGACACAAAACGCGATGAGATCACACACTTTCTGCCCCGATGGGGTTAGAGTGCCCCTCTGCCTTAATCGGGGCCCGTGCGGCCCTGCGCCTTTCATATCGAGGAGTCACTATGGAACTGCTTCTTCTGAGCAATGGTAAAGCCACCGAATGTCCGGGTCTGCTCGGCTGGGCCCGGGATCGGGTGCAGAGCCTGCTCGCCCGCAAACAGGTCAAGCGCATCCTGCTCATCCCCTACGCGGTGATCCGCAGCGATTGGGACGCCAGGGCCAATGAGCTCGGCGAGAGCCTGGGAGTCGAGGCCGTCAGCATTCACCAGTTCGACGATCCTGTGGATGCCATCAACCGGGCCGACGCCATCTTCATCAGCGGCGGCAACACCTGGCGCCTGAACCAGCTGCTGCACGAGTACGGCCTGATCGTGCCCATCCAGCGCGCCGTGCGCGAGCGGGGCGTGCCCTATGTGGGCTGGAGCGCCGGTTGCAACGTGGCGACCCCGAGCATCCGCACCACCAACGACATGCCGGTGTGCAACGCCGCCGTGCTGCCGGCCCTCGGCCTGTTCCCCCAGCAGATCAACCCCCACTATCTGGACGCCAGCATCAGCGGCCACATGGGGGAGACCCGCGACGAGCGCCTCGCCGAGTTCTGCGCCATCAACCCGAGCGAACACGTGGTGGCCCTGCGCGAGGCCAGCCTGCTGCAGATCAGCGGCGAGAGCATCGAATACTGGAGCGCCCGCGGCCAGGGCTTCAAGATCTTCAAGCACGGCGAGACGACTCAGGAGTATCAGGACGCCACCCCGCTGGCCGCACTGACCCCCTTCATTCCCAGAGTCTGACGCGGCTCCGTGCCCTGAGCGCATAAAAAAGAGGGATGGCCTGGGCCATCCCTCTCGCTTTCTCCCGTCCGGCGCGGGCACGTGTTCAGGGTAGCCGGCACTCAATCCAGCAGCACCATCTCCTCCTTGTTGCCACCGCGCTTTGGCGCCTTGAGCAGCAACACCAGCGGGATGGCGCACAGGCTGACCCACATCATCAGGCGGAAGTCCTGCAGATAGGCGAGCAGGCTGGCCTGACGGGTCACCTCGCCGTTGAGCATGGCGAGCCCCTTGGGTGCCATCAGCGCCACCATGCCCATCCCCTGATTCAGGGCCGCGTTGAAGGGGGTGATGTAGGAGGCGAACACCTCGTGGTTCATCTGGGTGCGCTGAGCCAGGTAGGTGATGACCACAGAGATGCCGATGCTGCTGCCGATGTTGCGCACCAGGCTGAACAGCGCCGTGCCCTCGTTGCGATAGCGCGGGGCCAGGGTCGCGAAGGTGATGGTGGAGAGCGGCACGAAGATGAAGCCGAGGCCGAGCCCCTGAATGATCCCGGTGCGCACTATGTCCCAGCTGCTGATGTCGGTGTTGAACAGCGTCATCTCCCACATGGAGAAGCTGGTGAGCAGCAGCCCCAGCAGGATCAGGATGCGCACGTCCACCCGGCCCGACAGCCGTCCCACCAGCATCATGGCGAACATGGTGCCGACCCCGCGCGGTGCCAGCAGGTAGCCGACGTCGATCACCGGGTAGCCCATCAGGCCCTGCATGAAGGGCGGCAGCAGCGTCATGGTCGCCAGCAAGATGATGCCGACGATGAAGATGAACACCAGGCCGACGCTGAAGTTGCGATCCTTGAACAGGGCCGGCTCTATGTAGGGGTGAGGGTGGGTGAAGATGTGCACCACGAACAGGTAGAAGCAGAGCACCATCATGATGGTCTCGATCACTATCTCCCGGCTGGCGAACCAGTTCTGGGATTCCCCCCTATCCAGCGCCATCTGCAGCGCCCCTATCCCCAGGCTGAGCAGGGCGAAGCCGAGCAGATCGAAGCGCCGGCTGGCGTCGAGTCTGGTCTCCTCGATGAAGGCGGCGAGCCCGAACCAGGCCAGCAGGCCGAACGGCAGGTTGATGTAAAACACCCAGCGCCAGTTGTAGTACTCGGTGAGCCAGCCCCCCAGCGAGGGCCCGAGGATGGGGCCGACCATGACACCTATGCCCCAGAGCGCCATGGCGGAGGCGTGCTTCTCCGGTGGATAGGTATCGAGCAGCACCGCCTGGGAGAGGGGCACCAGGCTGGCGCCGAAGATCCCCTGCAGCAGCCGGAACAGCACTATCTGCTCCAGGCTCTGGGCCGCGCCGCACAGCATGGAGGCGACGGTGAAGCCCACCACCGACCACATGAACAGCCGCTTGCGGCCGATCCGCGACGAGATGAAGCCGGTCAGCGGCATGAAGATGGCGGCCGCCACTATGTAGGAGGTGAGCACCCAGGAGATCTGATCCTGGGTCGCGCCCATGGCGCCCTGCATGTGGGGCAGGGCGACGTTGGCGATGGTGGTATCCAGCGCCTGCATGATGGTGGCCAGCATCACCGACAGGGTGATGAAGACGCGACGGGTGCCTTGATCGGCCTCCTCTGTGCCTGCTGTCGTCATATCAACCTCGGAATGACCAGCCAAGCAGGCTGCGCTTGTGGCCGGTGTCGATCTCGGCGATGGCGCTCAGACCCGCGCGCAGCAGCGGCTGATCGGCCCCCTCCTGCAGCCGGATCCGCACCGCGACGCGCTGGGCTATCTTGACCCAGTTGCCGGTGGCGTTCTGGGCCGGGATCACCGAAAACTCGGAGCCGGTGGCCGGGCTCAGGCTCTCCACCACCCCGCTCCAGTGGGCATCCGGGTAGGTGTCCACGCTGATATCTACCGTCTGGCCCGGCTGCACATGGGTCAGCTCGGTCTCGGTGAAGTTCGCCTCCACCCAGGGGCTGTCGGTCTCCACCAGCATCATGGCGGTCATGCCCACCAGCATGTACTGACCTGGCTTGGGCAGCTGGCTGGCGATGCCGTTGGCGGGGGCGTAGATGGTGGTGCGGGCCAGATCCAGCTTGGCCTTGGCCAGGACGGCGGCGGCCTCGCGATAGGCGGGCTGCTGCTCCACCGGCAGGTTCACGTCGCCGCTGAGGGAGGCCTCGATCTTCTTGAGCCCCTCCTCCAGCGCCACCTGCTGCTGGGCGGTCTGGATGGTGAGCTGGCGCGCGTCATCGTAGTTGGCGGTCGAGGTGAAGTGCTTGGCCACCAGATCCGCCTGCCGACGCTCCTCCTTGAGGGCATAGGCGTTGCGGGTGCGGGCCACGGCAATCTCGGCCTGCTGACCGCGATAGCTGGTCTGCAGCGCCACCAGATCGGTGCGCGCCTTGGCGAGTTCGGCCTCGGCCTTGGTCACGGCGACCTGGAACGACTCGGGATCCAGCTCGAATATCGGCTGGCCGGCCTTGACCTGCTGGTTCTCGTCGACGAACACCTTGGCCACCCGACCCAGCACCTCGGTACTGATGGGCACCTTGTTCGCCTTCACATAGGCGTTGTCGGTCTCGATATAGCGTCCGCCCTGCAGGTAGACGGCGCCGACCCCGAGCAGGGCCAGTGCCGGCACCACCACCAGCAGCAGCACGCGGGTCCGGCGCCGGTCGGCCGCGGGACGGGAGGAGGGTGAGTCAGTGGTCATAAAAGCGCTCCGCTAGTAATAAGGTCGAAAGGGGAAATCAGGAATGGCAAAGGTTGGCACGCAGGATCTTGAGGGAGTGGCAGAGGGCAGTGGTCGCCTCCTCCCCCAGCTCACCGATGGCGCGCTGATGCACCACCTCGGAGGCCCGCTTGATCAGCGCCAGATAAGGGGTCGCGGCCTCGGTCAGATAGAGTTGATAGGCCCGGCGGTCGGTGGGATCGCTGCGCCGTTCGACCAGGCCATTCTCGGCCAGCTGATCGAGCTGGCGGGCCAGGGTGATGGGCTGGATATCCAGCCCGTCGGCCAGCTCGACCTGACGGATCCCCTCGCTGCGGGCGATATGCACCAGGGCACGGGCCTGGGCCAGGGTCAGGCCGCTCCCTTCCAGCTGCTGCTGAAACTGGCGACGCATCAGACGCTGCACATCGCCGAGCAGGAATCCGATGGAATCGGGTTGTTTGTTCATAGCATGCAACCTATATAGTAAGCTTTGCTTATTATAAGCAAGCCGCTGTCATATGTGCAAGCTGGCCCCGGCCGCCGTTTGTGGTCATGCTAGGGATTGGACACCTCATCGACAGGAGTATCGGTATGGACATCCGGATGGAACGAGACAGTCTGGGGGAGATCGCCGTCCCGGCGCAGCGGCTGTGGGGCGCCCAGACCCAGCGCTCCCTGCACCACTTCAACATCTCCGGTGAGCGCCAGCCGCTTGAGCTCATCCACGCCCTCGCCCGCATCAAGTCCGCCTGCGCCAGGGTCAACCACGCCCAGGGGCTACTCGCCGCACGCAAGGCCCAGGCCATCATGGCCGCCGCCGACGAGGTGCTGTGCGGCCAGCACGACGCCGAGTTTCCGCTGATGGTCTGGCAGACCGGCTCCGGCACCCAGACCAACATGAACCTCAACGAGGTGCTGGCGAACCGCGCCAGCGAGCTGCTCGGCGGCGCGCGCGGGGAGGCGCGGCTGGTGCACCCCAACGACGAGGTGAACAAGAGCCAGTCGAGCAACGATGTCTTCCCCAGCGCCATGAACCTGGCGGCCGTCACCGCCATCACGGGCCAGCTGCTGCCGGCCCTCAACACGCTCAAGAGCGCGCTCGCCAGCAAGGCCGCCGCCTTCGATGACATCGTCAAGATTGGCCGCACCCACCTGCAGGATGCCACCCCCCTCACCCTGGGCCAGGAGTTCTCCGGCTGGGTCGCCCAGCTCGAGCAGGGGGAGCGTCATCTGCGCGCCGCCCTGCCCCATCTGTATGAGCTGGCGCTGGGGGGCACCGCGGTCGGCACCGGCCTCAACTGCCCGCCCGGCTTTGCCGAGGCGGTGGCGAGCACACTCGCAGAGCAGACCGGCCTGCCGCTGGTGAGCGCCCCCAACAAGTTCGAGGCCCTGGCGGCGAGCGATGCGCTGGTGCATGGCCACGGCGCCCTCAAAACCCTCGCGGCTTCTCTCATGAAGATCGCCAACGACGTGCGCTGGCTGGCCAGCGGCCCCCGCAGCGGGCTCGGCGAGCTGATCATCCCGGAGAACGAACCCGGCTCCTCCATCATGCCGGGCAAGGTCAACCCGACCCAGAGCGAGGCGCTCACCATGCTCTGCGCCCAGGTGATGGGCAACGACGTGGCCATCAACATCGGCGGGGCCAGCGGCAACTTCGAGCTCAACGTGTTCAGGCCGATGATCGCCTACAACTTCCTGCAGAGCGTGCGGCTCTTGGCCGACGGCATGCAGAGCTTCCACGATCACTGCGCCATCGGCATAGGGCCGAACCGGGCGCGCATCGACGAGCTGCTGGCCAACTCCCTGATGCTGGTGACCGCGCTGAACCCCCACATCGGCTATGACAAGGCGGCCGAGATCGCCAAGCGCGCCCACCACGAGGGGATAGGCCTGCGCGAGGCGGCCATCGCCTCCGGTCACGTCAGCGCCGGCCAGTTCGACGCCTGGGTGATACCGGCCGAGATGGTGGGACGCAAGCCGGGCTGATGCCGGGATCGACGCCATAAAAAAAGAGGCTCCATGAGCCTCTTTTTCGTGTTCCGCACCGGCAGCTAGCACTCAAGTCTTGCTCTGGCAGTTGAACATCCAGTGGGTGCCGAACTTGTCGACCAGAGAGCCGAAGTAGTCCCCCCAGAACATCTCCTGCAACGCCATCTCCACCTTGCCCCCCGCCCCCAGGGCGGCAAACAGGCGATCGGTCTCGCCACGGCTGTCCGGCTCCAGGTTGAGGTAGCTGTTGTTGCCCTGCACCAGATTGAACCCCATGCTGACCGGGGCATCGGTGCCCATCAGCACATGGCCGCCGAGGATGGACAGCTCCACATGCATCACCAGCTCCTCGTCCTCCTTCGACAGGGCGGGCTGGCCGGGGCAGCCGGGGGAATCCTTGAAGCGGTGAATGGGGCCGTTGAAGTCGCCGCCGAACACCTCCCGGTAGAACAGGAAAGCCGCCTCCGTCTCCCGGGCGAAATTGAGATAGGTACTGACACGTGCCATGGTGATCTCCTTGTCACTGATGTGGCTGGCCCGCTGGCCAGCTATCAGCATAGAAGAGTCAACTGCCACAGTCGCATTCGCCCGGCACGGGCACTGAGGCTGATGGGGTCCAGATCCGCACGGCATTCATCCGCCCGCCGTGCGCCCGCCCCCCGATAAGGAAACCCTCGGCCGGTAGCCCCCGCCGAACGCATCCTGTGCAAACCTTGAAAAGAGCAACCAATCTTCAGCACGGGTTGCACCTCCTTCAACATTCGGGAGACAAGCCATTAACCTGTTCATCTTGCAGTAAAAAGCGCCCACGGCCGCACCACACTGGGCCCAGCCGCCAACCCGATAGGCTCCTTTAAATTCAGCAATGTAGCGAAAGCATTAAAATTTCTAACTTGCAGGTTGCACCTGGTTGCGCCATCCTCGTCAAAATTTAACCATTCGGCAATATTGTCACCGTACCGACACAGGAAGTCCCATGGCCACCACCACCCTTGGCGTTAAACTCGACGAAGCGACCCGCGACCGGCTGAAACAGGCGGCGCAGACCCTGGACCGCACCCCGCACTGGCTGATCAAGCAATCGATCTTCACCTACCTGGAGCAGCTGGAGCGCGGCCTGACCCCGCCCGAGCAGTCCGGCCTGGCCGCCGCCGCCGGTGAGGAGCCCGTAGAGGCCCTGACCGAACAGGGCATTCAGGTCTTCCTCGAGTTTGCCGAGAGCATCTTGCCGCAGTCCGTGCTGCGCGCCGCCATCACCTCCGCCTATCGCCGCCCCGAGACCGAGGCCGTGCCCATGCTGCTGGAGCAGGCGCGCCTGCCCAAAGAGAAGGCCGAGGCCACCCAGAAGCTCGCTCTGAGCATTGCCGAGAAGCTGCGCAACCAGAAGAGCGCCAGCGGCCGTCAGGGCCTGGTGCAGGGCCTGCTGCAGGAGTTTTCCCTCTCTTCCCAGGAAGGGGTGGCGCTGATGTGCCTGGCCGAGGCGCTGCTGCGCATCCCGGACAAGGCGACCCGCGATGCCCTGATCCGCGACAAGATCAGCGGCGGCAACTGGAGCCAGCATCTGGGCAACAGCACCTCCTTGTTCGTCAACGCCGCCTCCTGGGGCCTGCTCATCACCGGCAAGCTGGTGGCCACTCATAACGAGGCCGGCCTCAACAACTCCCTCAAGGGGTTGATCGGCAAGGGCGGCGAGCCGCTGATCCGCAAGGGCGTCGACATGGCGATGCGGCTGATGGGCGAGCAGTTCGTCACCGGCGAGACCATCGCCGAGGCGCTGGCCAACGCCGGCAGCACCGAGAGCAAGGGCTTCCGCTACTCCTACGACATGCTGGGGGAAGCGGCCCTGACCGAGGAGGACGCCAAGCGCTATCTCGCCTCCTACGAGCAGGCCATCCACGCCATCGGCAAGGCCTCCCACGGCCGCGGCATCTACGAGGGTCCGGGCATCTCCATCAAGCTCTCCGCCCTGCACCCGCGCTACAGCCGTGCCCAGTACGATAGGGTGATGGAGGAGCTCTACCCCACCCTGCTCGGCCTGACCCAGCTCGCCAAGCAGTATGACATCGGCATCAACATCGACGCCGAGGAGGCGGATCGGCTGGAGATCTCCCTCGATCTGCTGGAGAGGCTCTGCTTCGATCCCTCCCTTGCCGACTGGAACGGCATCGGCTTCGTCATCCAGGCCTACCAGAAGCGCTGCCCCTATGTGATCGACTACGTCATCGATCTCGCCAAACGCAGCCGCCACCGCCTGATGATCCGGCTGGTGAAGGGCGCCTACTGGGACAGCGAGATCAAGCGCGCCCAGCAGGACGGCCTGGAGGGCTATCCGGTCTATACCCGCAAGCCCTACACCGATCTCTCCTACCTCGCCTGCGCCCGCAAGCTGCTGGCGGTACCGGAGTCCATCTATCCCCAGTTCGCCACCCACAACGCCCACTCCCTGTCGGCCATCTACCAGCTGGCGGGGCAGAACTACTACCCGGGTCAGTACGAGTTCCAGTGCCTGCACGGCATGGGTGAACCGCTGTACGAACAGGTGGTCGGCAAGGTCGCCGACGGCAAGCTCGGTCGTCCCTGCCGCATCTATGCGCCGGTCGGCAGCCACGAGACCCTGCTCGCCTACCTGGTGCGCCGCCTGCTGGAGAACGGGGCCAACACCTCCTTCGTCAACCGCATCGCGGACAACAGCATCTCGCTGCAGGATCTGGTGCAGGATCCGGTGCAGCAGATCGAGCAGATGGCCGCCCGTGAAGGCAGCCTCGGCCTGCCCCACCCGCGCATCCCGTTGCCGCGCGAGCTGTACGGCGAGGCCAGACCCAACTCCGCCGGCCTGGATCTCGCCAACGAACACCGACTGGGTTCGCTCTCCGCCGCCCTGCTCGGCAGCACCAACAACCGTTATCTGGCTCAGCCCATGCTGGGTTGCGAGATTGCGGCTCCGACCGAGTTCCAGGCTGTGCTCAACCCGGCGGATCACCGCGATGTCGTCGGTCAGGTGAGCGAGGCCAGCCCCGAGCTGGTGGACAGTGCTCTGGCCTGCGCCCTGGCCAGCGGCCAGATCTGGCAGTCGACCCCGCCGGCCGAGCGCGCCGCCGTACTGGACAGAGCCGCCGATCTGATGGAGTCAGAGCTGCAGCCCCTGATGGGCCTGCTGGTGCGCGAATCCGGCAAGACCTTCAGCAACGCCATCGCCGAGGTGCGCGAGGCGG
This sequence comes from Aeromonas encheleia, assembly GCF_900637545.1. NCBI lineage: Bacteria > Pseudomonadati > Pseudomonadota > Gammaproteobacteria > Aeromonadales > Aeromonadaceae > Aeromonas > Aeromonas encheleia. Next base: position 3,631,690 of record NZ_LR134376.1, read on the forward strand.
TCGACTTCCTGCGTTACTACGCCGCCCAGGCACGCGACCACTTCGCCAACGACAGCCACAGGCCGCTCGGCCCCGTGGTCTGCATCAGCCCTTGGAACTTCCCGCTGGCGATCTTCAGCGGTCAGGTCTGCGCCGCGCTGGCGGCCGGCAATACGGTGCTGGCCAAGCCGGCGGAGCAGACCCCCCTCATCGCCGCCCAGGCGGTGCGCATCCTGCGCGAGGCAGGGGTCCCCGAGGGCGCGGTGCAACTGCTGCCGGGCCGCGGTGAGACCGTGGGCGCGACGCTTATCGCCGACGAGCGGATCCGTGGCGTCATGTTCACCGGCTCCACCGAGGTGGCGGGCATCATCTCCCGCAACCTGGCCGGTCGCCTCGATGCCCAGGGCCGCACCATACCGCTGATCGCCGAGACCGGTGGCCAGAACGCCATGATCGTCGACTCCTCCGCCCTGACCGAGCAGGTGGTGATGGACGTCATCTCCTCGGCGTTCGACAGCGCCGGCCAGCGCTGCTCCGCCCTGCGGGTGCTGTGCGTACAGGACGACGTGGCGGAGCGGGTGATCCGCATGCTCAAGGGGGCCATGGCCGAGTACAAGGTCGGCAACCCCGAGCACCTCTCCACCGACATAGGCCCCGTCATCGACGCCGAGGCCAAGGCCAACATCGAGCAGCACATCAAGGCCATGGGGGACAAGGGTCGTCGGGTGCACCAGATAGCCCGTGTCCCTCTGTGTGCAGACAAGGGTGCCGACTACAGCCGCGGCACCTTCGTGCTGCCGACCCTGATCGAGCTCGACAGCCTGGACGAGCTCGGCCGCGAGGTGTTCGGCCCCGTGCTGCACCTGGTGCGCTACCCGCGCGCCAAGCTCGGCGAGCTGCTCGCGCAGATCAACGACAGCGGCTACGGCCTGACGCTGGGGGTGCATACCCGGATCGACGAGACCATAGCCCAGGTGGTCAACACCGCCAAGGTCGGCAACCTCTACGTCAACCGCAACATAGTGGGCGCCGTGGTCGGGGTGCAGCCGTTCGGCGGCGAGGGCCTCTCCGGCACCGGTCCCAAGGCGGGTGGCCCGCTCTACATGTACCGCCTGCTGGCGACCCGCCCGCAGGATGCGGTGGCCAGCCAGCTGCGCCAGGAGCCGGGTGCAACCCAGCGCAGCGAGGCGACCAAGCCGGCCCTGCAGGCCCTGCGCAACTGGGCACTCAAGCAGGAGAAGGCGCTGGTGACCCTGTGCGACCAGTATGCCGAGCTGGCCCAGAGCGGCCTGACCCAGGTGCTGGTCGGCCCCACCGGCGAGCGCAATACTTACAGCCTGCTGCCACGGGAGCGGGTGCTCTGTCTGGCCGAGGATAAGGGCGATCTGCTGGCCCAGCTGGCGGCCTGTCTGGCGGTCGGGACGCAAGTGCTGTGGCAGGACAACGCCCAGAACCGTACCCTGCAAGCCGGCCTGCCGGCCGAGGCACGGGGCCGCATCCAGCTGGTGGCGGACTGGGCCAACGGCGAGGTTGGCTTCGATGCCCTGCTGCACCACGGCGACTCGGATCAGCTGCGGGAAGTGGCCAAGCTCGCCGCCGCCCGTCCTGGTGCCATCGTCGGCGTGCACGGCCTGCACCGTGGCGAGACCGACATCCCGCTGGAGCGCCTGCTGATCGAGCACGCGCTCTCGGTCAACACCGCCGCCGCCGGTGGCAACGCCAGCCTGATGACCATAGGCTAAGCACCGCACAGTGACAGAGACCCAAGCCCCGCAGACGCGGGGCTTGTTATCTCGGTCACGCGATCAAAAGAGATTAAAAAAGGCCGTCCTTATCGGGGCGGCCTTTTTGTTGGTTCATTCAGCGGGGGAACTTACTTGGTTATGGCAGCGGCCGATTAGGCTTCGCTAATCGACCCTACACACATTCCATCAACACTCGGGAGCTGAACTTGGTGATGGGCTCGTAAGGGAAAGGTCGCGCCTGTCTCCGCCATTCATTGCCTTCTAAACCGAGATCCCAGACCTACACATACTCCATAAATACCCGGGAGGTGAGCTTGGTGATCAGTTCGTAGGGAATGGTGCCTATCTCCTCGGCGACCCGCTCCACCGGCAAGCCTTCGCCCCAGAGCACGGCCTCGTCACCGGCCTTGTCGGTGGCGCCTGGGCCGAGATCCACTGTGGTCATGTCCATGGAGACCCGACCCACCAGCGGCACTATGCGGCCATTGACCAGCACCGAAGTACCGTTGGGCGCCATCCGGGGATAGCCGTCGCCATAACCGATGGCGATGACCCCGAGCCGGGTGTCACGGGTCGATACCCAGTTAGCGCCATAGCCCACCGGCTCGCCGGCCTTGTGATCGCGCACCGCGATGAGCTGGGTCTTGAGGGTCATCACGGGCTTGAGGTCGTAATCCGCCGCCACCGTATCCGGGAAGGGGGAGACGCCGTAGAGGATGACGCCGGGGCGCACCCAGTCGCAGTGGGAGTCAGGCCAGGCCAGGATGCCCGCCGAGTTCGCCATGGCGCGCTCGCCCTTGAGCGGCGCGGTCAGGCGGCTGAACAGGTCGATCTGCTCGCGGGTGGTGGGCTGCTCCAGCTCATCGGAGCGGCTGAAGTGGGTCATGATGTTGAACGGCTGCACCACGTTCTTGCAGCGGGCCAGTCGCTCGATAAAGGCAGGCATCTCGTCGGCGCGCACCCCGAGCCGGTGCATGCCGGTGTCGAGCTTGAGCCAGGCCACCACGGGGGCCGGCAGCTCGGCCTGCTCCAGCGCCTCGAGCTGCTCCCAGGTGTGCACCGCGGTCTGCAGGTTGTTGGCCGCCAGCACCGGCAGATCCGCGCTCGAGAAGAAGCCTTCCAGCAGCACTATGGGCTTGACCACGGCGCAGGAGCGCAGCATCAGCGCCTCCTCGATGCGGGCCACCGCATAGGCGTCCGCATCCACCAGGGTGCGGGCGACCGGCAGCAGGCCATGGCCATAGGCGTTGGCCTTGACCACGGCGATGATCTTGCAGGAAGGGGCGTGGCGCTTGACCACGGCGAGGTTGTGGCGCAGGGCCGTCGTATCGATTTGGGCAATAGCCGCTTTCATCTGTTTTCCCTTACGAGGGCATGATGGCGCACGCGCGCCAGGCACCGAGTGGTGTCATCCCTTAATAGTCATCGTCTAAGGCCGGACCGGCAGAATTGTCGAACCGGGAAAACTGTGTCTGGTATCCGGGGCGATCTCGACCCCGGCTTAGTAGTCATCATCAAACGCCGGACCGGCGTAGTTGTCGAACCGGGAGAACTGACCCTGGAAGGTGAGGCGCACCCGGCCTATGGGGCCGTTACGCTGCTTGCCGATGATGATCTCGGCAATCCCCTTGTCGGGACTGTCATCGTGATAGACCTCATCACGGTAGATAAACATGATCAGATCCGCATCCTGCTCGATGGAGCCTGATTCCCGCAGATCCGAGTTGACCGGACGCTTGTCGGCCCGCTGCTCCAGGCTTCGGTTCAGCTGGGAGAGCGCCACCACCGGGCACTGCAGCTCTTTCGCCAGCGCCTTGAGGGAGCGGGAGATCTCACCGATCTCCAGGGTTCTGTTGTCGGACAGCGCCGGTACCCGCATCAGCTGCAGGTAGTCGATCATGATCATGCTGAGGCCGCCGTGCTCGCGGGCGATGCGCCGCGCACGGGAGCGCACGTCGGTCGGGGTCAGGCCGGAGGCGTCATCTATGTACATCTTGCCCTTCTCGAGCAGCAGCCCCATGGTGGAGGAGAGGCGCGCCCAATCTTCATCGTCGAGCTGGCCGGTCCGCACCTTGGTCTGATCGATGCGCCCCACAGAGGCGAGCATACGCATGATGATCTGCTCGGAGGGCATCTCCAGGGAGAAGATCAGCACCGGTTTGTCGGCGGTGAGCGCCGCGTGCTCGCACAGGTTCATGGCAAACGTCGTCTTGCCCATGGAGGGACGGGCCGCCACGATAATCAGATCCGAGCGCTGCAGGCCGGCGGTCATCTTGTCGAGATCGCCGTAACCGCTGGAGACCCCGGTCACCCCGTTGTGAGGGGTCTTGAACAGCTCCTCAATCTTGTCGACCGTCTGCTCCAGAATGAGCTTCAGGGGCTGCGGGCCCTCGTTGGCGCTGGAGCGCTGCTCGGCAATCTTGAATACCTTGCTCTCGGCCAGATCCAGCAGATCGCCCGAGGTGCGGCCCTGGGGCTCGTAACCCGCCTCGACGATCTCGTTGGCGACCGCGATCATCTCCCGCACCACGGCCCGCTCACGCACTATCTCGGCGTAGGCATTGATGTTGGCGGCGCTCGGGGTGTTCTTGGCGATCTCCACCAGATAGGCGAAGCCACCGGACTCCTCCAGCTGCTCGGAGCGCTCCAGCTCCTCCTGCAGGGTGATGAGATCGATGGGGTTGCCCGCGTTGGTGAGGCGGGTCATGGCCTGGAAGATCAGGCGGTGGGGACGGCTGTAGAAATCCTTGTCGATCACCCGCTCGGCCACCCGATCCCAGGCCTCGTTATCCAGCATCAGGCCGCCCAGTACGGACTGCTCGGCCTCAAAAGAGTGGGGGGGAACTTTCAGCTGTTGTGTCTTGGCGTCTTTTTTCGCCGTCACTTGCTCTGCCATACACATAAAAACCGCAGCGGGAAGGGGACGGGAATTTTACAAAAGAAACCCCGCCATCGCGAGCGCTAATGCGCGCTATTCACTTCGGATCGGGGCAACCCTCCTCCCCTGGGTTGCGGTCAAGGCACTTGGATGGGATTGCGGGCGGGCTCACACCACGATGAAGGGCCAGACCAGCGTCTGATCCTGCACCTTGGCTCTCAACTTGTTGCGCAGCTTGCGCTCCTTGCGACTCGGCCGTCTGTTTCTCATGCGGATTCTCCTCTGCGCTCCCCGGGATGGGGTAATCTGTTCATGAATAATTCATGCCAACCATGTTAATCATAGTCGCAAGCTGCAACACAAAAAGGGACCGGCAGCCTGCCATGCGCCTCGCTGAGCTTGCACAAGCAGAGCATGCCCCCACCTACATGAGAGTGAAAAGAGTCAAAATGAAAAAGATGCTGACCCTGTTTGCCGTGATCCTGGCCATTGGCCTCGGGGCACCCATAGCCGAAGCCAAGAAATTTGGTGGCGGCGGATCCTTTGGCAAGAGCTACAAGACGGCGCCGGCCCAACCGGCTCCAACCGCCGCACCGGTGAACGGTAAGAACCCGACCCTGGCCGCGGCGCCCAAGAAGAGCGGCATGATGGGCGGCCTGCTCGGCGGCCTGCTGGCCGGCGGCCTGTTCGCCTACCTGCTGGGTAGCGGCGCATTCGAAGGTCTGCAGGGCATGGACATGCTGCTGATCGCCCTGCTGGCCCTGGGTGCCGTCTTCCTGCTGCGCACCCTGCGCAAGAACAAGGCGGCGACGGCCCAGCCACAGGCAGCCTATGCGGGTTATCAGCCCCCGGTCGCACCCCAGCAGTTCGAGCAGAGCCACGGTGCTCCGCAGGCGACCGGCTTCGCCGACAGTGACGTGCCGTTCCGTCTGCCTCCCGGCTTTGACATGAATGGCTTCCTGTCCGGCGCGCGCGATCACTATCGCACCCTGCAAGAGGCCTGGAACAAGAACGATCTGGAGAAGGTACGCGAGTACGTGAGCCCGGAGCTGTTCGAACAGCTCAAGGCCGAGCGTGCCAAGTTGACCGGTGAGCAGCATACCGAAGTCATGTATGTGGACACCCAGCTGGTACGCGCCGACTACGGCAGCGACTGGGCCCAGGTCAGCGTGCGCTTCAGCGGTCGCTACATGGACCGTCAGGAGCAGGTCGAGGAAGACATCAAAGAGGTGTGGCACCTCGAGCGCAACCTGACCAAGGACAATGCCCCCTGGCACATCGCCGGTATCGAGCAGCTGTAAGCGCTCCCATCCGGCAAGCATGATAAAGGCGACCTCAGGGTCGCCTTTTTATTGGCACTAAATATAGAAGACGTTATTCCGGCGCCACCATGACAGCTCGCCAATATTGCCTCACCGCCGAGCCGGGTGACATCATAAATATGAAAGAGGCAGCCTGGGCTGCCTCTTTCGCTTTATGGGTGCAGGACCCTGTCGTTATTTACAGCCATCAAGCGAGGCGGAATTAACATAGCTCACCTCGCCGGCTGGCTGATAATCGGCCACCAGTATGGTCTTCTTCGCCTCGATATACTCCTTCAATACCCCGGCATCCACCAGACCGGCGTTGATGGTATTGATCTTCGGATAGCCATCGCCACCGGCCGCGCTGAAGCTCGGGATGGCAAAGCTGTAGACCGCGGCCGGATCGAACGCCTTGCCGCCCACGCTGGTGATGGTCACGCTCTTGGCCTGGCAATCCACCGCCATCTTGATGCCACCAAACTGGGCATAGCCACCGGTGTTGACTGTCTTGGTCGCCACCTGGCCCAGATAGGTCACCAGCTCGCTGCCGCTCATGGTCGCCTTGTTGACCGTGTTGCCAAACGGATGCACGGTCAGCACGTCGCGATAGCTGATGTCGCCGGCGGCGATGGAGGCACGCACCCCACCCGAGTTGACGATGGCAAAGTCGGTGCTCAGCTTCTGCGCCGTGGCGGTGGTGATCAGGCGACCCAGGTTGGTCTGCTTGTTGCGCACATTGGCACGCTCACCGTCCAGCAGGCCGTCGGTGGAACCAATTACCACGCCCAACTCCTGCTGACCCTTCTCCTGATAGGTGAGCAGAGTGTTGTACAGCTCGGGATCCTTGGTGATCTCCTCCTGAATGAAGGCACCCCCAGCGTCTTTGAGATTGACCGGGATCAGCTCATAGCTGGTCAGGGTCAGCTTGCCATTCTGGTAGTCGAACTGGGCGCGGCCCACATACTTGCCCCACTCGTGAGCCTGCATGATCCAGGTGCCGTTCTGCTGATCCGGCAGGCAGTCGTCACCCGGCTTGAAGTCGGCATACTTGTTCACCGTCCCCGGCTCCATGCAGACCGGATTCTGGGAGTGGCCGCCGATGATGGCGTCCAGGGTGCCGGCCGGCAGCGCACGGGCCATCTCGACATCGCCGGGGGCGTTGCTGCCGTGCTGACCATCCTCGTAGTGACCCATGTGGGTGATGGCGAAGACCAGGTTCGCCTCTTTGTCGGCACGGATCTGCTTGCCGAGCTTGGCCGCCTCCGTGGTCGGATCGCGGAACTCCAGGGTCTGGACGTTGTTGGGATCCACCAGCTGGGCGGTGTCTTCGGTGGTCAGCCCCAGCACGGCGACCTTGAGGCCATTCTCCAGCTTGAACACCTTGTAGGGGTCGAAGTAGCGCTTGCCGCTGGTCTTGTCGTAGATGTTGGCGGAGATCATGGGGAACTTGGCCCACTGACGCTGCTTCTCCAAGATGGTCAGGGGGTTGTCAAACTCGTGGTTGCCCACGGCCATGGCATCGTAGCGAATGCTGTTCATGGCCATGAAGTCCGGCTCCGCATCCTGCAGATCCGACTCGGGCACCCCGGTGTTCACGTCACCACCGGAGAGCACCAGCACCTCGCTGCCGGCCGCCTTGGCCTCGCCACGCAGACGCTCGACCAGCGTCTTCTGGGCCGCCATGCCATATTCACCCTTGTCATTGTGCCAGAAGCGACCATGGGTATCGTTGGTATGCAGGACGGTGAGTTTGCAGACATTCTCGCTGCAGGGGGCGACACTTTCATTGCTGGAGGTATTACAGCCACTCAGCGCGGCGAGCACAGCCAGTGCGACACTTCCTTTGACAAATTTATAATTCATTTCCATATCACCTTGTTATTTTGTTATTGGACGACCCAAGCCATTAGGTCGGGCGGTAATATAACAAACAACATGTGACGCTTTTTCATCGGTGACTCACAAATTCCGCTAAATGTGATCATCTGCGCAACTTGCTTTCTCATTCTGATATTTCGATCGTTTTCCCGTCATGCCGCGTGGGTCGCGCACCGGGATGGCAGCCTGAGCGGCGCAGTTATGGCATACTTTCCGCCAATCGATGCCAAGGAGAGCCGTGAATGGCAAAGTACGACAAGATTTCCCCCGAGACCCAGCAAGAGGCGATGAAGATCGCCCGCGCCAACCAGAAGCCGGGCCAGACCAAGGAGCAGACCCAGCTGATCGCCCAGGGGATCCAGAAGGGGGTCGACGAATACAAGAAGCAGATGAAGGCGCGGGCCCGCGAGGCCAGCCGCCAGAAGAAGCTGCAGGCCAAGGCGAAACAGCCGCAGCAGGGCGAGCATGAGGAAGAGACCCATGAGATCGAGCTGATCGAGGTCTCCCGCCAGCATCCCCTGCCCTGGATCCTGTTGCTGCTGAGCTGGCTGGGCTTTGCCGCCGCCTGGTTCTGGCTGCGCTGATCCCGCCCCAGGCAAAGGTTTGCCTGGGATCGGCTTCACAGCCTGGGGCTGGCACGCTGGTCATGTCCCGCGCCGGCTGATTAAATCCCGCCTCCCATCGTCCTGGGGCCACGCTGTCCCTGCCCCGTGCAGCGCCGAGGCCACGCCTGCCTGCCACCATCGGCAGGACGATGATGCACTCGGCCCCACTCATCCACCGTCTGGAGACCCTCTATCATGAACCCGGCCCCGCTCTATCTGTTGGCCCCCCTGGTACTGTTTATCGTGACCCTGGTGCTCTATCGCATCTCGCCGCTGCGGGCCGTCGCGGCCGGCAGCGCCCGTTGGTTCATCCTGCCCGCCTTCACCCTGTTCATCCTGCTCATCGTCATCAATGGCGCCGCCGACCCGGCCCTGCGCAGCCCGGGCTTTCACTGGCTGATGCCCGGGCTTGGCTTCGCGCTCTGCCTGTTCCCGGCGCTGCCCAAGGCGCTGGTGCCCCGCCTCGCCATCAAGGAGGGCGCCTTCGCCGCCCTCGGTCTGATGCTGATGAGCCTGGCCATGGTGTATTGACGGCAGAAAGTGGTGATATCTGACGGACCAAGAGGCGCCCTGTGACGGGCGCCTCTTGTACAAATAATGGCCTGCAGGCATCTTGGTGGACGGATAACCGGCAAGGAGGCCAGATGGACAATGCATCCGATTTCATGGCGCAGTGGGATTATCAGGATCCCGCCGCCACCGCCCTGCGCTTTCAAGCACTGCTGCCCGAGGCGCGCGCTGCCGACCTGCAGTACGAGCTGGAGCTGCTCACTCAGATAGCCCGCACCCATTCGCTGCAACGCCAGTTCGACCAGGCCCATCGGCTGCTCGACGAGATAGAACCCCGCCTCACCGATGCCACCCCGCGGGCCCGCCTTCGTACCCTGCTGGAGCGAGGGCGGACGTTCAACTCCGCTGGCGACAAGGCCACAGCCAGAGCCCTGTTTGAACAGGCCTGGCAGCAGGGGGTGAAGCACGAGGAGCGCTATCTGGCCATCGATGCGGCCCACATGGTGGCCATCGCCGCCCCGCTGGAAGAACAGAGCCGCTGGCACCAGCTGGCGATGGCATTGGCCGAGCGCAGTTCCGATGAAAAGGCGCGGGGCTGGCTCGCCACGCTCTACAACAACCAGGGCTGGACCCTGTTCGAGCTGGGCCACCTCGACGAGGCCATCGTCTGTCAGCAGAAGTGCCTGGCCTGGCACGAGCAGCACAACAACCAGGCCAAGGCCTTTATCGCCCGCTGGAGCCTGGCACGCCTGAGTCGGGCCCAGGACCAGCCTGAGCGGGCCATGACCGAGCTGACGCAGCTGCGGGACGACATGGCCGCCGCCGGCGTCCCCGAGGATGGCTATGTGTTTGAAGAGCTGGGGGAGAATGCGCTGGCGCTGAACGATCCGGCGGTGACCGAATACTTTGCCCGCGCCTGGTTTCTGCTGTCACAGGATGGCTGGCTGCAGGCCAACGAGGCAGAGCGGCTGGCCAGGCTCAAGCGCCTCGCCAAGCTCTAGCAATAACACAGCGGGGCGGCCAGTTGGCCGCCCCGCACACAAGCGCATCTGCCCAGGATGACGGATGCCATCCCGCCCCCGCCTCAGGCTATGCTCGCCTCTTCCCAGCCCTGCTTCTTGCGATAGATAGAGGTTGAGCGGGCTGATCTTCAGAGCTGGTTCGCCTCTTCCCAATTCTGCTTCTTGCGGTAAATGGTGGAGGGGCTGATCTCCAGCAGGGCCGCGGCCTTGGGAATGTTGCCATCACAGCTGGCGATGGCCTGCTCTATGGCCTCCTTCTCCACCAGCCAGAGCGGGCGGATGGGGGCATTGAGCGGCGTGGGGACGCTCGCGTCTGCCTGGGTCGCGGTGACCAGCGGCACCGGGCCGCCCCGGCGGCCGTTGAGGGGCGGCGGCAGTATGTCCATGCTCACCCACTCCCTGTCGTTGAGCACCACTATGTTGCGCACCACGTTCTGCAGCTCGCGCACGTTGCCCGGCCAGGGATAATCGAGCAGCACCCGCACCGCATCGCCATCGAAATCCCGGAAGCGCTTGTTCTCCTCTTTGGCATAACGCAGCAGGAGGTCGCGGGCCAGCAGCAGTATGTCCTCGCCGCGCTCGCGCAGCGGCGGCAGGCTGAGGGGGATCACGTGCAGGCGGTAGTAGAGATCCTCCCGAAAACGCCCCGCCTTCACCTCCACCAGAGGATCCCGGTTGGTGGCGCAGACGAAACGCACGTCCACCGTCTCCAGCTTGCCGCTGCCGACCCGCTGCAGGGTGCCGGTCTGGATGAAGCGCAGCAGCTTGCTCTGCAAGTCGAGATCCATCTCGCAGATCTCGTCGAGGAACAGGGTGCCGCCGTCGGCCAGGCTGGCTGCCCCCTTGCGATCCCCCTGGGCGCCGGTGAAGGAGCCCTTCACGTGGCCGAAGATCTCGCTCTCCATCAGATCGTGCGGGATGGCGGCGCAGTTGAGCGCGATGAAGGGTTGCTCCCGGCGCGGGCTGCATTGATGAATGGCCTCGGCACACACCTCCTTGCCGGTCCCGCTCTCGCCGGTGATGAACACGGTCGCCTTGCTCGGCGCCGCGCTCTCTATGATGCGGTACACCGCCTGCATCGGCATGGAGGCACCGATGAAGCCGGCGAAGGAGCTGCGCTCGAAGTTCTCCCTGTACTGGGCCACCAGCGAACTCAGCTGCTGATGGGTCAGGGCATTGCGGGCGGTGGCACAGAGCCGCTTGCTATCGAACGGCTTGGTCAGGAAGTCGAAGGCCCCGTGGCGCATCGCCTCCACCGCCACGTCCACCGAGCCGTGGGCGGTGATCACCACCACCGAGCAGGGCAGTTGCTGCTCGGTGATCTGCTGCAGGATCTCCATGCCGGACATGTCGGGCAGTTCCAGATCCAGCAGCACCACCGGCGGCGGGCTGGCCAGCAGCTGCGCCAGCGCCTGCTGGCCACAGTCGGCCAGCAGCACCTCATAGCCATCCTGGGCCAGGTACTGTTCATAGACGACAGCCAGACTGCGGGTGTCTTCCACCAGCAGGACGCGAGGTTTGCTTTCAGCCACGGGATCCATCCTTGCGATTGATTTTGTTGTCTATTCTGGGGGCTAGCCGCCACACACTCAAGCCGCGGCCAGCCTCTTTCTCCCGCCGACGGCGAGCGACACAAGTAAAAACGGCTCCCTGAGGAGCCGTTTTTGTGCAGTATCCTGCTTATTTCTTGGTGTTGTCGGCTTCGGCAGCCGGCTTCTCGATGGCCAGCAGCTCGACGTCGAATACCAGCACGGCGTTCGCCGGGATGGAACCAGCACCGTGCTCGCCATAGGCCAGCTTGGACGGCAGGAAGAACTTGAACTTGGAACCGACCGGCATCAGCTGCACGCCTTCGGTCCAGCCCGGGATCACCTGGTTCAGCGGGAAGGTGGCCGGCTCGCCACGGTCGACGGAGCTGTCGAACTTGGTGCCATCGGTCAGGGTACCGGTGTAGTGCACCTTGACGATGTCGGTGGCCTTCGGCTTGGCGCCATCACCCATCTTCTCGACCAGGTATTGCAGGCCGGATTCGGTGCTCTTCACGCCTTCTTTCTTGGCGTTGGCGGCCAGGTACTCTTCACCCTTCTTCTGGTTTTCCACGGCATCCTTGTCAGCCTTGGCCTTGGTCAACTCGTTGATCTTGGCGTCGTACTGCTGCAGAACCTTCTGGATCTCCTCGTCAGTCATCTTGGCGTCTTTGCCCAGACCGTCGGTCACACCCTTGAGGATGACGGAGTTGTCCAGCTTGATGCCAAGCTCCTGCTGGCGCTCCAGCGTATTGGCGATATAACGACCCATGGAGAGGCCAATTGCATAGCCGGATTGCTCTTCAAAGCTCTTGGCTTCAGCCTTGGGGGCCTCTGCCGGCTTGCTGGCTTCTGCCTTGACCTCTGCGGTGTTCGCAGCGGGCTTCTCATCTTTTTGGCAAGCAGTCAGACCTACGGCAACGGCCGCAGCCAACAGGGACACCTTCAGAAAATTGTTCATCAGTTTCTCCAAAACTCTAAATACCGCTCTCGGTTCCTTCGTGAAATGAGAGGTTTATCGTGATAAGCGCCTTATACTAACGCCGTGATCGCAGGTAACGAAAGCATGAGACAGGAAAAATGATCAAAAGTGCCATTTATCTCATCGCTATTTGTCTGATGCTGACAGGTTGCGAACAGAGCCCCCCTCCTAGCCAGCAGATCCGCGTCGCCAACCAGGGCTTGCTGAGTGCGGATCTGAGCGCTGACGGCAAGCTGGCCATCGTCTCCGGCCTGAGCCAAGGCACCGTCGTCTGGGACCTGGAACAGGGCAAGGAGCGCTGGCGCTGGCGCCAGTCCGATGACCAGAACGACTTCGTCACCCTCACCCGTTTCTCGCCGGATGACAGCCACGCCATCACCGCCTCCCAGCACCGCTTCGCCATCTGGCGTCTGCAAGATGGCCAGTCCCAAGGCTACTATTCGCTTCCTGAATCCAACCTGAGGGATGCGACACTCTCGGCGGACGGTCGCCAGGTGCTGATCGGCCGCGAAGATGGCAAGGCCGAGCTGATCGATACCCAGAGCGGGCGCAGGATCCAGTTTCTCGGCCACACCGAGCAGGTCAATACCGTGGATCTCTCCGCCAACGGCCGCTACGCCCTCACCGGCGGCAACGACTACAGCGCCTACCTGTGGGACACCCGCACCGGGCAGGTAGTGTGGCGCTTCAACCACGGCGGCAGGGTGGTGATAGCCAGGCTAGATCCCGCCGGGCGTTTCGCCTTCACCGCCGACAGCCGCCAGGCCAGCATCTGGGATCTCAAGACTGGTAAAGAAGTGAGCCGGCTGCGCTTTGATCACCGCTTCGAGGTCCACACCAGCGCCCGCTTCGCCAACGACGGCAACTGGCTCATCACCGGCGCCCCCTCCCGCCAGCTCTCCCTGTGGCGGGTCAGCGACGGCAGCCTGCTGCAGAGCTGGCGCGTCTCCCCCCATCCCAAGGTGAAACCGCCGAGCGCTGTGGTCTACGGCGTGGCTTTGCGCGACAATAGTCACCTCGTCAGCGCCAGTTCCAGTGGCCTGGCCGAAATCTGGACAATCAAGTAAGGACCAAAAGGCCCATGAGTCAGCAACTTAACGATCGCCTCGAGACCCTGGAAAGCCGTCTCGCCTATGCCGAATACACGGTGGAGCAACTCAATGAGGAGGTGACCACCCAGGGCCGTGAACTCGATCGGCTCAAGCACCAGATCCAGCTGCTGGTGGACAAGCTGCAGAGCGTGCAACCCAGCCAGATCGCCAGCATGGCCGAAGAGACGCCACCACCCCATTATTGAGCCGCTGCCGGCCCATAAAAAAACCCGCGATAGACGCGGGTTTTTTTATCGAGCCAGAGGCTGAACTCAGTGCTGGTGACCCTTGCCACCGCAACCGCCACCACCGCAGCAACCGCCGTGGCCCTTCTCCTCACCATGGTCGTGACCGTGATCGTGGCCATGGCCACCACCGCAGCAACCACCGTGGCCATGGTCATCACCGTGGTCGTGATCGTGGTCATGGCCATGATCGTGACCGCAGCCACCGGCACCGTGAACGTGGCCGTGGGCCAGCTCTTCGGCGGTCGCGGCACGCACGTCCTGGATCTCGACCTTGAAGCCCAGGGTCACACCGGCCAGCGGATGGTTGCCATCCACCTTGATGAACTCTTCGGAGACCTCGATGACGGTCACCGGACGGTGGCCATCGTCGGTCTCGGCAACAAAAGTATCCCCTTCAGACACTTCCATGCCATCGAACAGCTCGCCGGGCACTTCCTGCACCAGAGTCTCGTCATACTCGCCGTAGGCCTGGCCCGGCGTCAGGGTGACGTCAAACGCCTCGCCCACGCTGCGACCTTCCAGCTCGGCTTCGAGGCCGGCGACCAGATAACGGGTACCGTGCAGATACACCAGAGGCTCTTTACCGACAGTGGTGTCGATGACTTCACCGTGTTCGTCGGTGACCGTGTATTCCAGCGTAACCACGCTCAGGGGAGCTACTTTCATGTCAGGGATCCTGCGGATAGAAAAAAACGGGCCCAGAATACCTCAAAAAGGTGGCCAAGCATATGATCTGCCCCGCTCCGGCATGCTGAAAAAGTCAGCAGTCCAAAACGAGCCTCTTCGCACCCCGGGTATATAAGGAAGCCCCTCACTCGGGACTCAACAGCCGGAGCCCAGGTTTGGCCTCGCGGATGGCCTCGCCCACTCCGGCCATCCGGCTCGCCTTTACTCGGGGCGGAACACCCCTATCACCTGCTCGGCCTCGCGGGTGGCCTTGTCTACCTCGGCCTGGGTCTGCACCTGGGTATCCCCACAGTCGACACAGGTCACCTTCTCGACTCCATGCTCCATATACAGCATCATGGTGTCCATCTTGCCGCACGCCGGGCAAACTGCACCGGCAATGAAGCGCTTTTTACGTCTGGTTTCCATTTGCGTTACCTCCAGGCAGCATCATATCAGGGTTTTTACATGCATCACGCCATCGAATATCAGCATTTTTCCACGCCTCATCTGCAGGTCGGTGCCCGCAAACGTTCCCCCCTGGGTCAGTTGCTGCGCGTCACCCGGGGAGCGGCGCTGCTGAGACTCGGCTCCCATGAGCTGCTGCTGACGGCGGGCAAGCAGTTCTGGCTCTGCGCCGATGCCCTCGCCGCCTTCACGCCCCTGGCGGGCTGCCGTTACGATCGGTTGACCTGCTCCCTGCGAGTGGCCCAACCCGCCCAGGCGGGCTGGTTGCAGCCTACCCCGCTGATGGATGCCCTGCTGGACAGCCTGGCCAACTGGTCTAGGCCCATCGACTGGCAGGGCGCCCACGGTCATCGCCTGCAGGTCATCCTCGACGAGTTGCAATACTGCCCCATCCAGTCGCAGGCAGATCAACCGCTGCAGGCCGCCTGGCGGGCGCTGGCGAGTGGGCAGGCGGACGGCGATGCGGCCTGGCAGGCCTGCCTCGCCCAGCGCGGCATCGAGGATCCGGCCCTGGCGGCCGATGCCCTGCGCCCCCAGTGGCAGCTGCTGCAGGCGGTGCGTCTGCTCAGAAGCGGCAGCAAGCCCGCTCAGGTGCTGGCCAAGCTCGGCTATGGGGATGAAACGGCGCTGGACGGTGCCTGCCAACGCTGGCTCGGACTGGCGCTCGACACCCTGTCACAGCAGCCCGCCCAGTAAGCCGGATGAGGAAACAAAAAATGGTGAAAGCGATCCAGTTTCATGACCAACGGCCGTTAATAACAGGCAGCTCATCGCTTTCATCATCCTCTATGCTGAATGCCAAGCCGACCGCCACCGTTTAGTTCAACAGGACATCCGCCATGACGAGCAAGGCCAACCAATCCCAGGGCATGTTGCTGTTTCACCTCTCTGCCCGACAATCCTTCGCCATCGGTACCCTCAAGGTGAAGGAGATAGTTCCCTACACCCAGCTCACGGCCATGCCGCACTCCCACCCGACCGTGCTGGGTGCCGCCAGCATGCGCGGCACCACCATACCGGTGATCGACATGGCGATGGCGGTGGGTTACAGGCGCATCGCCAGGGAAGAGATGGCGCAGTGCTTCATCATCATCACCGATTGCCGCCGCACCCTGGTGGGCTTCCTGGTGCGCGGCATCGACAAGATCACCGAGTGCAACTGGCGTGACATAGAGCCGCCGCCCCCCTCCCTCGGCCAGAACGTGTTCGTGACCGGGGTGACCAAGGTGGGCGAGCAGCTGATCCAGCTGCTGGACGTGGAGCTGATTTTGTCCCGGGTCTATCCGGACGATCCCAGCCATCTCTATCCCGTGCTGACCGATGTGCAGCGTGAGCGGCTCAAGCCGATGCGGATCCTGCTGGTGGACGACTCCTCCGTCGCCCGCCGCCAGTTGATGGCGGCCCTCGATTACATCAACATTCCCTACGAGGTGTGCACCAACGGGCGCGATGCCCTCAGCCTGATGCAGGCCAGGGTCGGCCAGGGCAGCCCCATCGACATACTGGTGAGCGACATCGAGATGCCGGGGCTCGACGGTTACGAGCTGGCCTTCGAGGTGCAGAGCGACGCCAAGCTGGCGGAGGCCTACATCATCCTGCACACCTCCCTCTCCAGCGAGATCAGCGTGGAGCGGGCCCATCAGGTCGGGGCCCATGAGGCGCTGACCAAGTTTGAGGCCAACGAACTGATCCAGGCCATGCTGCGCGGCGCCGAGCACCACGACCGCCTGCCCGCCTGACCACCGCGGCGAGCAGAGAGCAGAGGCTCGCCGCCCGCTACTTAGAGCCAGAGCCGTTTCATGCTGACAGAAAGCCACTTCCACGCCCCCTGGTGGGCCCGCAATCCCCATCTGCAGACCATATTGCCGAAGTGGCTGCGCCGCACGCCGGCGCGCTTCACCGCTGAGCGGTTCGAACTAGCTGATGGCGACTTCGTCGATCTCGCCTGGAGCGGCCCCATCAGCCAGGATGCCCGGCCGCTGCTGGTGCTGTTTCACGGCCTGGAGGGGAGCATCCACTCCCACTATGCCAAGGGGCTGTTTGCCCACCTGCAGCGGCAGGGGGATGAGGCGGTACTGATGCACTTTCGTGGCTGCAGCGGCGAGCCGAACCGCCTGCTGCGGGCCTATCACTCCGGTGCCATCGAGGATGCGCAGGCGCTGATCGCCGAGCTCGGTCGTCGCTTCCCCGGCAAGCCGATGATCGCCATCGGCTACTCCCTGGGGGGCAACATGCTGGTCAATCTGTTGGCGCGCGGCTGCCCGGGCGAGCTGACGGCCGCTGTGGTGATCTCGGCGCCGCTGCAGCTGGCCAGCTGCGCCGACAGGGTCAATCAGGGGTTCTCCCGGGTTTATCAGCGCTACTTGCTGCGCACCATGCGCGCCAACCTGCAGAGCAAGATCCGCCACCAGGGCGCCGCCGGTGCCCGCTGGCGGCCGGAGCAGGTGAGTCGCATCGCCACCCTGCGCGACTTCGACGAGCAGGTCACCGCCCCCCTGCACGGCTTCGACAGTGCCGATCACTACTACCGGACCTGCTCCGGCCTCAGCCTGCTGGCCAGCATCCCCATCCCGACCCTGGTGCTCCATGCCGCCGACGATCCCTTCATGTCCCAGGCGGTGATCCCGCAACCTGAGCAACTCTCCCCCATGGTGCGCTACGAGCTGAGCCGGCGCGGCGGGCACGTGGGATTCCTGCACGGCACCCCCTGGCGGCCCCGCTTCTGGCTGGAGGAGCGGATCAGCCTGTGGCTGCGGGAACAGACTCAGGGCGCGAGCCGGTAGCAGTTGCGCCCCTCCCCCTTGGCTTGATAGAGGGCGCCATCCACCCGCTCGAGCAGCATGACCAGGCTCTCTCCCTGGCGCCATTGGGCTATGCCCTGACTCAGGGTGAGATGGGGCGCCACCGCTGACCCCTCATGGGGCAGGGCGCGAGCCGCCAGGGTATGGCGGATGCGCTCGGCGACCCGCTCGCCACCCGCCAGATCCGTGTCTTGCAGCAACACCACAAACTCCTCTCCGCCGTAACGGGCCACCAGATCGCCGGACTCGCGCGCGCTCTCTTCCAGACACTCTGCCACCAGGATCAGACACTCATCGCCGGCCTGGTGACCGTAGTGATCGTTGTAACGTTTGAAGAAATCCACGTCGAGCAGGATCAGCGTGAGCGGCGTCTCCAGGGTCGTACCTTGTGCGATGGCGTTCTTGCAGACCCGATCGAAGTGACGGCGGTTGGCGAGCCCGGTCAGGGGGTCCCGATTGGCCATGGCATCCAGCTTGCGCGCCAGCACCAGATTCTCGTGCTCCCGCGACACCGCCAGCTCGAACCAGCTGTTGAGCATCCGTCGCCCGGTCTCCAGCACGATCAGCAGCACCCCGACCACAATAAAGTTGAGCATGACGAACTGTTCGGGGCTCCATGAGGCTCGTGCCAACAGAAAAGACAAGG
Organism: Aeromonas encheleia; assembly: GCF_900637545.1. NCBI lineage: Bacteria > Pseudomonadati > Pseudomonadota > Gammaproteobacteria > Aeromonadales > Aeromonadaceae > Aeromonas > Aeromonas encheleia. The sequence goes on from NZ_LR134376.1 coordinate 3,650,039, forward strand.
GGGCCGCCGCCAGCGTGTAGAACAGCCGCACATCGCAATAAGAGGCGATGAGGCCAGTCAGCAGCAGCAGGCTGATCATGTTGAAGATAAGGTTGAAGCCCCCCTTCAAGTCGACGATCGAGATGGTATACCCCACCGACGCCCAAGCCATACCCCAGCACAGGCCGCAGACCCACAGAGAGGGTTGCCAGACGGCATGAGGTTGTCGGGAGAGCCATAGCCACCCCATTGGTAGCAGCAGACATACGCAAGCCATGGTGATGAGCTGCAACTCATAGGACCAGGGCAGAACGTTGACGAGCAACAGGTGAGCATCCCGAAAAATGTAGAAACGGGTCAGCAAGAACAGGATGGCGATCAGATTGATGACCCAGTACCAGCGCAGCCCGGCTTTCAGGGCGCGCCGACGTGCCTCGTTCAGGTGCTGATCGAAATGACTGGAGAGGCGGCGCTGTTCAGCAGATAGCATAGACACTCCCGCTTTTGGCCACACAAATCCCTTGCGATTGCGGGTGAGACGCAGACAATATCCACACGCGCGTCACTGAAGATGAAACCATGATTATCCCCTGGCAAGAGCTGGATCCAGATACCCTCAACAACCTGCTCGAGCATTTTGTCTTGCAAGAAGGCACCGAATACGGTGAACAAGATGTCAGCCTGGCCGACAAGGTTGATGAGGTCAGACAACAATTACTACAAGGTAGTGCCGTGCTCGTCTACAGCGAGCTGCACGAGAGTGTCAACGTCGTGCCCAAGGCGACCCTGAGCGGTGCACCACGGGAAGACTACCCGGAATAACGCCTATCCTGTTCTCAACCGGGACATGGGTGGAGGCAGGCAGCGGAGGCTGATGCCAAACCGGGGATGATACCCTGCCGACGCCGGGAGCGGGCCATGTCCGGCGCAGGCTGCGACAATCCCTGACTCCATTGCCGCGGCCAGGAAGCTGGCCCCGGGCGGCCAATGCCTGCGGCCGGGCATCCAAGGCGCACTTGACCGCACTCCGGCCCTGCCCTTATAACGGAACTCCCAAGGAAGAGAGAACGCTATGTCGGCCAAGCATCCCATCATCGCGGTTACCGGTTCGTCCGGGGCCGGCACCTCCACCTCCACCAACGCCTTCCGATCCATGTTTCATCAGCTGGGTTATCAGGCGGCCGTGGTCGAGGGGGACAGTTTTCATCGCTATACCCGACCCGAGATGGACGTGGCGATCCGCAAGGCGCGCGAGCAGGGGCGCCACATCAGCTATTTCGGCCCCGAGGCCAACGACTTCGGCCTGCTGGAGTCCTTCTTCCAGGAGTACGGCCAGAGCGGCAGCGGCCAGTATCGGCGCTATCTGCACAGCTTCGACGAGGCGGTGCCCTTCAACCAGATGCCGGGCACCTTCACCCCCTGGCAGGACTTGCCGGGGGAGACAGATCTGCTGTTTTATGAGGGCCTGCACGGCGGCGTGGTCACCGGCGAGCACAACGTGGCCCGCCACGTGGACTTTCTCATCGGCGTGGTACCCATCGTCAACCTGGAGTGGATCCAGAAGCTCATCCGCGACACCTCGGAGCGCGGCCACTCCCGCGAGGCGGTCACCGACTCCATCGTCCGCTCCATGGATGACTACATCAACTTCATCACGCCGCAGTTCTCCCGCACCCACATCAACTTCCAGCGGGTACCGACCGTCGATACCTCCAACCCCTTCAGCGCCAAGGTGATACCCAGCCTGGACGAGAGTATGCTGGTGATCCGGTTTCGGGGCATCAAGCAGGTGGACTTCCCCTACCTGCTGTCGATGATCGATGGCGCCTTCATGTCCAGGATGAACACCATAGTGGTGCCGGGGGGCAAGATGGGCTTCGCGATGGAGCTGATCCTGCGCCCCCTGATCCAGCAGCTGTTAGAAACCGGCAAGATCACCTGAGCCAAGGAGCTTACGATGCGCGGTGCACTTCTTTCATTCATGTTGGCCAGCCTGCTGGCGGGTTGCAGTACGGGCCCCGCCGCCCCCGCCGTCGAGACGGGCACCATGGTGGTGCGCCCGGCGGACAACTGGCGCTACGGGGCGACGCCGCGCTATGCGCTGGCCGAGCAGTTCCAGTATGCGAGCAACAGTGCCGCGGGCTGGCTGGAGCCGGTGCAGCAGGCCGTCAGCCGGGATCTCAACGGCAAGGGCTGGCAGAGCGTGCCGCTCGATGAGGCCGACGTCTGGGTCGCCATCGGGGTGGCGGGCAGCAAGGACATGAGCGATGGCGAGATATTTTCCCGTCTCGGCATGACACCGGGCCTGCAGGCCGGCGCCGATGCACGCAAGGGCACCCTGGCCATCATGCTGCTCGATCGGCAGACCCAGCAGACGCTGTGGAGCAGCGCCATCCAGCTCGCCAGCGACACCCCCATCGACGACGCGACCCGCCAGCAATTGAGCCAGCAGCTGGCCGAGCAATTATTGGGCGCCCTGCCCACCCGCTGATGCTGTTCGCCTCATAGCACAACGGCCTGCATGTTGCAGGCCGTTGTTGGCACACACTGGCTGATACCGATGACGGTTACTTGAGATCGCAGCTGAGCAGCGTCACGCCTTTTTGCACCAGGGTGGCATGCTTGTCCTGATGGGAGAAGGTGGTCACCCCATCGGAATAGCTGGCGGTATCTTTGGCCGACTCGATGCGGCCCAGCTTGTGATACACCCCGGCGTAAGGGAACTGCACCATGTCGGCCTGGGCATCATAGGTGATGGCCAACATCTCTTCCCCACACTGATACTGACTGTATTGATACTGGGTCGGCTGCGGCATGCTGCAGGCGGCCAGTCCGAACAGGGGAAGCAACATTATCATCTTTTTCATCGCACTTTCCTTATGTCATGGCGTTATCGACGGGACAAACTACAACTATCAAGCTTCAAGAATTTGATAACTATGAGTAATTTCGACCGCTTTTTCCAACATCAGGGAAACTGAGCAGTACTTTTCCATCGACAGGTCGACCGCGCGGGCCACCTGCTTCTCGGCCAGCCCCTTGCCGGTCACGACGAAGTTGAGATGGATCTTCTCGAATACCCTGGGCACTGACTCGGCCCGTTCCCCGGCAAGCTCCACGTGGCAGGCGGTCACGGACTGACGAGCCTTCTCCAGAATGGAGACCACATCGATGGAGCTGCAACCACCGACCGCCAGCAGGATCATCTCCATCGGGCTGGCACCTTCGCCCGGGTTGGCGCCGTCCAGAGTCACCTGATGACCGGACTCGCTCTCGCCCACAAACTTCATGCCTTCCACCCAGCTGACCTTGGCTTTCATCTCACATTTCCTCTCAATGACAACGGTTCTAACGCTCATAGCATACCTCAGCCAGGGTCCGAGTGGCACAGTCGATTCTCTTGCACAGGGTCAGATCTCTCGTCAGATCGCAGCTTGCGCCGAAAGCTCGACAGACCCTGTCGTAAATAGATCGAAATCAACATCCAGCCCCCTCATCTTGCCTAGAATGACCGGGATGGCGCAGCAGAACGAAGCAAGGGCGACGGGCAAAAGTCCCCAAAGCCTTGTCAGCACAGACAAAGGCTCTTATCCTACTGCGACCCAAACAAGGAATGGCAAGACTGGCAACTTGCCTGGACGCACGAGTCCATAAAAAAGACACTACAGAGGAAGTCTCATGATCATTGGCAAACCGCAAAGCGATCCCACCCTGGAGTGGTTCTTGTCGCATTGCCACATTCATAAGTATCCCGCCAAGAGCACCCTGATCCACGCCGGTGAGAAAGCGGAAACCCTCTACTACATCGTCAAGGGAACAGTCGCCGTCCTGATCAAGGATGACGAGGGCAAGGAGATGATCCTGTCCTACCTGAATCAGGGGGATTTCCTGGGCGAGATGGGGATGTTCGAAGAGAACGAGAATCCGGAACGTTCCGCCTGGGTACGTGCCAAGGGAGCCTGTGAAGTCGCCGAGATCTCCTACAAGAAATTCCGCCAGCTGATCCAGGTCAACCCGGATATCCTGCTGCGCCTCTCCGGCCAGATGGCCAAGCGCCTGCAGCACACCAGCCAGAAAGTCGGTAACCTCGCCTTCCTGGACGTGACCGGCCGGATCGCCCAGACCCTGCTCAACCTGGCCAAGCAGCCGGATGCCATGACCCACCCGGATGGCATGCAGATCAAGATCACCCGCCAGGAGATCGGCCAGATCGTCGGTTGCTCTCGCGAAACCGTCGGCCGCATCCTCAAGATGCTGGAGGAGCAGGAGCTCATCTCCGCCCACGGCAAGACCATAGTGGTGTTTGGTACCCGCTGATCGGATCCAAGGCTCCGTCCAGAGCCGTCAGATAAAAGGCTGCCACGGCAGCCTTTTTCGATCATCTTCCCCTATAATCCCGAACGCCCTCCCGTTTCATGGCCTTCGCCAAGAGAGTACCTACGCCTATGCATCTTCAATGCCCCCTGTGCCGCAGCCCCCTGCATCTTCACGAAGCCTCCCGCGGGGTCTATTGCGACAACAAACACCATTTTGACCCGGCGCCCGAGGGTTATCTCGACCTCATCCCCGGCAAGAAGGATCCCAAGGACAGCGACAGCCGCATGCTGATGCGGGCCAAGCGCCACTTCCTGGAACAGGGCCACCAGCTGCCGTTGATCGAGGCGATGAGCGCCCTGCTGGCACCGCTCGGCACTCATGAGCTGATCCACCTCGGCTGCGGCGAAGGCTATTACTGCCGCGCCCTGGCCGAGCGCCTGCCCGGCTGGCACTTCGGCGGGATCGATCTCGCCAAGAACGCCATCTTCGCCGCCAACAAGGCGCAGCCGGACGGCCACTTCGTCATCGCCGATCCGGCCCGCGCCCCGCTGCAAGCCGGCACGGCCCAGGTGCTGCTGGTCAACGATCTCAAGGTCAAGACCGAGCAGCTGGTCAGCTGGCTGGCGCCGGGCGGCTATCTGCTCTATCTGCAACCGGGCCCCCGCCACCAGTGGCAGCTGAGGGTCAGCCTCAACCCGGTGAGCATGGAACACCCCCTCAGCTGGCCGACCCTGGCGGGCCTCAACCCGGTTGAGCAGCAGCGCTGCCAGTTCTCCATGACCATGGATCAGGGCCTGCGCGGCCACATCCTGGAAACCAGCCGCCTCGGCTGGCGGGCTGGCGGTGAGCAGCGCCACGCCTTCACCCACCAGGGACCGGATGAGCTGGAGCAGGATGTGTTGCTGGGCCTGTGGCAGAAGCCGCTCTAAGCGCATCCACTCCCCCATGAAAAAAGGCCCTGACGGGCCTTTTTTATTTCACGGGCATGCATATCGACAGCGCCGCTGACACAGGCAGCTCCCCACGGGAACGAGCAGAGATGCGCCCTTACTCGAGGGGACGCCCATTGACGGTGAAGGTGAGCGCCTCGCCCACCGCCGGGATCGACGCCTGATCCAGCACCTGGCCGGCGCAGAGCACGGTGGCGCTGCTCGGTTCGCTGGCCGTAGGCAGGTTGACGTGGAACTTGTTCATCACGCCACCATTGAGGCGGTGATTGGCCAGCCGGAAGCGCAGCAGGCCATCGCGGGTCTCCACCTGCAGCTGGCAATCGCGCTCCGCCACCCGCCCCGTGTCATCGCCGTAACTGAAGCCATAGGCGCCGTGCAGCGCCGGATAGAGGTAGCTGGGCAAGAGTCCGCGCGGATCGTAATAGCCCACCAGGGTGGTCACCGGCACCCCGAACGCCTGCGGCTTGCGCGGCACCCGCAGATCCACCAGCGGCCCCTCGTTCCAGCGGCTGCCGTCCGAGGTGTAGCTCTTCTTGAAGCCACGGGAGACGGTGATCTGCTGACCGTTGATGAAGAGGGTGCTGTTGTAGGCGGCGCCGTGCTCGACGGTCAGGATGCGCCCCGCATTCCCGGCCGCCGCGAGCGGCATCTGGATGTTGCGCGTCCAGTTGCCATCCCCCATGGCGACCCTGACCAGATCGTACTCCGCCAGCAGGGCCGTCAGCTTCGCCTCGCTCAAGTCGCTGACCGGCGCGGTGATCTGCTCCAGCAGATCGACCCTGTGCTGGTAGGGCTCCATCCTGGCCGTGGCGGCATTCCACTTGCTGAACCCGGTCGGCGAGGCCGCATCGAACACCGCCTTGCTCTCGAGGAAGCGCTGGATGATGGCGGCCGAGTTGGGGCTGTAGAGGGTGAAGCGGTTGAAGCTGGAGAAGGGCGCCCCGCCCGCCATGGCGTCGAAGCCGAACGGGTGCTCGTCGAAGGGGGCCTGGCACTGACCGTCGAGGCAGGTGCTCTGGCCGGTGCGGGTGACCCCGAAGTTGGGGATGAAGCGGTTGCGATCCCCATCCCAGCCCCAGCTCGAGTTGACCGCCTCCGCGCTGCGGTGCACCGAGCCCAGGAAGCCGCCGACATAGTGGCCTAGGCCATAGTTGTGGCCCACCTCGTGGCTGAATTCATTGCCGAGCGAGCTGTCCAGGGTGACGATGCCGCCCCCGCCCGAGCCACCGTGCACCTGCACCCCGTTGGCGTACTTGCCGCGGCTGTTGTGGGCCGCCAGCTGCGCCACCACATAGGGATGGCTGCTCTCCCCCTCCCCGGCGGTACTGTTGATGCCGTAGTTGGCATTGTCGATGCCCAGAGAGATGAGCTCCTTGCCGATGCGCTGGCGCATGGTGCCCTCGTGCCAGCCGCCCTGGCCGGGATCGAAATCGGTGAGCAGGGTGCCATCCGGCAGCATGACTTCAGGCAGTGACAGCGGGGCATACTGGCTGACAATCAGCCGGCTGGTCGGCACCGTCTGGAAGTACTCGCGATGGGCCTCGGGATCCTTGGCGAAGGCAAACTGGTCGCGCGGCGTGGTCAGCATGCCGAGGTCTATGGTGTGAATGAGCAGCTCACTCGGGGCCCCGACCTGCAGATCCGTCAGCTCGCCGCTGAGGGCCCCCTGGCTGAGTTGCAAGGCCAGGCCTGGCCGGATCCAATCGGCGGGCAGCACGGCACTCCAGGCGTCGCTCGCATAGCGGATGCCGTTATTCTCAAGCTCCCCGTCCCGGATCCACTGGCCCCCGACGAATTTGAACTGCAGGGTCTGGCCACGGGAGAGCGTCACCTGGCGGCCGCTGTAATAGACGGTCGAGTTATAACCGGCATTGGAGCGGGTACGCACCATCTTGCCCTCCAGCGCCGCCCCGCCCGGCAGCCGCATGTCTCTGACCCACTGGCCGTCGGCGGTCTGGATCTCCACCAGGGCATGTTGCCCCAACCGCTCGAGCAGCAAGGCCCCGGCCGGATCGCTCAGCCGGGCCAGCTCGGCGCTGCTGCGAATGACATTGGTGGTGCCGGCCCCAGGGGTGAAGTCGACCCCCTCCTCCGGCGAGCCGTCGAGGTAATAGGCCGTCTTCGGCAACTGCTCAGGCGGATTGAGGGCCAGGGTGCCGAGCGTTTGCCCCGCGCCATCTCGCGCCGTCACCGTCATCGGCACGCCGCTCTCGGCTTGCAGGGGTCTGACCAGCAGCAGGCTCTTGCGCTGGGCCGTCAGCCTTGGCTGGTTGTCCCCCTCGACGGCATGGGCCGGCAGGATCTGGCTCTGGGCAAACTGCACCTGCGCCGCCAGCGTGCCTTGCAGATCGTTGAGCGCGGGCTGGGTATTGAATAGCTGAACCGTGGGTGCCTGAACGGTAGGAGCCTGAACCGCGGCCAGCAGGGGGCCGCTCGCCAGCGTCGTCATGATCAGGCTGGCTATGTGGGTTATTTTCATTGTCGTGGTGCTCATTGTTATGGGGCATGTCCACATGCCCTGTTGTAGGAATCTTGCAAGCGAAGGGGTCACCCGCCACATCCGTGCCCCGTGCGGGAGCGGCCTGAGGGCGCTCTTGCCGGGATGCCACGGTGGGGAAAGGGGTATGCGACGCACACCCCCTGGGGATCAGGGGCAGCTGGCCGCCCCCAGATCTTGCCAGACAGCGTGCCGGCCGGGCTCGTTGCCCTTGGTCCAGTACCTGGCTTTCCATTTGCGGCCGTTGTGGGTGCTGAGCTCTCCCCCGCCGTAGGCCACGCCGGCATCCCAGCCGAGCTGGACCTGGCTGAGCAGCGCCCACTGATCGGCGGCGCGGCGTGGTTCGTTGCCCTGGGTCCAGTACTTGGCCTGCCACACCAACTGGTTGTGGCTAACCCTGTCGCCGCCGTTGTAAACCTTGCCGCTCTGCCAGGCGGGCCAGTTGGCCGCGTCTGGATCGGTGCCGTTGCACTCGCCGCCACCGCCGAGCGGCGTCACGGTGAGGCGGGTCTGACCCTGGGCATCCAGGGCGCCATCGGTCACGGTCACAGCCAGGTCATAATCCGTGTTGGCCGTCACGCTCGGGGCCGTGACCACCAGGGTGGCACTGTTCTGACCGGTCGCGGTGAGGCCGGCCGGCACAGTCCACTGGTAGCTGAGCGCATCACCGTTGGGATCTGTGGCGCTGGCGGTAAGGCTCAGCTGCTGGCCCGCCTGCACCGAGGCGGGTGCCAGCGCGGCCAGCACGGGCGGCAGGTTAGGCGGTGGCGCCTGGTGGCTCACCACCATGCGATCCACGGCCGCCAGCCCCTGCTCGTCGGTGACGCGCAGCTCGAACGCCAGCTGGGTATCCTGAGCGACTGTGCCCAGGCTCAGCCTGGCTTGCGCCTGCTCGGCATCCCTCAGCGACGCCTGCGGACCGGCGACCTGCTGCCAGTGGTAGCGCAGGGCACCGTTCTCCGGATCCCTGGAGGCGGCGCCGTCGAGCACCAGCTCGGCCGGGCCCCTGGTGCTCAGATCGCCGCCGGCGTTGGCCAGGGGCGGCAGATTGACCGCAGGTGGCGGCAGCTCGGGTTCGTCATTGCGCTCGCTCACCCCGGCATCGCCGGCCGCTATCCTGGCCTCTATGGTCTGGTGCATGGTGCGCCACTGGCTGGCGAAGAAGACCCCCTCGAAGCGGCCTCCGGTCATGAGGTTGCTCTCCCGATAAGGCTCGTCTCCCGTGTGCCACAACCCCAGGTTGTGGCCCAGCTCGTGGCTCAGGGTGATCGACTGACCATAGACGGCATGGTTGCCAGGGCAGGCGCTCCGGTAGCCCGCGCGCGGCGCACCGCTGTCGGCGCCCATGCCGATGGAGGAGGCCCCTCCCATGCTGCTGCACGCCCTGGCGTCGTCCTTGTAGGCGCGCAGCACATAGAGGTTGGAGAAGACCCGATCCGCATTCGGGATCCAGCCCTCATTAAATGGGGCCTCCTTCTCCGAGCGGTCGGCCTCGTTGGACTGGCCATTGCCATTCTTGTCCCACTCGTGCACCAGCACGCCGTTGTCCACCCAGCTGAGGCTGATGTTGTAGGGGGCATAGCGGCGGCTCATGTCCGCCATGATGGTGGCGCCGTCGCCCCACAGGTGGCTCTGGCGCTCGCCGGGGAAGGCGATATAGCTGTAGGAGACGCTGACCTCCTTGGGGGCTGTGATGAACAGCCGCACCTGCTCCACCAGCCGATCATCTGCCAGGATCTCGAGCCAGGTCTCCCCCGCCGCCAGCCCCTGCAGTTGCAGCCGATCCTGGGTCTCGCCCTGCACCAGCTGCAGGCTCGCCAGCGCGGGGTTGGCGATGCGATAACTCAGGGTCACCGGCTGCGGGCCCGCCACCTTGCAGATCAACAGCGCCTCCGGCTCGCCCCGGCTGCTGAGCAGCTTCTGCTTCATGTCAGAGCCCAAGCCCGGGTCGAAGGCCAGCTTGTTGGCCGGATCGGGCAGCACCTGGGCATAGGGGTTCGCCTCCCGCGTCTGCTGCCCCTCGGCCGTCAACCAGAGCTCGTTCTCCTCGTTGGCACGAAAGCCCTGTTCGCTCGGGCCGGAGACATAGGTCAGGCGGAACTCATAGTCCCGATCGGCCCGCAGCTTGATGGGGGCGGTCGGGGTCAACTGCTTGCCTGAACCGAGCAGGACGCCGCCCTCGTAGGCGAGTTCGCCGCTCTCCTTGTCGGTGAGACGCAGGCTGAACTGACGGTTGTTGCCGCCCCAGAGCCCCTCCTGCACCCTGAACAGGGTGATCTCCAGCGCATCCCCACTCAGGGGATGCCCGGACGAGGCCACCTTGATGTCCCGGCTCAGGCTCTGGCCGGGACCAAGCTTCAAGATGCCCGCGGCCATGGGGGCCTCCTGCCAGAGGGTACCCAACTGCTGGGTTTCGCTCGGGATGGCCACGGCGGGATCATAGACGGTGACGGGCAATGAAAACGTGGTGGTGCCTGCCCCCACACCCACATAACCATTCCCATCGGGCAAGCCGTTATCGCGCACCTCGTACTTGGCCAGATAGTTGCCGACCTGCTGGGTGTTCACTGTGCCGAGCTGCTTGATACGGGCGCTGAGATCGCCATCGTTCTCGTCCCAGGCGGTCATGTGGGGGGCGAAGGTCGCCCCGAGCGGCAGTTGCAGGGCGAAGTTATTGACCCAGGCCTGCTGGTTGTAGATCCGTGGTGGCGCCTGATCCATGCGCCACTCCCCGGTGATGGAATTCTGTTGTGCCATAGCGCCGGTTCCCACGGCCAGCATGGCGAGCGCCAGGCTGTTCATTTTTGTTGTTTTTATCATTGCATACATCCTTCAATTTCGACCGCAGCGCACCCTGGTGCCTGCGGCGCAACGCAGCCGATCCGCCGATGGCGAACCGCATCCTCGTTGCGATGGGAAAAAGGGGCGCGCGGCGCGCGCCCCTTTGTGGATCAAGGGCAGCTTGCTGCGCCCTGATCCAGCCAGACATCGTGCTTGCCGGGCTCATTGCCTTTGGTCCAGTACTGGGCCTTCCACTTGTGACCGTTGTGAGTGGTCAGGTCACCGGCGTTGTAGGCCACGCCGGCATCCCAGCCGAGCTGTACCTGGCTGATCAGCTTCCACTGATCCGCGGTGCGGCTAGGTTCATTGCCCTGGGTCCAGTACTTGGCCTGCCACACCAGCTGGTTGTGGCTCACCTTCTCCCCCCCGTTGTAGGTGGTCGCGGCCTTCCAGGCGGGCCAGTTGACCGCGTCCGGGTCGGTGGCATTGCACTCGCCGCCCCCGCTGACCGGGGTCACGGTGAGGCGGGTCTGACCCTGGCTGTCCAGGGCGCCGTCGGTCACAGTGACGATCAGCTCGTAATCCGTGTTGGCCGTCACGCTCGGGGCCGTCACCACCAGGGTCTTGCTGTTCTGGCCGCTGGCGCTGAGACCGGCCGGCACAGTCCACTGATAGCTCAGGCTGTCACCGTTGGGATCGGTGGCGCTGGCACTGATGCTCAGCTGCTTGCCCGCCTGCACCGAGACCTTGTCCTGCACCGTCACCACGGGGGGCAGGTTCGGCTGCGGCGCCTTGTTGGTCAGCACCACCTGATCGCTGGCCTTGAGGCCCTGATCGTCGGTGACGGTCAGCTCGAACACCTGGTTGATGTCGGCGCTGACCCCATCGAGCACCACCCGGGCCTTGGCCTGAGTGGCGTCGAGCAGGCTGGTCTGCGGACCAGAGACCTGTTTCCAGCTGTAGCCAAGCAGCCCGTTCTCCGGATCATGGGAGGCGCTGCCATTGAGCGTCACCTCGGCCGGACCCGTGGCGCTCAGATCGCTGCCGGCATTGGCCACCGGCGGCTTGTTGACCGGTGGCAGGGTGCCGCCGTCCCCGTTGCCGAGCCCCTCATGCATGGCGTTGAGGATGTCGCCGTTGTCGGCATCGATCTCCCAGGCAAACAGGCCGCCGAGCTGGTTGGCCAGCACATACTGCCCCTTGGCCTTGACCGAGCGGTCGTTGTCGAAGCTGATGAGCTCGCCGGTGCTGGCCTTGAAGACGTAAGGCGCCTCGGCTGTCTCGTCATAGCCCTGCTCCCAGCCGGCGCCCATGCGGTTGTTGACGATGTCGCGGTAATCCACCACGCCATTCTCCCAGGTGCCCTTGATGGGGCCGGTGGCACTGCCGGTGAAGGGATTGCCGGCCTGGTAGCCGTTCACCCCGCTCCAGCCACGGCCATACATGGCCGCCCCGACCACTATCTTGCCCGGGGTGACCCCCTGGCCGAGCAGCGCCCTGACGCCCTTGTCGGTGGTGTACCTGGTGTTGGCATCCCAGCTGGATGCGAACAGGTTGGTCTGGTGGGCCAGGTTCTGCAGGTCGAAGGCGCCGCTGAAGTCGTAACTCATCAGGAAGATGTGGTCCATGTACTGCTGGGCCGCCTGATAATCGACCTTGGCAATCTTGTCGCCACCGGCGCTGATGGCCGAGGTCAACTCGTACTGACGGCCGGTGCTGGCCTCCAGCTCATCGAGCATGGCGCGCAGCTCCTTCATCAGCGCCACATAGGTAGCGCCATCGTTCGGGCCACCCAGGCTGGGGTTGGCCCCCTGGCCACCCGGGAACTCCCAGTCGATGTCCACCCCGTCGAAGAACTTCCAGGTCTGCAGGTACTCCTTCATGGACGCCACGAAGAGGTCGCGCTTGCTCTTGTCACCGAAGAAGAAGAAGGGATCGGACAGGGTCCAGCCCCCCACCGAGGGGAGGATCTTGAGATCGGGGTTGGCCTTCTTGAGCGCCATCAGGTTGCCGAAGTTGCCCTTGTAGGGCTCGTCAAAGGCAGAGAGGTTACCCTGCGGCATCTGGATGGCGGCCCAGGGATCGTGGATGGAGACCTTGAAGTCCTCCCGCCCGGCACAGGAGCGCTGCAGCGCCTCGAAGCTGCCGGAGATCTCCTTGAGGCTGTCGTTGATGCCATTGCCGCCGCAGATGGGGGTGAAGCCGTAGAGGATGTGGGTCAGGTTCTGGGCCGGGACCTTGTCCACGGTGAACTTGCGACCATAGACGCCCCACTCCACGTAATAGGCCCCCACCACCTTGCCGGACTTGTTGGCGTAAGGCTTGTTGTTCTCCTGCAGCGGCGCCTTGAGCGGCACCAGGTGGCTGCCGTCGGTGTCGGCCACCAGGATCTCTTTCTTGTCGGAGAGGGTACAGCCCTCGGCGTTGCAGAGCGCGACCTGCATCTGATAGCGCCCCCCCTTGGTCACCTTGAAGTTCGCGGTGCCGGCGGCAGAGGCAGCGCCGGACCAGACCTCGCTGCCATCGAGCAGCACCTTGGCGGTCTGACCCAGCTCACCGGACCAGAGGTTCCAGCTCACGCTGACCGGGGCGCCATCGGCGTGGACCTTGACCAGCTTGTTGTAGGAGGTGGCGGCTTGATCCACCTCGACGATGGCGAACTTGGTTTCGCCCCAGCCGATGGTGGGTTTGCCGGGGAGCGCGGCAAAGGCGGAGGTGGTGCAGAGCCCCCCGACCAGGAGCGCCAGCAGGGAAGGTTTTGGACTTAACATAGGTGAACATCCTTTTTCGTTTTTGGAATAAACAACGAAAAAAGGCAACGCAACCGGCCAGGTAACGCAGACGACATCGCACCATGGCTTGGCCCATGGACGAAACAACCTGTGGTGGCCCCGCTATCCTAGGTACTCTGACCCTTAGACCGGAGGCTTTGCGTCCCGGACTTTCATCCGGTTTGCCTTTTTTGCACAACTTGATTTGCGATGAAAATAATCGCCGAATGACTATAGATGAACGCGTGACCCGCGCCACCTAGTAAAAATGACAGTGAATGGGACTCACTATTGCTAGTTGGCCGCGATTATGCAGAGTCCCACCCGCAACACCCCCAATAAGTGGATGAAGTGATTACTCCCGACTCGGCCTGTCGGCGATTAATTCTGTGAGTTGGCTCACTGTCTTGCACCCGACAATCTGATCAGCGTACAGGTAACAGCAAGCTGTTCATCAGCGCCCGCAGCTTGAGCGGCTTGACCGGTTTGCTGACATAGCCGTAACCGTGCTCGCGGATCTGCGCCTGCAACTCGCTCTTGCGATCCGCGCTGATGATGATGCCGCCGATGCCGTTGCCATGGGCCAGCCGGATCATGTGCAGCGCCTGCAGCCCGGTCTTGCCGTCATCCAGGTGATAATCGGAGAGCACCAGCTGGGGCTGGAAGCCGTCGGCGATGAGCGCCTCCGCCTGCACCAGGCTCTGGGCGCAGCGTACCTCGCAGCCCCAGCGCCCCAGCAGGGAGTGCATGGCGGTGAGGATATCGTCCTCGTTGTCGATGCAGAGGATCCTGACCCCCTCCAGCTGGCTGTCGCGCGGGGCGGGCGCCGCCACCTGAGCGGGCATCACAGGCCGGGTCGCGAGGTTGAGGGTGATGGCAAACACCGAGCCCGCCTCCGGCCAGCTGCGCAGGGAGAGCGGGTGACCCAGGACCAGCGAGATGCCGCGGGCGATGGCGAGGCCCAGCCCCAGTCCCTGCTCCCTGGCGGTGCGCGAGTGATCGAGGCGGGAGAACTCGTCGAAGATGGCCTCCTGCTTGTCGACGGGAATGCCGGGGCCGTTGTCCCACACCTCGATGCGCACCTTGTCCCCCAGCCGGCGACAGCCGAGCAACACCCGGCCGGCCGGGTTGTAGCGAAACGCATTGGTGAGGAAGTTCTGCAGCACCCGCCGCAGCAGGCGCACGTCGCTGTACACGGCCAGCCTGCTCTCCACCACCGAGAACTGGATGTCGCTCGCCTGGGCCAGCACCCCGAACTCCGCCTTGAGGTTGTCGAACACGTCGCTCAGGGCGAAATCGAGCTTCCTGGCCTTGAACTTGCCCGCCTCGAGCCGCGAGATGTCGAGCAGATCGGTGATGAGATCCTCGGTCGCCCCCAGCGCATCGTCGATGTGGCGGGCGATGCGGGCCTGCTCCCCCGCCTGGGGCAGCATCTCCAGCAGGGAAGAGGTGAACAGCTTGGCGGCGTTGAGGGGCTGGGTCAGATCGTGGCTCACCGCCGCCAGGAAGCGGCTCTTGGAGTGATTGGCCCGCTCCACCTGCTGGTTCACCGAGAGCAGCTGACGGTTCAGCTCGGACAGCTCGTGGGTGCGCTCGGCCACCCGCGCCTCCAGGTGCTCGTTGGCTTCGCGCAGCACCCGCTCCGCCGCCCGAAACGGGGTGATGTCGGTGAAGGTCATCACGAAGCCGCCGGCCGGCATGGGGTTGCCCTGCATCTCGATCACCCGCCCATCCGGCCGCTCCCGCGCCGAGACATGAGGGCTGCCACGCTGCATGAAGGCGACCCGCCGCGCCACATGGGCCTCGATCTCACCCACGCCGCACAGCCCCTGCTCGGCGTTGTAGCGGATGATCTCCTCAATGGAGCGCCCCACCTGGATGAGACCGGTCGGGTAGTGGAACAGCTCTATGTAGCGCCGGTTCCAGGCCACCAGCTTGAGCTCCCTGTCCACCACCGAGATGCCCTGCCCCATGTGCTCTATGGCCCCCTGCAACAGCCCCCGGTTGAAGCGGAACACGTCTGAGGCCTCGTCCACTATGGTGGCGATCTCCTCGAGCTGCATGTTGCGCCCCTGCAGGGCCGAGGCCAGCACCAGCCGGGCTGACGAGGTGCCGAACACCCCCGCCAGCAGCCGCTCGGTGTGGGCGATCAGTTCCGCCGACGCCTGCATCTGGGGCGCCAGGGTGCCGCCGCGCTCGCCGGCGAAGCGACCGAAGGCGCGCTTGACCCGGCTCGAGCCGACGAAGCGGGCCGCCAGCATCTCCAGCTCCTTGACCGAGACCCGCGCCTGATAGAGCGCAGTGGTATCCCGGCTCGGCTTGCCGACGAAGTTCGCCGCCTGCAGCCGCTCGCTCACCGCCGCCCGCGACAGCAGGGAGCCCGCCACGTAGCCGAGCAGGTTGAGCAGCAGGCTCAGGAAGATGCACCAGGCACCCAGGCTCAGATCCCTGAACGCGGGCCAGTCAGGGGGCGCCAGCAGCGCCTCCAGCGGCGAGCCCGCCAGCAGGCCGCTCTCCGCCAGCAGGGTGATGAACCAGAGGCTGACCCCGAGCGCCAGGCCAAGGTAGACCCCCTTGCGGTTGCCGTGGCGCCAGTAGAGGCCGAGCAACAGCGCCGGGGCGAACTGGGCCACGGCGCCAAACGACAGGTAGCCGATGCGCGACAGGCTGGTGAGATCCCCGAGCCAGAGGTAGAGCGCCCAGGCCGCCAGCAGGATCAGAAGGATGGCGCCACGGCGTACCTGCAGCAGCAGCCGCACCAGCCGCTCGTCCCGCCCCTGCTGCCAGAAGCGGCGCAGCAGCACCGGCAGCACCAGATCGTTGCTGACCATGATGGCCAGGGCTATGGTGCAGACGATCACCATGCCGGTGGCCGCCGAGGTGCCGCCGAGGAACGCCAGCATCGCCATGCCGTCGTAGCCGAGCGACATCGGCAGGCTGATGACATAGGTATCCGAGGCCATGCCGGCCCCGACCCACTGCTTGCCCGCCAGCGCCAGCGGCCAGATGAAGAGCCCCATCAGGAACAGGTAGAGCGGGAACAGCCAGCGCGCCCAGTGCAGATCCTGACCCTGGTTGTTCTCCACCACAGTCACGTGGAACTGGCGCGGCAGACAGATGACGGCGCACATGGCGACCAGGGTATAGATGGCGAGCTCCAGCAGGCTGCCCGGCGTGACCGCCACCACCGCATCGAGAAAGTCGTCGGTCACCTGGCTGCGGACCGGGCTCGGTTTGCTGATGATGAGCCAGAGCGCGAAGCCCCCCACCCCCATGAAGGCGAGCAGCTTGACCACGGACTCGAAGGCGATGGCCACCACCATGCCGCGGTGATGCTCGGTGGCATCCAGGTTGCGGGTGCCGAACAAGATGCTGAACAGCGCCAGCAGCAGGGCGACGCCGAGGGCCAGCCCGGCGCTGTTGCCGGCGGTCGAACCCAGGGTACCGACGGGCACAGAGTTGGCCATCAGCAGATCCAGCCCGGTGACGATCGCCTTGAGCTGCAGCACCAGGTAGGGAAGTATCCCCATGATGGCGATCAGGCTGATCACCATGGCGAGGCGCTGGGACTTGCCATAGCGGGCGGCGATGAAGTCGGCGATGGAGGTGATGTGCTCACGCTTGGCCACCAGGATAAGGCGGGCCAGCAGGCGCCAGCCAAACAGGAACACCAGCATGGGGCCGAGGTAGATGGGCACCGGCGACCAGGGGGATTCGCTGGCCTGGCCGACGGTGCCGAAGAAGGTCCAGGAGGTGCAGTAGACCGCCAGCGACAGGCTGTAGAGCAGGGGCTGCCCCTTGAGGCGGCGGCGCTTGTTCTTGTCCGCCACGAAGGCGATCAGGAACAACAATCCCAGATAGGCGAGCGACAACCCGATCAGCAGCCATCCTTGGTGCATCTACATAATTCCCTTGTCCAGATGTGTTGAAAGCCCCGCCAGTCTAGAGAGACGGCGGGCCCCTGTCATGCTCCGCGGCGAGCGTCACTCATGCCGGCGTCCCCTCGGCCGGCCCGCGCAGGCGCAGGACGAAGACCGGCAGCACCACCAGCACCATGATGAAGAAGATGCCGCCCCCCAGCGGCTCGAACAGCAGGCCGCACAGGGTCATCAGCGCCGCCACCGTCATGCCGAGCCCGAGCGCCGCATAGAGCGCCTGGGCGGGGATCAGCTGCTCGGCGGGCAACTGGCGCGTCATGAAGCGCACGGCGCCGAGGTGGCTGACGCAGAAGGTGACCGCGTGCAGCAGCTGGCCGAGCACCAGCACCAGCAGCTCGCTGGAGGCACCGAGCAGGCTCCAGCGCACCACGCAGCCGACGGCCCCCACCAGAAACAGGGTCTGGGCCCCGAAGCGGTTGAGGAAGCGCTTGTCCGCGGCAAACATGCCGATCTCCGCCACCACCCCCAGCGCCCACAGGTAGCCGATGGTGGTGCCGCTGTAGCCCGCCGCCTTCCAGTAGATGGCGCTGAAGCCGTAATAGGCGGCATGGCTGCCCTGCAGCAGGGCGGTGATGAGCAGGAAGCGGCGCATGGGGGCCGATCGCAGCGTGTCCCGCAGCGACGCCTTGGCCCGCTCTCCCTGGCGATCCTGGGGCGCCGGCTGCAGCGGCAACCAGCTCAGCACCAGCATCGCCAGCAGCCCCGCCACCATGGAGTGCAACACCCAGTCGCTGCCGAAGTTGCCCACCAGGGCGCCGACCAGGGTGGAGGCGACGATGAAGGCAAAGGAGCCGCACAGCCGCACCTTGCCATAGTCGAGGTGGGCCTGCACCACCATGCGGGTGGCCAGCGCCTCCCCCACCGGCATCAGGGTCGGGTAGATGAAGTTCGCCACCAGGGTCAGCGGCACCAGCCACCAGAGGCTGTGACTGAGGTAGAAGCCGAGGAAGGCCAGCAGGCTCAGCAGACAGAGCAGCCGGGTGACCGGCAGCAGGTGGCTGGCCCCCTTGATCTGGCCCATCACCAGCAGGTTGCCGGCGAAACGGATCGCCATCCCGGCCCCCAGCAACAGCCCGATCTGCTCGGCGCTCACCCCTATGCCCTCCAGCCAGAGCGACCAGAACGGCAGATAGGCGCCGTAGACAAAGTAGAAGGCGCCGAAGAACAGGGCTAACCAGGAGAAGGCGGGCATAGGGACTCGACCAAGGTGCATGGGGGGCAAATGATAACCGATTTTGGCGCGGGGATCCCCTGGGGTAGCGGGCAGTAAAAATCATAAATATCAATAAAGTTGAACCTTTGTCACATACCCCGGTCTACTGAATAACACCTCCTCCTGGTTAGTGTTGCAATCCTTCTACCCGCCCCGTGCGGGTTTCTTTTTTGTGGCGGGCACGGCGCCGTTTTCGTCCATAAAAAAAGGGACCATCCGGCCCCTTCTTCATCGCTGTCACTTTGCGTATCAGAACACGTACTTGACGCGGGCGCTCAGGTTGCGGCCCGGCTCGGTCAGGTTGCTGGTGCTGCTGGTGGCGCTCAGGCCGGTGATGCTCTCGTAGCTGGCGTACTCCTTGTCAAACAGGTTGAAGACCCCGACGTTGAGCTGCAGATCGGCCATCGGCTTGAACTGGGCGAAGATATCCACCACGCCCCAGCCGGCGCTCTTGATGTTGTCGTTGCCTCTGGCATCCTTGCGCACCTTGTCCATGTCGTCGGCGAAGCGCAGGGCGGTGTTGATGTTCCAGTTCGGCTGCTCCAGTCGCACACCAAGGCTGCCGTTGAGCGGGCTCAGGCTGTTGATGTAGTTGCCATCCCCGTCCTTGCCGTCGATATAGGCCAGGTTGCCCCACAGGTTGACCAGGTCGTTCAGCCAGTAATCGGCCTTGACCTCGGCCCCCTTGGTGGTCGCCTTGTCCAGGTTCTGGTACTGGTAGATGGCGGTGCGGCCTTCAGATCCGATCTGCACCATCTCGATGAAGTCGTCGAACTTGTTGTAGAAGGTCGCCACCTCGTAGCTGAAGCCGCCAGCGCTGCCACGCACCCCCAGATCGATGCCGTCGCTGCTCTCGGGTTTCAGGTTCGGGTTCGGTTCGATGCGATAGCCGTACGCCTGATGGTTCAGGGTCGAGAAGGCGCTGTCATACATGGGCGCCTTGAAGCCGTGGCTGTACTGGGCGAACAGGTTGGCCGCCTCGTGCGCCTTGAACACCAGACCCAGCTTGGGGGAGAACTCTCCCTCGGAGATCTTCTGCAGGTTCTCGCCGGTATAGGCAGGATCCTCGTCCGGGGTCATCCGGTAGTAGTCGTAACGGGCACCCGGGGTCAGCACCCAGCGCTCGCCGAACTTGATCTCGTCGAAGGCCCAGAGCGCGCTGCGCTCGCTGGTGGTGGAGGGGAAGCTCAGCTCGCTGTAGCCGACGAAGTCGCCCGGGGTGGCCGGCGCCTTGAAGCGGGTACGCTCGTTGTCGGTGTGCTCATACTCGACACCCCAGGCCAGACGCTGGCTGTCGAGCGCCTTGCTGAACTTCACCTGGGCACCCAGGCTCTCCTGCTTGAAGCCGTTGTGATCCAGGGAGGTCTTGGTCACATAGGGGTTGTTCGGCTTGACCGGGTACTTGGAGGAGGCGTACTGATCCAGGGTCTGCTTGGTGCGGGTGTAATAGAGCTTGCTGTCGATGCGATCGGCCCAGGCGGTGTTCAGGGCCAGGCCGTGATCCAGCACCAGGGAGAGGTTGTCGGTGTCCTTGTCGGTGATCGGCTGCTTGAAGATGGAGCCCACCTTGGTCAGGTCGACGGCATCCGGATCCTGCCCTTCGGTGAAGTAGTCGACGGTCAGCTTCAGGAACTGATCGTCGCTGACATTCCACTTGCTCTTGAACAGCACGGCCTGGCTGAGGATGTCGAACTCGTCCTTGTCGCCGTCATAGTTCTGGGTCACACCGCCATCACGCCAGGTGTAGCGCAGCAGATTCTCGAACTCGCCGGTGCGCAGGGCGCCGGTGAAGCCGGCCATGTTCTGGTGGCTGCTGGAGGCATAGCCAGTGGTGGCATCCAGATAGCTGTCCCTGCCCTTGAGGAAGTCGCCGGCATCCTTGGTGGTGATGGCGATGACGCCACCCAGCGCATCCGAGCCGTAAGCGGCGGAGGCCGGCCCCTTGGCCACCTCGACCTGCTTGATCATGTCGGTATCGAAATAGGTCTGACCGACCCCGCCGTTCTTGTAGGCGTCGTTCTGGCGCACCCCATCCTGCACTACCTTGACCCGGTTCTCGCTCATGCCACGGATGGTGAAGGTCTGGGCATCCCCCGCCCCACCCTGCACGCTCACACCCGGCTCGTAGCGGAACAGGTCGGCGACGTTGCTGACGACCTGCTCTTCGATCTGTTCGGCGGTGATGACGGCGATGGGGCCTGAGACATCTTCCAGCTTCTGCTCCATCCTGGAGCCGCTGACGACCATGACTTCATCGGCTTTCTTGTCTGCGGCGAAGGCCGGGGAAACGAGGCCGGCCGCCACGGCGAGGGCAATTAGTGAGGGGGTGTTGTTGTGCGCCACTGCAAAGTCCTTATTGAGAATTATTATCAACCGTGGGCATATTACTCAGCCAGCGATAAAGATCAATAATAAAGTGAATCATTCTCATTTCACTTTGTCTCAGTTAGGTTTTACACTGGCCCCCTCTTTTTTCCTGCTCGCCATGCTGCCATCGTATGGCACAGCGCCTCGTCCACTGTGAGATTGCCATGACTCGACGACTGCCCCTGCTCGCCCTGCCCCTGTTGCTGGCCGCCTGCGCCACCCCGCCGCAGAGCGAGGCGCCCCGGACCCTCTATCACTACCAACTCAGCGAAGGGCAGAGCGAGCAGCCACTCAACCTGGCGCAGGCGCTGGAGCGGGTGGCAGATGCCGACATAGTGCTGGTGGGCGAACTGCATACCCACCCGGCCGTGCACCTGTTGCAGGCAAACCTGCTGGCGGGTCTGGCCGAGACATCCCGGGCCGATGGCCGGGCACTGGTGCTCTCCATGGAGCAGTTCAGCCGCGCCGATCAAGCCGTGCTGGATGCCTACCTGGCCGGGCGCATCGGTGAGTCCACGCTGATCCGCGAGGGTCACGCCTGGCCCAACTACCCGAGTGACTATCGCCCGCTGGTGGAGTTCGCCAAGGCGCAGCGCCTGAGCGTCATCGCCGCCAACGCCCCCAAGCCGCTGGTCAGCTGTGTCGGCCAGGAGGGCCCCGAGTGGCTCGACAAGCTGCCGGCCAGCCGCCGCAGCCAGCTCGCCCGCGAGCTCACGCTCAGCGATGATCCCTACCGCCAGAAATTTATGGCCTCGATGCACCATGGGGACGCCGACGGCAACGCCCGCCGCTTCGCCGCCCAGACCAGCTGGGACGACACCATGGCCGAGAGCATGGTCGATTATCTCAAACAGCACCCCGGCCGGCGCATCATGCACATCGCCGGCAACTTCCACGTGGAGGGGGGGCTCGGGATCGCGAGCCGCATCGCCAGCCGCAACCCGGCGCTCAAGGTGGCGCTCATAGTGCCGGAGACAGGATCGCAACCGGATGACAAGGTTCCCGCCGGGCGCAGCGCCGAGATCAGGGTCAAGATCTCTCCCCTGCCGGAACGCTGGCTAAATGCCGATGAAATGAAGCAAGATATGGGGGCGCTGCATCAATCCCGCAGCCGTGACTGCAGCCAATGGCTGCAACCCTAATCTTTCAGGATACGGCGGGTAAAATATGGATGTGTTACTGATCATCGATGTGCAGCAAGGGGTCATGAAAGCGACCCATCACCAGCAACCACAAGTACTGGCCAACATCAACCGGGCCGCGGCCCATGTCAGACAGCATCATGGCCGGGTCATCTACATCCAGCATGACGATCTGCCAGGGGACGAGCTGGAGCCCGGTAGCCCCGGCTGGCAACTTCACCCGGGTCTGCAAGCCGCCAAGGGGGATAGCCGGGTACGCAAGACGGCGTGCGACAGCTTCCTCGAGACCGAGTTGGCCTTCCTGTTGGCCGAGCAGGCCGTCGACAGGCTGATCCTCTGTGGCAGCAACACCGATTTTTGCGTCGATACCACGGTACGCAGTGCCGCGGCTCATGGCTTTGAGGTGCTGGTGTTGAACGATGGTCACACCACCGCCGATCGTCCCCACCTGAGCGCGGCCCAGATCATCGAGCACCACAACTGGATGTGGCAACACCTCAGCCTGCCAGAGGGCAGAAGCGTGACCCTGCTCACCACGGATCAGTTGCTCGAGGCGGCTCAGCCTGCGCTGGCGTGCTAAGCTGCCCGCCTTGAAGTGATCACCTGATTGGAGTCTTGTGTGCGTCTATTGTCTGCCGTTGCCCTTGTGCTGTTGTTACCGGCGATCACGGCCTGCTCCGGATTGCCGGGGGTGGCACCGGATGGCCCTGCGCCCCTGTTTCGCACCCATATCAACGAAGAGGGGAGCAAGCGCTTCACCTTCGAGGCCGCCCCGTTCGAGGAGTTGCCGAGCCGGTTGCAGGACGATGACAGCCGGCTCAGCCGCAACAGCAAGAGCCTGCTGGAGCGCCGCGAGGCCCTGCAGGACGAGCAGCTGACCGAGACCCTGGCCGAGCGCAAGTATTGCCACAGTGGCTACATAGTCCTCAGCCAGACCTCCTGGAAGATCCGGGGCGAGTGCAACGAGACCGCCACCCAGGCCGATCGGCTCGGCTTCCCCAATCTGGCCTCCTGGCAAGACTGAGTCAGCACGGTTCAAACCCATAAAAAAAACGGGCAGCCCAGGCTGCCCGTTTTGCATCTCGTGAGTCCAGCATCAGACCGGTGCGTCGGTCTCGCTGGTCAGCTCGGCGCCGTTGTCGACGCGCTTGTGGCCTTCCACCAGGTGTACGAAGTCCACCAGCTCGTCGCCGGAGACCCGGAACGCCTGGCCGAAGCCCTTGACGAACAGGCCCTGCTCGGGCTTGAGGCGGAACAGCACGAAGTCCTTGAGGTTGGACAACCCCTTGACGATCTCGCCGAAGCGCCCCTCCAGGGCCGCAATCGCCTGGCTCCAGCGCTCGTCATCCCGCGCCACCACCTCGGCCACCGCATCGAAGGTCAGACGCTTGCGGGCGAACAGCTCGCGGGCACCAGTCTCGTCCTCGATCAGCATCAGCGATACCTTGGGCACCTGTTGCAGGTTGCGGGCATGGCGGGCGATCTCGGAGATCAGCACATAGTAACCGTCCTCCTGCAGCACGAAGGGGGCGTAGCTGGCATTGGGGTTGCCTTCGCTGTCCACGGTCGCGAGCTGCAGGGTACGGCAACCGTCACGAAACTCGCGGATCTCCGGTTGCAGACGGTTCTGCAGACGTTCCTGACGTTCACTCATGCTTTGACTTCCTCTTGATACTGGCGGCGCAGGGCCATGAAACGCTCCACCTGAGCCGGCAACAGCTGGCGCTGTTCGTCACGTCCCAGATAGACCTTGAAAATGCAGCGGCCGCTGTGGCCGAAGAACTGGAAGGAGTGCCCCTCCTTGCCCATGAACAGCTTGCTGACCAGGGCCATACCGACCACGTTGTCGAGCTTGAGGTGGCCGTGCATCTCGCCATCGCGGCCCATCAGGTTGTAGTAGCCACGGGCCGTCTTGCCCTTGGGGAAAGGCGCCTTCACCTCGAAGATGGAGCCGTCGGACTCGACGATGGTGGTCACCTGACCCCAGCTGGCCAGATCCGCCAGCAGGGCCTCGGCCTGCTCGCCCGGTACCAGGGTCACCAGCTCGGCGGGCAGGTGGCGCACCACCTCCCATTCGCTGACCGCCAGCTGGGCGGCGATGCTGGAGGGATGGGCGCCGGGATCTTGTGCCAGCAGCTCATGAATGCGTTGTGCAATGCTCATCGGTTCTCCCTTGGATGATCTGATTCTTGTGCTCAGTCTCGCGGCGAATACTGTAATGAATACTGTAATAAAGCAGAGCCTCAAATACAATTGATAATCGCTTTCGTTATCAGTGCATTTTCCATCTAGGCTTGATATTCTCGGCGGCAATTCCACTTCATTTACCCTTCGGAGGTCGCATGGGCCGTCGCCTTGCCCTCGCACTCAGCCTGCTGAGCTGCGCCACCCTTTCCCTATCCACCATGGCGCAAGAGCGCATCGTCAGCGTCGGCCCGGCCACCACAGAGCTGATCCTGGCGCTCGGCGGCGAGTCCAGCCTGATCGCCACCGATGTCAGCAGCCCCGAGCCCAAGGGACTGCCGAAGGTCGGCTATCACCGCGCCCTGGCCGCCGAAGGGATCCTGAGTCTGGCACCGACCCGTTTGGTCGGCAGCGACGAGATGGGCCCCAACTCTACACTGGATCAGCTGCGCCGCGCCGGCGTCAAGGTCGAGGTCATGGCCACGGCGCCGACGCTGGATAACCTCAACCAGCGGATCGATACCCTGGCCCAGTTGCTGGGCAACCCGGCCGCGGGGGCCAAGCTGAAGGCCGACATCGCCAGCCAGAGCGACCAGCTGGCGGCGCAGGCCAGACAGAACAAGCCGCTCAGGGTCGCCTTCCTGCTGCTGCACAAGGGCCAACCCACCAGCATCGCCGGGGGCAACACCACCGCCAGCGCCCTGGTGACCCTGGCCGGCGGCGTCAACCCGGTGGCCCAGCTGCACGACTACAAGCCCGTCTCCACCGAATCCCTGATCGAGCTGCAGCCGGACCTGGTGCTGGTGAGTGGCCGTGACTGGCAACAATATCAGAACATCGACAGCGTGCTGGCCCAGGTGCCGGCGCTGGCCGCCACCCCGGCGGGCAAGAACAGGGCCATCCACGCCATCGACGGTCATGCCCTGCAAGGGGGCCTCAGCCTGCGCTCCCTGCAGCAGGCCAACCAGATAGCCCAGTGGATCCGGCAGGGTTCATGATGCGTCTGCCGCTGCCCTGGCTGCTCGGCCTCACCTGCGGTGCCCTGGCGCTGCTGCTGGTCGGCTCGCTCGCGACCGGGCCCATGTCCCTGTCGTTAGCCGAGAGCCTGCAGGCCCTGTTTGCCGGTACAGAGAGCGGGATAGAGGCGCACAAACTGCTGATAGTGCAAGAGATCCGCCTGCCCCGCACCCTGCTGTGCATAGCGGTGGGGGGGATTCTCGGTCTCTGTGGCGCCGTGATGCAGGGGCTGTTTCGCAACCCCCTCGCCGATCCCGGCATCATAGGGGTCTCCGGCGGTGCGGCGCTGGGCGCCGCCCTGGCCATAGTGCTGCTGGCCCCCCTAGGTCAACAACTGCAAAGCCTGCTCGGTCTCGGTCTGCTGCCCCTGCTCGCCTTCCTCGGCGGCGCCCTGACCACCACGCTTGTCTATTTGCTGGGCACCCGCGAGGGAGGCACCTCGGTCACCGTCATGCTGCTGGCGGGGGTCGCCATCACGGCCCTGTCCGGTGCTGTGATCGGGCTGCTCACCTACCTGGCCGACGATCAGATGCTGCGCAACCTCAGCCTGTGGCAGATGGGCTCCCTGGCCGCCGGCAAGCCGGTGGATGTAACGCTGGCACTGGCGACCCTGGCCGCGCTGCTGCTGCTGTTCATGCGCGACGCCAATCCCCTCAATGCCCTGCTGCTGGGCGAGGGCGAGGCACGCCACCTGGGAGTGAACGTGCAATCCCTCAAGCGGCGGCTCATCCTGCTCACCGCCGCCGGGGTCGGCGTGGCGGTGGCGGTGGCGGGCATGATCGGCTTCGTCGGCCTGGTGGTTCCCCACCTGGTGCGGCTGCTGGCCGGCCCCAACCACGTCCGGCTGCTGCCGCTCTCGGCCCTGCTCGGCGCCGCCCTGCTGCTGGGGGCCGACATGCTGGCCCGCACCCTGCTGGCCCCCGCCGAGCTGCCGGTCGGCATCATCACCGCCCTGCTCGGCGCCCCCTTCTTCATCTGGCTCTTGGTCAAGAGTCGCCAGACGCTGTAACAGGAGATCTCCATCTTGCCCGGATCATCCCCAACGCCCCTGCTCGACTGCCAGGATGTCAGCCTGTGCCAGGGGGGGCGCCCCATCCTGGACAGGCTCAGCCTGTCGCTGCAGTCCGGTACCCTGACCACCCTGCTCGGCCCGAACGGGGCGGGCAAGAGCTCACTGCTCAAGTGCCTGACCGGCGAGCTGGAATATGACGGCGAGATCCACCTGTTTGGCCGCGTGCGGCAGGCCTGGGCCGGCACCGAGCTGGCCCACCGGCTCGGGGTGCTGCCCCAGAGCTCGTCCCTCAGCTTCCCGTTCCTGTGTGAGGAGGTGGTGGCCATGGGGCGACTGCCCCACGCCGAACCCGGCGCCCGTCGCGACGAGATAGTGCAGGCCGCCATGACCCATGCGGGGGTCGAACACCTGGCCGGTCGCCTCTATCCCGGCCTGTCGGGCGGGGAGCGCCAGCGGGTGCAGTTTGCCCGGGTGCTGGCCCAGATCTGGCAAGCGCCGGACGAGCCACAGGCCCCCCGCCTGCTGCTGCTCGACGAGCCCACCTCGGCACTCGATCTCAAGTACCAGCATCAGCTGCTCACCATGGCGCGCGCCCTCGCCGGCCGCAACACCGCCGTACTGGTGGTGCTGCACGATCTGAACCTGGCGGCCCGCTATGCCGATCGGCTGGTGATGCTGGAGCAAGGCCGGCTGATGGCGGACGGCGCCCCGACCGAGGTGCTCACCCCCGAGCTCATCGCCCGTCTCTATGGCTACCCGGCCCAGGTGCTGCACCACCCGGACACCGGCCTGCCCATGGTGGTGTGACCGCGAATGGCCAGCGAAATGCAGAAACAAACAGAGCGCCTTTGGGCGCTCTGTTTGTTTCTGCTGATGGGGCTGCTCTGGCGATCTGGTGACGACCCGGCTTGTCATTGCACGCCAGCACCGGAGTGCCGCTGCCTTGGTGCCTGATCAGGCGATCTGGTAGCGGCCCGGCTTGTGATTGAGTGTCAACACCAGGTTACAGATGATGGCCGCGACCACGGAGAGCCCCAGCAGCCAGGGGGAGACCACGAAGAAGGAGGCGATGACTATGGTGCAATCAAGCCCCATTTGCAGCTTGCCTGCCCGGATGCCGCACTTGTCCTGGATGAACAGCGCCAGGATGTTGAAGCCACCCAGGCTCGACTTGTGGCGGAACATGATGAGCAGTCCCATGCCGATCAGGGTACCCCCGATCAGCGCCGCGTAGGCGGGGTCAATCTTGCCGATCTGCAGCACGGCGTTGAGGTGATCCGTCATGAAGGAGACCGCCGCTACCGAGGCGAAGGTATTGAGGGTGAAGCGTGGCCCCATCCTGAGCCAGGCCAGGGCATAGAACGGCAGGTTCATGCCGAAGAACAGCAGGCCGAAGCTGAGGCCGGTGACCTGCTGCAGCAGCAGCGCCAGGCCGGCGGTGCCGCCGGTGAGCAGCCCGACCTGGTGAAACAGGAAGATGCCGAGTGAGACGAAGCCTGCCGCGGTCAGCAGGGCGAGCACATCCTCATAGAGCGGATGCACGGAGCGGGGGGTGTTATCCATAACCGGTGTCCAATAGCGAAGTGAAAAGAGTGTCTTCTGGCCCAGTCTGGCGGGCGCGAGCCCAGTGGTCGGGGCTTCGTTATGGCCACAGTGTCCATTTTGAGTGAGCCAGATCACAAGAGCGGGCTCGGACGCCCCAAAATGGTGCGCGTCAGCGCTGCGTTACAACCCTTGCACCAAAATCTCCCACTCCCCTGCCCGAGCCTGACTCCAGCCTGAAAAACCAGACACAAGCCGCTGCCCGGCGCCCTGAATCGTTCTAGAATGGATGCCTTGCAACTGCCTGCATCAAGGAGCAACAGCAGATGAGAGTCGCCGTATTCGGGATAGGTTATGTGGGGCTGGTTCAGGCCGCCGTGCTGGCCGAGATGGGTCACCGGGTGACCTGTGTGGATGTGGATGCGGCCAAGGTCGAGCGCCTCAAAGAGGGCATCATTCCCATCTTCGAGCCGGGCCTCGCCCCCATGGTGCAGGCCAACCATCAGGCCGGCCGCCTGCACTTCACCACGGATGTGGCCGAGGGGGTGGGCTTCGCCGAGCTTATCTTCATTGCGGTCGGCACCCCGCCGGATGAGGACGGCTCGGCCGATCTGCAGCACGTGCTGGCGGTGGCCGGCACCATAGGCCGCCTGATGCAGGGCAGCAAGGTGGTGGTCAACAAGAGCACAGTGCCGGTCGGCACCGCCAGCCGGGTACGCCAGCATATCGCCGGCATACTGCGCGAGCGCGCCGTCGACTTCCCGCTCGAGGTGGTCTCCAACCCGGAGTTCCTCAAGGAGGGGGCCGCGGTGGCTGACTGCCTGCGGCCGGATCGCATCATCATAGGCACCGACTCCGCCCATGCCCTCTCCCTGCTGGAGGAGCTCTACGCCCCCTTCAACCGCAATCGGGATCGCATCATCCACATGGACCTGCACAGCGCCGAGCTGACCAAGTACGCCGCCAACGCCATGCTGGCCACCAAGATCTCCTTCATGAACGAGATGGCCAATCTGGCGGAGAAGCTGGGGGCCGACATAGAGTCGGTGCGCAAGGGCATAGGCGCCGATCCGCGCATCGGCTACCACTTCATCTATCCCGGCTGCGGCTACGGCGGCTCCTGCTTCCCCAAGGACGTCAAGGCGCTGATCCACACCGCGGGCGAGATCGGCTGTGATGCGCCCCTGCTGCGCTCGGTGGAGCGGGTCAACGATCGGCAGAAACACAAGCTCATCGAGCGCCTGCAGCAGCACTTCGGCGCCGATCTGACGGGGCGCACCTTCGCCCTCTGGGGACTGGCCTTCAAGCCCAACACCGACGACATGAGGGAGGCGCCGAGCCGGGTGCTGATGGAGGCGATCTGGGCCGCCGGCGGCAAGGTACAGGCGTTCGATCCCCAGGCCATGACCGAGGCCCAGCACCTCTATGGCCTGCGCGACGATCTGACCCTGTGCGGCACTCAGGAGGCAGCGCTCAAGGGGGCGGACGCCCTGCTCATCTGCACCGAGTGGCAGCAGTTCCGCGCCCCGGACTTCGAGCTTGTTCAGCGTACCCTGAAGCAGGCCGTCATCATCGACGGCCGCAACCTCTATGATCCGGCCCGCCTGCGCCAGCGCGGCTTCACCTACTACGCCATCGGCCGTGGCGACAGCCTGGAGCAGACACGATGAAGTACCTGGTCACCGGCGCCGCCGGCTTCATCGGCTTTCATGTGGTGCAGCGGCTATGCGCCGACGGCCATCAGGTGGTCGGCATCGACAACCTCAACGACTACTACGAGGTCAGCCTGAAGGAGGCACGGCTGGCACTGCTGCTGCCACTGCCCGCTTTTCGCTTCGAGCGGTGCGATCTCGCCGATCGCCCCGTCATGGCGGCGCTCTTTGCCCGCGAGCGGTTCGATCGGGTGATCCACCTGGGGGCCCAGGCCGGGGTGCGCTACTCCCTCGACAATCCGTTCGCCTATGCCGACAGCAATCTGAACGGCATGCTCACCATCCTCGAGGGCTGCCGTCATCACGGGGTGCAGCACCTGGTCTACGCCTCCTCCAGCTCTGTCTACGGTCTCAACGAGCAGATGCCGTTCAAGACCTCGGACGGGGTGGATCATCCCGTCTCCCTCTATGCGGCGAGCAAGAAGGCCAACGAGCTGATGGCCCACTCCTACTCCCATCTCTACGGCTTGCCCACCACTGGCCTGCGCTTCTTCACCGTCTACGGCCCCTGGGGACGGCCCGACATGGCGCTGTTCAAGTTCGTGCGCGCCATCCTGAGCGATGAGCCCATCGACATCTACAACCAGGGTGCGCTTAGCCGGGACTTCACCCACATCGACGATATTGTGGAGGGGGTGATCCGGGTCGCGGACAGGCCTCCCCAGGGCGACCCGAGCTGGCAGGGGGCGGCTGACGCCAGCCCGGCCCCCTACCGCATCTTCAACATCGGCAATGGCAGCCCGGTGCGGCTCATCGACTTCGTGGAGGCCATAGAGGCGGCGCTCGGCAAGCGGGCCATCCGCAACCTGCTGCCCATGCAGCCCGGGGACGTGCTGGCGACCTGGGCCGACACCGAGGCATTGTTCGATGCCACCGGCTACAGACCCCGCGTGGCACTGCCGGAGGGGGTCGCCAGCTTCGTCGACTGGTACAAGGCCTACTATGGGGTCTGACCGCGAATCAACGGGCTGAAAATGAAGAGGGGCTGCCACTGGCAGCCCCTCTTGCTAGGTCCCGGCCTCAGGGATAGCTGAACGGTTCTAGCTTGGGGGTCAACCCCTGACATGCCGGCTTGATGGCGTCCGCGCCCGCCAGCAGCCAATCGGTGCGATGGCGATTGCCGAGGTTTTCCATCTTGTTGGGCTCGAAGCACAGCACCATCAGATCGGCGGCCCCCAGTATCCAGCGTCCGGGAGCGGCCGCCACCCAGGCCGCCGCCTCGCGGGCCTGCTCCCCATCCGGCATCTGATAGGAGTAGTGGCGCAGCGGCTGTTGGCTGAACAGCAGGTGCTGCTCCTTGAAGCCGGCCAGCAGCAGCTCGTCGCCCGCCGGCACCTTCTGGGCCGCCAGTGCCATCACCCCTTGCGGCGTGCGCATGTCGTTGAGCCGCACGCAGATCCAGGTGGAGTAGATCAGCCAACCCACCGCCAGCGAGCAGAGGATGGCGCTGAGCGGCGCCCGCCGCAGCAGGGCGTTGATCAGCAGCAGTGCCACCCCCAGCGCCAGCAGGGGGATCCAGGGGGCGGGCCCCAGTTCGCCCAGCTTGTCACTGAAGGCCAGTGCCAGCGCGCCCCCCAGCCCTACGATTCCCAGCAGCCAGCCGAGCCCGCCCAACAGGCGACCCGGCCAGACCCGCGTCAGCAGAGTGCCGATGAAGGGGGCGGTCAGCAGCGCCAGCGCCGGAGTGCCCGGCGTGACGTAGACACCACGCTTGCCTGGCGACAGGGAGAAGAACAGCACCACCAGCACCAGGTAGCCGAGCAGCAGTATGATGCGCTTGTCCTGCACCTGCACCGCCTTGCGCCACTCCAGCACCAGCCAGGGCAACAACAGGGAGAGCGGCAACCAGAACGGCGGGATCACCGAGGTGAGGTAGTACCAGAAGGGTTTGACGTGATGCCAGGCGTTCGCGTAGCGGGTCACCGTCTGGCGCAGCAGTATGTTGTCCCTGTAGGCCTGCAGTATGGGATCCCCGCTCTGGGCCACGGCGAGCAGCATGGGTACCAGCCACAGGCCGATGGCCAGCAGCATGAACAGCGGCCCCGCTAGTGCCTTCAGCCAGTCGGCGCGGGAGGCGGCGCGGATCTTCTCCCTGTGGGTCCAGATTGCCGGGAGCAGGATTAGCAGGGCCACCAGCCCCACCCCCTTGGTTATGATGCCGAGCCCGGCGGCAAACCAGCCGAGCCAGTACCAGCGCCAGCCGCCGTCACAGAGCAGGAAGCGGACGAAGCCGTAGACCCCGAGGGTGATGAAGAAGGTCACCAGCGCATCGATCTGGGCCGTCTTGGCCTGCAGGGTGAACTGGACGGTGAACAGCAGCAGCAGCCCGGCCATGAAGCCCGTCGCCGGGTTCCACAGGCGGCGGCCCATGTCCCACACCAGCAGTATGGTCAGCAGACCCGCCAGCAGGGAGGGCAGCAGAAACGCCACCTTGATGGAACCGGTCAGCAGATAGCCGATGGCGATGCCCCACATAAACATGGGGGGCTTGTCCGGGTAGATCTCGCCGCCACGCATGGGGAAGAGCCATTGGCCGCTCTCCACCATCTCCTTGGCGATCAGCGCGAAGCGCGGCTCGTCGGCGGGCCAGGGGTCCCGCAGGCCGAGGCCGGCCCCCAGCACGATCAGGGCGATCAGCAGCAGCCAGCCGAGGGAGCTCTGATTGAGCAGTGAGCGGTCATTTACCATGGCGGATCTCATTGTCGTTGACGAGCTTGTCCCGCTTCCAGCCCCGGTGCTGGATATCCAGATAGAGGCTGTAGAGGGCGGTGAAGGTGGGGAAGAGATTCTGCAACACGCCGACGGAGTCCTGCTTGGGCGAGAAGACGAAGTAGCTCAGGGTCATCAGACTGCCGAGCACGCTCATGTACCAGAACATCCGGGGGATGACGGGTCGGCCGGCACGTTTGGAGGCGACGAACTGCACCAGCCAGCGGCCGCCGAACATCAGCGCCCCCGTGTAGCCGATGATCTTCCAGCCGGTGACATGCAGACCGGTCCAGTCCAGCCAGTCCAATGGCATCGAGAGCAGGGCATCGATCATATGAGGCACTCCCACCAGGGATCTTCAATGCGGTTCAAGCCGGCCAGATGCAGTCCGGTGCCATTCACCAGCCAGTCCAACGGCATCGAGAGCAGGGCATCGATCATATCAGCCACCCTTGCACACGATGATTGATGACGGCCAGATGCGGCCCGGGCCCATTGCACCAGCCCAACGACATGAAGAACAAGGCAGCCATCACTCGAGGATCTCCCTTACCTCGACCACCTTGGAACGGCGTTGCAGCCACCAGACGCCGACCACGTCCACCAGCCCGACCCAGAGCCGGTTCCAGACCCCATACTTGGAGACGCCCGCCTGGCGCGGCCTGTGGTTGACCGGCCAGGGTGACATGCGGCCCCCCTGAGCCTGGATCAGGGCCGGAATGTAGCGGTGCATGTGGTTGAAGCCGGGCAGACGCAGATACCAGTCGAGTCGCACCACCTTGAGACCGCAGCCGGTATCCGGGATGCCGTCACGCAGCAGTAGATCGCGAAAACCGTTGGCCAGCCTGGAGGAGAGCCGCTTGACCCAATCATCACGGCGATTGACCCGGTGGCCAATGAGCCCCACCTGGTTCTTGTCTGCCGCGAAACGGCGCTTGGCCTCCTCCAGCATGGCGGGAATGTCGGCCGGATCGTTCTGGCCGTCCCCGTCGAGCACCACCAGCCAGTCTCCGCGGCCATGGCGCACGCCACTGAGCACCGCCATGCTCTGGCCGACGGCCTTGCCATGGCGAACCACCCGCAACCGGGGGAAGCGCGCCTTCAGCTCGCACAGGACGGCATAGCTGTCGTCCTCGCTGCCATCATCCACGTAGATCAGTTCGTAGTCGTATTTCCCTGCCAGGGCGGCATCAATCTCACCGATGAGGGGAGCCAGATTGTCCCGCTCATCCTTGGCGGGCACCACTACAGATACATCGATTGAATCAACCATATGAACTTCCCGACTATGACGAAGGATGCAACCCATGCTGTTGCCTGCGCCGTGCAAATTGTCTCAACAGCTTAGTTAACATCATGTAAACACAAGATATTAGAGGGTAATGATGGCAGTTTATTACCCCGGAACTGATAAATCCATCAACTCGAATAAAGCAACATGATTTCCACCATCGGGCCGGCCTAGCTGCCCGTCATGGCACAACCCGAGCAGGTATTTTCTTCTTAGCTAAAAGTTCCATACCGTTTTCATCTCTGATGACTGAGCACATAACCACATGTTCCATCCCCTGGCTGGCGGCCACCCCATATAGGACCTATATCTTCCGGATGCCAATACGAGGTATCCATCATGCAGAGACTCTGCACTTGGGGTTGGGGACTCCTGATGCTGCTGACCACGACAGCACCCCATGCCGAGTCGTTTCGCCAGGCCCCCAAGGCCATGGGCGCCTTGCGCCAGGGCGCCGCCATGGAGCGCAGCAACCCGCGGCAGGCCATCGCCCATTACTGCACCGCAGCCAGCCTCGGCAACCCGGAAGCCTACTTTCGCATCGGCCGCCTGCTGGCCCGCGGACCACAGGACATCCGCAACACCCGCCACGCCAATGCCTACCTCGCCATGGCCATGCGTCTCGGCAACCAGCAGGCCGCCCGCTATTACAACGAGCGGGTGGGTAATGCGCCGCTTGGCACCTGCGGCGTCGGGGGCGGCGGCGGGGGTGCCCCCTGGATACGCCCCTCGACCCCCTTCGATCAGGATAGCTACCTGGCCAGGCAGTCCATCACCAAACAGCGGCTGGCAGTTCTCATCCGTCAGGCGGCTCACCGCCACAAGGTCAATCCCCAGCTGGCACTGGCCATCGCCATCGCCGAATCGAATCTGAACAGCCTCGCCGTCTCACCCAAACGGGCGCAGGGCGTCATGCAACTCATCCCCGAGACCCAGCAACGCTTCGGCGTGACCCGGCCGTTCGATGCGGAACAAAACATCCGGGGCGCCATGATCTATCTGAAATGGCTGGAGAAACAGTTCGGCCCTGACTGGGTCAGGATCAGCGCCGCCTACAACGCCGGTGAACAGGCCGTGGTCCGCTACGGTGGCGTCCCCCCTTATCAGGAGACCCAGGAGTATGTGCAGCGGGTGCTCTATTACTCCGGACACAAGCAACCCAAGGAGGCTCGGCCGCCACGCTGATAACGCTCGTCGGAGCGGGGCCGGCCCCATCCGGAGAGAGACTCCACAGTCCAGACCGAATCCTATCGACCCAGGCTTAAGGAAAAATTAAGCCGGCGCTCCGGACCCCTTTCCCAGCGAGCTACCCGCCACAGTGGCACTCCCCCTCCCCCTGCCCCGGGCTCTCCCGCCCGGGAGGGGCAGCCGGCTGTCCGCTTTGCCGCCCCCTTCCCATTGGTTTACAATTGACAGGTTTTTTGGAACCGGGTTGGCCTGCGCCGACCAGGCCCCACCACGACATCAGTCTGTTAATGCCAAGACATTAAGCTGCTGAAAAGGAAGAGAATTAGCCAATGGCTCAATTTATTTACACCATGAACAGGGTCGGCAAGGTCGTGCCGCCCAAGCGTCATATTCTCAAGAACATCTCCCTCTCCTTCTTCCCGGGCGCCAAGATTGGCGTATTGGGCCTGAATGGGTCTGGAAAATCAACACTGCTGCGCATCATGGCGGGGATCGACACCGAGATCGAGGGGGAAGCCCGTCCGCAACCCGGCATCAAGATCGGCTACCTGCCCCAGGAGCCCAAGCTGGATCCGGAGCAGACCGTCCGCGAAGCGGTCGAAGAGGCGGTCGGCGACGTCAAACGCGCCATGGCTCGCCTGGACGAGGTCTATGCGGCCTACGCCGACCCGGATGCCGACTTCGACAAGCTGGCCCGTGAACAGGGCGAGCTGGAGGCCATCATCGCCGCCCAGGGCGGTCACAACATGGAAAACCAGCTGGAGCGTGCGGCCGATGCCCTGCGCCTGCCGGCCTGGGACGCCAAGATCCAGCACCTCTCCGGTGGTGAGCGCCGCCGCGTGGCCCTGTGCCGCCTGCTGCTGGAGAAGCCGGACATGCTGCTGCTGGATGAGCCGACCAACCACCTGGATGCGGAATCCGTAGCCTGGCTGGAGCGCTTCCTGCACGACTACGAGGGCACTGTGGTGGCCATCACCCACGACCGCTACTTCCTCGACAACGTGGCGGGCTGGATCCTGGAGCTGGACCGCGGCGAGGGCATCCCCTGGGAAGGCAACTACTCCTCCTGGCTGGAGCAGAAAGATGCGCGTCTGGCGCAGGAAGCCAGCTCAGAGGCGGCTCGTCGCAAGTCCATCGAGAAAGAGCTGGAGTGGGTGCGTCAGAACCCGAAGGGTCGTCAGGCCAAATCCAAGGCCCGTATGGCTCGCTTCGAGGAGCTCAATACCAACGACTACCAGAAGCGCAACGAGACCAACGAGCTGTTCATTCCGCCAGGACCCCGCCTCGGCGACAAGGTGGTGGACGTGGCGAACCTGTGCAAGTCCTACGGTGATCGGCAGCTGATCGACGATCTCTCCTTCTCCATTCCGAAGGGAGCCATCGTCGGCATCATAGGACCGAACGGGGCCGGTAAGTCCACCCTGTTCCGCATGATGTCGGGTCAGGAGCAGCCGGACTCCGGCGCCATCACCCTGGGCGATACCGTGGTGCTGGCCTCGGTGGATCAGTTCCGCGACAGCATGGACGACAAGAAGACGGTGTTCCAAGAAGTGGCCGACGGTCAGGATATCCTGCGCATCGGCAGCTACGAGTTCCCGAGCCGCGCCTATATCGGCCGCTTCAACTTCAAGGGCGCCGATCAACAGAAGCGGGTCGGCGAGCTGTCCGGTGGCGAGCGTGGCCGTCTGCACCTGGCCAAGCTGCTGCAGACCGGCGGCAACGTGCTGCTGCTGGATGAACCGACCAACGATCTGGACATCGAGACCCTGCGCGCCCTGGAGAACGCCCTGCTGGAGTTCCCGGGCTGTGCCATGGTCATCTCCCACGATCGCTGGTTCCTCGACCGTATCGCCACCCACATCCTGGACTACCAGGACGAGGGCAAGATCGCCTTCTTCGAAGGCAACTTCACCGAATACGAAGAGTGGAAGAAGAAGACCTATGGTGCCGACGCGGTGCAACCACACCGAGCCAAGTACAAACGCATCACCAAGTAAGTGAGCCTTGTGATGGAGCGAGGTGGCCCAACCGCACCGCTCCAGCTATACAAGTGCATCAGAACGCGTGACAAGGGGAGCCCAGGCTCCCCTTTTTGCTGCCTTTTGCTTACAATCTCCCCGCGTCCCCCTACCGATGCCAACCGATGACCCAGACCAGCCCTACCGCGAAGAGACTCACCATCCAGATCCGGATCGAACCCGGCTGCCTCGGGCCGGATGGCAAGGTACACATAGATACCTTCTGCACCGCCGCCGGCCGGGTCTTCGCCGCCCTCGAGCCCGAGCGGCTGAGCTGGGTGCTGCTGCCGCGCCATGACAAGCAGTTGCCCGAGCAGGAGTTCCTCTTCGAGGGGCGCAAGCTGAGCGAGGCGCAGGCCAGCCTGCTGCTGCAGCGCATGGGCCTGACCCTGGCCACTCTGCAGGAGCGCAGCGATGCCGTGCTGGCCCAGCTGGTCGAGCGCTACTTCAAGACGCTCTGAACCTTCCCCCGATGGCAAACGGCCTCTATCGAGTTCCATTTTTGTTGTTCAAATAGCAAACGTTTGAATTTTTGCTCTATTCATTGATCCGTCTCGCAGATCCGGGGTTTGTAAACGGCGCCGCCTGTGTGAAAATGTGCGCGCTGTCACGGTATCAGGACGAGTCTGGTCACTCAGTCGCCAGAAACAGGGCCATTTACCCCGCATGGATGGGATTGGCCGTTCGCCTGCTGCTTATTTCACGTCACCCATTGGAATCCAACATGAATCAACAACACCAAGCTGCCAGCCAGGCCGCCGGGCAAGGATTGCTTGAGCGCCTGTTTGCCCTGCGAGGCCATGGCACCACGGCCCGCACCGAGGTCATCGCCGGCATCACCACCTTCCTGACCATGGTCTACATCGTATTCGTCAACCCGCAGATCCTCTCCAACGCGGGCATGGATACCCAGGCGGTGTTCGTCACCACCTGCCTCATCGCCGGCATCGGCAGCATTCTGATGGGCCTGTTGGCCAACCTGCCCATCGCCCTGGCTCCCGCCATGGGCCTCAACGCCTTCTTCGCCTTCGTGGTGGTGGCTGGCATGGGCTACTCCTGGCAGGTCGGTATGGGCACCATCTTCTGGGGGGCGCTGGGTCTGCTGATCCTCACCCTGCTGCGGGTGCGCTACTGGCTGATCGCCAACATTCCGCTCACCCTGCGGGTCGGCATCACCGCCGGTATCGGCCTGCTCATCGCCCTGCTCGGTCTGCACAACGCCGGCATAGTGGTGGCGAGCCCGGCCACCATGGTGACGGTGGGCAACCTCACCTCACTGCCCTGCCTGCTGGGCTTTCTCGGCTTCTTCCTGATCTGCATCTTCTCCGCCCGCGGCGTGCACTCCGCCGTGCTGATCGCCATCGTGGTCACCACCACCCTGGGCTGGCTGTTTGGCGACGTGACCTTCAAGGGCTTCGTCTCCATGCCGCCGAGCATAGCCCCGGTGTTTGGTCAGCTGGATCTGATGGGCTCGCTGGACATCAGTCTCGCGGGGATCATCTTCTCCTTCATGCTGGTCAACCTGTTCGACTCCTCCGGCACCCTGATCGGGGTCACCACCCGCGCCAAGCTGGCCGATGAGCAGGGCCGCTTCCCGCGCATGAAGCAGGCGCTGGTGGTCGACAGCATCAGCTCTGTGGGTGGTGCCTTCATGGGCACCTCCTCCGTCACCGCCTATATCGAGAGCAGCTCGGGCGTCGCCGTCGGTGGTCGCACCGGCCTGACCGCCATAGTCGTAGGCGTCTTGTTCCTGCTGGCGATCTTCTTCTCCCCCATCGCCGCCATGGTGCCGGCCTATGCCGCGGCTGGCGCCCTCATCTACGTGGGCGTGCTGATGTGCTCCGAGCTGACCAAGGTGAAGTGGGAAGACCTGACCGAGGCGGTGCCGGCCTTCATGACCGCGGTCATGATGCCGTTCAGCTTCTCCATCACCGAGGGGATCGCCGTGGGCTTCATCTCCTACTGCGTGATGAAGGCGGGCACCGGTCGCTGGCGCGAGATCAACCCCTGCGTGCTGGTGGTCGCCTTGCTGTTCGTGCTGAAGTTCGTCTGGATCGACGCCCACTAAGCGCCGATGACGCAAACAAAAATGCCAGTCTCTCGACTGGCATTTTTTATGGCTGACGGGCAATGACCCGGCTGGTTAGCGGATGCCGCGCGCCTCGCGGATCCACTCCCAGGCCTGCTGGATCTCCTGGGTCTTCTCCTTCGCCATCTCCATCATCTCCGGCGGCAGCCCCTTGGCGGCCAGCTTGTCCGGGTGGTGCTTGCTCATCTCCTTGCGATAGGCGCGCTTGATGTCCTGATCGCTGTCGCTCTCGCTCACCCCCAGCAGCTGATAAGAATCCTTGAGACGATCCGCCGAGGGGGCCTCCTGCCGGTATTGCTGCTGCCCGCCGCCCTGCTGCTGGCGGTGGAAGAAGTTCATCTGTGCCTCGGCCATGGCCAGGATGCGCCCCAGCTCGATGCGGCTGAAGCCGAGCTCATCGGCGATGGTCTGCAGTATGGCACGCTCATCGGCCTCGACCCTGCCATCGGCGAAAGCGGCCTGCAGCTGCACCTCCAGGAAGAAGCGCAATATGTCGCGCTGGCCGAGGCTGGCGCGGCGAAACTCGGCCAGGGTCTCCCGCAGCGGGAAGCCGCTCTCCTTGCCCTGACGGAACGACTCTTGCGCCCGCACCCGCTGTTCGCCGGAGAGCCGCATCCTGTCCATCAGATTGGACGCGACCCGGATCTCATGCTCGGTGACCTGGCCGCTCGCCTTGGCGATGTGGCCCATGACGGCGAAGGTGGCGTGAAAGAACACCGCCTGCTGTTGCTGGCTGGGTGCACGCCGAAACGCTCCCTGGATACCCATGCCCCGATCGAAGCGATGACCGAGCCAGAGGCCGAGCAGGGCGCCGAAGATGTTGCCGAGCAGAAAACCGAAGAAGGCGCCAAGCACCTTACCCCAAATACGCATGGTTCAAGACCTCATGATGTTAATGAGTGCGTCCTTGCACTTGCAGTTGTTCATCCAGCTCGCGCAACCGATCGACGGTACCGATATCCCGCCATTCACCGGCCAGCAAGGCACCGCCGACCCGGCCTTGCGCCATCCAGTCGCGCAGCAGGGGCGCCAGTTTGCGCGCCCCGGTTGCCAGTCCGGCAAAGGCGGCGGGCCGATAGAGCCCGACGCCGCTGAAGGTCAGCGCCGGTGTATCCAGCACCCGGCCGGCTTGCAGGGAGAAATCGCCCTGAGGATGTTGCGTTGGATTAGGTACCAGCCAGAGGTGAGCCAGATCCTCCCCCAGCGGTTGGTTGACCAGGGTGCGATAATCCAGATCGAGCCAGGTATCGCCGTTGATCACCAGAAACGGCTCGGCGCCGAGCAGCGCCAATGCCTGCACTATGCCGCCGGCGGTCTCCAGCGCACTCGCTTCGGCCGACCACTGGATGCTCACCCCGAATTGGCTGCCGTCCCCCAGCGCCTCGAGCAGCTTGTGGCCGAGCCAGGCGTGGTTGATGACCAGTTCGGTCACCCCGGCCGCCTTGAGCTTCTCGATATGGTGCACGATGAGCGGCTTGCCCCCCACCGCCAGCAGCGGCTTGGGCAGCACGTCAGTCAGCGGGCGCATCCGCTCGCCACGGCCCGCGGCCAGGATCATCGCCTTCATGGCTGCTCCCCGGCGGCTCGTGCTTCTGCCACTTGGGCCAGGCCCGGCAGCACTATCTGCCGCAACCAGGCGCCGAAGCGGGCCAGCACCGGATAGTCGGCGCCGTGCAGCTCGCACACCTCCACCACATAGCCCAGAGTACGGGGGATATCCTTGAGGTAACCTGACTTGCCATCGCGATGATAGAGCCGGGTGAAGATGCCCGCCGCCTTCAGGTGGCGCTGCATACCGGTGAGATCGGCATGGCGACGGAAGCTGGCATAGTCGAGCCCGCCGAGCAGCCGGGCCTGACTCAGAACGTCGTAACCCTGGCGCATGCCCTGCTCGATCACCGCATCGGGCCAGCGCACGTAGCAATCCTTCAGCAGCGAGACGAGATCATAGCTGAGAGGGCCTATGACCATGTCCTGAAAATCGATGATGGCGAGGGTGCTGTCAGCCGGGGTCGGCTCGCCGCAGACCATCAGGTTGCGGCTGTGAAAGTCCCGGTGCATCACCCCCTGGGGCTGGGCCAGGTTGTTGGCGGTGAGGCAGGCGAAGGTATCGTCAAGCAGCTGTTGCTCGTCCCCGTTCAGGGCAAGCTGCAGGTGCTGACCAAGCAACCACTCGGGGAAGATGGCATCTTCACGGGCCATGAAGGCAGTATCAAACGGCTCAAGCGCCAGCTCGACCGCGCAGAGCCGGGGTAGCAGCGCTATGGCCTTGCCGTACCAGGCCTGCACGCTGTGCGCGTCAAGGCAGCCGATGAGCTGGGTATCGCCAAGGTCCGTCACCGCCAGCAGACCCTGCTCATAGTCCACCGCCCTGACCTCGGGGGCTAACAGTTCCATGGCGTGCAGGGCGGCGGCATTGCGGACGAATTCATGATTTTTTTCGGTTTTCGGATTAGCATCCACCCACACCAGGCCGCCGCCACGGAAGTAGCGGCGAAAACTGGCGTCACCGGAGATCAGGGTCAATTGAAGGTTGGCATCACCGGATATCCGGCGCGCCCATTGCAGTAACAGGGAATTGCGATCATGCATGAGTCGGGGACCAAATTGGAAAGCAGCACTTGGCTGTTAGCCCTGGCCGCAATAATGCTTTATCATTGCCGGCTAACATAAAGCAATGACATGCAATGTCAACTCGATGGATCCTGACATAAAATGCATGCCCTGAATCAACCGTTTTTACCACGGATTGCGCGAGCCTTTCACATGACAAAATGGACACTGGGATCTTCTTATCCCATCGCCCTGAGCATCAGCCTTGTTCCTGCCCTGAGTCCGATCATGGTGCAGGCTGCGCCACTCAACGCGCCACCGGCCACCGGGATCCTGAACAGCCTCTGTTATGACTATGTCCCCAAGATCGAGAAACCGAAGGCGGATCAGGATGCCAACGCCTTGCCGGTCGAGGTGGATGCCGATCGCCTGGAGGCCAAGCAGGGTGGCACCGCTGTCTATGAGGGTGACGTCAAGGTCCGTCAGGGCGTGCGCAAATTCGACTCCGACTATGCCCAACTGGATCAGAAGAGCCGGGATGTGATCGCCATCGGCAACATCTATTACAACGACGGCCAGATCACCGTCACCAGCGACAAGACCCTCAAATCCAACCTGGATACCAAGGATTCGGAGCTGGAAGAGGGCAAGTACCAGGTCCACGGCTCACCGGTGCGCGGCTTCGCCGACAAGGTGACCATGACCAACAACAACCAGAACATCACTCTGGAAGGGGCTCAGTACACCACCTGCCCACCTGGTCAGGAGGCCTGGACCCTGAAAGCGGGCAGCATCGATATCGATCAGACCGAGGTGTTTGGGGAGGCCTATAACGCAACCCTCTGGCTCTATGACTATCCGGTCTTCTACACCCCTTACATCAATTTCCCTATCAAGGATGAGCGCAAGACCGGCCTGCTTTACCCTTATTACAAGCAGAGTTCCGACAATGGCATGGAGATCACCCAGCCATTCTACTGGAACATAGCCCCCAACTACGACGCTACCATCACCCCCCGTTTCATGGACAGACGGGGCCTGATGAACCAGGTCGAGTTCCGCTACATGCCGGATCCAGCCCATGTCGGCAGCCTCTATTTCGAGAACCTGGACAACGACAAACAGTACGACGAGACGGCCAGTCTGCATGACAACCTGTCCGACGGGCATCGCTATCTGATCAATGCCCGCCACACCTCCATGTTCATCGACAATGCCCTGCGGGTGTCGGTGGACTACACCAAGGTGCGGGACAATGACTACAACTACTTCAA
This sequence comes from Aeromonas encheleia, assembly GCF_900637545.1. Lineage (NCBI taxonomy): Bacteria > Pseudomonadati > Pseudomonadota > Gammaproteobacteria > Aeromonadales > Aeromonadaceae > Aeromonas > Aeromonas encheleia. Next base: position 3,692,583 of record NZ_LR134376.1, read on the forward strand.
CGACTTCGATCCCAGCGTGGGTACTCAGGTCGACAACCAGTTGCAGCAATCCTTGACGGCCGGTTACTTCCAGCAGAACTGGAACCTCAAAACTGAGGTTAGAACCTATCAGATCCTGCTGGCGGGGGCTCAACAGCCTCACTCCATGTTGCCGCGCATCGACCACAACTACTACCAGCAGGGCAACTGGTACGATCTGGCCTGGAACACCGAACTGACCAAGTTTGGCTATGACAACGACGAATCCACCATAGGTGAGGTCTACACAGGCACCCGTCTCTACACTGCGCCCACCCTGACGGTGCCGCTCATCAATGCTGCCGGTTACTATCTGGATAGCCAGTACAAGCTGATGTATACCCACTACAATCAGGAAGTACCGGATGCCAGCAAACTCACCGCCTACTACCGTGACCGAGGGTTGACCGAACTCGATGAGCAGGTCACCCGGGTACTACCCTCGGTTCGTCTCAAGGGCGGCCTCACCTTCGATCGCCAGCAGGATTGGTTTGGCGAGAGCGCCAGCCAGACCCTGGAGCCCGAGTTCCAATACCTCTATGTCCCCTACAAGGATCAGGACAACATAGGTATTTACGACTCCACCACCATGCGCCAGGACTACTACAGCCTGTTCAGTGACCGTCGTTACGCCGGTCTCGACCGCATCAGCGACTCCAACCGGCTCTCCCTCGGTCTCACCACCCGCATCTACGATCCGGCCGGTGATGAACGAATTCGGCTGGCCGTTGCCCAAGCATTCGACTTCGTGGCCCCCAAGGTCACGCTCTATCCCAGCGACGAAGCCAGCATCAATACCCGCTCCCCCCTGTCATTCGAAGGGGATGCCAAGATCAATGAACAGTGGTTTGCCCATGCCGGGGCACAATATGATATGGAGCAAAATCGTATCAGCTCGGCCAACAGCGCGCTGGAGTACCGCCGCGATAAGCTGATCAGCCAACTGAGCCATCGCTTTATCCGCGATGCCAACTACGACCTGGACAGCAAGGGCCAAGAGATCACAGACCTCAACCAGATCGGCATGCTGTTGACCACTCCGCTCAACGCTCAGTGGCGCCTCTATGGCGGTTACTATTACGAACTCGATCAAGGGGTCAAAGTGGATCGCAAGGTGGGACTGAAATATGACTCCTGCTGCTGGAGCATCAACTTCAACATGGAGTGGGTCAACGATCCGGATAACGTCAGTTACAAGCCCAGCTCCGAGCGCAGCCTGGGTATTCAGTTTGAAATGAAAGGATTGGGTAGCGTGGGTACCGGCTCCAAGGGCACCTCCCTTGACACCGAAGCACTGCCTTACATTCGTCCGTTTAACCTGCGAGACCAATAACCGGTCTGGCAAACGCCTTGAGAGATGGATATGAAGAAGACGTTGATTTCCCTGCTGACGGCAGGCCTGTTTGGAGTCATGAGCCAGGGTGCCCTCGCCGCCCCCGAGCTGGTGGACAAGGTGCTTGCCGTGGTCAACAAGGACGTGGTGCTGGCCAGCCAGCAGGAAGCCCTAGTGCAGAAGGTGAAGGCCTCCGCTCAGGAGAGCGGCCAGTCCCTGCCCGATGACGCCACCCTGCGCAAGCAGGCGCTGGACCGCCTGATCCAGGAGAGCCTGCAGCTGCAACTGGCGGATCGCCAGGGCCTCAAGATCAGCGATACCCAGCTGGAGCAGGCGATCCAGAGCATCGCCGCCGACAACAAGATGAACCTGGATCAGCTGCGTGCCCAGCTGGCCCGGGAGGGGATCTCCTATGCCCAGTACCGGGAAGAGGTACGCCGCGAGATCCTGATGAACGAGGTGCGTCGCAGCCAGGTTCGCCGTCGCATCAACATCTCCGAGCAGGAGGTGAAGCAGGTGGTCGAGGCGCTGCACAAGCAGGGCCAGCAGCAGACCGAGTTCCATGTCGGCCATATTCAGGTCTCCCTGCCGGACAACCCGAACGCCGAGCAGCTCAATGCCGCCAAGAGCAAGATTGAGCGCATCCTGGCCGCCCTGAAAGAGGGGGCCGACTTCCGCAAGCTGGCCATCGCCGAGAGCAACGGTCCCAAGGCGCTGGAAGGGGGTGACTGGGGCTGGATGAGCCCGCAGGAGATGCCGACGCTCATGGCCGAGGCGGTACAGGGTGCCAGCAAGGGGGACATCGTCGGCCCGCTGCGCTCCGGTGCCGGCCTGCACATCATCAAGATCTTCGACACCAAGGGTCAGCAGCAGGTCATGATCTCCGAGGTGCGCGCCCGCCACATCCTGATCAAACCCTCCATCATCCTGAGTGAGGAGAAGGCCAAGAGCACCCTGGACGGCATACTGCACGACATCAAGAGCGGCAAGGCCAGCTTCGCCAGCATGGCAGAGAAATACTCCGAAGATCCGGGCTCTGCGGTGCAAGGCGGGGAACTCGGCTGGTCCGACCCCAACGTCTATGTGCCGGAGTTCCGCGACATGGTCAACCGTCTCCAGCCGGGTGAGCTGAGCGAGCCGTTCCGTACCAGCCACGGCTGGCACATAGTGCAGCTGGAAGAGCGTCGCAGCCAGGACGCCACCGGCAAGGCCCAGGAGCAGCGCGCCTATCAGCTCATCTTCAACCGCCGTTTCACCGAAGAGTCACAGGCCTGGCTGGATGAACTGCGCGACGAAGCCTACATCCAGATCGAACCCAATTAATGGGCGATGAGCAGATGAACAGCCAGCATCCAGATCGAGTCCAAAAGCAGATGAGCTGTCGTCGTCTCGCCATCACGCCGGGTGAACCGGCGGGCATAGGTCCGGATCTGGTGCTGCAGATAGCCCAGCGGGATTGGCCCCATCAGCTGGTGGTGATCGCCGATCCCGCCCTGCTGCTGGCGCGGGCCGCCCTGCTGGGGCTGCCCATAGTGCTGGAACCCTATGATGCCAGCGCCCCTGCCCACCCGCAGCGGGCCGGCACCCTGACCCTCTGCCCAGTCGAACTCGGCGCCCCCGTGGTGCCGGGTGAGCTGGATGAGGACAACGGCGCCTATGTGCTGGCCACCCTGCAACGGGCCTGTGACGGCAACCTGAGCGGCGAGTTTGCCGCCGTGGTGACCGGCCCGGTGCACAAGGGGATCATCAACCAGGCCGGCGTCTCGTTCAGCGGCCACACCGAATTCTTCGCCCAGCAGTCAGGCACCGCCGACGTGGTGATGCTGCTGGCGACAGAGGGGCTGCGGGTGGCGCTGGCGACCACCCATATCCCGCTCGCCTATGTGGCCGGGGCCATCACCGAGGACCGCCTCGGCAAGGTGATCCGCATCCTGGATGCGGATCTCAGGACCAAGTTTGGCATCCAGCAGCCCCGTATTTACGTCTGCGGCCTCAATCCCCATGCCGGGGAAGGGGGCCATCTCGGTCGGGAAGAGATCGAGGTGATCGAACCCGCCCTGGCCGGCTTGCGCCAGGAGGGGATCGATCTGGTCGGCCCGCTGCCGGCCGATACTCTGTTCCAGGACAAATACCTCAAGGATGCGGATGCGGTACTCGCCATGTACCACGACCAGGGGCTGCCCGTGCTCAAATACAAGGGCTTCGGCAGTTCGGTCAATATCACCCTTGGACTCCCATTCATCCGCACTTCGGTGGATCACGGCACCGCTCTGGATCTGGCAGGCAAAGGCCTGGCGGACTCGGGGAGCCTGATCACCGCGATTAACCACGCCATTCAGATGGTAGAGAAAAAAAGCTATGAGCAGTAAGGTGCAGAGCAACAAGGTGCACATGGGCCACACGGCCCGTAAGCGTTTCGGTCAGAACTTCTTGCACGACCGTTATGTGATCGATCAGATAGTGGCCGCCATCAACCCGCAACCGGGTCAGAACCTGGTGGAGATCGGGCCGGGTCTGGCCGCGCTGACCGAGCCGGTCGCGTCCCAGATGGACAAGATGACGGTGGTCGAGCTGGACCGGGATCTCGCCGCGCGCCTGCGCGAGCACCCCACCCTCAAAGACAAACTGACGGTGATCGAGGCCGATGCCATGCGCTTCGACTTCGGCACCCTGATGGGGGAAGGCAAGGGACCGCTGCGCATCTTCGGCAACCTGCCCTACAACATCTCCACCCCGCTGATCTTCCACCTGTGCGAGTTTGCCGACCGGGTCGCAGACATGCACTTCATGCTGCAAAAAGAAGTGGTATTGCGGATGTGTGCTGGCCCTGGCAGCAAGGCCTATGGCCGCCTGAGCGTCATGGTCCAGTACTACTGCCAGGTGATCCCGGTGCTGGAAGTGGGCCCTGGCGCCTTCAAGCCGGCCCCCAAGGTGGATTCGGCCGTGGTGCGACTGGTGCCCCACCAGAACCCGACCATAGTCGCGAAGGATCTGCGCTGCCTGAGCCGCGTCTGTACCGAGGGCTTCGGTCAGCGCCGCAAGACCATTCGCAACAGCTTCTCCAACTTCATCACCGACGCTCAGCTGACCGAGCTTGGCATCGATGGCAGCCTGCGCCCGGAGAATCTCTCCCTCGCGCAGTTTGTCATGATCGCCAACTGGCTGGCCGACCAGCAGCAGGCCTGATCCCATGCCATCGTCCCGGATAGTGATCCGTCCGCACCCCAGCTATGTGGCCGGTACCCAGGATCCCTACCATTTTCTCTATCTCATCGAGATAGAGAATCTGGGGCCGGGTACGGTGCAGCTGCTGCATCGGCGCTGGCTCATCACCGACGCCAATGGCAAGATGCTGGAAGTGGAAGGTCCCGGGGTCGTGGGCGAGCAGCCCTTCATCGCCCCCGGTGAGACCTTCAGCTATCAGAGTGGCGTTCCCCTCGCCACTCCGCTCGGCGTGATGGAGGGTAGCTATACCCTGCAAGACGAGTCGGGGCAGCAGTTCGAGGCCCCCATCTCCCCCTTCACGCTGGCCGTTCCCCACATAATTAACTGAGGTTTCATGGCGAACTGTTTCGTCGGTGATGTCCAGGGCTGTTACGACGATCTGCGCCGTCTGCTGGATCTTGCCGAATTCGACTCCGACAAGGACATGCTCTGGCTGTGCGGCGATCTGGTCGCCCGTGGCCCGGACTCTCTCAACACCCTGCGTTTCGTCAAGTCGCTGGGGCAGCGTGCCGTCACCGTGCTAGGCAACCATGACCTGCACCTGCTGGCGGTCGCCAACGGGGTCGCACCGCTCAAGAAGAAAGACAAGCTGCAGGCCCTGATGGAGGCCCCGGATCGGGACGATCTGCTGGAGTGGCTGCGCCAGCGCCCCCTGCTGGCGGAACACCCGGAGCTGCCCATCATGATGGTGCACGCCGGCCTCTCCCCCGCCTGGGACGCCCGCACCGCCCGCAACTGTGCCCGCGAGGTGGAGAGCCTGCTGCGCGGCGATCAATACCAGTGGCTGCTGCACAACATGTATGGCGATCAACCGGACAGCTGGCAGGATGATCTGGTGGGGGTAGAGCGTTACCGCTACATCATCAACAGCTTCACCCGCATGCGCTTCTGCTATTTCGACGGCCGGCTCGAGTTCAAGTGCAAGAAGGGCCCCACGGAGTCCACTCCGGGCCTGCGCCCCTGGTTCGAGCAGCGCGAGCACCATGTGGATGACCCCATACTGGTGTTCGGCCACTGGGCGGCACTGATGGGCGCGACCGGCAAGGCCGACATCAAGGCGCTGGATACCGGCTGCGTGTGGGGCAATAGCCTCACCCTGTGGCGCTACGAGGACGATGCCCTGATAGCGACCCCCTGCCCGACCCATGCCAGCTGAGCGGCGGTATCGATAATGCGACGGGCCCGGCATATTGCCGGGCCCGTTTTTTATGTGGTGCCTGTCAGATCACAGCTTGCGGCCCAGCCGTTTCTCGACCTGACGCCGCTCCCACTCCGGTCCGAACAGCTTGAACGGCTGGAACAGGTTGATGGCATGGGACATCAGACCCAGCCCCCAGCCCAGCATGGGCCACCAGGCCCAGATGTAATCCGGGTTGCTCAGGTAGTTGATGACGAAGAGCCCGCCGATCACCAGCACATAGCTGATGAGGTGGCCGTAGAAGCCTTTGAGCCCCTCGACGAACTTCATCGCCTCCCGCTCATCCCTGGCGACATGTACGCTCCCCTGACTGTCGATCTCATTTCCTTTCATCTCGCTCTCCTGCAGTTGAGTCACATCGAGCTCAAAGACGGAGGCCAGGGCCTTGAGGGATTCCAGTCCGGGTGGTTGCCCCTGTTCGATCCGCTGTATGGTGCGCACACTCAGACCAGACAGGGTAGCCAACTGCTCCTGGGACCAACCTCGCTGCAATCTCAATTTCCTGACTATCATCATCGGCTCCTCGTGGTTATGGACAGGGCCAGCATAGGGCCGAGCGGATGAAGGCAACACGACAAAGGCCTGACACCAACCTGACTTTCCTTAAGTATCAATGCATTAACAGCCAAACATCATCAGGGGCCTGATCGGTAGAGCGTCGCCCTGCCCTGTTGTAGCCGCCCCGGCAGGGCTAAGGGGTAGCTCGCTGCCGATGGTGCACCGAGCAACCAGGACTCACAGGCTTTGCATCAGCTCGGCCGCAATCTCGAACGAGCGCAGCCGCGCCTCATGATCGACGATGGGGCCGTTGAACATCAGCTCGTCAGCCCCGGTCTCGGCCAGCAGCGCCTGCAAGCCATGGCGTACTCTGTCTCGATCCCCCACCAGGGAGCGGGCCAGGGTTTGCTCCATCGCCATCAGTTCCCGGGGCGACCACTCCTCCCCCAGCTCCTGCACCGGCAGCGGCAACTTGCCCGCATCCCCCCGATAGAGCCGCAGGAACTGCTGCTGCACAGTAGTGAACAGGAAGCGGGCCTCCCGCTCGGTGTCGGCCGCCACCATGTTGATGCACACCACGGCATAGGGCCTGGGCCAGCGGGCGGAAGGCTGATACTGACTGCGGTAGAGCGCCAGCGCCTGCAGCAACAAGCCGGGCGCGAAGTGGGAGGCGAAACCGAACGGCAACCCCATGGCAGCCGCCAGCTGGGCGCTGTAGAGGCTGGAGCCCAGCAGCCAGATGGGCACCTCCAGCCCCTGACCAGGCACGGCCTGCACCGCGCCCGGCTGATCGCCGAAATAACGCATCAGCTCGCGCACATCGGCGGGAAAGTCATCCACCTCGCCGCTGCGTTGGCGACGCAGTGCCTGCATGGTGCGCTGATCGGTGCCGGGCGCTCGCCCCAGCCCCAGATCGATCCGATCCGGATAGAGCGAGGCCAGGGTGCCAAACTGCTCGGCGATCACCAGGGGCGAGTGATTCGGCAGCATGATGCCGCCGGAACCCAGCCGCAGGGTGCTGGTGCCGCCAGCCAGATGACCTATCAGCACCGAGGTGGCGGCACTGGCGATGCCCGGCATGTTGTGATGTTCCGCCAACCAGTAGCGGTGATAGCCCCACCGCTCGGCGTGTTGGGCCAGATCCAGCGAGCGGCGAAACGACTCGGCCGGTACAGACCCTTCGGGGACGGGCACCAGATCGAGGACGGAATAGGGGATGGCGGACATGGGACACTCCATTGCTTCACAATTCAATAACCTGGGGGCAATGTAGCATGAGATACCTGAATGGCACACTCGATACCCCATCATCCAGGGTGCCTCTGTGGCCACTAGGCCTGACCAATAAAGCCCCATAAGAAACTTTGTTGTGGCGTGCTAATAATCCCGGCCGGATAATTGTGCTTTTTGTCGCCCTGTGAGCACACTGAGAGGGAATCATCACGGCGATCGCCCGTGGGACAAGGATGCGTCCATGACAAAAGCTAGCCTCAGCCGTAGACCCTTTTACGTACACATCGCCACGCTCTTCATTCTGCTGTTCTCCGTGCTGGGGGGGGCCCTCATCCTGCTGCAGTTTCAACAGGGCATGCAGCAGGGGCTGGAACACGAGCGCCAGAGCTTCCTTCAGTATCGGGAGCAGCTGGCACTGGCCCTCAAGCTGAACCAGCGCCCGGCCCGCATGTCATTGAGCCTGCTGCGCAGCGGCCAGCTGGCCGCGATGACCAGCCTGGACGCTCGTCTCAGCTATCTGCCCCAGCTGGCCGAGGTGCTGGCCAACAGCGCCAGCTATGGCGCCATCTATGCCGGTTACGATGACGGTGACTTCTTCCTGGTGCGCAAGCTGACCAACAGAGCCAAGGCGCTGCTGGACAGCCCTCCCCCCGCCAGCCACCTGCTGGTGCAGAGCCTGAGTCAGGGCCAGGGAGAGTTCCTCTATTTCGACAAGCGGCTGCATCTGCTCGAGCGCCGGCCCATGCCGGACTACAGGTTCGATCCCCGCAGCCGTGACTGGTACAAGGAGGCGCGCTGGCGCACGGGCATCATAGTGACCCACCCCTATCTGTTCTTCACCACCAAGGAGCCGGGTATGACGCTGGCGGTGGAGAGCGACGATCGCCGGGCTGTGCTCGGGCTGGATGCTGGCGTGGAGGGGCTCTCCGCCCTCATCGGCGAGCTGCCCCTGCCCAGCCACTGCCAGCTGGTGCTGTTCGACGAATTAGGCACCCTGCTGGCGACCGATCCCAAGCGACTGCCCAGCTTCGAGCAACTGAGTCGGTTGCCCACGCTGTCGGTGCTCGAGCACCCCATCCTGACCCAGCTGCAACAACGGATAGTCACCCAGCCCACCCTGCTGCACGGGCCGACCGAGCTGACCCTGACCGCGGAGGATCGCAACGACTGGCTGGTCAACCTCTCCTCCTTGGATGAGGGCTCCCCCTTCTACATCGCCCTGCTGATGCCGGCGAACGTTCTCACCCAGCAGGCCCGCCACGAAGCCCTGGTCAATCTGACCTGGGCCCTGGCCGGCCTGCTGCTGCTGCTGCCCGTCATCTGGCTGGTGGCGCGGCGTACCGCGGCCCCCTTGCTGGCGCTGACCCGGGAGGCGGAGCGGATCCAGCACTTCGACTTTGGCGAGAGTGAGGGGCCCGACTCGGCGATCCGCGAGATCGACGATCTGGCCCGCACCATGTCCGGCATGCGGTTGACCCTCGGCAATTTCATGAACATGGGACGGGCGCTGGCGGCCGAGCGCCGCTTCGATTCCCTGCTCAATCGCATCTTGCACGAGACGGTCGCGGCCGCGCAGGCGGAAGGGGGCTGTCTCTACCTGGCACAGGACAAGCACATGACGGCGGTACAGGCCATCTGGCGGCAGCAACCCCTGGCCTGCGAGCAGGTGCACTGGCAGGAGGAGCTGCTCGGCGGCCTCTATCACACCGAGCGCCTCAGCCTGCCGCTCGATGAAGACCACTGGCAGCAATATCTGGCCGACTGGGGCCCCTTTCCGGGCCCCCGTCAGCTGCTGGCTGAGCCGCTGTACAACCATCGCCAGGAGCTGATCGGCTGTCTGCTGCTGATCCTGCCGAACTGCTCGTCACAGGAACTGGCGTCGCGCATCAGTCTGATCGAGGCGCTGGCGGGCATGTCCGCCTCCGCCATCGAGAACCAGCGCCTGCTGGAGGAGCAGAAACAGCTGCTGGAGGCCTTCATCGAGCTGATCGCGGGGGCCATCGATGCCAAGAGCCCCTATACCGGTGGCCACTGCCAGCGCGTCCCCGAGCTGACCCGCATGCTGACCGAGGCGGCCTGCGCCCAGCAGCAGGGCCCCTTCAGCGACTTCAGACTCAGCGAAGAGGAGTGGGAAGCCATCCATATCGCGAGCTGGCTGCACGACTGTGGCAAGGTCACCACGCCGGAGTTCGTGGTCGACAAGGCCACCAAGCTGGAGACCATCTACGATCGGATCCACGAGATCCGCACCCGCTTCGAGGTGCTCAAGCGCGATGCCTATATCGAGTCGCTGGCGTCCCGCCTGCCTGAGCAGGAGAGGATGGCGAGCCGGGAGGCAGTGGCACCGCTCTGGTCGATCCTGGATCAGGAGTTTGCCTTCGTCGCCGAGTGCAACCTGGGGGGGGAATGGATGGCGCCGGAGAAGCTGGCGCGGCTCGATGCCATCGCCAGTCGCAGCTGGTTGCGCACCCTAGATGACAGACTCGGCATCAGCCGGGAGGAGCTCAGGCGATATGAAAACGAACCGGCCCCGCCGCTGCCCTGCCGCGAGCCGCTGCTGGCCGACAAGCCCACCCACCTCATCCCTCGCCCCTCCCAGGATAATATTGCGGCGCACAACCCCTGGGGGTTCAAGGTCAAGGTCCCCACCTATCTCTACAACCGGGGTGAGCGCTACAACCTCGCCATCGGTCGCGGCACCCTCACCGAGGAGGAGCGCTACAAGATCAACGATCACATCATCCAGACCATCCGCATGCTGGAGCGGCTCCCCTTCCCCCATCATCTGCGCAAGGTACCGGAGATCGCCGGTGGTCATCATGAGCGGATGGATGGCAAGGGCTATCCCCGTCAGCTTCATGGGGCACAGATGAGCATCCCCGCCCGCATCATGGCCATCGCCGACATCTTCGAGGCGCTGACCGCCAGCGATCGCCCCTATAAGTCGGGCAAGACGGTGTCCCAGTCGCTGGCCATCATGCGGCACATGGCACAGGATCAACACATAGATCCCGCCCTGTTCACCCTGTTCGTCGACAGCGGCATCTGGCGGGACTATGCCGAGCGTTTCCTGGCACCGGAGCAGCTGGACGAGGTCAATAGCCAGAGCCTGCTGGTGGAGCCGGCCTAATCAGCGCCCATAAAAAACGGCCAACCGAGGTTGACCGTTTTGCCACGCAAGCGGGGGATTAGAACAGCAGATGCGCCACCCCGGCGATCACCGGCAGGGTGACCAGGGTGCGCAGCAGGAAGATGACGAACAACTCCCACAGCTTGACCGGGATCTTGCTGCCCAGCAGCAGGGCGCCCACTTCCGACATATAGATGAGCTGGGTGACCGACATGGCGGCGATCACGAAGCGGGTGATGTCGCTCTCTATGGTCGAGGCCAGCACCGCCGGGATGAACATGTCGGCAAAGCCGACCATGATGGTCTTGGAGGCCGCCTCGGCCTCTGGCAGTTGCAGCAGCTCCAGCAAGGGGACGAAGGGGGCCCCCAACCAGTTGAAGACCGGGGTATGCTCAGCCAGCATCAGGGCACAGGTCCCGATCGCCATCACCACCGGCAGCACGCCAAACACCATGTCCAGCGCATTCTTCACCCCTTCCCGCGCCACGGCGCCGAGATCCGTCATGCTGTCGGCCTTGGTCAGCGCGCGCTGATAGCCATAGCTCAGCACGCTGTGCTGCTGGGGAATCGCCTCCTGCTTGCGGCACAGGGGAGTGCCATCGCTATAGACATCTTTCTTCCAGGAGAGCGGGGGCAGGCGCGGCACCACGACGGCGGCCACCACGCCAGCCAGGCAGACGGTCAGGTAGAAGGGCACGAACATGTGCTCCAGCTTCACCTGGGAGATCACCACCAGACAGAAGGTGATGGAGACCGCAGAGAAGGTGGTGCCGATGACGGCGGCTTCACGCTGGGTGTAGAACTTGCCTTCATACTGCTTGCTGGTCAGCAGGATGCCGACGCTGCCGTCCCCCAGCCAGGAGGCGAAGCAATCTACCGCCGAGCGCCCCGGCAGGCGGAACACCGGGCGCATGATGCGGGTCATCATGGTGCCGACAAACTCCAGCAGGCCGAAGTCCAACAGCAGCGGCAACAACAGGCCGGCGAAGATAAACACCGAGAACAGCACCGGCAGCAGATCGTGCAGCACCAGGCCACCGGTCGCCCCGGAGCGCAGCACCTCGGGACCGGCCTCGAAGAAGGTCAGCAGCACGAAGACGCCGCCCAGCACCCGCACGCAGGCCCAGAAGGGAGAGACGTTGAACAGGCTGTTGAGGAAGGGGCGCCTCACCAGGATCGCCGGCTTGAACAGCCAGGTGACCAGGGTCATCAGCATGGTGGTGGTAATGATGCCACTGACCATGGCCACCAGATGATCGGCGAACACCGTCTGCACCAGCTTCGCCAGCACGGCGACGGGGATGGTGACATTGCCGTCATAGATGACGGGGGTCATAAACAGCAGGATCCCGATGAGTGACGGGACCAGGAACATCAGCACGTTGCGGCGGGTATGGATCGCCGGTGCCTGCAGGGTCTTTTCCAACATGATCTACAGCCTTAATGTTACTTTTCCTTCAGCCAGGCCGCCTGCATATTCATGCCATCGCCCGGCAAACGGGCGCAAGAATAACCCAAAAAAATGCACAAACAAGCTTTAAATGGATTATTTCAAGCATAAGTATTTTATCAGGCAAACCGTCCATAAGAACAACCCGAAACAGACATGCATATCAATTCAATTCAATTGGTTGGCATATTGTTTCATACAGGTTAAGTTCAGGTGCGCAGTATAATCAGTTGCGGTTGGCAGGCAATAAGTGGCATGAGAAATATATCTATAGAGTGATCCGGTCGATCCTCCCATAAAAAAACCGGCGCCTGTTGCCAGGCACCGGTTTCTCAGCGAAGCAGATGAAGATCAGTCGCGGACGTAGATGACTTCGACGCCGTCGTCGTCTTCATCGTCCAGATCGTCATCGTCTTCCAGGCCATCATCGAAGGCCATAGAGGCGGCCAGGGCGTCCGCCTCGGCCTGGGCCAGCTGGTTCTTGTGGTAGTCGTCCCACTTGAACTCGACCTTCTCGATGGCGGCCTTGGCGTCGGCTTCCAGCTGACGGGGCATGGTATCCAGCAGATCCAGGATGTCGTAGCACACCTTCTTGGTGCCTTCCTTGCTGATGGCGGTGATCTGGTAGACAGGACCTTCGTAGGCCAGCGCGGTCTTGACCCGCTCCATCACCTCGACCGCATCTTCTTCCAGGATCAGATCCATCTTGTTGAACACCAGCCAGCGCGGCTTGGCCGCGAGTTCCGGGCTGTATTTCTCCAGCTCGCGGACTATGGTGACGGCATTCTCGGCAGGATCCGAGTCATCGACCGGGCAGATATCCACCAGGTGGAGCAGCACACGGCAGCGTTCCAGGTGCTTCAGGAAGCGAATACCCAGACCGGCACCCTCGGCGGCACCCTCGATCAGACCCGGAATATCGGCGATCACGAAGGAGCGGGAGTTCTCACAACGCACTACACCCAGGTTGGGTACCAGGGTGGTGAAGGGGTAATCGGCCACTTTTGGACGGGCGGCAGACACGGCACGGATGAAGGTAGACTTGCCCGCGTTGGGCAGACCCAGCATGCCGACGTCGGCCAGCAGCAGCAGCTCCAGCTTCAGGGTGCGCACTTCACCCGGTGTACCGCTGCTCTTCTGATAGGGCGTACGGTTGACCGAGCTCTTGAAACGGGTGTTGCCGAGACCGTGGAAACCGCCCTTGGCGACCAGCAGCTTCTGGCCGTGATTGGTCAGATCCCCCAGCAGTTCACCGGTATCTTCATCACTGGCACGGGTACCGACCGGAACCTTAAGGACCCTGTCCTTGCCGCGACGACCGGTACAGTTGGAACCTCGACCATTCTCACCGCGCTCGGCGGCGTGGAAACGCTCGAAACGGTAGTCGATCAGGGTATTCAGGTTTTCGTCGGCAACCAGATAGACGTCACCGCCGTCACCACCGTCACCGCCATCCGGCCCACCGTTGGGAATGTACAATTCCCGACGAAAGCTCACACAACCGTTACCACCGTCACCGGCATCGACTCGAATCTGGACTTCATCAACAAACTTCATAGGTAACCGTCACCCTCAATTCGAAAAACCGATACGCAATTATAGTGGTACAGACCCCTGGGGGCGAGACGCATCTAGGCGATAAGGCCTGTCAACGCCGGCTCATCAGCGTGCCGTTTTTTCGTCAAACTCTTCAGAAAAACAAAAGCCCCGCCTGTTGGCGGGGCTTCGGATCCTTGCGGTCCGTAATTACTCAGCAACGATGCTAACGTACTTACGATTCAGCGGACCTTTAACTTCGAACAGGATCTTGCCAGTCGCTTTCGCGAACAGGGTGTGATCGGTGCCCAGACCAACGTTGGTGCCAGGGTGGAACTTGGTGCCACGCTGACGAACGATGATGCTGCCTGCCAGTACAGTTTCGCCACCGAAGCGCTTCACGCCGAGGCGTTTGGCTTCTGAGTCGCGACCGTTACGGGATGAACCGCCAGCTTTTTTATGTGCCATTTTTCAGATTCCTCTCGAATTAAGCGCTGATGCCAGTGATTTTGACTTCAGTGAACCACTGACGGTGGCCCGCTTGCTTGCGATGGTGCTTACGACGACGGAACTTGACGATAGTCACTTTCTCGCCACGGCCGTGAGCCACAACTTCAGCAATAACCTTGCCACCTTCAACGAAAGGAGCACCTACTTTAAAAGTGTCGCCTGCAGCAACCATCAGAACTTCGTTGAAGTCGATGGTAGCGCCAGTCTCAACGTTCAGCTTTTCCAGACGAACGATTTGACCTTCGGCCACACGGTGTTGTTTTCCGCCGCTTTGGAATACCGCGTACATTTGATTAACTCCGTAAAGGCGTGTCTTTTGCTCAAGGCCAGACACGCGCAAAAACCTATAACAATGGGCCGGCATTCTACGCAAATCGATTTGCTCAGGCAAGGCCAATTTCGCAAAAAGTTTATTTTGTGCGCATATCTGCCGCCGTGAATAAACGCTTAACTGTAACCCATTGTGAAATCGTGTAGAATCCCCGCCATTGCTAAAAACGCAGTAATTGCTGCCGTCACGTTACGAGACTTATGGACCAACAGACTATCCGTGCGCTCTGTGCCGCCGACATGACGGCGGTCAATGAACTGATCTTGGCGAGGCTTCAGTCCGATGTCAGCCTGATCAACCAGCTGGGTTTCTACATTGTCAGTGCAGGCGGGAAACGGATGCGCCCCATGCTGACGGTGATGGCCGCTCGCGCACTGGGGTACCAAGGTCAGGATCATCTCAAGCTCGCCGCCATCATCGAATTCATTCACACCTCTACCCTGCTGCACGACGACGTGGTCGATGAATCCGACCTGCGCCGCGGCCGGGAGACCGCCAATGCGCTGTTTGGCAATGCCGCCAGCGTACTGGTCGGCGACTACCTCTACAGCCGCTCCTTCCAGATGATGAGCGAGCTCTCCAACCTGAGGGTGATGGAGATCCTGTCGGATGCCACCAACACCATCGCCGAGGGGGAAGTGTTGCAGCTGATGAACTGCAACGATCCGGACACCACGGAACAGAGCTACATGACGGTCATCTACTGCAAGACCGCCAAGCTGTTCGAGGCGGCCACTCGTCTCGCCGCCGTGCTGACCCATCAGCCCGAGCCCGTCGAGCAGGCTATGACCGACTACGGCAAGTACCTGGGCACCGCCTTCCAGATCATCGATGACGTCATGGACTACTGCTCCCAGAGTGACGAGATGGGCAAGAACGTCGGCGACGATCTGGCCGAGGGCAAACCGACCCTGCCGCTGCTGCGCGCCATGGCGGTGGGCTCGCCCGAGGAGCGCCAACTCATCCGCGATGCCATCGAGCACCGCAATGGCATGGATCACCTTGACCGGATCCTGGCCATCCTGGACAGCACCGGCGCCCTCGAATACTCCCGCCAGCGCGCCCGGGAAGAGGCCGACAAGGCCATAGCCGCGCTTGCCATCCTGCCGGAGTCCGAGCACAAGCAGGCGCTGGCCACCCTGGCCCAGATGGCGGTGCAGCGCAGCGCCTGAGTCAGCGTTCAACAGCGAATGAAAAAAGAGGCCATCGGCCTCTTTTTTATGCGCTGCGCTTCGGCACAGCCTCCGTTTCTACGGCTCAATGCGCCAGCGCCCAGAGGATCACGCCCCCCGCCACCACCAGGCAGCCACCGATGCGGCGCAGTTGCTCCGGCGGCTGATCGCCGAGCAGGCGCAGCATCTGCTGCCAGGCCCTCGGCATCAGCAAGGGGCCCAGCCCTTCAAACAACAGCAGCAGCCCCAATCCCATCAGCATGGATGTCAGCATCCTCTCTCCTTGCACAAAAAAAGACCCGCTCGGCAGGTGGCTTGGCGCCATAATGCGAAAGGGCCTGAATGCTCAGGCCCTCTGGTCTTACTCTTTGGTGCCGTGAGGCGACTTGAGGTAGCGGAAAAACTCGCTGTCCGGCTTCAGGACCATCAGGTCGTTGCCACCGGCGAAGCTCTTGCGATAGGCCTCCATGCTACGCACGAAGCTGAAAAACTCGGGGTCTTTCTTGTAGCTGTCGGCATAGATCTTGGCGGCCTCGGCATCCCCTTCACCACGCAGCTGACGCGCATTACGCTCGGCGTCTGCAATCATGACGGTCACCTTGCGGTCGATGTCGGCACGCAGGATCTCGGCCTGCTCGCGGCCCTGGGAGCGATGCTCACGGGCAACGGCGGTCCGTTCGGCACGCATCCGCTGATAGATGGAGCTGGAGACTTCCACCGGCAGGTTGATCTGCTTGATCCGCACATCCACCACCTTGATACCGAGCTCGGAGGAGCGCGCCATCTTCATCAGGGCATCTTCCATCACGGTACTGCGCTCACCGGAGACGATGTCCTTGATGGTGCGGTTACCGATCTCGGAACGCAGACCGTTGTTGATCTTGCGCTTGAGCAGGTCTTCGGCCTGGATCTTGTTGCCACCACCTGTTGCCAGATAGTACTTGGAGAAGTCCTCGATCTTCCACTTCACGTAGGAGTCGATGATGAGGTCTTTCTTCTCCGAGGTGACGAAGCGATCCGCCTGACCTTCCAGAGTCTGGATGCGAGCATCCATCTTGCGAACCTGGTCAATCACCGGCACCTTGAAGTGCAGGCCCGGCTCGAAGAGGCGGGGCTCACCAGAGTCAACCCGCTTCACCTTGCCAAACTGCACGACTATCCCTTTCTGCCCTTCATCGACGATGAAGACGGAAGAGAAGCAGACCATGGCGGCCACAGCGATGACACCAATAGCTATTTTTTTCATCTATTAGTTTCTCCCTGTGCTGAAACGGTCACCGCCACGCAGCGGCGTCGGAGTGGAGTTAGCCCCTTCGTTGGACGGCTGGGCCGGCTCCACCGCAGGTGTGCCCGCCGGACGTGCCGGTTGCACGGCATTCGCCTTGCCAGACAGCTTGTCGAGCGGCAGGTAGATCATGCTGTTGTTGCCAGCAGGCATGTCGACCAGCACCTTGTTGGCTTGCTGATAGAGCTCTTCCATGGTTTCCAGGTAGATACGCTCGCGAGTCAGCTCGGGGGCAGACTGATACTGGGGCAGCAGCTCGTTGAAGCGAGCGACTTCACCCTTGGCCTTCAGCACGATCTGGGACTTGTAGCCTTCGGCTTCCTGTTCCAGACGCTTGACCGAGCCGCGGGCCTTTGGCTCCACTTCACGGGCATAGGCTTCCGCTTCACGAATGAAGCGCTGCTCATCTTCCTGGGCGGAGATGGCGTCATCGAAGGCGTCCTTCACTTCTTCTGGCGGACGAGCCGGCAGGAAGTTGACGTCGACGATCTGCAGACCCATCTGGTAGGGCTCGATGATGCCATCGATCACCTGCCAGGTCTCCTGACGGACTTTTTCCCGACCCGTGGTCAGGACGTCATCCATCTTGGTGTGACCCACCACGTAGCGCAGGGCGCTGTCGGTGGCCTGGCTCAGACTCTCGTCGGCATTGGTGACGCTGAACAGATACTGCTCCGGATCGACCACGCGATACTGCACGTCCATCTCGACCCGGACCACGTTCTCGTCCTGGGTCAACATGAAGCCGGAGGCCGGCAGGGAGCGTACAGACTCGACGTCCACCGGGATCACCCGATCGATGAAGGTCGGCTTCCAGCGCAGACCGGGATCCACGTTATGGGAATACTCCCCAAAGCGCAGTACCACCCCGCGTTCGGCTTCACGGATGGTGTAGAAGCCGCTGACGACCCACACCACCACGGCCACAACCAGTGCGATGGAGAGGCCAAACTTGCCTACATCACCACCACCCGATTTGCCACCACCGAACAGGCCACCGAACCGACGGCTCACCTTACGCAGCATTTCATCCAGATCAGGGGGTCCCTGATTCTTGCCGTTATTCCCCCAAGGGTCACGGTCTTTGCCGTTGTTTCCAGGCTCATTCCAAGCCATCAGCGTCTCCATTAATACATGCGGATGGATATCATCTCTACCGGGCCATCGATCGTTGACGAAGCCGCTAAGCCTTCATCTTCATCGACCATCAATGCCTGATAAAGCGTTGTAAACTCTCACCTTCTTGTTTCATGAGGCGGTTCCAGTCGGCCACTTGCAAGCGCACCTCCAGGACAAAATCCCCCTCCTCACTGAAACCTTCCTGCTCGATGCCTTTCAGCCGATAGAGCGCACTGCGCAATCTCGCGGCCGAGGGCGGCAACTGCAGGGTGTGATGGACCATGGATCCGGCCAGCAATTCGGTCAGGGCCGCGAACAGGTATTCGCTCCCCTCACCGGTCTGGGCCGACAGCCAGACCCGCAGTGGACGACCCTCGTCATCCCGCTCCAGGCCGGCCGGACGATCGGTCAGCTTGTCTATCTTGTTACAGATCATCAGCTGGGGACGGTCGTCCGCCTCGATCTCGGCCAAGACTGTCTGCACCGAATCGACATTCTCCTGCATCTGCTCATCGGCACAATCCACGACGTGCAGCAGCAGGTCCGCTTCGCGGGTCTCCTGCAGCGTCGCCTTGAAGGCCGCGACCAGATCATGGGGCAAGTGTCGAATAAATCCAACTGTATCCGCCAGGATCACATCACCCACATCCTGGATCACCAATTTACGCAGGGTGGGATCCAGAGTTGCGAACAATTGGTCGGCAGCATACACGCTGGCATCTGTAAGTTGGTTGAACAAAGTGGACTTTCCGGCGTTGGTATAGCCCACCAGAGAAACGGTTGGCACCTCGTTGCGGTTGCGGGCACGACGGCCCTGCTCACGCTGCTTCGCCACCTTGTCGAGTCGACGCAGAATTGCCTTGATGCGTTCCCGCAGCAGGCGTCGGTCGGTTTCAAGCTGAGTTTCACCCGGGCCGCGCAGACCGATCCCGCCCTTCTGACGTTCGAGGTGGGTCCAGCCTCGCACCAGGCGAGTAGAAAGATGACGTAATTGGGCCAGTTCAACCTGCAACTTGCCTTCGTGGGTACGGGCGCGCTGGGCGAAGATATCCAGGATCAGGCCGGTTCTGTCCACCACCCGGCACTGGAACAGACGCTCCAGGTTGCGCTCCTGGGCAGGGGTCAGGGCATGGTTGAAGATGACCACGTCGGCACCCAGCATCTGTACCTGGGACGCGATCTCTTCAGCCTTGCCGCTACCGACAAAAAATTTGGCACTGGGAGCGCTGCGGCTGGTAGTCACCACCCCCAGCGCATTCACCCCGGCCGAGCTCACCAGCATCTTGAGCTCTTCCAGATCCTCCCGCTCACCCTCATCGCTGAAGTTGACATGTACCAGAACGGCCTGTTCACCAGCTTCGTAACGGTCAAACAAGCGCTTGCTCCTTAACGGGTCTCATGATGAATCTGAGTTGGCGAGTCGGCTCGCCGCGGGATATCACGCCTCGGCTTCACCCTGTTCTTCACCGGCGGCGCCCGGGGCGGGCTGGTGATGGTTGACGGCGCGGGCCGGCACCACTGTGGAAATGGCGTGCTTGTAAACCATCTGGCTCACGGTGTTCTTCAGCAAAATGACAAACTGGTCAAACGATTCGATCTGACCCTGCAGTTTGATGCCGTTGACCAAATAAATAGAAACAGGAATCCGCTCACGGCGCAGCGCATTCAAAAACGGGTCTTGGAGAGATTGCCCCTTAGCCATCTTTCTTTTCCTTATAGTTTGTTGTTTTTAAACACCGGATATCAATATAACAACCTGATTATACAGGGAGTGTCAAGCCGCACCAGCACAGGCTAAGACCCTTGCCAGATTGCCAGACTCACCAGATTCCAACCAGGTCAGGTTGGGCCAACCGCGCAACCAGGTCATCTGACGCTTGGCCAATTGGCGGGTGGCAACAATGCCACGATAACGCATCTCATCATATCCCACTTCCCCTGCCAGGTAGTCCCACATTTGGCGGTAGCCAACGCAGCGAATTGCAGGCAGGTCGGGGGTGAGATCCCCCCGCTCAAACAGGCCGCGCACCTCTTGCTCGAAGCCGTTTTGCAGCATCAGATCGAAGCGTTGCTCGATACGTTGATGCAGCACGGCGCGATCGGAGGGCGCGATGGCAAACTGGTGCACCCGGTAGGGTAATCCTTCCCCCTGCACCTGGGTCAACTCGGTTAGCGTCTTGCCGCTGATGCGATAGACCTCCAGGGCCCGGCCTAGGCGCTGCGGGTCATTGGGGTGGATACGCGCCCCGGCGACCGGGTCGATGCGCACCAGCTCATCGTGCAGGGCCTGCCACCCGAGGCGAGCCGCCTCTTCTTCCAGCACGGCGCGGATGGCCGGGTCGGCAGGCGGCAGTGGTGAGAGCCCCTCCAGCAGCGCCTTGAAGTAGAGCATGGTGCCCCCCACCAGCAGCGGGATGCGGCCACGCCTGGCGATCTCGTCCATCTCGCGCAGGGCGTCGCGGCAGAAATCCGCCGCCGAATAACTCATGGCCGGATCCAGGATGTCGATCAGCCGATGGGGTGCCTGCGCCAGCTCGGCGGCACTCGGTTTGGCGGTGCCGATATCCATGCCGCGATAGATGAGCGCGGAATCCACGCTGATGATGTCGCAGGGCAGCGCCTGACACAGGGCGATGGCGAGATCCGTCTTGCCGGAGGCCGTCGGCCCCATCAGAAAAATTGCGTTCGGCAAGTCAGCCACGTTTAGGTTCCTCTAACACGTCTGCCCACAACAACAGGCACAGGGTGCGATAACTAGCCATTGTGTGAAGGCGTTGGCCCGTGGCGAATCAGACGCCATGGGCAAATTCCTCCAGCACGGTCGCCAACGACAGGGGGCGCACCATGCGAATGTCTGCCAGTTGGTCACTGAAATCGGTCACAAGTTCCGTCAGCAAACGACTGGCCGTTGAAAAATCATATATTTTTTCAGAGCTTATGCCCTGCTCTACCAGCCATTGGCATACTACCTCGGCCAGCTGGCTGCCATCACTGTCAGATCCGCTCTCGATTAACTGCAGCAATTCGGGTAAGAGCCTAACCAGATCGGTCTGGCGCAACAGCGCCGGCACCCGAGTCAGGATCATGGTGTCGCGCCCACCGCTTTTCAACTCCAGCCCGATGCGTTTGAGCAAACGTTCCTGCTCCTCCACCAGCGCAATCAGGTTTTTCGGCAACTTGAAGGAGACCGGCAGCAGCAAGGGTTGCGCCGCCAGCCCCTGGCCCCAGGCCTCCAGCAGCCAGTGGCGCAGCAGCACCCGCTCGGCCCGTACCAGGGAGAGCAGCGCCAGCTGGCCGTTGCGTTCCAGCAGCAGGTAGGCCTGCTCCACCAGGGTCAGAGCACGGCAACCCTGCGGCGACGGGCCAGCCGGGGCGCCGGCGGTCGGCGTCGCCACAGCCGCGTCACCCGCCATCGGCAGGGTGGTGAGCAGGGCGCCCATGCCACGCATCGCATCGCGGCCGGGGGGTTCGGGCGGCTGATAGCTGCCGGCGCGCGCCGCGCCCCCTTCCCGCACCTCCCGCGTAGGCACCGGGGCCCGATAGCTGTGCTCGGCACCGTACCACTCAGGGCGGGGAGCCTGGCCGGGGTACTCTATCTGCGGGCTGGCCGGCAGCTCGACCTGACTCTCGGCCAGCGGCTCGGCGGCCGGGGCCTCGCGGCGCAGGGCGGTGAACAGGGCCTGGAAGATGAAGTCGTGCACCAGGCGGGCCTGGTGGAAGCGCACCTCGTGCTTGGCCGGGTGGACGTTCACATCCACCTGGTGCGGATCCAGCTCGATGTAGAGCACATAGGCGGCGAAGCGGTCGGCCGGCAGCAGCTCGTCATAGGCCTGGCGGATGGCATGATTGATCAGCTTGTCGCGCATCATGCGGCCATTGACGTAGGTGTATTGCAGATCGTTCTGCGGCCTGGCCCCCGCCGGCAGCGCCAGCCAGCCCCGCAGGCGCACGTCGCTGTGCTCGCTCTCCACCGCCAGGGCGTGGTGCATGAAGGGGGTGCCACAGACGGCGGCGAGGCGGCGCTCCTGCTCCGCCACCGTGTTGGCGGACTTGTACTGGCGCACCACCTTGCCGTTGTGGCGCAGGATCAGGGTGCAGTCGAAGCGGGAGAGCGCGATGCGACGGATCAGCTCGTCGATGTGGGCGAACTCGGTCTTCTCGCTGCGCATGAACTTGCGCCGGGCCGGGGTGTTGAAGAAGAGATCCACCACCTCCACAGTCGTGCCCACCGGGTGGGCCGCCGGCTTGACGGTGACGCTCATCTCGCGCCCCTGCGCCTCGGCCTGCCAGGCTTCGGTCTGCTCCTGGGTGCGGGAGGTCAGGGTGAGACGGGAGACTGAGCTGATGGAGGCGAGCGCCTCCCCCCGAAAACCGAGGCTGTTGATCCCCTCGAGATCATCCAGGGTCGCCACCTTGGAGGTGGCGTGGCGGGAGAGCGCCAGCACCAGCTCGTCCTTGGGCACACCGCTGCCGTTGTCACGGATGCGGATGAGCTTGGCGCCGCCCTTGTCGATGTCGACCTCGATCCGGTCGGCGCCCGCATCCAGGCTGTTCTCCACCAGCTCCTTCACCACGGAGGAGGGCCGTTCCACCACCTCGCCTGCGGCAATCTGGTTGGCCAGGATCGGCGGCAAAATACGGATCGGCATCGTTTACTCCTGACGTTTCATCTTGCGGGATCCAGACGCCTTCACAACGAAGGCTGGCCGTTCCACCACCTCGCCGGTGGCAATCTGCTTGGCCAGAATGGGGGCCAAAATAGGGATCGCCATCGCTGGCTCCCGATTCTTATCCTTGGGGGATATAGATCACCTGCCCAATCTGGATGTCCCGCGACTTGAGTTTGTTGATCTCGACCAGCTTCGCCTGGCTCACTCCGTGCTTCTCGGCGAGACGGGAGAGGCTCTGGCCACGAGTGACCACGTGGCGGATCATCTTGGACTTGTCGTTGCTCTGCGCGCTGGTGACCGGCACGCTCGGCTCCTTGGACGCCACCGAATAGGGCTTGATCACCCCGGCGCCGGATCCGCCGCTGACGCTGCTGACCGGGGCGCCGCCATCATTGCTGCGGCTCGGCACCGTCGCCGGCATGCGGTTGGTCACCTGCTGCCGGGGCGCGGCCGCAACCACCGCCTTTTTCGCCGCCGGCTGACTGCTCCTGGCCACTTGCTGGCCCTTGCCGGTCATCATGGGGCCCTTGGTCGGGTGGCTGCGATAGTAGTTGCGGATCCCCTCAAAGATGGCGCGCGCCAGCTGATCCTGATAACTGGCGGTGGCCAGCAGCTTCTCTTCCCCATGGTTGGAGATGAAGCCGGTCTCCACCAGCACCGAGGGGATATCCGGCGCCTTGAGCACCGCCAGGCTGGCGTGCTCCGGCGCCTTCTTGTGCAGCCGGGCGACCTTGCCCATGGAGCGCAGGATCTGGCGGCTGACGTCATAACCCTCGGCCCTGGACTTGTCCATGGAGAGATCGAGGAAGGTCTGCGCCAGATAGGGGTTGGGGTCGGATTCGGCCAATACCTTGCCTACCCCGCCCAGCAGTTCGCCCTGTTTCTCCTGCTTCTCCAGCCAGCTGCCCATCTCGCGGTTGGCACGGTTGGTCGACAGCACCCAGACCGAGGCGCCGCGCGGCGTGGAGTTGTGGAAGCTGTCCGCATGCACCGACACCAGCAGATCGGCCTTGGCCTTGCGGGCGATCTCGGAGCGCTTGTTGAGGTCGACGAAGTAGTCACCACGGCGGGTCATCACGGCGCGCATGCCCGGCTCGCGATCGATCAGCGCCGCCAGCTTCTGCGACACCGCCAGGGTCACCCGTTTCTCGTAGGTGCGGCGCGGGCCTATGGAGCCTGGATCTTCCCCGCCATGGCCCGGATCGATGGCGATGACGATGGCCTTGCCCTGTCCGCCGACCGGCGCTGCCTGGGCCGTGGTGGCCCCCTTCTCTTCATAGGGCAAGTCGATCACCAGCCGGTGACCGTAGGGGCCCGCCGGCGCCAACGGGAACACCACCGGCTTGATGGTGGAGCTGAGATCCAGCACCAGACGCAGGCTGCCCTTCTCGAGGGGCGTGCTCTCGCGGATCTTGCGCACCAGCTCGCTCTTGTTCCCGATGCGAGTCAGATTGGCGGCGTTGCTCGCCCCTTTCAGGTCGATCACCAGGCGGCTCGGGCCGCTCAGGGTGAAGTAGTTGAAATTGGGGGCGCTGCTCATGTCGAGCACCACCCGGGTGTTATCCGGCGACGGCCAGACCCGCACACTCTTGAGCTGATTCGCCCAGGAGGGTAAGGCCATCAAGGAGAGGACAATAACAAGGATCAAGCGCACTGAGATGACAACCGTTCCAGAATGGCTTCGCCGATAGCAGTGCGGGCCGCTATCAGGGCCTCGCGCTGCTCGTGTACATACGTCAGGGTAATCTCCAGATCCGGGGATGGCAGCCAGCCCTCCCCTTTCTCCGGCCACTCGACCAGGCAGAGGGTATCGGCGCCGAAATAGTCCCGAATCCCCATGAACTCCAGCTCTTCCGGATCGGCAAGGCGATAGAGGTCGAAGTGGTAGACCTGCCAGCGGTCCAGCTCATAGGGTTCGACCAGGGTATAGGTTGGACTCTTAACCTTGCCTTGATGGCCGAGCCCCTGCACCCAACCGCGGGTCAGGGTGGTCTTGCCGGCCCCCAGAGAGCCGTGCAGGAATACCGTGGTCGCCTGCTGGCACGCCTGTGCCAAACGGCCACCCAGTGCCACTGTTGCTGCCTCATCCGGCAGTGTCATCATCAACGTTTTTGCCATGTTCTTCTTGTTACTTGTTACTGTGTCGGATTGACCAGACGGCGGATCCAGGGCAGCAGATCCGATGCCAGCATGCCCCTCTCCCCCTCGGCGGCAGCCAGATCGGCCGCCTCGCCGTGGATCACGGCCCCCAGCCGGGTTGCCATGCTGGCAGACCAGCCCTGTGCCAGGAGGGCGGCGATTATACCAGATAACAGGTCGCCCATGCCGCCACTGGCCATGCCGGGGTTGCCTTCATCGCAGAGGCTGATGCGCTGGCCATCGCAGATGAGCGAGCCCGCCCCCTTGAGCAGCACGACGCCGCCGTATCGCCGCTGCAGCCGCGCGACGGCGGCGAAGCGATCCGTCTCGATCTCGGCTATGGTGCAGCCCAGCAGGCGGGCCGCCTCCCCGGGGTGGGGCGTGAGCACCCAATTATCCTGATGACGGGGCCCCTGCGCCAGCCAATTCAATCCATCGGCGTCCAATACCAACGCCCCGTCGGCCCTGACCAGCCGCTCGTACTGGGCGCGTCCCCACTCATCCTGACCGAGCCCGGGCCCCACCACCTTCACCTCGGCCCAGTCCTCGTCGATGCCGGCTTGCCCGCTCATCAGCTCGGGCTGCACCTGGCTGACGGCGCCATGGCTCGGGTGCTGGCACAGCCGCACCAGACCGGCCCCCGCCCGCAGGCAGGCCAGCCCCGCCAGCAGTATGGCCCCCTGCATGCCCAGGTTGCCCCCCACCAGCAGGACCCTGCCGTTGCGGCCCTTGTGCGCCGAGCGAGGGCGCGGGGTCAGCAGGGACTTGAGGGCGGGGTAATCGATCCGCTCGGCGGCGGGAACAAGGTCGGCGTCCGGCGTCACCCCGAGGCTGTCGCAGTCGAGCTGGCCAACACCGTCCACCCCGTCGGCGGTCAGCATGCCCTGCTTGATGCCGATGAAGCTGAGGGTGCGAGTGGCACGCACCAGGGCGCCCATGGCGCGGCCGGTGTCGGCGTTGAGCCCGGAGGGCAGGTCCACCGCCAGTACGGGGGCATTCAAGCCATTGATTGTTGCGACGATCTTTGTCATGGAAGGGGAGAGGGGGATATGGACACCGGTGCCGAGCAGTGCATCTATCACCAGATCCGGTGGCGTCAGCGACGAGAGTTCGAGCTCGTCGACCAGCTGCACGCTGCCCCCAGCGCCTAGCCACTCATCGGCGGCCCGTCTGGCATCCCCTGTCAGCAGGCCGGGGGCCCGGGCGGCGATCACCAGAGGATCGAGGCCGATCCGTCTGGCGAGGCGCGCCAGCACATAGCCGTCGCCGCCATTGTTGCCGGGGCCAACGAAGATCCACCAGTTGCCGCACTGGGGCCAGTGGTGGCTGGCGTAGCAGAGCAGGGCCGCGCCGGCCCGCGTCATCAGCTCATAGGTGTCGCACCCTCCGCGCCGGGCCCAGCGCTGCTCCAGCGTGCGGATCTGTTCGGCCCGCCACAGCGGCTGTGCTAAACTGGTGCCTTCTTTCCCGCTGATAGCGTCCTCGATAACCTGTACCATGACGGCTCCCGACCTTCATCCTCTAGTGGCCCGGCTCCCCGCCCGGCGTATGACCCGGCATGACGATGCCCGGCCCTTGCCACATTATCGCCCATGGATGCAGACCCTCCGCCTGCAGGCAGATGAGGCAGCATGACGGCCACCGAACTCCAGCAACTGGCCCAAGATATCAAGCTCTGGGCACGCGAGCTAGGATTTGACCAGGTCGGCATCACCGACACGGATCTCGCCGTCGAGGAGCCCAGATTGCAGGCCTGGCTGGACGCCGGCTATCACGGCAGCATGGACTACATGGCCCGCCACGGCATGATGCGGGCCAGGCCCCATGAGCTGCTGCCCGGCACCCTGCGGGTGCTGTCGGTGCGGATGAACTATCTCCCCTTCGAGGCGGGCTTTGCCGCCACCCTGCGCGATCCCACCCTGGGCTACATCAGCCGCTATGCGCTCGGCCGCGACTACCACAAGGTGCTGCGCAACCGGCTCAAGCAGCTGGGGGAGCGCATCGAGCAACGCTGCGAGACGCTAGGCTGGCGTCCCTTCGTCGACTCGGCCCCGGTGCTGGAGCGCCCGCTGGCGGCCAAGGCGGGGCTCGGCTGGGTGGGCAAGCATTCGCTGCTGCTCAACGAAGCGGCCGGCTCCTTCTTCTTCCTCGGGGAGTTGCTGGTCGATCTGCCACTGCCGATGGACGCCCCGGTGGAGAAAGAGCAGTGCGGCAAGTGCGTGGCCTGCATCAACATCTGCCCCACCGGCGCCATCGTCGCGCCCTATGTGGTGGATGGCCGGCGCTGCATCTCCTACCTCACCATAGAGAGCGACGAGCCCATTCCGCTGGAGCTGCGCCCCCTGCTGGGCAACCGCATCTATGGCTGCGACGACTGCCAGCTGATCTGCCCCTGGAATCGCTATGCTGATGTGAGCCCGGAGCCCGACTTCAGCCCTCGCCCCAATCTGCACCGCCCGCCCCTGCTCGACCTCTGGCAGTGGTCGGAGGCCGAGTTCTTGAAGCACACCGAGGGCAGCCCCATCCGCCGCATCGGTTATCAACGCTGGCGCCGCAACCTGGCGGTGGCGCTTGGCAACGGCCCGGCCACCGCAGCGGTGAGCGACGCCCTGCAACAAGCGCTCGGCGCGGCCGAGCCCATGGTGGCCGAACATATCGAGTGGGCGCTGGCGACCCTGGCCCAACGCCAGCAGGATGACAGCAAAAAGACTCGCTTGTTGATCCGCTGCATCGAAAAAGGTCTGCCGGATCACGCCTAAGTGATCTGCCCCTTGCCGGATGCGGGTCATTTTTTCATGCTCTGCCGACGTTTGACCCTCGGCACACTAAAAAGGAACACTCTGATGCAGATGTTGGGAGTAGATATAGGGGGATCCGGGATCAAGGGCTGCCTGGTCGATACCGAGACGGGCATGCTCATCGGTGAACGTTACCGCCTGGCCACCCCGCAACCGGCTACCCCGGCCGCCATCGCCCACACCCTCAAGGCGCTGGTCGAACACTTCGAATGGAAGGGTCCCGTGGGTTGCGGCTTCCCCGCCATCATTCACAACGGTATCGCCAAGAGTGCCGCCAACATCGACAAGAGCTGGGTCGAGACCGATGCCGCCCACCTGTTTGCGGATGTGACCGGCCTGCCCTGCCACGTGCTCAACGATGCCGATGCGGCGGGTCTTGCCGAGATGCGCTTCGGCACCGGCCGGGATCGCAAGGGGGTCATCATCCTCATCACCGTCGGCACCGGCATCGGCACCGCCCTGTTCGTCAACGGCCAGCTGCTGCCGAACACCGAGCTGGGCCACCTGATGCTGGAAGGCATGATCGCCGAGCACTACTGCTCGGACGCCGTGCGCAAGCGCGAGGATCTCTCCTGGAGCCGCTGGGGCAAGCGTTTCAACAAGTATCTGGCCAGACTGGAGTTCC
This sequence comes from Aeromonas encheleia, assembly GCF_900637545.1. Classification (NCBI taxonomy): domain Bacteria; kingdom Pseudomonadati; phylum Pseudomonadota; class Gammaproteobacteria; order Aeromonadales; family Aeromonadaceae; genus Aeromonas; species Aeromonas encheleia. Next base: position 3,720,853 of record NZ_LR134376.1, read on the forward strand.
TGTTCTCCCCCGATCTTTTCATCCTGGGGGGCGGCAGCGCCGCCAAGCTCGACAAGTTCATCGACAGGATCGAGACCCGGGCCCCGCTGGTCGCCGCGGCCAGCCTCAATCAGGCCGGCATCATAGGGGCGGCACTCCATGCCGTGGAGCAAGGGGGCTGAGTCTACTTCCCCTTATAGTGATCCACTTCCTATAGATGACAGAGGCCCGGCATATGCCGGGCCTCTGTCATTGGGCGGCGGGCGATCAGCGGGGCGCAACCCCAAACCGGCCTGCTCAACCGTTCTCTCTGCTCCCGAGCCAGGATGCCGATGGCTCGCCACCCCTTCCCAAGGCCCCGCCCCTGCTGGCGTGACTGGTCATTTATTGTTCTTCATCAAGGGGATGGCTCAGAAAAGAGCAGGGGACAAGCTGCCAGTATCTATGCGACCTTAAGCACGGGTGATGAAGACGGGGAGATAGTCGGTTCTGGCGCTGGCTAACAAAACTGATATTTAAGCTGCATTAACCAGCTTATATTCGGAAATTTAACCAATAATCGAAATTCAATATCGCCACCTGCGAAATCACCACTTTCCATAGTCATCCGGTGGGAATCCTTAGCATTTTTTTAGACGTCTAGACGTAGAAACATGCGTTGACACAGCCATCCGGACATCTTAGCATCATCCTCCATGATGGCAGAGCAACCCAGTGAAACCTCTGCCCAATTCACCCGCCTGTAGCGCCCTGTGCTTTAAGGCTGTTAGCACGGAAGAATCCATGATTAAGTTGATCGGTCTCAACAAAGTCTACGGTAAAGGCAGTGACGCCGTGCACGCCCTGCGTGACGTGAGCCTGCATGTGCCACAAGGCAAGATTTTCGGGGTGATCGGCGCCTCCGGTGCCGGCAAGAGCACCCTTATTCGTTGCGTCAACCTGCTGGAGCGCCCCACCCAGGGCCAGGTCTTTGTCGATGGCCAGGATCTGGCGGCCCTGCCCGAGCGGGATCTGACCCAGGCCCGTCGTCAGATCGGCATGATTTTCCAACACTTCAACCTGCTCGCCTCCCGCACCGTGTTCGCCAACATCGCCTTCCCGCTGGAGCTGGCGGGCTGGAGCAAGGCGCAGATCCAGGCGAGGGTCGAGGAGCTGCTCGCCCTGGTCGGGCTGGAGGCCCGCGCCCACGCCTATCCATCCGAGCTGTCCGGTGGTCAGAAGCAGCGCGTCGCCATCGCCCGCGCCCTGGCGCCGGCCCCCAAGGTGCTGCTCTGTGACGAGGCCACCTCGGCGCTCGATCCCCAGACCACCCGCTCCATCCTGAGCCTGCTCAAGGAGATCAACCTCAAGCTGGGGCTCACCATCTTGCTCATCACCCACGAGATGGACGTGGTGAAGGGGATCTGCGACGAGGTGGCCATCATCAGCGACGGCAGCCTGATCGAGCAGGGCGAGGTGGCCTGGTTCTTCAGCAATGCCAAGACCCAGCTGGCCCGTGACTTCATCCACTCCACCATCCATCTGGAGGTACCGCAGGAGTATCAGGACAGGATGAGCCCCGAGCGGGTGGCCAACAGTTATCCGCTGGTCAAGCTCGGCTTCACCGGCAGCACGGTCGATTCGCCGCTGATTTCCGAGGTGAGCCGCCGTTTCAACATCGATATCAGCATCCTGAGTGCGGACATCGAGTACGCCGGCGGGGTCAAGTTCGGCTTCCTGCTGGCCGAGCTGTTCGGGGACGAGGCCCAGTGCGAGGCCACCCAGCAGTTCTTCATCGACAACCATATTCAGCTGGAGGTAATGGGCTATGTCCGAAGCAATGATTAATCTGCTGTTCACGGCCCTCGGCGACACCCTGATCATGGTGTTTGCCTCCGCCCTGTTTGGCTGCCTGCTCGGGCTGCCGCTCGGCGTGGCACTGCACGTGACCAAGGCCGGCCAGATCCTGGCCAACCCGCTGCTGAACAAGACGCTCGGCATCATAGTCAACGTCGGTCGCTCTGTGCCCTTCATCATACTGCTGGTCGCCATCATTCCGCTGACCCGGCTGATCGTCGGCACCAGCATCGGCACCATAGCCGCCATAGTGCCGCTGACCGTCGGTTGCATCCCCTTCATCGCCCGTCTGGTGGAAGGGGCGCTGATGGAGGTGCCGGATGGGCTGCTCGAGGCCGCCAAGGCCATGGGTGCCAAACCCTTGCAAATCATCGCCAAGGTGCTGCTGCCCGAGGCCCTGCCCGGGATCCTCAACAGCGTCATCATCACGCTCGTCACGCTCGTGAACTACTCCGCCATGGCCGGTGCCATCGGTGGTGGTGGTCTGGGGGATGTGGGTATTCGCTACGGTTACCAGCGCTTCGATCCAACCGTCATGCTGGTCACCGTGGTCATTCTGGTAGTGCTGGTTCAACTCATCCAGAGCGCGGGTGAGCGCCTGGTCAAACAATGTGATCATCGTTAATCGTCGATTTCTGACAGGAGGTTTTTATGAAATTGGGCATTAAATCCGCTGCGGCAGCGCTGCTGGCAACTCTGGTACTGGTCGGCTGCGGCCAGAAAGAAGAGAACAAGACCCTGAAGGTCGGCGCCATCGCCGGCCCCGAGACCGAGCTGGTCGAGACCGCGGCCAAGGTGGCCAAGGAGAAATACGGTCTGAACGTCGAGATCGTCACCTTCTCCGACTACGTCACCCCCAACGTGGCCCTGAACGATGGCAGCGTCGACGTCAACGCCTTCCAGCACAAACCCTATCTGGATGCGCAGATCCGTGATCGCGGCTTCAAACTGGTACCGGTTGGCAACACCTTCGTCTACCCGATCGCCGGTTACTCCAAGAAGATCAAGGCCCTGAGCGAGCTCAAGGACGGTGCCCAGATCGCGGTGCCAAACGATCCGACCAACCTGGGTCGCTCCCTGATCCTGCTGGAGAAGCAGGGCCTGCTGAAGCTGAAGGAAGGCGCCGGTCTGGAAGCGACGGTGCTGGACATCGCCAGCAACCCGCGCAACTTCAAGATCGTCGAGCTGGAAGCCGCTCAGCTGCCCCGCTCCCTGGAAGATGTTGATCTCTCCATCATCAACAACACCTTCGCCGGTCAGATTGGCCTGACCCCGACCGAGAACGGCCTGTTTGTCGAAGACAAGGAGTCCCCCTACGTCAACCTGATCGTCGCCCGTGAAAACAACAAGGACGAAGAGAAGGTCAAGCAGTTCGTCCAGTCCTTCCAGACCGACGAGGTCTACAAGAAAGGGACCGAACTGTTCAAGGGCGGTCTGGTAAAAGGTTGGTAATCACTCACTCTGCAAAAAAGGCCGCGCCAAGCGTGGCCTTTTTTTTTGCCCCCGTTATCATGGGCGTCAGCACGGTAACAAACACAAAACAGAACAATGAAAAAATGGTATCTGGCCTACTGCAAGCCTAAGGAAGAAGCCCGCGCCCGCGCCCATCTGGCAGCCCAGGGTGTCGAATCCTATTACCCCATGGTGGAAATCGAGAAGCTGCGCCGCGGCAAGCGGGTACCGGTGCGTGAGCCCATGTTTCCCAACTACCTGTTCATCCACGTGGATCTCGACGAGGTCTCGCCCATCACCCTGAAGTCGACCCGCGGCATCAGCCGCATCGTTCACTTCGGCAAGGAGTGGACGGATGTCAGCAGCCAGCTAATCTATCGGCTGATGAGCCGTGACGACAGCGATGAGGCCAGGGCCAGCTATGCTTGCCTGCCGACGCAGGGGGACAAGGTGCTTATCGAATCTGGCCCCCTTGCCGGGTTCGAGGCCATCTATCTGGAGCCGGATGGCGAGAAGCGGGCGATCCTGCTGGTCAGCCTGCTCAACCAGGAGACCAGTAGCAGCTTCGACAACCAGGCCTTCCGGCGCCTGGACTGACCCTACCCAGACGTCTGCGGCGAGAAGCGCCCCCATTCCTGCTGGTCAGCCTGCTCAATCAGGAGACCAGCAGCAGCTTCGACAACCAGGCCTTCCGGCGCCTGGACTGACGATAAGCCGAGCCTAGGATAACAGGGTGACACGGGCAGATCAGCCCGCTCCCTCAAGAGGCCGGCAGCAGCTTCGACAACCAAGCCTTTCGTCACCACTATCAAGCAAGAGGCGGGCATTTGCCCGCCTCTGCCTTATCCCAGCTCGAATCGGCTGATGACCGAGGTCAGGCGCCCCGTCTCCCGGCTCAGCCTGGCGACTATCTCCTCCCCCTGCTGACTGCGCTCACTGGATTGGCGGCTGAGCCCGGCGATCTCCTCGACAGTCCCGGCCACCTCCTGCGCCACCCGCGACTGCTGCTCGGTGGCGGTGGCGATGGCCCCCAGCTGACCGCAGAGATCCTGCACCAGCCGGGTCATGGTCTCCAGGGTCTCGGTCACCGACGCCACGGCGCCGTGCCCCTGCTCCACCAGCCGGGTGCCGCTGCCCACGGTGTCGGCGGTCTGCCGGGTCTGCTGCTGGATGCTGGCGATGGTCAGGTTGATCTCCGCCGTCGACTGGCTGGTGCGACTGGCGAGCTGGCGCACCTCGTCCGCCACCACGGCAAAACCACGGCCCTGCTCCCCGGCGCGCGCCGCCTCTATGGCCGCGTTGAGCGCCAGCAAGTTGGTCTGCTCGGCGAGGGTGGCGATGACCTCGGTGACACGCCCCACCTGTTCACTCTGGCGGCTCAGCTGCCCCATCGCCTGGTTGGCCTCGGCAATCATGGCGGCGATCTGCTGCATGGTGGTGGTCATGCGCGTTAGGGCATCGCCCCCCTGGCGGGCCTGTCGCTCGGTCTGGCGGGCCGCCTCGGCCGCCTCGGCAATGTTGCCCGCCACGTCCCGGGTGCTGGCCGACATCTGCTCTATGGCCGCGGCGACCGTATCGACCCGCTGATTCTGGCTCGCCAGATCCCCCACTATGATGTTGCTGGTACGCCCCACCTCGCCGCAGGCGCCTTCCACCTGCCCCACGGCCCCCTGGATCTCCCCCACCAGCTGACGCAGTTGGCCCGACATCCGGTTGATGGAGCCGGTCAAGCCACCCAGCTCGTCTCGCCGCAATACCGGCAGGGGCGCGGCCGGCAACCGGCCATCCGCCACCAGTCCGGCACGGGCCACCAGGCTGGCGATGTCCCGGGTCAGCCGGCGGCTGAACAGCAGGGCCACCAGGGTGCCGAGCGATATGGTGCTGAGGGTGGTCAGCAGCAGGCTGTGATGGATGGTCTGGCCGGCGGCGGCCATCTGACCGGCGATCTTGTCGACCTCAGCCCGGGTGTGGGTCACCTGGGACGCCAGCTGGCCGGCGAGCCTGTCCAGAGCCGGCTCGACGTCGGTGGCCATCAGGTGATTGGCCTGATCCCAGTCGGGCGCCTGCCGCCTGGCGATCACCTGGCCGACCAGCTCGGCGAAGGGTGCCGACATCTGCTCGAACAGGGCCCAGAGCCCCTGCTCGGCCTCGGTGAACTGGCCCTGCTGCTGTTTCAGCTCGGCCACCCGCTGCAGATGAAACTGGTAGTAATCCTGGTACTTGGCCTGATACTCCTTGTCCCCGGAGATGAGGAAATCCCGCAGGGCGGAGAGGGCGTTGGCGAGGCCGTTGTAGGCATCGCCCACCTGCTTGAGCAGCAGGCGCCTATCGCCGGGCAACTGCGCCTGTGGCGTCGCCACCTCTTCATTGGCGAAGGATTGCAGCTGATCGAGTGCCGCCTCGGCCAGGGGGCCCGCCTCCAGCAGCATCAGGCTATGGGCCGGCAGGTTCTCCTCGGTGTGAGCCAGGGCCCACACCTTCTCCTGCTTGCCCTTGAACGCCTTGAGGGCCCGGGTCAGGGCGGGGGTAAACGCCTGCCGCTCGATGGCCTGCCAGGCGCCGTCCCACTCCAGCTTGAGGCGCTGGGCCTGGGCCGGATCCTTGCCGAGGATGAGGTAGGCCCGCAGGGAGGAGACGGTGGCGATCAGCGCCTTCTGGCTCGCCTCATCCCGCTGCAGGGCAGGCAGGGCCTGCTCCAGCAAGGCCGACTGCGACTGCTGGATCCGGCCCAGCTGGTGGTACACCAGGGCGGAGGAGAGGATGATGAGCAGATTGATAAAACAAAAGCTAAACAACAACTTGCTTGAAATTTTCATGAACGTCCTTGTTCGACTGCGGGCATCCTGCCCCGGGTTCAGTTCTTGATCAGAGCGGGTAATCGATCCAGCCAGGAGCGATGCCACTCCAGCAACTCATCCCGCGGCATGGGGCGGGCGGAGAAGAAGCCCTGGCACTGATCGCAGCCCAGCCTGGCCAGCAACTGCCAGGTGGGCTCATCCTCGACCCCCTCGGCCACCGACTTGAGCCCCAGCTTGCGGGCCAGCTCGATGCTCGACTCTATGATGGCGAGCCGGGAGGGATCCTCATAGCAGCGATCGACGAAGGATCGATCCAGCTTCAGCTCGGTGAAGGGCAGCAGCGCCAACTGCTGCATGGAGGAGTAACCTGTGCCGAAGTCATCGATGGAGAGCCCGAAGCCGTGCATGCGCAGGCGCGTCAGCACCTCCAGCGACTTGCCGAGATCCTTGACGAAGGCGCTCTCGGTCACCTCCAGGGTGATGAGCTCGGGGTTGATGCTCCAACGCTGGCAATGATTGAGCAGGGTGTTGCAGAGATCCCCCTCGATCAGCGAGGTGGTGGAGAGGTTCATCGACAGGTTGAGGGAGAGCCCGGTCTGTTCCCACAGGTGTCCATCGCGCAGGGACTTGTTGATGATCACCTCGGTCAGCTGATCGATCAGTCCATGACGCTCCGCCAGAGGGATGAAGTGCACCGGTGAGACCAGGCCATACTCGGGGTGCTGCCAGCGGGCGAGCGCCTCCATACCGATCCACTGGCCGGTGCCGAAGCTGACCTTGGGCTGATACCAGGGCAACAGCTGATCCTGCTCCAGGGCGGCGCTGAGATCGTCTTGGGTCAGGCTGTGGCCGTCCTCCTCCTGGGTCCGCTCCTGCTGGGGCCGCCAGGCGCCGATCAGCCGCCTGATCTGCTGCGGGTCGGCGGGCTTGTCGATGCGCCCCAGCACCTGCAGGCCATAGGCCGTGCTCATGCGCAGCACGGCGTCGACCACATCGTCTTCCAGCGCACTGCACAGGATGACGCCGCCCCTGAAGCCTCCCAGCGAGAGCCGGCGCAGCAGGGCCATGCCGTCCATGCCGGGCATGCGCAGATCGCAAAACAGGATGTCGACTTGGTGGTGCTGACACAGCTCCAGCGCCGCCTCGCCATCCTGTGCCTCCAGCAGCTGGCCGTAGCCGAGCCTGCTGATCTGGTGCATCAGGGCCTTGCGCTGAAAGTTGTGATCCTCCACCACCATGATCACCAACTCATGCTGCTTGTTATTCATCGAGCCATAGTCCAATTTCGCATGCAATAGCATCCATCAATACCTGTACTGTCTGACTCAACTCATCGAGCCTGTCCAGCTGTTTCAATCTGGCCGCAGCCTCCAGCTGAGCCGCCTCCGTCGCCAGGGCCGTCTGCCCGACCATGCGGGCCGCCCCCTTGATGCGGTGTGCCGTCTCCACCAGCGCCTGGGTATCCTGACACGCCAGCGCTCGCACCATCTCCTCGCTATCCTGGCGATTGGAGTCCAGATACTCCTGCGCCATGCTGCGGGCCAGCGCCTCATCACCGAACAGGGAGATCCAGCTCAGCGCCTGCTCCTGGGTCGAAGCCTGAACGCGGGGCTGCGGCTCGCTCGGCGCACTGGCGACCGGCAACCAACGCTGCAGCATCTGGCGCAAGGTCTCCAGGCTGTAGGGTTTGAACAGCATATCGTTCATCCCCGCCGCCTGCATCTGCCGGCTGGCCTCCTCCGAGGTGTCGGCCGTGACGCCGATGATGGGGGCCGGATCCCCCGCCGCCCGCAGGGTCCTGGTCAGGCTGTAGCCATCCATCACCGGCATGTGGCAATCGGTCAGCAGCAGGGCGAAGCCCTGCCCCTGCCAGGCGCGCAGCGCCTTCTCGCCATCATCGACCAGCTCGGCATCGATGCCGAGAATGGCGAGCTGGCGGGCCAGCAGCGCACGGTTGATGGGATGATCATCGGCGACCAGGACACGGCCCTGCAACTTGTCTACCAGGAATTGCCCCGGCTGGGTGGCCCGCTCCCCCGCCAGTTGGCGGCAGGTTTCCAGCAGCAGGTCGGGATAGAGCGGCGACTGACCCAGCCGCCACCAGGCATCGCTGCCCATACGCCCGCGCAGCGCCTCCTGGGGGGAGAGCACTATGCCCTTGAGCGCGGATTGCTGCAAATGCTGCTGCCAGTCCGTGCCCAGCGCCCGCTCCAGCAGGCGCTCCTCCGCCAGCAGGCGACCGCTCAGCGGTTGCCGCCACTGATGTGGCTCCAGCCGATGCAGGCGGGCGCCCAGCTGTTCCATGGTCGCCCGCAGCGCGGCATCCTCCCCCAGCCACCACCAGTCCTGATCGACCAGCGGCGGGGCATCCCACTGACACTCGGTCAGCGGGATCTTGAAAGTCACGCAGGTCCCGGTGCCGGGCTTGCTCTCCAGCGCCAGGCTGCCCCCCATCTTGTGGATCAGCTGCTGGCAGATGGCGAGCCCGAGCCCGGTCCCGCCGAAGCGCCGGGTGATGTCGGATTCGACCTGCTTGAAGGGGGTGAACAGGTTCACCTGCTTGTCATCGGCGATGCCGATCCCGGTATCTCGCACGGCAAACAGCAGCTGGTTCGCCTGATAGCCGACCCGGATGGCGATCTCGCCCCACTCGGTAAATTTCACCGCGTTGTTGAGCAGGTTGGAGATCACCTGCCCCACCCGGATCGCGTCCATGCTGGCCTGATCCGGCACCTCGGCGGCCCACTCCAGCGTCACTTTGAGCCCCTTGCCATAGGCCAGGGTGGCGTGACCGCGGATGACATCGCAGATGACCGAGGTGAGTCGGCAGCCGTGGTAATGCAGCTGCAACTGGCCCGCCTCTATCTTGGAGAAGTCCAGGATATCGTTGACCAGATAGAGCAGGTTGTTGGTCGAGGTCGCGATGTTGCGCAGCATGTAGCGCTGATCGTCATTGAGATCGCTCATCTGCAGCAGCTCCAGCATGCCGTGCATGCCGGAGATGGGGGTGCGCAACTCGTGGCTCATGGTGGCGAGGAAGCGACTGCGCGCCTGCATCGCCTGCTCCGCCACCTCTCGGGCCTGGCGCAGCGCCAGTTCCTGGTGCTTCAGGCCAGTGATGTCCTGCACCACCCCGTTAAGGATGACGCCGTCGAGCCCCTCCTGATGCACGAAATGGCCCCGTATCTGCAGGTAGCAGGGGATTCCGTGACGCATGATATCCACCTCAAGATCGAGGGGTTGCATGGCTCTGGCATGGCGCTCAACGGTCGCAACGAAGTCATGCAGGGCGGGGCCTGTCAGCCCCAAAATGGTGCTGCCGACGACGCCGCTCTGCACCGGATCTGCGTCATAACCCACTATCTCCTTGAGCCCCTGGGAGGTATAGAGGAAGCGTCCGTTCCCCGGCCCCAACCAATGATACTGATAGACGATGCCAGGCATGCTGTCGGTGATCTGGGTGAGGCGGGTCTCCGCCTGGCGAGCCCGCGCCTCGGCCTCCTTGATCCGGGTCACATCGGTCAGCACCGTCAAAACCCCCAGCTGCTCACCGCTCTGCGCGCGATAGGGCTGCTTGGCATAGATGACGTGAAACGCGGTGCCATCATGGCGCCGGCTGTAGCCCGCCCCCTCCATCGCCTGACCGCTCAACCACACCTCCTGCTCCTCCCTCAGTACCTTCTCCCGCTCCTGGGACGGCAGGCTGTCCAGGTGGTAGAGACCGCCATCGTTTTGTTCGCGGATGAAGGCATCGCGATAGGTTCTATTGCACAGGGTGATGCGCATCTCTTTGTCACGCAGCACCACCATGTTGGGCAGCGAGTCGAGCAGGGTCTGCACGAAGGTGAGCTGTTCATTCAGTTGCTGCTCGGCCTGTCGGCGCTGCGCTATCTGGCGGCGCAGGGTCCGGTTCCAGCCCAGGAACAGCAGCACGCAGAGCAGGAAGATGCCCACTCCGAGGGAGGACCACAGCAGCACTGTCCTCGGGTTGATGCCCGTCTGTATGGTCAGTGCCAGCCACTTTCGCTCCAGCTCGTTCAACTCATACTGCTGGATGGAGAGCAGCACCTTGGTCAGGATCTGCTGCAACATGGGATCTTGCTGCTGGGTCGCCATGGCGATAGGAATTGTGAGCTGATGACCAGAGAAGACGACCTGGTAGCGATTGCTGTGGCCTTGTTGCAGTGACTGCCCCAGGGTGTTGACGGTGATCAGCACAAAGTCGGCACTGTGATTATCAAGCAGTGACAGCATCTGGGAATAACTGTCGGCGATGACCAGTTCGGCCCCCATCTTGGTCAATAACGTGGCGTCCACCGAACTGCCGACTATCCCGACTCGGCGCCCTTTCAGTGCCTTGAGGCTGGACAGTTCTGGCGTGCCTTGCCTGGCCACGATCACCCGGCTGAGCGAACCATAGTCTGGGGTAAATCGTGCAAGCTGCTGCCGCTCCATGGTCGGTGTCATGGCCGGGATGAAATCCAGCCTGCCCGCCTGAAAGGCATCCAGCGTATCGTGCCAGCTCGCCGTCGGCAGCACCTTGAACTGAAGGCCGGCGCGCTGGCTCATAATCTCGAGCAGATCGGACACATATCCCGGCTTGAGCCGACCACGGTCGTCTATCTCGCTCATGCCGGGCCAGTCAGGGAAAACGCCGAAGGTGATCACCGGGTGTTGTGCCAACCAGGCTTGCTCGTCTTGGTTGAACGCAACCTCCTGCCGACCTTCGATTAGCTCATAGCCCACGATGCCGCTCATCTCCAGAATGCGACGCCGCTCGATGGGCGAGATTTGCTGAAGCGCCAGATCCAGCAACCCCAACAGCGCCTCGTCGCCCGGTGCGACCGCCATGGCCAGCGAAGTATCTCTCATCCAGTCCACCGTGGTCAGCTTCATGCTCGACAACGCTTGCAAACGGGTCAACGCGGGCAGATCGCCCAGATAGGCATCCGCACGCCCCTCCTTGAGCATGAAGATGGCCTCATCCTGACTGTCAACTGTGACCAGATCCATGATTCCCAGTCGCAGCAACTCGTCGCAGGCACTGACGCCAAATCGGCACACCCAGCGTAGCCCCCGCGCCTTCTCCAGCGAGAGATCGTATTCCGAGCCGGTCAACAGGATGCCACGAGGCACGGCCATGAGTTCCGAGGTGAACTGCATCTGCAGTTGCCTGGTCTGACTCGGTGCCACACCGATCAGCATATCGACCTCGCCATTCAACAACGCCAGCTGAGCGTCGGCATTGTTGGGGTAGGTCTGGTAACGCAATGAAAGCCCCAATCTAACCGCTACTTGCGAGGCAAAGGCATCCAGCGGACCAGCAAAATTGCCTCGCCCATCGGTATAGACATAAGGGGGCCAGGCCACGGAGGGCATGCCAACCACCAGCTCGTTGTGCGAGGCGAGCCAGGTCTGCTGCGAGGGTGTCAACTTGTCACTATCCAGAGTGGTTTCAGCCGCAGCGACCAGACCCCAGCAGGCTAGCCAGCACAACAGAATGGAACGAACGCAACGATACAACATGGATGACTCCTGCACAGACCGGTGGGTGATCATAGAGTTTTTGGTTAAATGTGCGACTAAAAAATCAGGGCGGCACCGATCAGAAACGAGAATGGCAGGCCTAGGCCTGCCATTTGCACATCAGGGGGAGCGAGTCCCCCTCCATCAGGTTATTCGGTTCCCAAGGCGGAAGCCGGTTTGAAACTCCCGCACACGGACATGGGCCACCTGCACATCCTGCCCTTCCAGGCCGATGTCTTTCAACATGGCTGGCGAGAGATTCAGGTAGCTGACGCGACGCTCCAGTCGGGTGATCCGTTTCTGAACCAGGGATTCGACGGTGCGCAGCAGGACGAGTTCGATAGACATAATATTCTCCAGTTGAACTTGCGGTTCTCCCGGAGAGAGGACATCACCCTGCGGGATAACCGCGGGTGATGAAAAAGCAGGGGTTACCTGTTTCCTCCACGCGGTAAATAAAGAGCACGAGTCTTCGCGCTGCCAATGCAGCGATCGAACGCAACGTTAAACATGGAATGTTGCATAGTCGTCTCCTTACCGGGTGAAAGTTGTACAAGTTGCCACAGTCTAGAAAAACACCGAATTTTGTGCAATATCCATCCCACCCATATGGGTGGGATGGATATGGACCGCTCAGATCCCGGACAGCAGCCGGAACTCCTCCAGCGCATAGGTATCCGTCATGCCGCTGACGTAATCGAGCAGCAGCCGGACGCGGTAGTACCACTCCTGCTCGGCCCCGGATTCAAAGCGGGGATCGGCGGTCGCCACCGCCAGCCGGTATGCCTTGAGGTGGCGGGCCGACAGTCGGTGAAACAGCCGCCGGGCGAAGAAGAGCTCGCTGCCCCCCTTGCCCGCCAGCAAGCGCTCGAATTGCGCGGCCGGCAGCGCCAGCAGGCAGGCGTAAGTCGAGAGCACACCGCGCAGGGCGGCGTAGCCTTCCAACTCCAGCGCCTCCACCTCAGGGCGCATGAACACCTGCTCGCGGGCCACCTGCTTGAGGGTATCGAGCACCCGCGCCGCCGGCGCCTGACCGTGCAGCAAGGCCTGGGGATAGGCGCCGCTCAGGATGACGACATGCTCGCTCACATAGGTATCGGCCGCCAGGGTGACCAGATCCCGGGTGAGCTGCTGGCGAAAATGGGGGAAGAAGCCGCGGCCGGACGCCGCGGCCTGGGTCAGCAGGCCGGCCATGTAATCCCCCCCGTCGGCGCTGCGCAGCGCCTGCTGCAGCTCGCTCAGGCTGAGGATGTGCCGATCGACCGCATCCTCCAGATCGGCGATGCAGTAGGAGATGTCGTCCGCCGCCTCCATGATGTACACCAGCGGATGGCGGCAGCCAGGGGCCAGCCCCAGGTGCTGGCTCAGGGACTGGTAGAGCGGCTGCTCGCTGAAGAAGATGCCGCGCTTGCTGGCCCAGCCGTGGTGCTGGCCAAAGTGCTGACCGGGCTGCGGCTGCTGCGGGTACTTGCACAGGGCCGCTAGCTGGCCCAGGGTCAGGTTCAGTTCGTGCAGGCTGTGCACCAGCCGCAGGCTCTGGGCGTTGCCGTCGAACACCAGCAGATCCTGGCGCAGCTCGGCCCATTGCGGGCTCGGGAGCCGGTCATGGGCACTGGCGAACAGCGCATCCAGCTCCTGTGCCAGCCACTGGCTCATCACCTGCTCGCCGAAGTGACCGAACGGCGGGTTGCCGACATCGTGCAGCAGGCAGGACATCTCCACCAGATTGATGAAGGCCCCCTCACAGACAGTGCCGGCCGGCAGAGCGGCCAAGATGCGACGGCTGATCTGGCGGCCGGTCTCCTGCACCTCCAGCGAATGGGTGAGGCGGCTGCGCACCGAGGCCTTCACATCGAGCGGAAAGACCTGGGTCTTCTGTTGCAGGCGGCGCACCGGCGCGGCCTGCACTATGCGGGCGCGATCCTGTTCGGTCGCCTCCAGCAGGGGCTCCTCACCCCAGGGGTGAACCCGCAGTGACGGGATCAGGCGCTGATACATGGGCTGCGTCTCCTTAGCTGTGATGACAGGGGCCGACTCAGGAGAGCAGCCAGCGACGCAACCGGGCGATGTCACCCGGGTATTCACGGCGCAGCGTCTCGATCCAGTCTTCCACGTTCTCCCACCAGGCGGGGTGCTCCGGGCTCTGGATCAGCTGGGCCGTCTGTTGCAGGCGGCGCAGGCCGATGGAGCCGGCCGCCCCCTTGATCTTGTGCGCCTCCTCCACCACGCCGGCCTGATCCCTGGCGATCATGTTGGTGTCGAGCACCGCCATGTAGTCGGGCAGCATCTTCTCGAACAGGTCGACGCTGGAGAGCAGCACCGGCTTGCCGACCGTGCTGGCGTAATCGGTGAGGAAGGGTAGATCCAGCAGCTCATCCTGATTGCCCGCATCCTCCTGCTCATCGGCCTCGTCGTCGGCCAGATCCGCAAACAGGTGGCCAATCACCTCGCGCACCGCCTTGGATCCCAGAGGCTTGTTGATCACATCCTGCAGACCGCGATCCCGGTAGTACTGGCGATCGCCGGTGCTATTGGCGGTGAGTGCCACCATGGGCGGCAGGCTGTCGCCGTAGCGGGCCAGCAGCTGGGCCGCCACATCGAAGCCGGTCATGTCCGGCAGCTGGATATCGAGCAGGATGAGGTCGAAGTCATCGGGGTTGGCCATGGCCAGCGCCTGGGTCCCATCCCGCGCCACCTTGACCTGATGCCCCAGCTTGTTCAGTAGGGCGCAGGCCACGGTCACGTTCAGCTCCACATCCTCCACCAGCAGGATGTCGAGGGCCGGCAGCTCCTGCTCCGGCTCGGCGGCCAGGGATTCGACGCAGTCCACCTCGAGCTCGGCGGTGAAGCAGGAGCCCTCGCCGGGATCGCTGTCCACATAGAGCTCGCCGCCCATGGCCTGCACCAGCTGACGGGAGACCGCCAGACCGATGCCGGTGCCGGTGGCGTGCTTCTTGCCCTGCACCTGGTAGTACATGGCGAAGATCTTCTCCTGCTGGGCGCGCGGAATGCCGACCCCGGTGTCTTCCACCTCGAAGTGCAGCGCCAGCTTGCCCGGCACATCGGACGCGTGGGAGAGGCAACGCACCGTCACCCCGCCCTCGTCGGTAAACTTGACCGCATTGCCCACCAGGTTCCACAACACCTGGCGCAGGCGGGTGCCGTCGGCCATCACGAACTGCGGCATGTCCCCATCCCGGTCGAAGTGCAGGTAGAGCCCCTTCTGCTCCGCCTGGATGCGCGACAGCGTCTCCAGCTCGTCGAGGAAGGCGGGCAGGTCGATGCGGGTGGGAGCTATCTCCAGCCGGCGGCGATCGAGTTTGTCGAGATCGATGATGTCGTTGAAGATGTTGCCGAGCGTCACCGCACTCAGGTGAATGGTCTTGAGCTGCTGGTGCTGCTTGGCATCGAGCGGCGTATCCATCAGCATCCGGCTGAGCCCCACTATGCCGTTGAGGGGGGTGCGCAGCTCGTGGCTGATGGTGGAGATGAAGGTGGTCTTGTCGCGGCTCGCCTTCTCCAGCTTGTCCTGGTATTGCTTGCGCTCTGTGATGTCTCGGCCAAAGCCGAGCAGGCCGAGCCGCTTGCCGAAGCGGTCGAAGAAGGGCACCTTGCGCAGCTCGAAGTAGGCCTTGCGGCCATCCGGATACTCCAGCCACTGCTCGTAGGTGAGCGGCTCGTTGCTGGTGAAGACCTGCTTGTCGGTCTCCACCACCTTGCTGGCGATGTCCTGCTTGTAGACGTCGAACGGGGTCAGCCCGATGAGTTCGGCCTCGACCTTGCCGGTCAGCTCCTCCATGGCGCGGTTGCAGCCGGAGAACTGCTGCTCCTCGTTGCGGTAATAGACCAGATCGGGGGAGCAGTCGATGAAGGAGCGCAGCAGGGCGGTGCGCTCACCCAGGTGCAGCTGGGCCTTCTCGCGCTGGAACACCTCGTTCTCCAGATCCTCGATCGCCTGCTGACGCAGGGTCTCGGCCCTGTTGGTCTCGGCTATCTGGGCGTTGAGGCGACTGATGTTCTCCTGCAGCTGGCTGTTGAGCTCGAGATCCCGCTCGCGCATGTCCTGCAGCTTGCGCACCATGCGGGTCAGCCGCTGACGGGAGTCCTCCAGCTGATCCACCACGATGGAGAGGAAATAGACGGCCCAGGGGGTCACCAGCAGGCCGAAGAACACCGAGCGCACCAGGTCAACGATATCCACTGTGCCACGCAGAAACTGGGTCACGCCCATCTGGATCGTCACGGCCAGCACTATGATGCCCGCCGCCAGCAACATGCTGAAACGGACCAGCCCCAGCTTGGTCATCAGGTCGACGTAGTACTGCGCCCAGGATTTGATTTGCTTCATCTCGTTATTTTCTCCCCGCTATTGCGCAAACAGAATACCAGCACGGCGCACCGAACACTTGCCCGTCACCGCATAAATTATTGATTAACGTCACACTCCTGCTGGGGTAGCATGCCCACCTTGGCCAGTCAGCCCCAGTTCAGCAAAGGACGCTGACCCGGCCATGCGGTTCCCTCATTCGTCATTTCAGGAGTCCTACCGATGCGCAATCTCACCCTGCTGAGTCTCAGCCTGCTGGTCGCCAATGCCGCCCACGCCGATCTCGGTGCCATTCCCACGCAATCTGGCTGGTCCGGTTTCTTGTTGGGAGGGGTCAGTGCCATCAGCCGTGAATCCAATTTCTATGCCGGCGGGGACAGCAATGGCCACATCGACGGCCTCGGCTCCCCCAACCGCGAGAGCGAGCTGGCACCGCTCATCAACGCCGACATCCGCTACACCTTCGCCGATACCCGCACCCAGGTGTTCCTCGGCAACCTCATCCAGGATGCGCTGCGCTTCGACTTTACCCAGCAGCTCGGGATCCGTCAGGAGATGGGCGACAAGGGGATAGTGGCGGGCTCTGTGGTGTTCAACGCCATGCCGGTCGAGCTGTGGAACGATCCCTTCGCCGTCGGGGTGGATCGCAGCGCCACCGATGCCAAGTCGAAGGGCGTGCGGTTCGCCTGGGACAAGATCTGGGGCAGCAACTTCAATGGCAGCCTCACCACCCGGGAAATGGAGCTGGATGAGGAGCACAGCGGCCAGCAGTACGATCAGCGCAACGGCACCCACTATGCCCCCATGCTGGATCGCAACGGCAAGATCCATGACATGGAGCTCTCCTACCAGTGGCACTTCGGGGGTGGCCAGCTGCTGGAGCCCGCCATTCTCTACAAGCAGGCCGATCTCGATGGCAGTGCCGAGAGCTTCAAGAACCTGGGGATGCAGCTGACCTATGCCAAGCGCGGCCCCCAGTGGTCCGTCGTCGGCAACGCCTATGCCGGCAAGCGCGAGTATGACGAGGCGAATCCCCTGTTCGGCCAGCGCGCCGATGCCAAGGAGTTTGTGCTGGCCGGCACCTTCTTCTGGCACAACCTGATGGGGGTCAGGGATCTCTCCGCCACCGTCACGGCGGCCTACAACCAGGCCGATTCAGACATCGCCTTCTACGATACCCAGACCAGCATCCTCAGCGCCGGTCTGCTCTACAACTTCTAAGTCGAGTCGACCCGAATACAAGGAGGCCACCCCAGGGGTGGCCTCCTTGTATCTGCTTGGTCGTCAGAGACCGAGGGAGTTGAGCAGGTCGTCGTGATCGTTGGCGATAGGCGCCGCCACCGGGGCCGGCTTGGCCGCCGCCAGCTTGGTCTGGGCGATCAGGGCATCGGGGTCAATCTCCTCCTGATCCCTGCCCTCGTTGTGCAGCCGGATGAACTCGGTGCCGTCCATCGCCAGCTCCAGGTAGAAGATGTTGTTGCTGGCGGTGAAGAAGGTAACCCTGCGGGTCTCGGGATTGTCGAGGTTGGTATCCACGCTCAGCATCACCTGCTTGTTCAGGGCCAGCATCTTGGGCTGGTTCTGGGTGATGTGAGTCTGCAATTCGCGGCCCACCTTGCCGGTGAAGCTGCCGAGGATCTGGTTCATCAGCTCGCCCATGACGTTGCTCACCTCGTCCGAGGTGTGGGAGATGGCGAGATCCTCCTTGGAGAGCCCCATGCTGAGCATGTAGCTCTGGTAGAGCTCCATGGCCGCGGCGGCGGAGAAGTTGATCACCACCAGGCCGGAGAAACCGCCATCAAACAGCACGAAACAGCCGATATCCGGCTTGAGGCAAGTCTTGCTGATCCGCTGCACCATGCCGGAGAAGCGCACCTGGGTCTGGGTCGCCGCGCTCAATACGCCCGTGACCGAGTTGCACAGGCTCAGCAGCACATCCTCGGTGGTCAATACGGCGTCATCATCGGATCTTGTTAGTATCATGGAACCTTCCTGCTGATCGAAAATGGGCTAGTCGTTGTCGTCAGGCTAACAGATAGCCTGACCCCGGCCTGGAAACAGCGAGCCAGCTCTCACTTGATGCCATTGTCACTATTGAAGAGGGGTAAATCCGCTCAGGGTCGCCAGCCGGGCTCGCCAGTTATCGGCCGCAATCCGTAAATCTTGCGCCTCATATGCGACGGCAGGGTGCGCACCCCAGATGGGGCCGGGCCAGGCGGGGTCCGTACTGAAGCGAGCCACATGGTGCAGGTGCAGCTGGGGCACCATATTGCCAAGCGCCGCCACGTTGATCTTGTCCGGGTTCAGCGCCTGCTCCATCAGGGCGGCGACGGCGCAGGACTCCTGCATCAGCTGTTGCTGCTGCTCAGGGGCGAGGTGGTGGATCTCCCGCAACTGGGCGATGCGGGGCACCAGGATGAGCCAGGGGTACTGGCTGTCTCTGGCGAGAAGGACGCGGCAGAGCGGCAGATCCCCGAGCGACTGGGTATCCACCTGCAGGCGGGGATGCAATTCAAACATGAGAACCTCGTTGGTCAAGATGGGCAGGTCGCCAGGCGACTGTGCCCACGTTACTGCAACGAGGGGCAAACTTAAAGCTGGGGCACGGCCCAGCCGATGAAGCGCTTGCGCAGCGCCGGATCGGCCTGCAGGAAGAGTCGCTGCAACTGCCCCTCCAGCTCGCTGGCGGCCACCGGTACCGAGGTTCCCGCCGCCACCGTCGCTACCGTCGTCGCGCCGACAGTGTTCAGCGCCGCCTTGCCCCCGCCGCGGTTGTACTCCTCCAGCCTGGCGCGCCAATCCATGCCGATCTGCATGCCGTTGACCACCAGCTCATCCTGCTGCATGGCCAGTGGCTGGCCTCCCGCCTGCAGGCTCACCAGCGGCGCCTTGGCGTAGCGCTCCATCCCGCTCTCATCGCCGGGAACGGCCGCCTGCAAGCGTACCGACTGCCGGCTGGCGTCATAGCGGATCACCTGGGGCTCGGAGCGGATCTGGCGATCGTTGTCGCTGCTGTTGCGACTCGGGATCACCCCCTCATAGCGCACCAGCAACTGCTGTTGCCCGTCGGCCAGCACGGCATGCTGCTCGTCCTGCACCTTGCCGGCGCTCACCGCCAGGATCTGGAAATTCTCCGGTACCCTGACCTCGACCTCGGCCTGCGCCGCCCCGGCACACAACAGCATGACGCCGACCCAACCCTGATGACCCTTCATCCTCTGCCTCTCTCCATCGCTGTGATGAGCGCAGGGTAGCAGCCGGATATGACAGAAAAATAACGCTGGCTCAGCCGGTTGCACTCAGATCAGGTAGTGCGGCCGCTCGGCAAACCACTCGGCCAGCACCTGCTTGAACAGGCGGATCTTGCGCGGTACCCGCCGCTGCTGGGCATGCAGCACATGGAGCGGGTGCAGGCCGGTCTGCCACTCCCCCAGCACCGCCACCAGCTCCCCCCTGGCCAGGCTGGCCTCCACCAGCATCAGCGGGCACTTGGCATAGCCCATGCCGGCGCGGGCCAGCTGCAGCAGCGTGCTGTAGTGGTTGGCCCGCACCCGTCCCTGCACCGGGATCAGGGCCTCCTCCCCCTCCTTGCGAAAATGCCACTGCTCCCAGGCGGGGTTGCTTCCCTGCAGCAGACAGGTACGGCCGCTCAGCTCATAGGGGGTGGCCGGGATCCCCTCCCGCGCGAGCAGGGCCGGGCTGGCCACCACCACGTCTCTCAGCCGGCCGAGCGGCAGGGCCACCAGGTTGTCCGGCACATGGCTCATGGCACGCAGGGCGATGTCGTGCTCCCCCTGGCTCATGTCGACCATGGCGTTGGTGAAGTTGAGCTCGACCTGCACCCCGGGGCAGCGCTCGGCGAAGCGCGCCAGCAGCTCGCTCACCATGCGATCGCCGGTGCTGACCGGACAGGTGAAACGCAGGCGGCCGCCGTCTTCCTCGGTCAGGGCCTGGATGTCCTGCTCCGCCTGCTGGGCCAGCGCGAAGATCTGCCCCGCCTGCAGATAGAGGGTCTTGCCCGCCTCGGTCAGGCTGAGCCGGCGGGTGGTGCGCTGCAACAGCTGGGCGTTGAGGGAGGCCTCCAGCGCGCTGACGTGGCGGCTCAGCATCCCCTTGCTCACCCCCAACAGGTCGGCCGCGGCGGAGAAGCTGCCGCGTTTGACCACCTCATAGAAGCTGGCCAGGTGGGCGATATCCATCCATTCACTCCAATATGGAAACAATACGTTCATATTAAGCGCTTTTTCTTCTCTTTAGTCCTACTAGAATCCTGAATATCCCAATCAGGAGTGACCAAGATGAAAATCGTAATTGTGGGTGCCTCCGGCACCATCGGATCCGCCGTCAGTGAACTGCTCGCCAGGGACCATGAGGTCATCCGGGTCGGCCACCGCCAGGGGGATGCCAGGGTAGACATGACGGACAGCGCCTCCATCGCCGCCCTGTTCGCGGGGATAGGCCGGTTCGATGCCCTGCTGGTGGCCAGCGGCAGCGTCGCCTTCAACGCCTTCCCCGAGCTGACGGACGAGCAATGGCAAACGGGGCTGGAGAGCAAGCTGATGGGCCAGATCAGGCTGACCCGCGCCGCCATCCCGCACCTCAACGACCGGGGATCCATCACCCTGATCGGCGGCATCCTGAGCGAGGAGCCCATCAACTGGGGGGTCAGCGCCAGCACCATCAACGGCGCCATCGAACACTTCGTGCGGGCCGCGGCCTGCGAGCTGCCGCGGGGGCTGCGCATCAACGCGATAAGCCCGACCGTACTGGTCGAATCCATGGACAAGTATGCCGACTTCTTCCCGGGCTTCGAGCCGGTGCCCGCCGCCCGGGTGGCCCAGGCCTACAAGAAGTCGGTGCTGGGGGTGCAGAGCGGCCAGGTATTCAGAGTCAACGGCTGAGGCCGCCCTCTCTCACTGCCAACCGCCAATAAAAACGGGCCCGCGATGGGCCCGTCTGTTTATCCGGCGCTGTGCCCGGCTATGCCTTCTCGCCATCGGCAAACGTTTGTTTGTCGGCGACAAAAAAAGAGGGCAAGCCTCAGTCGATCAGACCGTACTGCTCGCGCAACACCTCGATGATCTCCTGCTTGGGATTGGCACTGCGCACCAGCGGCTGACCGATGATCTTCTCGGCGATCCCCACGTAGGTGTTGGAGATGTCCATCATCACCGCCGTCGGCAGCTTGTTGTCGCGCGCCAGGGCGAAGCGTTCCGGCATGCGGTGCTTGTTGAGCAGGATGTCCGGATCCGGGAAGTGGTTCAGCAGCCACTGGCGGAAGCCCTCTTTCGACTTCTCGACGATCTGGCCTTCGCGCAGGGCGGCGCCGTCCCAGATGCGGGAGCTGTCGGGGGTACCCACTTCATCCATGTAGATCAGCTTCTCGTTGCCGGCGGCGTCCTTGACGTAGCCAAACTCGAACTTGGTGTCGACGAAGATCTGATCGAGCGCGGTCAGCGCGTCGCTGATCACGTTGAAGCCTTCCTTGAGCAGCACTTCGTAGCGGTCGATGTCGGCCGGCTTGCTGAAGTTGAAGCCCTGGCAGTGGCGCTCGATGTCGGCGCGGGAGACGTTGACGTCATCGGCTTCCGGTACGCCATCCAGCCCCTTGAGCACACCCTTGGTGGACGGGGTGATGAGGATCTCCGGCAGCTTCTGATCCTTCTTCAGCCCTTCCGGCAGGCGGATGCCGCAGAACTCGCGCTCGCCATCCTTGTAGGCACGCCACATGGAGCCGGTGATGTACTGGCGGGCGATGGCTTCGATCATCACGGGACGGGCTTTCTGCACTATCCAGACGAAGGGGTGCGGGATATCCAGGATGTGGCTGTCGGCCAATCCCTTCTCCTTGAACAGCTTGAACCAATGGCTGGAGATGGCGTTGAGCGCCGCGCCCTTGCCCGGCACGCCGTTCAACCCGTCCACGCCCTGCCAGATGCAGTCGAAGGCCGAGATGCGGTCACTGATCACCATGATGGCGAGCGGCGCATCGGCCGGCACATCATAGCCTTTCTCTCTTATGAGCCGGGCACTGTCTGCCGGGGTCAACCAGTAGACGCTGCGCACTTTGCCGGAATGGACAGGTTTATCGGTACGGATCGGCAAATCGTCATTCACCGCCAATACTTGATCTGCAAGACTCATGGCTTTTAACACTTCCTGTTGTGGGACTGATAAAACAGGAGCTCCAGGCCCCTGTTTGTGGGGGTAAACATAACGAAGCGAGAGCACTACCCCCTTTATAAACTGGGGGATTCACTTAACAAACAAGAGTACTAGGCTCTCTGTTTGTAAGGAAATTCACATAACAAAACAGGGGCACCAGGCCCCTGTTTCTATTCTGCTTTTGCCGCAGCCTGATCGGCTTGGCCCTTGGCGAATGCCTCGGACAGGCTGATGTACATCTGGGAGATGACCCCGGATGCGACCGGCTTCTTGTCCTTGTCAAACAGGGTGATGGAGGTCTTTCCTCCGGCCATCTCGCCGAGCTGGAAGCGATACTTGTCTTCCTCCAGCTTGAACGGCTCGGCCCCCTTGGCCTGCCAGAACTCGGCACCCGGATCGTCATACTCGACGTCGATCCAGCCCAGGGACTGCTGGGTATCCTTGATGACGAAGCCGTAATTTGGCAGCACCTGATTGAGACGGCGCCACACCTGTTCGAAGGAACCATCGGCAATCCAGGCGCTCAGCTCGTTGTTGTCGAGGCCAAGCTCCATGCCCATGCCATCGTTGGACTTGTGCTGCTCGCGGGCCTTGAGCTGCTTGTCGTAGTAGAGGGAGAACTGGTTCAGGGCGCGGGTCGCGTAGCGCTGGGCATCGGCCGCGGTCAGCGCTGTGGTGGTCTCGCCGTCGTAGGTCTCTTCGTGCTCCAGCACCCGTACCGACATGTTGACGGCGTGGCGCTGGACATCGTTGTGCAGGGTGAACTGATAACGCTGACGAATGCGGAAGTCTTCGTCTTCCTCACCCCAGCCATCGAGCGCACCGGTGTTGTCGAACCAGCCGGTCTGCAACACGCCGCCCTGCTGATCCAGCTTCTCGGTGGTCACCTTGTGCTGGGCCAGGAAGTTCATCAGGAAGGACCAGGTGTCACGCTCCACGCTCTGGCTGGTGCTCAGGGCATAGAAGGCCAGGGTAGGCTCGCTGGCATTGGGTACGACCTGGCTGCCGGGGACCACGGTCAGCAGCTGGGCAGGAGGACGCACATCGACCTTGGCGCCGATGGCACCCTCGCGGCTGCTCTCGGGCAGGGCCGGAATGTCGAAATTGCTGTTAAAAGCGGGGGCACTCAACCCGGCGGGCACGAGGAAGGCACGACCTTCGAGGCGGTTCTCTTCGTACTCGAAGCCACGGTTGGCCATCTTGCGATCCTGGGGTGAGCTACAGGCTGCCAACACGGCAACGGTCGCAACACTCAGCACCAGGCGCACTGCATTTCCCTTTCCATTTGCTTTAAACACTCGCCATCAACTCCGCAGTCGTCAGTGCTCGGGTCATCGCTCGCTCGCCCTCGGGGGTGAGGTCGGTGAGCGGCAGACGCAAGGTCGCCGTCGCCATCAATCCCAGTCGGGCACAGGCCCACTTCACCGGGATGGGACTCGGTTCGCAGAACAGAGTCCGATGCAACGGCATCAATCGATTGTTGATATCATGAGCCAGACCGGCATTACCGGCCAGCGCAGCACGACACATGTCGGCCATCTGGGCCGCCGCAATATTGGTGGTGACTGAGATGACTCCGTCCCCCCCTTGCAGCATAAAATCACATCCACTGGCATCATCGCCACTATAAAGCGCAAAATCCGCTCCGCACAGCTCCCGCAGCAGCGGTGTCCGGTCGAGATCACCGGTGGCCTCTTTCAGGCCTATGATGCCGGGCACCCTGGCCAGCCTGGCCACGGTCTCCGGTTTGAGATCGCAGCAGGTGCGACCGGGCACATTATAGAGAATTTGAGGCAGACCACTAGCCTCGGCGATCGCACAATAGTGACGATAGAGGCCTTCCTGGGTGGGTTTGTTGTAATAAGGGGTCACCGAGAGGCCTGCCACCACGCCGGTTTGGGCGAAACGGCGGGAGAGTGCGATGGCATGGGCGGTGCTGTTGGAGCCACAACCGGCGATGACCGGGATACGCCCGGCGGCAAACTCGACGGTTTTTTCCACAACGCTGATGTGTTCCTGCTCGCTCAGGGTCACCGACTCCCCGGTGGTCCCCACAGCGACAATGGCACTGGTGCCGGCGTCGACATGATGATCGACCAGGGCGGCCAGACTGGCCCAATCGACTTCACCCGAGGCCAGCATGGGGGTAACGAGCGCAACAATACTACCGCGTAACATGGATTTTTCTCCCGATTTTCAGGGGCGTTATGGTAAAGCTGCCCCCTTTGAAAAACAAGGGAGGCGAGGGACAAGCCGTGTTACCATCCGCCACAAAACGCAGCAATGCAGGCGTGCAGGACATGGCCCCAAGCTTGGCCTCCATGCCCAGGAACAGAGCGCGCTGCAAACGCCTTCGCAATAATGGACGAGAGACGATTTATGACTCACTACCTGGTCGTAACGGCCATCGGCACGGATAGGCCTGGCATCGTCAATGAGGTTACCCGTCACGTCAGTGGCTGCGGTTGCAACATTGTCGACAGCCGTCTTGGCATCTTTGGTAACGAATTCACCTTCATCATGCTGTTGTCCGGTGACTGGAACAGCCTGATGCAACTCGAGATAAGTCTGCCCCTGCGCAGCCAGGAGTGGGATCTCATCACCATGATGAAGCGCACCGAGCGCCACCACTCCCTGCAGTACGACATCAGCGCCAGTGCCGAGGTCCTGATCCGGGATCAGCCCGGCATCGTCAGCCAGTGCACCCAGTTCTTCAGCGATCATGGTTGGGACATCCAGGCCATGCAGACCATTACCCTCGAGCAACAGCCGTTCAACCTGCTCAAGGCGAGCTTTCAGTTGAACCTGGCCAAGCAGGGAGAGTCTGGTGAATCCAAGGCGGCCTTCGCCGAATTCTGTCGTGAACTGGGCGCCGAATCGTTCGAGTTCCTCATCAATCACAAATACGCCTGACGGCTCAGGAGACCCCATGCAACCACTACAAGCTGGCACCCAGGCCCCCGACTTTTCTCTCTCCGATCAGGATGGCAATCAGGTTAGTTTGTCCTCCCTGCGCGGCAAGAAGGTGCTCATCTATTTCTACCCCAAGGCAATGACCCCAGGCTGCACCACCCAGGCCTGCGGCCTGCGTGACGTCAACGCCGAGCTGGCCGCTCTCAATGTGGTGGTACTCGGCATCAGCCCGGATCCGGCCAAGCGCCTGAAGAAATTCGAAGAGCGCGACAACCTGAACTTCCGCCTGCTGGCCGATGAAGATCATGCCGTGGCCGACGCCTTTGGCGTCTGGGGCCCGAAGAAGTTCATGGGCAAGGAGTACGACGGCATCCACCGGCTGAGCTTCCTCATCGACGAGGAGGGCAAGGTGGCCCACCGTTTCGACAAGTTCAAGACCAGCGATCACCATCAGGTGGTGCTCTCCCTTATCCAGGGCCAGTCAGCGGGCGCTTGAATCACCTCGCACCTGATAGAGAGAGGGCCTGCAGTTGCAGGCCCTCTTTGCTGATGCGCTTCGTCTTCAGAAACTATGGGGCACGCGGCTGCCTGCCCACTCCCACCTGCGAGCCCTGGGTCGCGGCGAGATCCTTATGATGGCTTGCACCTGATGGGTGCCTTGGTGGTAGATCATCTGGCATGGCCAAATGACGCTTACATTTTTGCCTCTCCACCACACAATACAAGTCGGCCAGGACACATTTAATTAACCAGGTCGCCAGCGGTTTGGATTTCCCCTCTCCCGTTTTTCTCGCCAACCTCCCCTACCAGATCAAAAAATTCATCTTAGATATGGGTTAACGTGGCTGCAGATTCATTTTCCAGTGAGACAGCCCATGAACATGAGCCACACCGAACGCCTGATCCTGAGCAATCAGTACGAGATCCTGGCCAAACTTAATCCGGAAAAAGCGCCGTTCTACCAGCGCGCCAGCACCATAGTCGAGCGCGGCTACTGCCTGCAGATCCTCGAGCTGGAGAAGAGCTTCGGTCACCTGGATCTCGCCACCTGCCAGGAGGTGCTGGACACCCTGGAGCTGCACCATGCGCTGGCCATCTCCTGGGGCAACCTGGACGCCGCCAGCCAGGCCGAGGTGAATGCCAGCCGACTGAGCTTTAACGGCTACAGCCGCAGCCAGGAGCGGGAACTGGCGGATTATGTCTGCTTCCTGCTGGAAGTGGACAAGCGCTTCCCCGAGCTGCCGTGCCCCTGCGACGAGCTCTCCAGCGACATCGCCATGCGCGACAAGTACCAGCGCATGCTGGCGGCCTGGCGTCAGTGCCCCCGTCAGTACAAGCTCTCCATCCAGGAGATCAGCAAGGTGCTGGCGGCCTGAACAGGCTAATGAAAAAGGCGCCCTTGGGCGCCTTTTTGGCCGTGCTATCGGCTCATTCGTAGAGGAAGGATTTATCCAGCTGCTTGAAGGCGGCATTGAGGGTATCGGCCAGCTCCTCATAACGGGGCCGCGCCACCAGCTGGCGGTGACCGCCCTGCTCGTTCATCTTGCCGTTGATCTCCCGGTACCAGCTGGCAAGGGAGGGAGGGAGCCGGGTGTCGGCGCGCTGGCCAAGCCAGTAGTAACCCTGCAGCGGCAGGCTGAGCAGAAACAGCACAGAGGCCATGACCGAAGGCCAATAATGCAGCTCGCCAAACTGGAACTGCAACATGACGCTGAACACGGCGAGCGCAGGGATGGTCTTGAGGGCAAACTCGGTGGCCTTGATCACCCGATTCTCGGGGAACAGGGAATTAAGCTCGGGACGGCGCGGCCAAAGAGTCATATAATGACGGCCTTGCTGTAACTTAGTTCCAAAAATGTTCATGCTCATGCTACCTCCGAGCTCTTTTTGAACGTATTAACGGCAAAACCTCGACAATATTTGAGGCTCAATAACAAAGGTTGAGGATGACTTTGTTATTTTTCAACAATCAGGTTATCCTTTGTACGCCTAATTTTTATGCCAACGGCCCGCCGTTGGCCTGTCAGGGACGTCTGGATTTCGGGTCTTGTATCACTATACAAGGGGCAAGCAACAGATTGCCAACCCTCATAAGGATAAGTTGATTGTTTTTGGACGCACCGCGTCCGGCGCATCCGCCAACCCAACCCAATCTGCGATAGGATTTATTCATGAGTAAGCTGGTTCTTGTTCTTAACTGTGGCAGCTCGTCCCTGAAGTTTGCTGTCATTGACGCAACCACCGGTGATGATCTGCTGTCCGGCCTGGCCGAGTGTTTCAACCTCGACGACGCCCGCATCAAGTGGAAACTGAATGGTGAGAAGGGTAGCGCCGATCTGGGTGCCGGTGCCGCTCACCAGGAAGCGCTGGACTTCATCGTCCACAAGATCCTGCCGCTCAACCCGGAGCTGTCCAAGAACCTGATCGCCGTCGGCCACCGTGTGGTTCACGGTGGTGAGCAATTCACTTCCTCCGTGCGGATCTGCAAAGACGTGATCGCCGGTATCGAAGCCGCCATTCCTTACGCTCCGCTGCACAACCCGGCGCACCTGATCGGTATCCGTGCCGCGCTGAAGGTGTTCCCTGAGTTGGCCGAGAAGAACGTCGCCGTGTTCGACACCGCGTTCCACCAGACCATGCCGGAAGAAGCCTTCCTGTACGCCCTGCCGTACAAGCTCTACAAAGAGAACGGCATCCGTCGCTACGGCGCCCACGGCACCAGCCACTACTACATCAGCCTGGAAGCCGCCAAGCAGCTGAACAAGCCGGTGTCCGAGCTGAACATCATCAACTGCCACCTGGGCAACGGCGGCTCCGTCTGCGCCATCAAGAATGGCCAGTCCGTCGATACCTCCATGGGTCTGACTCCGCTGGAAGGCCTGGTGATGGGTACCCGTTCCGGTGATCTGGATCCGGCCATCATCTTCTTCCTGCACGACAAGCTGGGCATGAGCGTGGCCGAGATCAACACCATGCTGACCAAAGAGTCCGGCCTGCAGGGTCTGACCGAAGTCACCTCCGACTGCCGTTTCGTTGAAGACAACTACGACAGCAAGGAAGAAGCCAAGCGCGCCATGGACGTGTACTGCTACCGCCTGGCCAAGTACATCGGCGCTTACGCCGCCGCCATGGACGGTCGTCTGGATGCCGTGGTCTTCACCGGTGGCATCGGCGAGAACTCCGCCCCGATCCGTGAAATCACCCTGAACAAGCTGGGCCTGCTGGGCTTTGACGTCGACCACGACGCCAACCTGGCCGCTCGCTTCGGCAAGGGTGGCGAGATCACCAAGGCTGGTTCCACCAAGGCCCTGGTTATCCCGACCAACGAAGAGTGGGTCATCGCCCACGACGCGCTGGAACTGGTCGGCGCATAATTTAGCTGTAGAGCAAGGCCGCCCCCGGGCGGCCTTTTCCTGATCCCAAAAAATGAACAAGGGGTAATAAGTGGCACGCACTATTATGCTCATCCCGGTCGGCACTGGTGTCGGCGTAACTTCCGTGAGTCTTGGCGTCGTTCGCGCCATGGAACGTCACGGTGTCAATGTCAGCTTCTTCAAACCGGTGGCTCAGCCGCGTCCGGGTGAAACCGGTACCGAGCGCTCCACCGCCGTGATCCGCGCCGCCGCCAACATCAATCCGCCCGAGCCGTTCGCCCTCTCCTACGCCGAGAACATGATCACCTCCAGCAACACCGATATCCTGCTGGAAGAGATCGTGGCTCGCTTCGAAGAGCACGTGAAGAGCAGCGGCGCCGAAGTGGTGGTGATCGAAGGTCTGGTCCCGACCGACAAGCAGCCGTTTGCCAACAAGCTGAACTACGACGTGGCCAAGGCGCTGGACGCCGACATGGTGTTCGTGACCCATCCGGGCAACGACTCCAGCCAGAAGCTCAAAGAGCGCATCGAGCTGGCCTGCTCCAACTTTGGTGGCGTCAGCAACCCGCGTATCGTGGGCTGCGTGATCAACAAGGTCGGCGCACCGGTTGACGAGCATGGCGTGACCCGCCCCGATCTGACCGAGATGTTCGAGGCCCATCACCACACCTCCGACTCCGCTCATAACCTGGAAGTGCTGCAGGTCTTCGGCAAGAGCCCGCTGCGCATCCTCGGTTGCATCCCCTGGAACACCCAGCTGATCGCCCCGCGCGCCAAGGATCTCGCCAAGCACCTGGCCGCCAAGATCCTGCACAAGGGTGAGCTGGACAGCCGTCGCCTGCAGACCGTGACCTTCTGCGCCCGCTCCATCCACAACATGATCGAGCACTTCCGTCCGGGCAGCCTGCTGGTGACCTCAGGCGATCGCTCCGACGTCATCGTCTCCGCCTGCCTGTCCGCCATGAACGGCGTCAAGCTGGGCGCCCTGCTGCTGACCGGTAACTATCATCCGGAGCCGCAAGTCATCGCCCTGTGCCAACAGGCCATGGCCACCGGCCTGCCGATCATGATCACCGGCACCAATACCTGGCAGACCGCCGTCAGCCTGCAGAACTTCAACGTCGACATCCCGGAAGATGACCGCGAGCGGATCGAACTGGTGCAGGACTATGTGGCTGGCCACATCGACAAGCACTGGATCGAGTCGCTCTCTGCCAAGTCCACCCGTTCCCGTCGTCTGAGCCCGCCGGCCTTCCGTTATCAGCTGACCGAGCTGGCCCGTCAGGCCAACAAGCGCGTCGTGCTGCCGGAAGGGGAAGAGCCGCGCACCATCAAGGCTGCCGCCATCTGTGCCGAGCGTGGCATTGCCCGTCCGGTGCTGCTGGGCAACCCGGAAGAGATCCGTCGCGTCGCCGAACAGCAGGGTGTGGTACTGACCGATCGCGTCGAGATCATCGACCCGCTGGAAGTGCGCGAGCGCTACGTGCCGCGTCTGGTCGAGCTGCGCAAGAACAAGGGCATGACCGAAGTGGTTGCCCGCGAACAGCTGGAAGACAACGTGGTGCTGGGCACCATGATGCTCGAGCGTGGCGAAGTGGACGGTCTGGTCTCCGGCGCCGTGCACACCACCGCCAACACCATCCGTCCGCCGATGCAGATCATCAAGACAGCCCCGGGTTCGTCGCTCATCTCCTCCATCTTCTTCATGCTGCTGCCTGATCAGGTGCTGGTATACGGTGACTGCGCCATCAACCCGGATCCGAGCGCCGAACAGCTGGCCGAGATCGCCATCCAGTCCGCCGACTCCGCTGCCGCCTTCGGCATCGAGCCGCGCGTCGCCATGATCTCCTACTCCACCGGTACCTCTGGCGCCGGCGCGGACGTAGAGAAAGTGCGTGAAGCGACCGAGCTGGCCAAGGCCAAGCGCCCGGATCTCATCATCGACGGCCCGCTGCAGTATGACGCGGCCATCATGGAGAACGTGGCCAAGTCCAAGGCACCGAACTCACCGGTTGCCGGTAAAGCGACTGTGTTCGTGTTCCCGGACCTGAACACCGGCAACACCACCTACAAGGCGGTACAGCGCTCCGCCGAGCTGGTCTCCATCGGCCCCATGCTGCAAGGCATGCGCAAGCCGGTCAACGACCTGTCCCGTGGCGCCCTGGTGGACGATATCGTCTACACCATCGCCCTGACCGGTATCCAGGCCGCCCAGGCCGAGGCAGCCGAAGCATAAGTTCGCTCTTTACTGACACTGCTAAAAAACCCGCCGAGAGGCGGGTTTTTTTATGGCTGGCGGGCGAGCTGTTGATCCGCAAGATCAAATCAGGATCCTGACCGGATCCCGAATCCTGGCACCAGCGCCTGCCTGGCAAGGGCGGGAGGATAAGCAACCACTCACTGCCGCCACAGGGGATTGGACACTTGCGATCCAGTCGGGATCAAATAGAAATACCCCTTTAAGATCAGCAAACTAACGCCAGACACACCGCTAATCTACAGAGTTTTCCACAGCTTTTGTGGATAGTTTCCCGATCATTTGAAAGAAAATGACAGACTCGCTCTGCCCCCTCCCCCCCATGACGCCCATGACAAAGGGGCTCCGAAGAGCCCCTTTGGGATGATGCAGCCAACCAGCGGTATCAGGGTCGCAGTGCCTTGTCGGCGCGGGAGATGCCGCAGACCCCTGAGCGCACCACCTCGATGATCTCGTTGGTCTGGGCCGCCGTCTTGATGAAGGCATCCAGCTTCTCACTCGTCCCGACGAGCTGCACCGTGTACTGCTCCGGGGTCACGTCGACGATCTGGCCACGGAAGATGTCCGCCAGCCGCTTCAGCTCGTCGCGGGCGCCACCGGCGGCGCGCGCCTTGACCAGGGCGATCTCCCGCTCGATGTGTTCACCCTCGCTGAGATCGCACACCTTGAGCACGTCCACCAGCTTGTGCAGTTGCTTCTGGATCTGCTCCAGCACCCGCTCGTCGCCCATGGTGACGATTGTCATGCGCGACAGGGTCGGATCCTCGGTGGGGGCCACCGTCAGGGTCTCGATGTTGTAGCCGCGTTGGGAGAAGAGGCCCACCACACGACTCAGGGCGCCGGATTCGTTCTCCAGCAATACCGAAATAATGTGTCGCATCAGATTTCCCCCGCCTTGCTCAGCCACATCTCATCGACGGCGTGATCCACCAGTACGACCGAAATAATATGTTCCATCGTCAGGTTCTCTCCGTCTTGCTCAGCCACATCTCGTCCATGGCACCAAACTTGATCTGCATCGGATAGACGTGCTCATCCGGGTCGACCGAGATATCCATGAACACCAGCCGATCCTTCAGGGCAAAGGCCCTCTCCATGGCGCTCTCGAGCTCCGCCGGATCGCTCACGGCGATGCCGACGTGGCCATAGGCTTCCGCCAGCTTGACGAAGTCCGGCAGTGACTCCATGTAGGAGTGGCTGTGGCGGCCGCCGTAGAACATCTTCTGCCACTGCTTGACCATGCCGAGGGCGCGGTTGTTGATGGAGATGATCTTGATGGGCACCCCGTATTGCAGACAGGTGGAGAGCTCCTGGATGTTCATCTGTACCGAGCCGTCACCGGTCACACAGCACACCACCGCATCCGGATTGGCGAACTGGGCGCCCATGGCGGCGGGAATGCCGAAGCCCATGGTGCCGAGGCCACCGGAGTTGATCCACTGGCGCGGCTTGGCGAAGGGGTAGTAGAGCGCGGCGAACATCTGGTGCTGACCCACGTCGGAGGCGACGAACGCCTCGCCCTTGGTCACCTTGTAGAGCGCCTCTATCACCTGCTGTGGCTTGATCAGGTTGGGATGGGTCTCGTAGGCCAGGCAGTTGCGGGAGCGCCACTGCGCTATCTGTTCCCACCACTCCGTCAGCGCCTGCTTGTCATTGTCGAAGCCGCACTCACGGATCACTTCCAGCATCTGCTCCAGCACGGTTTCCACCGAGCCGACGATGGGCACGTGGGCCTGCACCGTTTTGGAGATGGAGGTGGGATCTATGTCGATGTGGACTATGGTGGCATTGGGACAGAACTTGGCCACGTTGTTGGTGACGCGGTCGTCGAAACGAGCACCCACAGCGAAGATCAGGTCCGCGTTGTGCATGGTCTTGTTCGCTTCGAAGGTGCCGTGCATGCCGAGCATGCCGATGAACTGCGGATGGATGCCGGAGAAGGCCCCCAACCCCATCAGCGTGGTGGTCACCGGCAGGTTCAGCAGCTCGGCCAGCTTGGTCACCAGATGATCCGCATTGGCGTTGATGGCGCCACCGCCCACGTACATGACCGGGCGCTGGGCCTCGGTCAGCAACTTGGCGGCCCGCTTGATCTGGCCCTTGTGTCCGGCCTTGGTCGGA
Source organism: Aeromonas encheleia (assembly GCF_900637545.1). Taxonomy (NCBI): domain Bacteria; kingdom Pseudomonadati; phylum Pseudomonadota; class Gammaproteobacteria; order Aeromonadales; family Aeromonadaceae; genus Aeromonas; species Aeromonas encheleia. The sequence continues at coordinate 3,753,601 of NZ_LR134376.1, forward strand.
TTGTAGGAGCGCAGCGAGACGGACTCGGGATACTGATAGGGGAACTTCTCTTTCGGGTTCTGCACGTCTTTGGGCAGATCCACCACCACAGGCCCCGGGCGGCCACTGGCGGCAATGTAGTAGGCCTTCTTGATGGCATCGGGGATGTCGCTGGCCTTCTTGCACAGGAAGCTGTGCTTCACCACAGGACGGGAGATGCCGATCATGTCGGTCTCCTGGAAGGCATCTTCCCCGATCATGCTGGTCGGCACCTGGCCGGACAGGATCACCAGGGGGATCGAGTCCATGTAAGCGGTGGCGATGCCGGTGATGCAGTTGGTGGCGCCGGGACCCGAGGTCACCAGCACAGTGCCCACCTTGCCGGTGGAGCGGGCGTAGCCGTCCGCCATGTGCACCGCGGCCTGCTCGTGCCGCACCAGGATGTGTTCCATCTTGCCGTTTTCGAAGAGAGCGTCATAGATGTCGAGCACTGAGCCACCAGGGTAGCCAAAGACGTGCTCCACTCCCTGATCTTCCAGCGCTCTAACTACCATCTGGGCGCCTGATAACATCTCCATGATAAAGCCCTCCAGGCTTTGCTCCGTTAAGCAAAAACTATCGACAGTCCGCTGCTTCCCGGCAGCGCCGATCCGTCTCTTGTTGTTGTCTGCATCCAGACCAGGCGAGTTCGGAGCCGTCGATAGTAGAAAAATAGGTTTTTTCCATCATTCACCCCAAAATCGGGTGAAAAACCAACTTAACCCGCCTGTGAACGCTTGTCCACGGCTTTGTCTGACCAGAACAGTCATAAATTTCAAACAGCTATTAACATTCAGTGACTTGGTCATCTGACCGAAAAGAAAGCGGGGGGGGATGGGAGGGAAACCAGCGGATCATGCTGCAAATTCAGGCCTAGACGGAAATAAATGGCCCACCCGCCGGGGTGGGCCCTCAATCAGCCTGGGACTCAATGGTCCTGTTCGGGCTCCACCAGCCAGATCTGCTGATCCGGATCCGTCTCCTCGCAGACCGAGATGCTGACCCCCATGTCCAGTAGTTCATGGAGTGTCAGATTGTCCGCCAGGGTCATGGTATCGCCGTTTTCATTGGTAAAGCGCATATTGTCCGTCCTCTCCTTGATGGGATCATTTCAGTCTAGTCAAAGGCGCTGAGTTGCGATAACCAGGGGCGCGTCAATGCCATGCGCCCCTCCAGCTCGCTGAGACGATCGCACACCTCCTCCGGGAAGAGGGTCCTGGCCCACAGGCGGCGGGACAACTGCTCGATCCCCTCCACCGCGCCGCCGGCCAGCCAGGCGGCCAGCTCGGCCGCCACGTCTGGATAGCGGATGGCCCCCGGCGCCGGCGCCTCCAGCCAGGCTCTGACCCCGTTGGCGTCCAGGGTCTCCATCAGCTGGGCCAGCCCCATCAGCTCCAGGGTCTTGCCATTGGTCAGTTGCTCGAACTGGCCACCGAGCGGCTTGACCAGCAGCTTCTTGCCGAGAGAGAGCGCCTCCGAGGCCAGCTCGAAACCGGCATTGGTGATGACCCCGCGGCAACCGGCCAAGATTTGCTTGAAGCCTTCTCGCGCCAGGGGCTCGAAGTGGATGTTGTGCCACTGGCTAGGGGTGCGGATGGCGGGGTGGAAGCAGACGAAGTGCTGCTGGTTGAAGCGCGACAGCAGGGCCGCAATCTGCTCGGTCTGTTCGAATGGCAGGTAGACCAGGATCTGCTGATTGTCCGGGGCCAGCGCTATGGGATCGATGATGGGGGGCAACAGCGGCTGACCGAAGTGAAACCAGTGCAGCCCCAACGACTGCCGGACCGGGGCGAAGCGGCGCATCAGCTGGCGGCTGAAGCCGCTCTCCCCCCAACGCGGAATGGACCAGTCGAAGCTGGCCTGATGGCTGATGGTCAGGCTCGGCTTTTGCCAGCGACGGGCGGCATGGGCGCTGAGTGGCTCGAAATCGCTGATCACCAGATCGTAATCGCGGCAGTCGAGGGCCCGCATGTCCTGCCAGAAACGCCAGGGGGAGAGCCCCTTGAGGGTACGCCAGCCCGAGATGCTCCCCTCGTGGCTGACGAAGCTGATGCCGGCAAAGGTGCGATAATGCCCAAACTCGCCCATCTCGAAGTAACCATCGGCCGGCCGGCCGCTGAACAGGTAATCGACCTCTATCCCCCTGGCTTTCAGCGCCTTGGCCAGGGTGCGGCTGCGACTGATGTGACCATTGCCGGTACCCTGCACGCCAAACAGTATCTTCATCCCTGACTCCCGCTCAATGCCCACAAGGCGCAGCCACCGCCGAGCAGGGCCCCGGCCACCAGATCGCTCAGATAGTGCACCCCGAGCAGCAGCCGCGACGCCCCCACCAACATGGCCCAGAGGAACAGCAGCGGGGCCCAGAGCGGGAAGCTGGCGGCCAGCACCGTTGCCATCAGGAAGGCGGCGGCGGTATGGCCGGACGGCAGGCTGTAGCGATCTGAGGGGGTGATGAAGACCGGCAACCCCACCGGCCGCTGGCGTTTCAGGGCATTCTTGAGCAGCAGATAGAGCGGTAGTTCGAGGGCGAAGGCCAGCACGGCGATCTGCACCGTCTCGCGCTGCGCTCCCCCCTGCCACCAGAGCAAGGCGGCCAGCACGGCATAGAGCGGGCCATCGCCGGTGTGGGAGATGGCCCGGCTGATCCTGGCCTGCGGGCGGTTGTAAGGATGGAGCAGGCAGAGACGGCACACCCGCAGGTCCCATTGCTGGATCTTGTTCATAGCCCCTCCTTCCCTGACGTCTCGATGCAGACTAGGGCGGTGGGGTGACACTTAGTTGAAGAACAGATAACAGATTTGTGAAAAGCGCGATGAAAAAAGGGCCAAGCGGCCCTTTTCTGGAGTGATCCGAGTGGAGACTCAGTTCACGGAGGCACGCAGCCCGCTTTCCATCAGTCGGCAGTTGTGATCCGCCAGCCGGCTCATGAAGCTCTCGTCCACGGTCAGGCCGAACACCTGCTCATAGAGATCCTTCATCACGAACGGCTGCCACATCATGCTGAGGAAGGAGATCTTCAGCATCTCGGGATCCAGGTTGTCACCGAGCTGACCGCTGGATCTCATGGATTCCAGCAGGGCATCGAACTGGGGCAGCTGACGCTCCAGCAGACGGTTCAGCACAAAATCCCGGCCCGGGCTCTTCTCAGTCGATAACGCACTGGAGATGGCGGAGGTCAACTCGCTGTTGGGGGCCATCACCTGATAGTAGGTATTGAGCAGATCGTTGAGGCTGCGATTGCTGCTCTCGTCATGCCAGGCCTGATCCAGCGGCTCGGCCACATCCCCCAGCACGGCCTTGTAGAGACCCTCTTTGCTGCCGAAGTAGTAGTGGATCATCGCCAGATTGGAGCCGGCCAGCTCGGCGATCTCGCGGGTCGTCACCTTGCTGTAGGGCGTATTGAGAAAACGCTCGCGCGCGGCGGCAAGCAGCTTGTCACGGATGTCGGAGCGTCCGACCGGACGACCTGGTCTGCGTTTTTCCATGGGATACCTCAGATAATTCAGCAATAGCTGATAAGTCGATCTGAATCGTGCGGGTGATCGAGTACAGCAGGAATAACCAGATGATCAGGCATGAACCGAATATGGGACAAGGAAATTTGCATTCCTTTACAATCCGATTAAATAACACAGCGGATTGAACCTGTCGGTTCGTGTTGACACAGCATAAAAATCTCGATATTGGTAGAAGCGTTATCGACTGGAAGGATTGAGTCATCATGCCTATTGCCGCCCCGCTACTACTGCTTTCCCTAATCGCGACTCGTCGCGCGGGATCTTTGTAGCCGGGCTATGGCATAGCCGGAATTTACAAAAACCCGTGCACCCCGCACGGGTTTTTTTATGCCATGCAGGGTGCCGGTACCGAACTTAGGAAGAGGGAAGTCACATGTCAGATCGGGTCATCATATTCGATACCACCTTGCGTGATGGTGAGCAGGCCCTGTCGGCCAGCTTGACGGTCAAGGAGAAGCTGCAGATCGCCCAGGCCCTCGAGCGGCTCGGGGTCGACGTCATGGAGGTGGGCTTCCCGGTCTCTTCCCCCGGTGATTTTCTCTCGGTGCAGACCATAGCCCGCCACATCAAGAACAGCCGGGTCTGCGCCCTGGCCCGTGCCCTGCCCAAGGACATAGATGCCGCCGGCGAAGCCTTGAAGGTCGCGGAAGCCTTCCGCATCCATACCTTTATCTCCACCTCCTCCATCCACGTGGAGAGCAAGCTCAAGAAGAGCTTCGAGGATGTGCTGGAGATGGGCATCAGCGCGGTCAAGCATGCTCGCCGTTACACCGACGACGTGGAGTTCTCCTGCGAGGATGCGGGCCGCACCCCCATCGATAACCTGTGCCGCATGGTCGAGGCCGCCATCAAGGCCGGCGCCCGCACCATCAACATCCCGGATACCGTCGGCTACACGGTACCGACCGAGTTCTCCGGCATCATCCAGACCCTGTTCAACCGGGTGCCGAACATCGATCAGGCCATCATCTCGGTGCACTGCCACGATGATCTCGGCCTGTCGGTGGCAAACTCCATCGGCGCCGTACAGATGGGGGCCCGCCAGATCGAGTGCACCATCAACGGCATCGGCGAGCGAGCGGGCAACTGCTCCCTGGAGGAGGTGGCGATGATCCTGAAGACCCGCGCCGACCTGCTCGGGGTCCACACCAACATCCGCCACAGCGAGATCCACCGCACCAGCACCCTGGTCAGTCAGCTGTGCAACATGCCGGTGCAGCCGAACAAGGCCATCGTCGGCGCCAATGCCTTCTCCCACAGCTCCGGCATCCATCAGGACGGCGTGCTCAAGGCCAAGAACACCTACGAGATCATCACCCCCGAGAGCATCGGCCTGACCCAGAACAGCCTCAACATGACCTCCCGCTCCGGCCGCCACGTGATCAAGCACCGCATGGAGAGCATGGGCTACCTCGAGAGCAGCTACGACCTCGACGACCTCTACGGCAAGTTCCTGACCCTGGCCGACAAGAAGGGCCAGGTGTTCGATTATGATCTCGAGGCGCTCGCCTTCTTCAGCCAGATCCACGAGGAGCCCGAGCACTTCAAGCTGGAGTACCTCGGCGTGCAGAGCGGCAGCTCGGTGCTCGCCACCGCCTCGGTCAAGCTGAAGGTGGGTCAAGATCTGATCTGCGAAGCGGCTACCGGCAACGGTCCTGTGGATGCGGTATACCAGTGCATCAATCGCATCACCGGCTACGAGATCCGCATCGACAAGTACGAGCTCAAAGGCAAGGGGGAAGGCAAGAACGCCCTCGGCCAGGTCGACATCGTCGCCGAATACAAGGGCCGCAAATTCCATGGCATGGGGCTGGCCACCGACATCATCGAATCCTCGGCCCAGGCCCTGGTCCATGTCATCAACAGCATCTGGCGCGCCGATCAGGTCGCCGAACAGATGGAACGCAATAACAGTATCAAATCGGAAACAGTCTGAGCGGATGGAGCTCAATAACGACATCAGGACAGAGACCGCCTGAACAGTGATCGGATCGCCGTATCGGGTCGCTGAGCAGATGGCGCTCAATAACAACATCAGGACGGAAACAGTATGAGCAGTTATCGGATCGCAGTATTGCCGGGTGACGGCATTGGCCCGGAAGTGATGGCCGAAGCCATCAAGGTGCTGGCCAAGGTACAGACCAAATTCGGCTTCTCCCTCGACTATGATCGCCACGACGTCGGCGGCATCGCCATCGACAACCATGGCACCCCGCTGCCACAAAGCACCATAGCCGGCTGCGAAGCGGCCGATGCCGTGCTGTTCGGCTCGGTCGGTGGCCCCAAGTGGGAGCACCTGCCGCCGAACGATCAGCCGGAGCGCGGCGCCCTGCTGCCCCTGCGTGCCCACTTCAAACTGTTCTGCAACCTGCGTCCGGCCCGCATCTACACCGGTCTCGAGCAGTTCTCGCCGCTGCGCGCCGACATCTCCGATCGCGGCTTTGACATCGCCTGCGTGCGCGAGCTGACCGGCGGCATCTACTTCGGCCAGCCCAAGGGGCGCGAGGGGGAAGGTGCCACCGAGAAGGCGTTCGACACCGAGGTGTATCACCGCTTCGAGATCGAGCGCATCGCCAAGATAGCGTTCGAATCAGCCCGGGTGCGCCGCAGCAAAGTGACCTCCATCGACAAGGCCAACGTGCTCGCCTCCTCCATCCTGTGGCGCGAGGTGGTGACCCAGGTTGCCAAGTCCTACCCGGATGTGGCGCTGAACCACATGTATATCGACAACGCCACCATGCAGCTCATCAAGGATCCGTCCCAGTTCGACGTGCTGCTCTGCTCCAACCTGTTCGGTGACATCCTCTCCGACGAGTGCGCCATGATCACCGGCTCCATGGGGCTACTGCCCTCCGCCAGCCTGAACGAATCAGGCTTCGGCCTGTTCGAACCGGCCGGTGGCTCGGCGCCGGACATCGCCGGCAAAGGCATCGCCAACCCCATAGCCCAGATCCTCTCCGCCGCCCTGATGCTGCGCTACAGTCTGGGCCAGGAAACCGCCGCCCAGGCCATCGAGCAGGCCGTGGCCCAAGCCCTGGCCGAGGGTTACTTCACCGCCGATCTGCACCAGGCAACGGCCCGTCACCCGGTGCAGAGCACCGCCGACATGGGCTCCCAGATCGCCGCGCGCATCTGATGGCAACGGTTTGAATAACAAGGAAAGAGCAATGTCCAAGACCCTCTATCAGAAAGTGTTCGACGCCCATGTGGTGCGTGAAGTGGCAGGCGAAACGCCGCTCATCTACATAGACCGCCACCTGGTACACGAAGTGACCAGCCCGCAGGCGTTCGACGGCCTGCGCGCCATGAACCGGCCGCTGCGGCGCCCGGATCTCACCTGGGCCACCATGGATCACAACGTCTCCACCACCACCAAGGACATCGCCGCCTCCGGCGAGATGGCCCGCATCCAGATGGAGACGCTCGCCGACAACTGCAAGGAGTTCGGCGTCCGGCTCTACGATCTGAACCACCAGTATCAGGGCATAGTCCACGTGATGGGGCCTGAGCTCGGCATCACCCTGCCCGGCACCACCATAGTCTGCGGCGACTCCCACACCGCCACCCACGGCGCCTTCGGCTCCCTGGCGTTCGGTATCGGCACCTCGGAGGTGGAGCACGTGATGGCCACCCAGACCCTGAAGCAGGGCCGGGCCAAGACCATGCGCATCAGCGTCAACGGCAAGCTGGCCGAGGGCATCAGCGCCAAGGACGTGGTGCTCGCCATCATAGGCAAGGTCGGTCACGCCGGCGGCACCGGTTACGTGGTGGAGTTCGCGGGGGACGCCATCGCGGGTCTCTCCATGGAAGGGCGCATGACGGTGTGCAACATGGCCATCGAGCTCGGCGCCAAGGCGGGCATGATAGCCCCCGACCAGACCACCATCGACTACATCCGCGGCAAGGTGTTCGCCCCCAAGGGTGAGGCGCTGGAGCAGGCCATCGCCTACTGGCAGGGACTGGGCAGCGATGCCGATGCCACATTCGATGCCGAGGTGGTGCTGGATGCCGCCGCCATCGCGCCCCAGGTGACCTGGGGCACCAACCCGGGCCAGGTGATCTCCGTCAATGAGCCCATTCCGGATCCAGACTCCTTCGCCGATCTGATGGAGCAGCAGTCCGCCCGCAAGGCGCTCGCCTACATGGATCTGCAGCCGGGTCAGAGGCTCAGCGACGTCACCATCGACAAGGTGTTCATCGGATCCTGTACCAACAGCCGCATCGAGGATCTGCGTGCCGCCGCCGCTATCGCCCGTGGCCGCAAGGTCGCCGCCGGAGTGCAGGCGCTGGTGGTGCCGGGCTCGGAGCAGGTCAAGGCCCAGGCCGAGGCCGAGGGTCTCGACAAGATCTTCATCGAGGCGGGCTTCGAGTGGCGTCTGCCCGGCTGCTCCATGTGTCTGGCCATGAACAACGACCGGCTGCAACCGGGGGAGCGCTGCGCCTCCACCAGCAACCGTAACTTCGAGGGGCGTCAGGGCCGTGCCGGCCGCACCCATCTGGTGAGCCCGGCCATGGCCGCCGCCGCCGCCGTCACCGGTCGTTTCGCCGACATTCGCGCACTGTAACGAGGAGAACAAGATGACAGGCTTCAAGCAACACAAAGGGATCGTCGTCCCCCTCGACAGCGCCAACGTCGACACCGACGCCATCATTCCCAAGCAGTTTCTGCAGAAGGTGAACCGCACCGGCTTTGGCAAGCATCTGTTCCACGACTGGCGCTTCCTGGATGACGCGGGCTTGCAAGCAAACCCCGAGTTCGTGCTGAACCAGCCGCGTTTTGCTAGTGCCAGCATACTGCTGGCCAGGGAGAACTTCGGCTGCGGCTCGAGCCGCGAGCACGCCCCCTGGGCGCTGGCGGATTACGGCTTCAAGACCCTGATAGCGCCTAGCTTCGCCGACATCTTCTACGGCAACGCCATCAACAACGGCCTGGTGCCGGTGCGCCTGCAAGAGCAAGAGGTGGAGGCGCTGTTCCAGCTGGTCGCGGCCACCCCTGGCCTGCAGATCGAGGTGGATCTGGAGGCCAACCAGGTGCGCGCCGGTGCGCTGTGTTTTAGCTTCGAGATCGACGAGTTCCGCCGCTACTGCCTGCTCAACGGGCTGGATGCCATCGGGCTGACCCTGCAACACGGGGCCGCCATCGACGCCTTCGAGGCCAGACAGCCGAGCTGGATCTGAGCCAGCTCGTTCAGATGCGGGCTTGCGCCGCCAGAAAACGGGTAGAATCAGCAGGGAGCCAAGGCTCCCTGTTTTCATGTCGGCGGGAGTAGAGGGTGAGCGAGGGAAGGATGAGGAGATACGGGGGCCTGGCGCTGCTCTGCGCCCTGCTGGCGCTGCCGGCGGGGGCCAGCCAGCGCTACTTCAACAACAGTGGCGGCCAGATCGACACCGGCTGGCAGGACAGCGAGGGCAAGAGCCAGCAAGTCAGCTACCAGCTGGCCCCCGGCACGCTGCCGCCGCTCATCGCCTATCGCCCGGACCGGATGCAGGAGGAGGTGTTGCAACGGCTGCTGCAGCAGGCCGTCATTGACTTCCCCGCCGTGCAGTTCTCCCTCTCCCGCCCCGATCTGCTGCTGAGCATCAAGAGTCGCAACGCCGAGCAGGCCAGGGCGGCCCGAGACTGGGTCGGGCCGGAGCGCAGCAAGCTGGAGGCGGAGTGGCTCAAGCAGCACTACTTCCAACCCTTTACCCCGCCCGATGGCCATCCCGCCATCAAGCAGGATCATGTGCGCATCGCCCTGGAGAGCCGGCAGGAGCTGGCGCCGCTGACCGAACTGCTGACACAAGAAGGCGCCACCGAGACGGAGGCGCGGCAGCTGACGGTGGCCCAGATGCTCGACTTCATCCAGGCCATTCCCTACCACCTGCTCGACAGCCCCTCAGGCCGGACCGGCAAGGGCTTCCTGAGCCCCCGTCAGGTGCTGGAGCAAAATCAGGGGGACTGTGACAGCAAGGTCACCCTGATGGCGGCCATGCTCGCCCAACGCTTTCCCGAGCTGCCCCAGGCCATGGTGTTCGTGCCGGGCCATACCCTGCTGGGGGTCGCCCTGCCAGCCAAGCCGGGGGATACGACCCTGGCCTGGGAGGGGCAGACCTATCTGTTGCTGGAGCCGACCGGGCCCGCCCAGCTGCCGATGGGCCAAATAGCATCGACCAGCAAGACGCTGGTCGATAGCAAGCAGTGGAAGGTGCAGCAGGTTCAGGTCAGAGACTGAAACTCCAGCGCCAGCAACAGCCCCTTCTCCTCCTCCAGCACCCGCACTATGCGGGCCTGGACCTCGAACGGTGGCAGCAGGTTGCTGCTGGTCGCCAGGCTGATGCGGATGAGTTGCTGCAGATCGAAGCCGTGTTCATTCACCTCAACGCCCATGCCGTTGGCACTGAGATCCCGGCAGATGCCCTCCAGCACCTGCTGATGCTGGAAGAGGGTGACCGGGGCATTGATGAGCATGCGCGCGAAGGCGCGTCTTTCCTTGGTGCTGGTGATCACTCGCATCTCCTGCTGTCGCGGCCCCCTGGGTCCCCGGGGCACAAGTTTGTGCTGGCCTCCCCCCGAGAACGTTAATACAATGCGATTCGTTGCTCAAACGGGGTGCGGTTTACCGCTGAGATTATACCCGTGAACCTGATCCAGATAATGCTGGCGGAGGAATTTGAGGCATGGCGCTCGTTTTTTGCGCTCTCATCCGCTGGCACCTGACCCATAGCAGAAGTGCCAGCGCTGAGATTCATGCGGCTGGCACCTCTGGACCCACAGGAAGTGCCGCCGATGCAATACCGGTTGCTGGCACCTCACCACTCACAGGGAGTGCCATTGATGAAACCCCTTCTGCTGGTTGCCGCCAGCCTGCTCTCGGCCCAAGCCTTCGCGGCCGACACCCTCACCGTCTACACCTACAGCTCCTTCGCCGCCGAATGGGGTCCTGGTCCCAAGATCAAGCAGGCGTTCGAGCAGGAGTGCGGCTGCACCCTCAATCTGGTGGCGCTGGAGGATGGCGTCGCCATCCTCAACCGGCTGCGGCTGGAGGGCAAGCACAGCAAGGCCGACCTGGTGCTGGGGCTGGACGATGCGCTGGTCAGCGAGGCCAAGCAGAGCGGGCTGTTCGCCCCCCATCACACGGACCTGGCCGCACTCAAGGTGCCGGGTGGCTGGCAGGATGACACCTTCGTCCCCTATGACTACGGCTACTTCGCCTTCGTCTACGACAAGGACAAACTCAAGCAGCCCCCCAAGAGCCTGAAAGAGCTGGTCGAGCGCCAGGACATCAAGGTGATCTATCAGGATCCGCGCACCTCCACCCCAGGTCAGGGGCTGATGCTGTGGATGAAGTCGGTCTACGGTGACCAGGCCACCGCCGCCTGGGCCCAGCTCGCCAAGAAGACGGTCACCGTCACCAAGGGCTGGTCCGAGGCCTATGGCATGTTCCTCGATGGTGAGGCCGACATGGTACTCTCCTACACCACCTCCCCCGCCTATCACCTCATCGCCGAGGGCAAGCCCCAGTATCGGGCCGCCGCCTTCGAGGAGGGGCACTACCGCCAGGTGGAGGTGGCCGCCAAGCTGGCAGGCGCCAAGCAAGACAAGCTGGCCGACCGCTTCCTGCAGTTCATGATAAGCCCCGCCTTCCAACAGGAGATCCCCGCCGGCAACTGGATGTATCCGGTGACGGAAGTTCCCCTGCCCAAGGGCTTCGAGCAGATGATCTCGGTAGCCAGGCCGCTGAGCTTTGCCAGTGATGAGGTGGCCGCCAACCGCAAGGGCTGGATCCGCGAGTGGCTGCAAGCCGTCACCCAGTGAGCCCCTCTCGTTCTCTCTGGTGGCTGCCGGGCAGCGCAGCCACCGCCCTCATCCTGCTGCTGTCGCTGGGCCCCCTCGCCGCCCTGCTGTGGCAGGCGGGGACTCTCCCCAGTACCTTGCTGGCCGACCCCTACCTGCGCCATGTGCTGGGCTTCAGCCTGGGGCAGGCGCTGCTCTCCACCCTGCTGAGCCTGGGGCTGGCCATTCCGGTCGCCCGCGCCCTGGCACGGCGCCGTTTCCCCGGCCGTCGCCTGCTGCTCAAGCTGTTTGGCCTCTCCCTGGTGCTGCCGGTCATCATCGCCATCTTCGGCATAGTCACGGTGCACGGCGGCCAGGGCTGGTTGCCACAGGGGCTGCGCAGCCTGGGGCTGGATCCCGGCAACTACCTGTACGGCCTGTTCGGCATCCTGCTGGCCCACGTGTTCTTCAACATGCCGCTGGCGGCGCGCCTCATCCTGCAGAGCATAGAGGGCATCCCCGAATCGAGCTGGCGCCTCGCCAGCCAGCTTGGCATGCGTTCCTCCCATATCTTCCGGCTGCTGGAGTGGCCGCTCATCCGCGGCATCTTGCCGGGGCTGGCCAGCCTCATCTTCATGCTCTGCTTCACCAGCTTCACCACAGTGCTGGCGCTCGGCGGCGGCCCCAAGTCCACCACCTTGGAGGTGGCCGTCTATCAGGCGCTGCGCTTTGACTTCGATCTCGCCACCGCGGGCGGCTTGGCGCTGGTGCAGCTGCTGCTGACCGCCGCCCTGCTGATGCTGCAACACCGGTTGCAGACCACCCCCTCCAGCCGGCTCAGCAATCGCCGTCCCTGCCTGCGACCGGACCGTCACCAGCCTGGCACCCGCTGGCTGGACGGTGCCGCCCTGCTGCTCGGGCTCGCCATCTTCCTGCCGCCGCTGCTGGCCATCCTGATCGCGGGCCTCAACCCCGGCCTGCTGACGGCCCTGCGCTCACCCCAGCTGTGGCAGGCGGGCGGCCAGTCGCTGGCCATAGCGCTGGCGGCGGGGCTGCTGGCCACCCTGCTCGGCGCCGCCCTGCTGCTCACCAGCCGTCACCTGCGGGTGCGCGCCCGCAAGCGGCGAGCCGCCGCCCTGTGGGAAGCCAGCGGCTCCATGATCCTGATGATCCCGGCGGTGGTACTCTCCACTGGCCTCTTCATCATGTTCATGCCCTTTACTGATGTCTTTGCCCTCGGCCCCTGGCTGGTGGTGCTGGTCAATGCCCTGATGGCGCTGCCCTATGTGCTGCGTACCCTCAGCGCCCCCATGCAGCTGGTGGTGCGCCAGTACGACAGGCTGGCCGACAGCCTGGGGGTGCGCGGCCTGCATCGGCTGCGGCTGGTGGAGTGGCCCTTGCTGCGCCGCCCGCTGGCGCTGGCCATGGCACTCTCCATGATATTGTCCCTGGGAGATCTCGGTGCCATCGCCATGTTTGGCAGCCAGGCGCTTACCACCCTGCCCTGGCTGCTCTATCAACAGCTCGGCAGCTACCGGCTGACCGATGCGGCGGCCACCGCCCTGCTGCTGCTCATTCTGTGTTTCTCCCTGTTCTGGCTGGTAGAGCGGGGGCTTGGAGGAAAAAATGCTGAACATTGATGCCCTGGCGACCAGCTACCCGGATTGGCGGGTGACCTTCAGCGCCACCCTGCCCAGGGGGGAGATCACCGCGCTGATCGGCCCGAGCGGCGCCGGCAAGTCCACCCTGCTCGGCATGATCGCCGGTTTCGTGCCGGTAGAGTCCGGTCGCCTCAGCTTCGATGGCGTCGATCTGCTGCCGCTCGGCCCCGCCGAGCGCCCGGTCACCACCCTGTTTCAGGATCACAACCTGTTCCTGCACCTGTCGGTGTTCGACAACATCGCCATCGGCCTGCACCCTGGTCTGCGCCTGAGCCAGGCCCAGCGCGAGCAGGTGAAACAGGCCGCAGAGCGGGTGGGCCTTGGCGAGATGCTGGCGCGGCTGCCGGAGCAGCTCTCCGGCGGCCAGCAGCAGCGGGTGGGGCTGGCCCGCGCCCTGGTGCGCGGCAAGCCGTTGCTGCTGCTGGATGAACCCTTCTCGGCCCTGGATCCGGCCCTGCGCCGGGAGATGCTGGCGGAGGTGGCCAGGCTCGCCTGCGAGCAGGGCATCACTGTGCTGATGGTCTCCCACAATCCGGAGGATGCCCAGCTCATCGCCGATCAGGTGCTGTTCGTCGACGAGGGGCGCATCGCCCTGCAGGGCACCCCGGATATCCTGCAAAACAGCGATCACCCGGGACTGCTGCGTTACCTTGGTCAATAGCAGCCGACGGGAACAAAAAAGGGAGGCCGATTGGCCTCCCTTTTTATATGAAGATCTTCAGTTGGATCAGAGATTTTCCTCGGCGAAGGAGGCGAGCTTGCTGCGCACCACCCCGTTCAGGAAGATGTTGGCACTGCCATCGAAATCCTTGAACCGCTCGACTATATAGGTCAGACCCGAGGTCACCGGGCTCAGATAATTGGAGTCAATCTGGGCCAGGTTGCCGGAGCAGACGATCTTGGTGCCCTCGCCACAACGGGTGATGATGGTCTTGATCTGGGACGCGGTCAGGTTCTGGCACTCGTCCAGCAGCACGAAGGTGTTCTGGATGCTGCGCCCGCGCATGAAGTTGACCGACTTGAACTGGATGTTGGCCTTCTCCATGATGTAGCTGAGGGAGCCGCTCATGTTCTCGTCCTGCTTGTGCAGCACCTCCAGGGTGTCGGTCACCGCCGCCAGCCAGGGCATCATCTTCTCCTCCTCGGTGCCGGGCAGGAAGCCGATGCTCTCGGCGATCTCAGGGGTGTTGCGGGTGACGATCACCTTCTCGTAGATCCCCTTCTCGATCACCAGCTCCAGCGCCGCCGCCATGGCCAGCAAGGTCTTGCCGCAGCCCGCCGGGCCGGTCAGGATCACCAGATCGATGTGCGGATCGAGCAAGGCGTCGAGCGCCATGCCCTGATAGATGTTCTTGGGATGCACGCCCCAGGCCTTGCGCGACATCAACCGCTCACGGCCCAGATCCTTGAGGCGGATCTTATGACCATCGTTGCTCAATACCCTGGCGGCGAAGAAGTTCTCCTCGTCCAGCAGGTACTGATTGACGTGCACCCCCTCCAGCAGTTTCGAGTCGATCACGTGGACGGTGTCGCGACCATGGGTCTCGCTGTCGCACTCGCCGACCCGCTCCCAGAAGCTGCCCGGCACCACCTGGAAGCCCTTGGCCAGCAGCCGGATATCGTCGATCAGCTGGTCGCTGCGATAGTCTTCCACATGCGCCAGACCGGCCCCCTTGGCCTTGAGGCGCATGTTGATGTCCTTGGTCACCAGCACCACCTGGCGTTTCATCTCGTGCTTTTGCAGATAAAGGGCCGCGTTGATGATGCGGTTGTCGGCCTCCTTGTCGGTGAACACCTCGGCATCCTGGGGCAGATGGTGATCACTGAAGATGGAGATATGACCGCTCGCCTCACCCGCCAGCGCCACCCCTTGCACTATCTGCTCAGGGTTGGCGTCACGGAACACGTCTTCCAGCGCACGGATGGCGACCCGCGCATCACGGCTGACGTCTTTCTGACGATCCTTGATGTTGTCGAGCTCTTCCAGCACCGTCATGGGGATGAGCACGTCGTGCTCTTTGAAGGAGTAGATGGCGAGGGGTTCGTGAAGCAGAACGTTGGTATCCAGGATAAACAGCTTTCGGTCCGTATTGTCCATAAGCATCCTCCTTGGCACTGAAGGTGCCACGTGTGTGAATCTCAGATGTCATTGAAACCACACGGTCGTGACAGTTTTATTACCCCTCACGCTACGCCCGATTTTACCAGCGTGCAACAAATCCCTTTGGCTCCCGCCACCGACTGAACAGAAAACACTCAATAGAAAAGACCGGCCCATAGGCCGGTCTTTTCGCACTGCTTATCGGCTAACCGCGCCTGTTAGCCACACTTCGAATCGCCGCAGTTGAGGCAGGTCATGCAGCCATCCTTGAGCACCAGCGCCTTGCTGTGGCACTTGTAGCAGAGCGCCGCATTGGCCGGGAAGCCGCTGCCGGCCTGCTGCTCCTGGCTGTGTTGCTCGGCTTGCAACTCGGCCTGCTTCTCGGCCAGGAACGCCTGCTGGTGTTCATCCAGCCCGACCGGCTTGAGCATGCCGATCTCGGTGAGGTGAGTCTCGATCACGTTGCCAATTTCGGCGATCAGGGAGGGAACATACTTGCCCTTGTTCCAGTAACCGCCCTTGGGATCGAACACGGATCTCAGCTCCTCCACCAGGAAGGTGACATCCCCGCCCTTGCGGAACACCGCCGAGATGATGCGGGTCAGCGCCACTATCCATTGATAGTGCTCCAGGCTCTTGGAGTTGATGAAGATCTCGAACGGGCGGCGCGTCTCGTGGACGGTGCCCTCGTTGAGAATGATGTCGTTGATGGTGATGAACAGCGAGTGTTCGGAGACATGCTCCGGCGTCTTCAGCTTATAGGTGGTGCCCATCAAGCGCTCCGGGCGCAGCACAGTCTCATGCATGTGCACCACGTCATCCTGGGGAGCCAGCGCTTCCTGCGGCTCATCCTTGGTACGCACCTTGTAGGCGACGATTTTCTTGTCGATCTTCTTGACCATAATCTGTTCTCAGAATTTACCGTAATAGCCTTCTTTCAAGGCGTCATAGAGGTTGGCGGCGGTGTGCAGCTCGCCATCGTATTCAATCTCTTCGTTGCCCCTGACCGTGATGACGGAGCCATCCTCCAGGGTGAACTCGTACTGAGTGTTCTCCAGATCCTTCTCCTTCACCAGCACCCCCTGGAAGGCCTCAGGGTTGAAGCGGAAGGTGGTACAACCCTTCAACCCCGAGTCCGAGGCATACATGTAGATGTCCTTGAACTGCTCGAACGGGAAGTCGGTCGGCACATTGGCGGTCTTGGAGATGGAGGAGTCGATCCAGCGCTGGGCCGCCGCCTGAATGTCCACGTGCTGGGCCGGGCTGATGTCGTCGGCGGTGATGAAGTAATCCGGCAGGCGGGTCCCTTCCTCTTCACCATGGGGCATGGCAGCCCGGTTGATCAGCTCGCGATAGGCCAGCAGCTCGAAGGAGTAGACATCCACACTCTCCTTGCTCTTCTTGCCCGGCTTGATGACGTTGCGACTGTAGTGGTGGGCGAAGCTCGGCTCTATGCCGTTGCTGGCGTTATTGGCCAGCGACAAGGAGATGGTACCGGTCGGTGCTATGCTGCTGTGATGGGTAAAACGTCCTCCCACCTCGGCCAGCTCGGCCACCAGGACGGGATCCACCTCGGCCACCTGCTGCATGTAGCGGCTGTAGCGCGCGTGCAGCACCTTGCCCTTGAGCCTGTCGCCGACCTTGATACCATCGGCCGCCATCTCCGGACGCAGGCGCAACATCTTGCCGGTCACCTCGAACTCCTGCTCCATGATGGGCGCCGGGCCCTTCTCTTTCGCCAGACGCAGAGACTCCTGCCAGCCGGTCATGGCCAGCTCCTGAGAAACCTGCTCGGTGAAGGCGGCGGAGGTGGCTGAGCCGTACTTTATCTGCAGCATGGTGAGGGTCGAGCCAAGACCGAGGAAGCCCATGCCGTGACGACGCTTGGCTGTGATCTCCTCGCGCTGCTTGGGCAAGGGCAGCTGGTTGATCTCCACCACGTTGTCCAGCATGCGGGTGAAGATGGCCACCACCTTGCGAAACGCCTGCCAGTCGAAGGTGGCCCGCTCGGTGAAGGGCTCGCGCACAAACTTGGTCAGGTTGACCGAGCCCAGCAGGCAGGCGCCATAGGGGGGCAAGGGCTGCTCGCCACAGGGGTTGGTGGCACGGATCTCTTCGCAGAACCAGTTGTTGTTCATCTGATTGACCTTGTCGATCAGGATGAAACCGGGCTCCGCATAGTCGTAGGTGGAGGTCATGATGACGTTCCACAGCTTGCGCGCCGGCAGGGTCTTGTAGACCTTGCAGGCCACCTGGCCCAGCGCGTTGATGACCACCCCTTCCTTGTTGGGCCAGTCGGCCCAGAACACCACGTCGGGATCATCCAGCGCTATGCCGTCCTGCTCCACCTCTTTGGCCGTGTAGGGGAAGATCAACTGCCAGGGGGCATCCTCCTTCACCGCCTTGACGAAGTCTTCGGTGATGAGCAGGGAGAGGTTGAACTGACGCAGACGGCCATCTTCCCGCTTGGCCTGGATGAATTCGATCACATCGGGGTGACGGATATCCATGGTGCCCATCTGGGCGCCGCGCCGCCCACCGGCCGACGAGACGGTGAAACACATCTTGTCGTAGATATCCATGAAGGAGAGCGGGCCCGAGGTATAGGCTCCGGCGCCGGAGACGAAGGCGCCACGCGGGCGCAGGGTCGAGAAGTCGTAGCCGATGCCGCAACCCGCCTTCAGGGTCAGCCCCGCCTCGTGCACCTTGCCGAGAATGTCATCCATCGAATCCTCGATGGTGCCGGAGACAGTACAGTTGATGGTCGAGGTAGCGGGTTTGTGCTCGAAGGCCCCCGCGTTGGAGGTGATCCGGCCCGCCGGGATGGCGCCATTGCGCAGCGCCCACAGGAAAGACTCATACCAGGCATCAGGCTCGCGCTCTTGCTCGGCCAGGGCACGGGCGACCCGCTGGTAGGTCTCGTCAATGGAGCCATCGATGGGGGCCCCATCCTTGCTCTTGAGACGATACTTGCTGTCCCAGATCTCGAGGGAGGTTTCCTGCATGGGGATGAGGCCGGTGCCGAGTTCGGTCTCTAGCACGGGGTTGGATTTAGCCATTTTCAAGCCACCTTATGTGAATGCAACGACGTCATGATATGGGTTAAAAACACAACCAATAGATAAATAACGACATATAGATACTATATATAGTATAACCCATCTCATGAGGGCGCCGATTCTAATCCTAAAAAAACGCCCCGACCAGCAGATTTCTGGGTCGGGGCGTTTAACCGATTCATTTCCTGAAGGATTTAGCGATCAGGGCAGACTCAGGGCTTCTTGACGTAAACGCTTGGCGTCTCACCGGCCATATTCAGATAGAACTCGTAGACCCCATCCACCTCAGGTGAGAACTTCATGTCCTCATACTTGGAGCAGGGATTGACCGGTACGGCCTCACCGCCCAGCACAGCGACGCCGTCACTCGGGCTCTTGTGGCCGAAGTTGGTGCCACAGCTCCAGCCCGAGTCAGCGAACTTGAACTTGTAGGGCGCCCACTCTTTCTTGAGTGTGCCTTTGGCCATGTACAGCTTGTCGGCGACCTTGACCACCTTGCTCTCATCGGTCGCCATCCAGTCATTCATCTCCCCGCGCAGGTAGATGGACTTGCCACCGAAGTCGCTGTTATCCGCCCCTTGCTCCGCACCACCACTGGATGCACAACCACCTAATACCAGGGTTCCCGCCGCCAGTATCATCGTTACTGTTCTCTTGAACATCAGTCCATTCCTCAAATTATTGTGATTCCTTGGCCCATCGATCCTAGGCAGACGAATTAAAGCAGAGCGGACCCGGCAAGAAAGGTAGAGGCATCACATTCTGTACTTTTTATATCCAGCACGCGGAATAAACGAATAAATATTGAGCTGTGAATGAGGAAATAAGGGAGCAAGAGGCCGGTCGAGATGAACAATAAAGAGAGGCTTGGAATAAAGCTGCGATCAAATACAGGAATTCAGGCAATAAAAAAGCCCGCTCGATTGAGCGGGCTTCTTCAAATTGGGTGCCTGGCAGTGTCCTACTCTCGCATGGCGAATGCCACACTACCATCGGCGCTACCGCGTTTCACTTCTGAGTTCGGCATGGGATCAGGTGGTTCCACGGCGCTATGGCCGCCAGGCAAAAACTTCAATCTCGGAAAGCTGACGTGAATAACGACTTGGCCTTAATGGCTCGTCACTATCACTGAATTAAGTAAGTAGTTCATGCACTTGCTACAAGGCCCAGAACACTTCTTGGGTGTTGTATGGTTAAGCCTCACGGGTAATTAGTATGGGTTAGCTCAACACGTCGCCGCGCTTACACACCCCACCTATCAACGTTGTGGTCTCCAACGGCCCTTTAGGACCCTCAAGGGGTCAGGGATGACTCATCTCAGGGCTCGCTTCCCGCTTAGATGCTTTCAGCGGTTATCGATTCCGAACTTAGCTACCGGGCAGTGCCACTGGCGTGACAACCCGAACACCAGAGGTTCGTTCACTCCGGTCCTCTCGTACTAGGAGCAACTCCCTTCAATCATCCAACGCCCACGGCAGATAGGGACCGAACTGTCTCACGACGTTCTGAACCCAGCTCGCGTACCACTTTAAATGGCGAACAGCCATACCCTTGGGACCGACTTCAGCCCCAGGATGTGATGAGCCGACATCGAGGTGCCAAACACCGCCGTCGATATGAACTCTTGGGCGGTATCAGCCTGTTATCCCCGGAGTACCTTTTATCCGTTGAGCGATGGCCCTTCCATTCAGAACCACCGGATCACTATGACCTACTTTCGTACCTGCTCGACCTGTCCGTCTCGCAGTTAAGCTGGCTTATGCCATTGCACTAACCTCCTGATGTCCGACCAGGATTAGCCAACCTTCGTGCTCCTCCGTTACTCTTTGGGAGGAGACCGCCCCAGTCAAACTACCCACCAGGCACTGTCCGCGAGCCCGATTCAGGGCCCTGCGTTAGAACATCAAACATACAAGGGTGGTATTTCAAGGACGGCTCCAGCGCAACTGGCGTCACGCCTTCAAAGCCTCCCACCTATCCTACACATGTAGGTTCAATGTTCAGTGCCAAGCTGTAGTAAAGGTTCACGGGGTCTTTCCGTCTAGCCGCGGGTACACCGCATCTTCACGGCGAATTCGATTTCACTGAGTCTCGGGTGGAGACAGCATGGCCATGGTTACACCATTCGTGCAGGTCGGAACTTACCCGACAAGGAATTTCGCTACCTTAGGACCGTTATAGTTACGGCCGCCGTTTACCGGGGCTTCGATCAAGAGCTTCGCTTGCGCTAACCCCATCAATTAACCTTCCGGCACCGGGCAGGTGTCACACCCTATACGTCCACTTTCGTGTTTGCAGAGTGCTGTGTTTTTGATAAACAGTCCCAGCCATCTGGTCACTGCGACTCCCAACTGCTCCATCCGCAAGGGACTTCACTGTCAAGAGCGAACCTTCTCCCGAAGTTACGGTTCTATTTTGCCTAGTTCCTTCACCCGAGTTCTCTCAAGCGCCTTGGTATTCTCTACCCGACCACCTGTGTCGGTTTGGGGTACGATGACTTGTAATCTGAAGCTTAGAGGCTTTTCCTGGAAGCATGGCATCAATGGCTTCACCACCGTAGTGGCTTCGTCTCGTGTCTCAGCGTTGCATCTCCGGATTTGCCTAGAGATACCGCCTACGCACTTTCACCAGGACAACCGTCGCCTGGCCCACCTAGCCTTCTCCGTCCCCCCATCGCAATTACAAGTCGTGCAGGAATATTAACCTGCTTCCCATCGATTACGCCTTTCGGCCTCACCTTAGGGGTCGACTCACCCTGCCCCGATTAACGTTGGACAGGAACCCTTGGTCTTCCGGCGAGGAGGCTTTTCACCCCCTTTATCGTTACTTACGTCAGCATTCGCACTTCTGATATCTCCAGCATACCTCTCGATACACCTTCGCAGACTTACAGAACGCTCCCCTACCACTCACACATAAGTGTGAATCCGCGGCTTCGGTGCCTGGTTTGAGCCCCGTTACATCTTCCGCGCAGGCCGACTCGACTAGTGAGCTATTACGCTTTCTTTAAATGATGGCTGCTTCTAAGCCAACATCCTAGCTGTCTGAGCCTTCCCACATCGTTTCCCACTTAACCAGAACTTTGGGACCTTAGCCGGCGGTCTGGGTTGTTTCCCTCTTCACGACGGACGTTAGCACCCGCCGTGTGTCTCCCGGATATTACTTACTGGTATTCGGAGTTTGCATGGAGTTGGTAAGTCGGGATGACCCCCTAGTCCAAACAGTGCTCTACCCCCAGTAGTATTCGTCCGAGGCGCTACCTAAATAGCTTTCGGGGAGAACCA